>NZ_JAXCWH010000006.1:0-441967 GCF_034045165.1 Massilia sp. CFBP9026
CGATCTCCCGCTTCGAGGGCAACTTCTTGTTTGTCATGTAAATCCTCCCGGGGCATATTGTCCCCTATTCGGAAGTCCATGAAACCCGGACCATCTCAACCTGACCCCAGCTGTTCATGCAGCCCATGCGGACCGCAACCTCACATCATCAGTTCTTCGAATCCGATGACGCTTCACCCTGGGTATGGCCCGCGCCTTGCTCCAGGAAGGCGCGCAGCATCCACGCATTCTTCTCGTGCACTTCCATACGATTTGCCAGCATGCCGGCGGTCGGCTGGTCGTCGGCGGCGTCGGCGATGCGGAAGGCCGCACGGGCGGTGCGCGCCACCGCTTCCTGGCCTGCGACCAGCTGGCGAATCATTTCTTGCGCGCCCGGCACGTTCGCTTCTTCCTTGATGGTCGACAGCTCGGCGTAGCGCTGGTAGGTGCCCGGTGCGAAATGGCCCAGGGCGCGGATGCGCTCGGCGATGTCGTCCAGTGCGTTCCACAGCTCGGTGTACTGTTCCTGGAACATCACGTGCAGGGTCTGGAACATCGGGCCGGTCACGTTCCAGTGAAAGTTGTGGGTCTTCAGGTACAGCATATAGCTGTCAGCCAGGACGCCCGAGAGCGAGTCGACGATTTTTGCGCGGTCTTCGGTGCTGATGCCAATATCGATATTCATGTGCTTCCTCCGTAAGTCAGTAATGGGTACGTGGTGCTGATGTCTGAAAATGCAACAGTGTCATAACAGCATGAGCTTACCATTTCGGGCAAAAACGCGATGGACGCCATCTGTGGCCGCATCTGTGGCCGCATCTGTGTCCTACCTAACGGCAGACCTGTCGATTCCTCCCTACTATCGGTAACTTATCAACTGTGGCTTTCGATAGCAATCATACGGGAGGATGGTATGCCCCTTCATGCCGCCATTCGCGCCGGAGACCTTCCCACCGCGAACGCACTGCTCCGCACCGGCGCTGACCCGGATCGCCGTGATCCCGAGGGCTTCACGCCCCTGATGATCGCGGCCGGCCTCGGACAGTCGTACATGGTGTCGATGCTGCTCGCCGCCGGCGCCGACGTGCTGGCGCTCGATCCTCGCATGGGGGCGAGCGCGCTCCACAAGGCGGCGCAGTCCGGCAATGCCGACGTCATCGGCTTCCTGCTCGATCGCGGCGCCTTCATCGACCAGCAGTCGCCCGTGCTCGGCAATACGGCGCTGATGGACGCGGTGCTCCACAAGCATGCCGGCGCCGTGGCGCGGCTGCTGGAGCGCGGCGCCAGGCCGAACATCCGCAACCACTGGGCGCAGACAGCGCTCGACATCGCACGCGGCGACGGCCTTGACGCCATCGCGCGCCTGATCGAGGCCAGGATCGACGCCGACGCCGGGCGCGTCGCCGCGCTGACCCTCGTCGCGGCGGTCAAGGCCGGCGACCGGGCCGAGGTCGAGCGGCTGATCGCGGCCGGCGCGAATCTCGACGAGCAGGTGCCGATGGTCGGCGGCCTCGATGACAACTACACGCCGCTGGGCATCGCCGCGCGCGAGGGCCATCTCGACATCGCGCACCTGCTGCTGGAGGCCGGCGCCGATCCGACCCGCATGATTGGCCTGATGGGCGGCACCGCCCTGCACGACGCCACCTATTTCGGCCATGCCGACATCGTCCGCCTGCTGGCCGAACCACGGCACGGCGTGCGGCCCTTGCCCGAGCTGAACGCGCAGGGCGCCTACAACGGCTTGTGCGCGCTCCACGACGCCGTGTGGCAACAGCAGGTCGATGCGGTCCGGGCCTTGTGCGACGCCGGCGCCCGCCACGATCTCAGGGGCCATACGGGCCTGACGCCGCGCGAGCTGGCGCTGCACTACGGTGATGACGCTATCGCCGACCTGCTGGCCGAGAGAGAGCGCAAGCGTGCGCAAACCCCAACCGACGATCAACGAGGAGACCAGCCGTGAGCAACGCCATCCGACCGCATCCCTTCGCCATTCCCGAGGCCGACCTCGACGACCTGCGCCAGCGCCTGGCGCGTACGCGCTGGCCCGACAAGGAAACCGTCGACGACTGGAGCCAGGGCGTGCCGCTGGCCAGGCTGCGGGCGCTGGCCGACTACTGGCGCGACCGGCATGACTGGCGCGCGACCGAGACGCGGCTGAACGCGCTCGAACCATCCTCGACGACCATCGATGGCCTCGACATCCACTTCCTCCACATCCGCTCGCCGGAACCCGATGCGCTGCCGCTGGTGATCACCCACGGCTGGTCCGGTTCAAGCGTGGAAAACGTGAAGGCCGCCAGGATGCTGGCGGATCCGCGCGCGCATGGGCACGACCCGGCTGACGCTTTCCACGTCGTCCTGCCGTCGATGCCGGGCTTCGGCCTGACGGGCAAGCCGCGCGAACCCGGCTGGACGCCGGAGCGCATCGCGCACGCCTGGGTCGAACTGATGCGCCGCCTCGGCTACGACGGGTTCGTGGCCCAGGGCGGCGACTGGGGATATTCGATCACGAATGAACTGGGCGGCATCGGGCTGCCGGCGGTCAAGGCCGTGCACTTCAATATGCTGCCGGTGGTCGAGGGAATGGAAGCGCGCGACGCGCAGGAGGAGGAAGGGCTGCGGCGCGTGCGCGACTTCAAGGAAAACCAGTCCGGCTACCAGCTGATGCAGATCCAGACCCCGCAGACGATCGCTTATGCGCTGACCGACTCGCCGGTAGGCCAGGCGGCGTGGCTGCTCGACCTGTACTGGCGCTGGATGGACCACGATGGCGATCCGACCGACGCGGTGAGCATGGACGACATCCTCGACACCGTCGACTGGTACTGGCTGACCGGCACCGCAGGGTCGTCGGCCCGCATCTACTGGGAGAGCATGCGCACCTTCAAGGAACGCGAGATCGCCGTGCCGGTGGCCTTCAGCCAGTTCCCGCGCGACCTGCACATGGCCAGCCGGCGCTGGGTGCAGGAGCGTTATCCGACGCTGATGTACTACAACGAGGTAGCGAAGGGCGGCCACTATCCCGCGATGGAGCAGCCGGAACTGTTCGCCGACGAGTTGCGCAAGAGTTTTCGCAGCGTGCGCTGATGCGCTGAATGAAGCGTTGCTTTGTCAGCCTGTAAATGTCGTCCCCGCGAAGGCGGGGACCCAAGCTCGCATGCACGCCGCCTGCTTCCAACGCAAGTGGCCACGTAAATGCCTTGGGTCCCCGCCTGCGCGGGGACGACGTGCTGGCGTCAGTAGAAGAACGACGTCGATAGCTTAATGCGTGCTACCGCTCGGCGGAATCAAGGTCTGGACCGGGCTGTCGCTGGCGAACAACTGCGCGCAGTCGACCTTGTCGAAGGCGTAGTGCTTGCCGCAGAAATCGCAGTTGATCCCCAGTTCGCCCAGCTCGGCCAGCGCCGATTCGACTTCTTCCTGGCCCAGCATCTTGAGCATATTGCCGACCTTCTCACGGTTGCAGCTGCAATGGAATTGCGGGTGCACCGGGTCGAACACGCGGATGGTCTCTTCCCAGAACAGGCGGTGCAGCAGCGTCGAGATATCGGTCGTCAGCAGCTCTTCGCGCTTGACGGTCTGGCCCAGCATGGCGGCGCGGTTCCAGGTTTCCAGGTCTTCGGCCTCGGAGGCCTGCTTGACCTGGTCGTCCTTGCCGCTGTGGCGCGGCAGCTTTTGCAGCAGCAGGCCGCGCGCGACCTTGTCGTCGGCCGCCAGCCACAGGCGCGTGTCCATCTGCTCCGAACGCAGCATGTAGTTCTCGATCACGGTCGCCATATCGTCGCCGTCGAGCGGCACCACGCCCTGGTAGGGCTGCTGGCCCGGGACCTTGTCGGCCGGGTCGAGCGTGATCACGAAACGGCCCTTGCCGTTGGCGTTGAACATGTCGCTCAGGGTGACGTCGTCCGCGATCTCGACGTCGGGCGCCAGTTTCGCCGTGGCGCGCATGCGCAGGTCGGCGTCGCATTCGACCACCAGCAGGCGCACCGGGCCGTCGCCGTGGATCTGCATCACGATCGAACCGTTGAACTTGAGGTTGGCCGACAGCAGGGCGCCAGCCGCGACCATCTCGCCCAGCACCGAACGCACCGCCTTCGGGTAAGCGTGACGGGCCTGGATCTCGCGCCAGGTGTCCGAAATCTCGACCAGCTCGCCGCGCACGGCCGCATTGTCGAAGATGAATTTTTGCAGGGTGTCCCTGTTGGTGGTGCCAGTATCCGTAGTCGTCATTCTTTATCCGATTTTCTTGAGCTGCGCCTTGAACAGCTGGCCGCGCGCAACATAGTTCGCGGCATTGCCTTCCAGGCGCAACAGGTCTTCTTGTGTCAGTGTCCGCACCACCTTCGCGGGCGAACCCAGGATCAGCGAGTGATCGGGAAATTCCTTGCCTTCCGTGACCAGGGCGCCGGCGCCGACCAGGCATCCCTTGCCGATCCGCGCGCCGTTGAGCACCACGGCCTGGATCCCGATCAGCGAACCGTCGCCCACCGTGCAGCCGTGCAGCATGGCTTGATGGCCGATCGTCACGTTCTTGCCGATGTCGAGCGGATAGCCCGGATCGGTGTGCATCACGGTGCCTTCCTGAACATTGCTGTTCTCGCCGATCGTGATGGGCTCGTTGTCGCCGCGCAGCGTGGTGCCGAACCATACCGACGCATTCGCGGCGAGCCTGACCCTGCCCACCAGGGTGGCCGTGTCGGCGACAAACGCCGACGGATCGATCTCGGGCGCATGCTCGCCCAGCTGGTAAATAGCCATGGATGTGCTCGCGTAGGTGGAAATGGCGCTATTTTACCGCCCCCGTCCTGTCCCGAAGTCCGGCAGATGGGGCCGCGATGCGCGAATTCAACCGCCGGCCCGTATAATCATCCGAACGACCGTACTAATTTCAGGAATAGCATGAAACCTTCCCGTTCCGAATTCCTTACCGTTCGCGGCCTGCGCATGCACGTGCGCCACTGGGGCTCGCCCGGCGCGCCCAGGCTGTTCATGCTGCACGGCTGGATGGACGTGTCGGCCTCGTTCCAGTTCATGGTCGATTGCCTGAAAGAAGACTGGCACGTGATCGCGCCCGACTGGCGCGGCTTCGGCCAGAGCGCACGTTCGGGTGCCGACACCTACTGGTTCCCGGACTACGTGGCCGATCTCGACGTCTTGCTCGACCATTACGCTCCGGGCGAGGCGGTGAACCTGCTCGGCCACAGCATGGGCGGCAATATCGCCGGCATCTACGCCGGCGTGCGGCCGCAGCGCATCGCGAAATTGATTAACCTGGAAGGCTTCGGCTTGCCGACCACGCACCCGAAACAGTATCCGGGCCGGGTGGCCAAGTGGCTCGACGAGTTGCGCGAGCCCCCCGAGATGCGCGGCTACGCCAGCCTGGACGAGGTGGCGGCGCGCCTGCGCAAGACCAATCCGCGCCTGGCGCCTGAGCGCGCCGCCTTCCTGGCCGTCCACTGGGCGGAACAGGACCGCGACGGGCTGTGGAAGATCCTGGGCGATCCGGCGCATAAAATGAGCTCGCCGCTGCTGTACCACGTCGACGAAATCATGGCCTGCTGGAGCGCGATCACGGCGCCGGTGCTGTGGGTCGAGGCCGAGGACACCGATATGTGGCGCTGGATGGGGGCCAAGGAACAGGCGCGCGCCGAGGTCGATCGGCGCATGGCTTATCTGAACAATGTGACGCCGCGCATGGTGCCGCAGGCCGGCCATATGCTGCATCATGATCAGCCGGAACTGCTGGCGACCATGGTCGAGGAATTCCTTGTTGCGGGTTGAGAACGTCCGATAAACCATCTTCACACTGATCGCCCATGAATATGCCCGGATCGGCCCATATGCGCAGGGCGCGCCGTCGGTGCCTGCTGGCGCTTCTTTTGTTGAGCGCTTCGACCGCATACGCCACGCCGCCTCCGCCACCGGAACCAAAGCAGGTGCGCGAGGCCAGCATGAAGGTCAGCGTTCACCTGCTCGAAACAAGGAATGGGCGTGTCAGCAAGCGGACCAGGCTCTGCGAGGTCAGCGGAAAAGTCCCAGTCTATGCCGATGACGGCAGTGCCGCTGGCGTATATGGCCGGCAGATTGCCGGTTGCCGTATGCGGTGGCAAGGCGGATATCTGCCGGTGGAGGTACGGGGAGCGGTGGCCGTCGTGCCCGGTCCCGTGACCTTCGCCACCGCAGTCGTCAGCGCGGTGCCGCCAGACGCCAGGCCACTGTGTCGCGACCTGTGCGGGCCGCAACCGCTGGCCGATTCCAGTGGAGAGGTCAGGGCAAGCGGCACGCCCGCGACACTGGCGTTCGGATTGACGCCGAACCCGGTGTCGATCCTGAATGCCAAACCACCGGTCTGGCTCGAGGCAGACGTCGTGGTCACCAACTGATTGTATCGACGGCGTGTCAGCCATGGCGCCGGGGGCGCCATTGTCGTTGTATCCACACCTCATCCTTAATAGATAAATTGCCCGAGGGAAACTGCTGTGATACAGTCGCCCCCGAGCGTGCGCCAGTCCGGTCGCACCATAGACCGACAGGATTCACGATGGCTTACCGAGGCGCCAGCGCGCTCGCCGCCGGCCTGCTGCTCGCAGGCTGCGCCATGCCCTACAGCCCGGCCCCCGTGGCCACCAATTTCGCCAGCACGCACCAGCCCAAGCTCCAGGCCGCGGCCCATTGGGGCGTGATCGCGCGCCATATGGCGACCGAGCTGGGCCCGACCCTGAAGACGGCGCCGAGCCGCTCCCTGTACGTGGAGCCGCTGCAACTGTCGATCTTCAGCACGGGCGTGAAGTCGCACCTGGTCACGGCCCTGGTCAACGATGGATTCGTGGTCGTCAAGAATCCCGTGCCGGGTGCGCTCAAGATCGAGCTCGACACGCAAGTGGTCGCCTTCTCGGCCGACCGTCCGCAGTACCGCTACGCCGGGCTGCCGACGGCGCTGGCCAGCGGCGCCTGGGTCCTGACCAGCATCCAGCACAGCCCCGAGTGGCTGCTGACGGCCGGCGTCTACGGCTTCGACGCGCATCGCTGGTTCACCGCCCAGTTCGCGCCGGGCGATACCCCGAGGACCGAAATGATCGTGACCGTCTCGGTTGCCGACGAGCAGCGCTATTACACGCGCAACACCTCGGTCTACTACACCAGCGACGAGGACCTGGCGCTGTACGACGCCGCCCAGGCAGCGCCGGTGCCGACATCGAAGACCTTCGCGGTCAAGGACCATTGAGCTGAACATGCGCACATTGAAACTATCGGCGGCCGCGCTGGGCCTGTCCTTGCTGCTGGGCGGCTGCGCGCTGGTCGAGCAACCCAACTACACCTCGGTGAGCGCGAACGATTTCGTCGCCGCCAACTACCGCGCGGCCGACGCCTTGCAGGCCCAGCTGGCCAGCAAGCTGACCGGCGACCAGCCACTGATCATGGCCACGCTCGTCAATATCGACGCCCTCGAACATAGCTCGATGCTGGGCCGTGTGGTGTCCGAGCAGATCGCCACCCGCCTGGCCCAGGGCGGCCTGCCGGTGCTGGAAATGAAGCTGCGCAACAGCGTCTACCTGAAGCGCAACCAGGGCGAGCTGATGCTCACCCGCGAGCTGGGCGAAGTGGCCGGCACGCACAACGCGCAGGCGGTGGTCGTGGGTTCGTATGCCGAGACGCGCGACACCATCTTCATCAACGTCAAGGTGATCCAGCCGACCACGAACCTGGTGCTGGCGGGACATGACTACGTGCTGGCGAAGCAGGGGACGATCCGTTCCATGCTGGTGCCGGACTGACCAGGGCAATCTGGCGCACGATTTCCGGCAGCTGATTGCGCACCCAGCGCAGCTCGGCGTCGTCCAGCGCTTCCGGCGCCTGCGCCAGCATCGCGAGCCGGTCCATCACGTCCGGGGCGATCCGGACGTCGTCCGCCGCGTCGATCGCCAGCACGAAGCGCTGCGCCAGCGCGCCGACCGGTCCTCCGTGCGCGCGGTAGCGCTGCAGCTCGCCCATCAGGTAAATGGCGAGAGCCGGCTGGCCCGCATCAGGCGGCGTCGCCGGCGGCATTGAGTTCACGCACTAGCGTCTCCACCAGTTCCGCCGCCGGCATGGCGCGCGCGAGCGGGGCCCCTTGCCCGGCCCAGTGCGCCGCATATTCATGGTTGCCTGTCTTCGCCGCCGCCGCGTGCAACTGCTTGGCCGCGTCATACGCCACCGGATAGGCGGCCGGAACGCCGGACGCGCCATGGCTTACCAGGCGATTGACGATGCCGCGCGCCGGCCGTCCCGAGATTGCCGCGGTCAGGGCGGTGGTAGCGGCGCGTTCGCTTTGTAGGTTGGTGCGGTAGGCGTCGTTGGCCGCCGATTCGGGCGTCAGGATGAAGGCGGTGCCGAGCTGCGCTCCCGCCGCGCCGAGGTCCAGCGCGGCCTTGATGCCGGCGCCGTCCATGATGCCGCCGGCGGCGATCACCGGCAGTCCCGTCCGTTTGACCAGCAGGCGCACCAGCACCGCCATGCTCAGCCGTTCGTCGGTCGCATCGAGGTCGAACATGCCGCGGTGGCCGCCGGCTTCGATGCCTTGCGCCACGATCGCGTCGATTCCCGCCCGTTCTATGGTCAGCGCTTCATCCAGGTTGGTGGCGGTGGCCATGGTGCGGATGCCGGCCGCGCGCAGCGCCGCCAGGCGTTCGCCCGACGGCAGGCCGAAGTGGAAGCTGACCACTTGCGGGCGCAGGTCGAGCAGCATCCTGAACGACTCTTCGTCATCGTTGAAGCTGCGGTAGATTTCATCGAGCGAGGAGGGCAGCGCCGCGCCGGCGTCCGCGAACAGCGGCGCCAGGTGAGCCAGCCAGGCCGACTCGCGCGCGGCATCGCGCTGGGCCGGCGCGTGGCAGAACACGTTCACATTGATCGCTTTCCCCGTCAGCGCCCGCGTTTCCTCGATCGTCGCGCGCGCCTGCGCCGCCGTGCTCGCGCCGATCCCCAGCGAACCCAGCGCACCGGCATTGGATACCGCCGCCGCCAGTTGCGGCGTGCCTACGCCAGCCATCGGCGCCTGGATGATCGGATGCGTGACGGACAGCTGGGAAAAGAATGGATGGGACGGTTGCATGGCGGCTCCTTTCGTTTGACTGTTATTCTCAATTCGAGAATGAAGTGATGGTATCATTCTGTTTTGAGAAAAGATATATGGAAACTGAATCTTTGCGCATTTTTTGCGCCGTGGCGGCGGAGCTGAGCATCACGCAGGCTGCGGCGCGGCTGGGGCGGGCGCCGTCGAATGTGACGACCCGGATCCAGCAACTCGAGGCGGACCTTGGGGCCGGACTGTTCGTGCGGAGGGCCAAGCGCATCGCGCTGTCGACGGCGGGCGAGGAGTTCCTCGTCTATGCCGAACGCCTGCTGGCGCTGGAAGACGAGGCGCGGCAAGTCGTATCGAACGGCGCCTCGGGCGGCGTGCTGCGGATCGGCAGCATGGAGAGTACGGCGGCCAGCCGCTTGCCGGGCGTGCTGGCCGCCTTCCACGTCGACCATCCGGCCACGCGGCTGGTCTTGCGCACCGGCCCGTCGCGCCAGCTCGTCGAACAGGTGAGGACGGGTGCGCTCGACTGCGCCTTCGCCGCCTTGCCGGACGATAGTGCGGAGCTCATCGAGATGGGGCTGCAATCGATGCCAGTCTGGGTCGAAGAGCTGCTGTTGTTGCTGCCGCCCGGCGAATCGGACGTCGAGGACGCGCGGCAGGTGAGGGCGCGCTCGCTGGCTGCCTTCCCGCAGGGCTGCACTTACCGCAGCCTGGCGGAAGACCGGCTGGGCATCGCCGGCGACCCGGCCTGGCGGGTGCAGGAGATGAACTCCTATCACGCGATGATCGCCTGCGTGGCCGCCGGCGCCTGCTTGACGGTGCTGCCGGCCAGCGTGCTGGCGCTGGGCGGTGCGCCGGCTTCGTTGAAGATCCTGCCATTGGGCCGTCTCGATACCTGCCTGGTGTGGCGGGATGGCTTCGCGACGCCGGCATTCCGTGCGTTTGCCGAGCGGCTGGGGTGGGGCTCGAACCGCGATAGCGGGCAGCCAAATGCGCGTACAATGTGTCGTTCCAGATACCACATTCGCCCCATGCTGAAAGTCGACCTGCACTGCCATTCCACCGTCTCCGACGGCGTACTCGCTCCTTCCGATGTGGCGGCTTACGCGCGCAAGGGCGGGGTTGACGTGTGGGCGCTTACTGACCACGACGAGGTCGGCGGCATCAAGGCCGCGCGCAAG
Source organism: Massilia sp. CFBP9026 (assembly GCF_034045165.1). Taxonomy (NCBI): domain Bacteria; kingdom Pseudomonadati; phylum Pseudomonadota; class Betaproteobacteria; order Burkholderiales; family Oxalobacteraceae; genus Massilia; species Massilia sp. CFBP9026. The sequence goes on from NZ_JAXCWH010000006.1 coordinate 10,225, forward strand.
GCGGCGGACGAACTGGGCATGCGCTTCGTGGCCGGGGTCGAGATCTCGGTCACCTGGGCCAACGAGACCGTGCACGTGGTCGGCCTGCAGGTCGACGAAGACAATCCGGCCCTGATCGCCGGCCTGGCCGCGACCCGCAACGGCCGCGAGCAGCGCGCGCGCGAGATGGCGGCCCAGCTGGAGCAGGCCGGCATTCCCGGCGCCTATGAGGGCGCATTGCGCTACGTCGCCAATCCCGACCTGATGTCGCGCACCCATTTCGCGCGCTTCCTGTGCGAGATCGGCGTGTGCGACACCACCTCCGAAGTATTCCGCCGCTTCCTCACCGAAGGCCGGCCCGGCTATGTGCCGCACCGCTGGGCCACGCTGGCCGAGGCGATGGGCTGGATCCGCGGCGCGGGCGGGATTCCCGTGATTGCGCATCCGGGCCGCTATCGTTTCAGCGACACGGCGCAAGGCGTCCTGTTCGACGAGTTCCGCCAGCTGGGCGGCAATACCATCGAGGTCGTCACCGGCAGCCACACGCCGGACCAGTACGGGATCTATGCCGAGCTGGCGCGGCGCTATGGCTTCCTGGCCTCGCGCGGCACCGATTTTCATGCGCCCGGGGAGGCGCGGGTCGAGTTCGCCGAATTGCCGCCGCTGCCATCCGGCGTGACGCCGGTGTGGCACGACTGGTTCTGAAGCAGCTGCTGTTTTAATCCTGGGCGGCTAGCAGTAGTTCGCCGTCCAGCTTTGCGTCCAGTTGCTCGCACTATGGTGCTGCCATACGTCTTCTGGCACGGCCAGGAACAAGTGGTGCTCTCCTTCACGCCAGAGCAGGCGATATTCGTCGGCCAGCAATTTGGCGGCTGGTGCGATTGCCTCGGGGGCGAATTCCGGTAACGCCAGTGCAAGCGCTTCCGAGGTGTGGATTGCGTCTTCGCACGCCAGCAGCAGGCGCCGTTCGAGGCCGTCGAAGCCTTGCATCGTTTCGGCCCCGAAGCGGCTGTCGTGGACGGTCAGCGTTGCTCCGTCATCGCTGTAGTACAGGTAGACAGCCCGTTGCCGATGCTGGGCCTTCCAGTGTTCGACCTGCTCCACCAGCATGCGGTAAAAAATGCAGAGTTCGTTCGGATAGTCAAAGCCTCGGGCGAAATAATAGGCGTAGTCATCCAGCCGAAAGTCATGCGCTTGCTGGAATGCGCGGGAGAACATGACGTCATAGCAGCGATGATGGCGCGGCTTGGGGGACAATCCGAAGCGTGTCGGATCTGCCTGCAAGGGGGCAAAGCGCGTGACGATCGTTTCGGTGCGGCTGACCGGCGGTGTCAGGTGGTATAGCTTGGGCAGCTGTTGCACCATTGCGCGATACCACGCGACCTGTTCGCCCGGCAAGCCATACAGGATGTTGTAATTGATCTGGATGCCGTGCCGGTAGCCGGACTTGAGGGTCAGGACGTTGTGGATGCCGCGTACGCCCTTGTCCATCAGCTTGAGCACCTCGGACGAGAACGATTCGATGCCGGGTTGGAGTTCGACGAAGCCTGCTGCCGCGAAACGGCCCAGGCGCTCGTCGCTCTGGTTGGCCTTGATTTCGCCCATCAGGCGCAGCCGTGGGGAAGTCTGTGCCAGCTGGTCGAGCATGTCGTGGTAGTACTGGCGTGGAAGGATATAGTCCGAGAAGCGATAGATGCGATCGCCATGGCGTTGGCGCATGGCGTCCAGCATGGACAGCACCTGCCCCGACGATTTGGCGCGATAACGCAGGGTGTCTTCGTCGATGCCGCAGAAAACGCAGTGTTTGTGCTGGCCCCACCAGCAACCGCGTGACGCCTCCACCGGCAACACCTTGCTGTGGACGGTAATGCCTTCGTCGGACTGAAGGGCATCGAGGTCGGCGAACCAGTCGGTGTAGTCGGGTGGCGGGTTCCGGTCAAGCTCAGCCGCCAGCCCCTTGGGAACGGGCGTTTGCATGGCTCCCGGCCTCGGGCGAACCTGAACGCCGGGAATCCGGGCAAACTCGTCCTTTCCCACCGATGCCCAGGCCAGGCGCGCGATTTGCGGTTCGCCGTCCCCGCGCGCCACGGCATCGATCCATAGGAAGCTGCGCAGTACGTTATCGCCAGGTAACCCTTCGAGCGCATAGCCACCCAGGATCACGGGCAGGTCGGGGCGCCGCATCTTGAGCAAACGTGCCAGGGCAACGGACGCGAGGGTCTGGTCGAACATGCAGGTGAATCCCACCAGCGTGGGTTGCAAGGCCAGGATGTCGTCGGCGCATTCGGCCAGGTAGCGCGGCATGACGTCGTCGCGCAGGTGGAGGCAGAGATGCAGCAGCGCTTCCGTCGAGCGGTAGCGGTCTTGCTGGACCGTCGCCGCATGCACTGCGCAGCGCTCGGCAAGACATGCGGCTTGCTCGTCGTCCAGTTCGCCGTCGAGTAGTCCTGTGAACAGGAATTCATTGATGCCCCAGAACGTGGCCAGCATGGAACACGATTGCGCACTGACATAGCGTAGCAAGCGCAGATTCAAGTGGCGGACCCGGCAAGCGATACCCGCTCGGTCCAGTTCGGCTTTCAATGTCGCCAGACCCAGCGAGGGCTCGGCGTAGGTTGCCCACGGCAGGCTGGCCAGCACGACGTTCGGCGCCGACGTCTCCATGCGCTACAGTCTCACGAAGCCGCGCTGGTCGATGACGAGTTCTTCCAGCGGATCGATGCCCTTGACGATCACGACGGTCACGGCCACGGCGACGGCCACCACGGCGATATTCATTACCGTGCTTCCAGGGGGAAGTAGTTCGTTGACCGTGACGAGCCGCTTGATGGCGTCCTCGGAAAGCGGCAATTTCAGTTTCTCCGCCACTTCCTGTGGCGCTTCCAGCAGGCGATCGATGTAGCGGCCGTCCTGCACCACCTTGTTGTAGAAGTCGAGCGCCTCCTGGGCCGTGCCGCGCGAGATCTCGAGGCGGTTGCCAATCAACTGGTCCGTATTGATATAGGCCGCTTCGAGCGCGGTCGTGGAACTGATGTATTTGTTCAGTGCCGGCCAGCGCCGCGAGAGTTCTTCACGGGCAAAAAGCTGCTGCTTGAAGGCAATGCGATCAGTCGACTTGCAGTCCATGATGAGCCCCCGGAATAACGTGGTTAGGAGAGCCTAATGGAGCGTTCAAGGCACTTCAATACACACGTGCGCGCAGACGGTGCGAGCTTGATATCTCTCACTGCGCCAGTCGGCTCCCGGAACTTTTGCTAAATGGACCGTAGGATCCAATCCCGCTGGAAAAGCTTGTGTGTTACCGCTTATCGGCATAATATACTCCAATTGGAGTATGAGAGGAGTATGAGAAGATGGTAAAGCGCGCATTGTCCCAAGCAAGGCTGCCTGATAGCGACAAGGTCACCGTCAACGTCGGCCTGGTCGACCTGGCCCAGGTGGATCTGCTGGTCGACGAAGGTTTTTATTCCAATCGTACCGACCTCGTCCGCGCGGCAATTCGCAACCTGTTGCAGCAGCATGCCGACGTGATCCGCCAGGCCGTCGTGCGCAAGCGCTACGTCATGGGCCTGCACCGTTATTCGCTGCGCGAACTTGAGCAGGTAGTGGCTCAGGGGGAACAGCTTGAAATTAATGTGCTCGGTCTGGCCGTGATCGAAGACGACGTGCCGGTAGAGCTCGCCGTGCAGGCGATCGCCTCGATCCATGTGCTTGGCGCCTTCGTTGCCGCCCCTGCAGTCCGGCAGGCGCTGGCAGACCGCATTTACACCCGTTATGGGAATTGATATGAAAAACCTCGATCGTTTTATCGGCCAGATGCTGGAATCGGCGCGCATGGTGCGCGGCAAGGACATGTCTGGCGCGACCGCCGTAATCCAGCAGGCACTGGCGCAGGCCGGCCTGGCCACCCCGGAATCGCATCCCTCAGCCAGCGCGTTTGCGCGCCAGCCGGAATTCGTCGACCTGAACCCGGCGCCCGACTGGAGCCGGAGTGCGGGCAAGCGCTTCGTCCCGCCCCGGCCCGCGGCCTGCCCATCGGCGTCCGCGAAGGCAGCGCCCGGCCGCTTCATCGCCGGCAGCCACGTCTGCGAAGCGGGCAGTCGCCGCTACAAGCTGTACATTCCCGCGAAACCGGCCGAGGGCCGCCGTCCGCTGGTCGTCATGCTGCACGGCTGCACCCAGAACCCGGACGATTTCGCGGTCGGCACCGGCATGAACGCGCTGGCCGAAGAACTTGGCGTCCTGGTGCTGTATCCCGAGCAGGACGGCCGCGCCAACCATTCACATTGCTGGAACTGGTTCGAGCCGGGCCACCAGGCGCGTGACGCGGGCGAGCCGGGCATCCTGGCCGCGATGACGCGCGAGGTCGTGCGGGAGTACGATGCCGAGCCCTCGCAGGTGTTCGTGGCCGGCATGTCGGCCGGCGGCGCGATGGCGGCGGTGCTCGGCGCCGAGTATCCGGAACTGTTCGCCGCGATCGGTGTCCATTCCGGTTTGCCGGCGGGCAGCGCGCGCGACATGATCACGGGTCTTCAAGCGATGAAAAAGCCGGGACGCGGGCGCAGCCTGCGCGAGGCGGTGCCGGTGATCGTCTTCCATGGCGATGCCGACCATGTGGTCAATCAGGGCAACGGCGAAGCGGTGCTGAAGCAATTTGTCGGCGCCCACGCCGGCCTGCGCGCCACGCCGCTGCATGCGAGCGATACCGAATCCACCCAGGGCGGGCGCCGCGCCACCCACCGCACCTGGCGCGACCAAGAGGGCCGGGCGATGGCGGAACACTGGATTGTGCACGGCGCCGGGCACACCTGGGCGGGCGGTGATGCGGCCGGTTCGCATACCGATGCGCTCGGCCCCAACGCCTCGCGCGAGATGCTGCGCTTTTTCCTGCAGAGGTAAGGCGTCAAGGCCCGGTTCGATAATGGCTGGGCCTTGAATTTCGCGCGGTCCAGCCCAATCTTGGCATCTTGCCATCAACTTACCGGAGATGTCTGCCATGAAGCGTGTCGTTCTGTTCCTTGCCACCAACCTTGCCGTCGTGCTGGTACTGACGCTGGTGATGAATCTGTTCGGCCTGGGCCGGGGTGTCTCGGCACAGGGCATCAATGTCGGCGAACTGGCCGTGTTGTCCGTGGTAATCGGTTTTACCGGCGCCATCATCTCGCTCCTGATGAGCAAGCCGATGGCCAAGTGGTCGACCGGCGCGCGCGTGATCGAGCAGCCGGCCAACTCCACCGAGCAATGGCTGGTGCAAACGGTGCGCCGCCTGTCCGAGCGCGCCGGCATCGGCATGCCTGAAGTCGCCGTGTATGACGGCGAGCCGAACGCCTTCGCCACCGGCGCGTTTAAAAATTCCGCTCTGGTCGCCGTCTCGACCGGCCTGCTGCAGAGCATGAACCAGGACGAGGTCGAAGCCGTCCTCGGCCACGAGGTGGCGCACATCGCCAATGGCGACATGGTCACCCTGACCCTGATCCAGGGCGTGGTGAATACCTTCGTCGTGTTCCTGGCGCGTGTGGTCGGTTTCTTCGTCGACAAGGTATTGTTCCGTAAGGAGGGCGAGGGCCCCGGCATCGGCTACTTCGCCAGCGTGATTGTGCTCGAAATTTTGTTCGGCCTGCTGGCCTCGATCATCGTTGCCTGGTTCTCGCGCCAGCGCGAATTCCGCGCCGACGCCGGCGCCGGCAAACTGATGGGCAGCCCGGTGCCGATGCAGCATGCGCTGGCCCGCCTGGGCGGTTTGGCGCCGGGCGCGCTGCCCAAGACGATGTCCGCATCGGGCATTTCCGGCAGCGGCGGCGGCTGGGGCGCGCTGTTCTCCACCCACCCGCCGATGGAACAGCGCATCGCCGCGCTCCAGCAACTGCGTTAATCAATCAAGGACGTTTAGATGGGCCAATATTTCCAGATCCACCCCGAGAACCCCCAGGCCCGCCTGATCAAGCAGGCGGCGCAGATCGTCAGCAGCGGCGGCATCGTCGCCTTGCCGACCGATTCCGCGTATGCGCTGGTCTGCCGCCTGGATGACAAGGCGGCGGTCGACAAGCTGCGCCGGATTCGCGGCATCGACGACAAGCACCACCTGACCCTGCTCGTCCGCGACCTGTCCGAGGTCGCGCAATATGCTCGCGTCGATAACACACAATATCGTCTGCTCAAGGCCACGATGCCGGGCCCGTATACGGTGATCCTGGAGGCGACGCGCGAACTGCCGCGCCGCCTGTCGCACCCGTCGCGCAAGACCATCGGCCTGCGTGTGCCCGAGAACCGCATCACGCTGGCGCTGCTCGAAGAACTGGGCGAGCCGCTGATCGGCACCACCCTGCAACTGCCGGGCGACGACCATATGCTGTCCGACCCGGAAGAAGTGCGCGAGCGCCTGGAAAAGCAAATCGAGCTGATCATCGACGGCGGCGCCGGCTTGCTGGAGCCGACCACCATCATCGACCTGACCGGCCCCGAACCAGAGCTGGTGCGCGAGGGCAGGGGCGATCCGGCGGCCTTCGGTCTGTGATACTGGGTCAATAAGCGGCTTAAGAATTCCACAGGACAAGTGCGTACCGGCCTCTGATAGAATCCCCCCTTATGGATGAAACGATACGCAACATCGCCGTCTACGCGCTGCCCGTTCTTTTTGCGATTACCCTGCACGAAGCCGCCCACGCCTACGCCGCCAAATTTTTCGGTGACAACACCGCCTATTCCCAGGGCCGCATGAGCCTGAACCCGCTGGTGCACGTCGACATCTGGGGCACCATCGTGATTCCGATCATGATGTATCTGTTTACGCCCTTCGTGTTCGGCTACGCCAAGCCGGTGCCGGTCGACTTCGGCCGCCTGCGCAATCCGAAGCGCGACATGGCCTGGGTCGCGCTGGCCGGTCCCATTGCCAACCTGATCATGGCCGCGCTGTGGCTGCTGTTCGCGGCGTTGCTGGTATTCTTTGGCGTCAGCGAGACCTTCCCGCGCCGCATGGCCGAGGCCGGCATCCTGACGAACCTGTTGATCATGGCCTTCAACCTGCTGCCGATCCCGCCGCTGGACGGCGGCCGGGTCTTGACCAGCATGCTGCCCAACAGCCTGGCCTGGAAATTCGCCCGCATCGAGCCCTACGGCTTCTTCATCGTGCTGGGCCTGGTGTTCCTGCAACTGGTGGGCTACTGGGTGGTGCCGGTGATGCAGCTGGGCCGCTGGATCGTGGACCTGATGGTCCTGCCGTTCACTTTCGTGCTGTTCTGACGCCATGCCAGTCGACGCGCCGCGTGTGAACATGCAGACGCTGCCGCCGTCGCCATGGGTGGAACGCTTCGTTTCCCTGGCGCCGCCGGGCGAGGCGCTCGACTTGGCTTGCGGCAATGGCCGCCACACGCGCCTGCTGGCGGCGCGCGGCCTGCAGGTGCTGGCGCTGGACCTCAAGCCCGAGGCGCTGGCCGCCAGCGCAGGCGAGAACGTCACGACGATGGCCTATGACCTCGAGGCCGAGGGTTCGCCCTGGCCCTTCGAGGCGGGGCGTTTTTCGGCGATCGTGGTCACCAATTACCTGCACCGGCCCCTGTTCGCCGCATTGGCGGCCAGCCTGCGGCCAGACGGCATCCTGATCTACGAAACTTTCGCGCAGGGGAACCAGATCTACGGCAAACCATCCAATCCTGCCTTCATGCTGGCGCCTGGCGAACTGCTGGGGCTGGCGCAGGACGGTGGCTTGCAGGTGCTGGCCTACGAGGACGGCCATGTGGAGCGGCCGCATCCGGCCCAGGTGCAGCGCCTGTGCGCGGCCGGTCCGGCATTTGCCAAAACCGAGGCCCGGCTCGACCATATTGTGGTCAGGAATGAACCATAGCGGCGGGCTATCCGCTACAATCAGATTTTTTAATGAATGGCACGGCCAAGATTATGATTAAGGGCAGTATCGTAGCACTCGTCACTCCGATGTTCGAAGACGGCAGCCTTGACCGCGATTCCTTGCGCAAGCTGATCGACTGGCACGTCGCAGAAGGCACCGACGCGATCGTCATCGTGGGCACGACGGGCGAATCCGCCACCGTGTCGCCGGAAGAGCATTGCGAACTCGTCAAGCTGGCCGTCGATCACGTCGCCGGCCGCATCCCGGTCATCGCCGGCACCGGCGGCAACTCGACCGCGGAAGCGATCGCGCTGACCCGTCACGCCAAGGAATGCGGCGCCGATGCATCGCTGCAGGTCGTTCCTTATTACAACCGTCCGACGCAAGAGGGCATGTACCGCCATTTCCGCACCATCGCGGAAAGCGTGGACCTGCCGATCATCCTGTACAACGTGCCGGGTCGTACCGTGGCCGACATGGCCAACGAGACCGTCGCGCGCCTGGCGCCGATCGAGAATATCGTGGGCATCAAGGACGCCACTGGCAATATCGGCCGCGGTATCGAGCTGCTCAAGATGGTGGACAAATCGTTCGCCGTCTATTCGGGCGACGATCCGAGCGCGATGACCCTGATGTTCTGCGGCGGCGCAGGCAATATTTCGGTGACGGCCAACGTCGCCCCGCGCGCGATGCACGAGCTGTGCGTGGCCGCGATGGCAGGCGACGTCGCGCGTGCGGTCGAGATCAACAACCGCGTGCTCGGCCTGCATGGCAAGCTGTTCGTCGAACCGAACCCGGTGCCGGTCAAGTGGGCGCTGGCCGAAATGGGCAAGATGCCCGCCGGCCTGCGCCTGCCGCTCGCGCCGCTGTCCGCCCAGTACCACGAGACCGTGCGTGCCGCCCTGGTGGAAGCCGGCGTTCATTCCTAATCCCGGACCCGCAAGGGTTCGGGTTCCTGACCTGATATCGAACGACATGACTAAAAGCAAGTACTCGGCATTCAACTCCGCGCGTTCCAATTTCTCGCCCCTGGTTTCCGCTCCTGCTGCCGCACGCGTGCTGACGCTGACCGCGCTCGCTTTCAGCCTGGCGGCCTGCACCACCATCTTTGAAGGCGACAAGGTCGATTACAAGGGCGCCAAGAAAGCCGCGCCGCTGGACGTGCCGCCCGATCTGACCAAGCTGCAGCGCGACAACCGCTACGCCATCCCTGACGGCCGTGGCGTCGCCACCGCGTCGGGCCAGGCGGCGGCCGCTGCCGCCGGCACGGGCGGCGGCTTCGTCCCTGGCGTCGCGGCAAGCAGCCAGCAGATCGGACCGATCTCGAGCGACGCGATCAGCGTGCAGCGCAACGGCGACCAGCGCTGGCTGGTGGTCAAGCAGACCCCGGAACAGCTGTGGCCGCAGCTGCGCCAGTTCTGGGAAGAGCAGGGCTTCGCGGTCGAGACCGAGTCGGCCACCACCGGCACCATGGAAACCGCCTGGGTCGAGAACCGTTCGAAGATCCCGCAAGACTTCATCCGCAACGCCATCGGCCGCGTGTTCGACCGCGCCTACTCGACCGGCGAGCGCGACAAGTTCCGCACCCGCCTCGAGCGCCTGCCGGACGGCTCGACCGAGATCTGGGTCAGCCACCGCGGCGCCGAGGAAGTCCTGACCGGCCCGCAGAGCGAAACCACCACCTGGACCTCGCGTCCCAACGATCCGGGCCTGGAATCGCAATTCCTGGGCCGCATGGTCGCGATGCTGACCGGCACCAAGGAAGTGGCAACGGCCGAAGCGACGGTCGCCAATGCACCGGTGGCGCCGCAGCACGCCAAGCTGGTGGGCGACACGGTCGAGGTCGACGAAGGCTTCGACCGCGCCTGGCGCCGTGTCGGCCTGGCGTTGGACCGCGTCGGCTTCACCGTCGAAGACCGCGACCGCGTGCAGGGCGTCTACTTCGTGCGTTACGTCGATCCGGACGCGGCTGAGCAGAAGGAAGGCTTCTTCAAGCGCCTGTTCTCGTGGGGCGGCAAGTCGGAAGACGAGCTCAAGGAAGCCCAGCGCTACCGCGTGCTGGTCAAGACCGAGCAGGGCGCCAACGTCAGCAAGGTCACGGTGCAGAACAACGAAGGCCAGGCAGATACCTCGCCGACCGCGGGCAAGATCCTGAACCTGCTGCATACCGAGCTGAAGTAATCCTGGAGCCGGCCACCGGCTTCAACACGTCGTCCCCGCGCAGGCGGGGACCTAAGTTTGCCAGCGTTTCGATAGCGCTGGCAGTACTTGGGTCCCCGCCTTCGCGGGGACGACTTTTTTTGTGCCAACGATTAGGTCAAGCCAATCGCCTGGTCACGAGAACAAAAGTACAGACGTAAAAAAACCGGCCCGCAGGCCGGTCTTTCTTGCCGAAGTAACGAATTACTTGGTGGTAGCAGCAGCGTCAGCAGCTTGCTCAGCCGAACCTTGAGCAGCAGCAGCTGCGTCGGTTGCGGTGGTAGCAGCAGCAGCAGCGTCAGCGGCAGCAGCGTCAGCAGCAGCTGGTGCGGTTGCATCAGCAGCTGGGGTAGCGGTTGCGTCAGCTGGTGCGACAGCTGCTGGGGTTTCGGTAGCAGCTGGTGCGACTGGAGCTTCTTCTTTCTTAGCGCAAGCAGCCAGGGTAACAGCGAACAGGGAGGCGATCAGCAGGGTTTTTTTCATGATTTTTCCTTAGTATTTACAAGAGTCGAACACTTGTTGCGATTAATAATTACCGGTAATTATTTCTCGGTGGAATTCTCGTGCTTTCACAAATAGCGTTAACGCCATAGACGCAACGGAACCTTCCTGATTGATATTATAGACAATTTTACAGTTTCGCAATAGCGAACACATGCCGTAACGAAAGAAATTTGCGGATGAATAAGCTTCATATTGTTACAAGATGCAACGTGGCTAAGAAACATCACGCTATGTAACTATCTGGCGCTTTTCAGGCAATTATTGCGCCCGCTCATAAACCCGTCCTGGACATTTGCAACGCGAGATATGACTCTTGCCAGATTGCTTCGAAGCGGTGCTGCGACAGTTCGCAGGCGGCCGGATCGTCGAAGCTCGCCTCACCGCGCATGTGGTCGCTGTGGAAGCGGCGCACGATGTACCGGTCGTCGCCGATACAGAAGGAATCGGTGAGCTGGCGCAGGCTGCGCGGGGTTTGCCGGCATTCGCACAGGTGACCGTAGTCGCGCAGCAGGCGCAGGAAGCGCGGATAGTGGCGCTCGACGTGGGACGGATCGTGCAGCGCCAGGCGCAGCCGGCCGCCACGGGCAAGAAAGGCTCGCAGCGCGGTGTCGATGCTGGTGCTGCCGAGTGGAAAGACCGCGACATCCGGATCGAAGACGGCCAGGGTGCTTTGCGCCGCTTCGATGCAGGCGTGAAAGTGCGCCTCGCAGTCGAGGCGGGTGTCGAAGGCAATCGTGCGTGGTTCGCTCATCGACACCCCGTCCCTCAGCCCAGCTCGACCCAGCCGTCCTGGTACCAAGTGTACAGGGCTTCGAGCACGTCGTCGGTGGCTTTGTCGAGCACGGCGCCAGCGATGCGGCGCTCGTTGGCCAGCACGTCCAGCACCTCCTTGTCGGCGCGGCCGACGGCGAACGATTCGCCGTTGATGAAGACGTGCTTGCCGCGGTACAGCATCAGGGTCTTGCTCGACAGCTTGATGCCGCGCTTGGCCGCGGTTTCCATGAAGCGGCCCACGGTCAATGGTTTCGCCGGACCGGTGAAGAACACATTGTGCTTCGGCTCGGACATATGCTCGCCCAGGAACACGGTCACGTCTTCCTCGTCCCAACGCACCTTGTTCAATTCTTCGGTGACGGTGTCGAGCATATCGCGCGGAATCTCGGCCGGGTTCTTGGCCGGCTTTAATTCCGGATCCCCATAACGACCAGGCAAATCGATGGAGTCGGCCATGAATTGCAGGAAGGCCTCTCCCAATTCCTGGAACGAAGGGGAGCGGAAGCCGATCGAATAGGTCATGCATTCGCCTTCGGCAATGCCGTCGTGGGCATAATGCGGCGGCAGGTACAGCATATCGCCCGGTTCGAGCACGAATTCTTCTTCGGGCTTGAAATTGGCCAGGATCTTGAGCGGCAAGCCTTCGACCAGGGTCAGGTCTTGCTGCGAACCGATCTTCCAGCGCCGCTTGCCGTGGGCCTGCAGCAGGAACACGTCATAGGAATCGTAGTGGGGACCGACGCCGGCGCCATCGGTGGCGAAGCTGATCATCAAGTCGTCCAGGCGGGCATCGGGCACGAAGCGGAACTGGCGCAGCAGCTCGTCGGCGCGCTCGTCGTACAGGTTCACGCCCTGGACCAGCATCGTCCAGTTGGGCTCGGTGCGGGCCGGGAGTTCGGCCAGGGGACCGTGCTGCATGTCCCAGTTGCCGTCCTTCTGGGTGACCAGGCGCGCTTCGACGTGATTCTGGCGCGCCATTTCGGCCAGTTTCTCGAATTTGAGCAGGGGTTTGAAGCCGGGGATCGCGCCACGGATCAGGAGCGGTTTCTTGTGCCAATAATCGCGCAGAAACTCGGCGGGAGTGATATTCCCGAGAAGCGGTAATTTTTTCATGCGTCATTATAACCAGCCGGACAAGTGACGGAACCCATCGGGGGTATAATCCGAGCCTTACTACGAAAGGATGTGCGATGAAGATTGCCAAAGACACAGTCGTGACGGTTAACTACAAGCTGTCGGATGCCCAGAACAACCTCATCGAAGAAGGCGTGCAGCCGATGGTTTACCTGCACGGCGGCTACGAAAATACCCTGCCGAAGATCGAAGAAGAGCTCGACGGCAAGGAAGTCGGCTATTCGTCAACGATCCAGGTAGAACCGGACGACGCGTTTGGCGACTACGAGCCAGAGCTGGTCAAGGTCGAAGAGCGCGCCCGCCTGCCTGAGCCGATCGAAGTCGGCATGCAGTTCGAAGGCGTGGCTGAAGGCGGCGACGACGAGCCGGTGATCTTCACCGTGACCGAGATCGCCGAAGACAAGGTAGTCCTGGACGGTAACCACCCACTGGCCGGCATGGCACTGCGCTTCGATCTGTCGGTGATCGACGTGCGCGCAGCCACCGCCGAGGAAATCCAGCACGGCCACGTGCATGGCGCCGGCGGTCATCATCATGAGATGGATGACAGCGACGAAGGCGACCACTTCCGTAGCCAGCCGCTGCAGTAATTGCGTTGGTGGTGGGCTGAGTGACTTGGGTTCCCGCCTTCGCGGGAACGACGTGCAAAGGTTGCGGGCCAATAGTGCTGCCAGCGACTACCACACGTAAAACCGTCGTTCCCGCGAAGGCGGGAACCTAAGTTCTCACGAACACTACACACGCGAACCAATCACTGCTTCGCATCCTCCACCCCAAACTGCGCTTCTTTCCCCACTTTCACATTCACCTCGACCGCCTTCGTCCCTACCGACAGCTGTCCCAGGTTGCCCTTCCACTCGATCTCGGGTTTCTTCCCATGCGGCGTACCGCCGTCGACCAGCAGCACCTTGCCATCGAATTTGAGCGCCTGGCCCTGGATCTGGCGCCGTACCGCCTCGAACCCATCCTTCTCCACCGGATCGCGCCGCAGCAGGCCGCGTAGCCCCGCCGGCTGGTCCAGGTAGAACGGCCGCACCGCGCCTTCCGAAAACAGCACCAGCGCCTCGGCCTTGTCGCTGCGAGCGATCGCGAACAGACGGTTCAGCCAGAAGCGGTTGGCGACCGTCCGGTCTTCGTACTCGCTGTTGCGGCCGGCCGCCGGCAGGAAATGGTTGTTGCCGGCCGGGAGATTGATGGTGGCGTACAGCACCTTGCCGACCTTCCAGTGCGCATTCTCGGCATAGCTGCGAAACCGCGGGCTGGCCGACAGCTGGGTGAGGTGGATTTTCTCGCGGCCCAGCGACTCGGGCTCGCCATGGAACAGTTCGCGCAGGCGGTTCAGGCGCTCGATCGCATTGGTGCGGTTGGCCGAGTTGCGGCAGGCCGTCCAGTCGCTGCCAGCCAGCGACACGACAGTCGGCCGCCGGGCGCGCTCGATGATGTCGCGCCGCTCCTGGTACAACCGGTCGCCGCAGCTTTCCTTCTCGCCCTTGATGCCGTTGATGACGACGAAGGCCAGCGATTTTTCGGACGAATCGGCCAGCGCCTGCTTCAGGCGCGGCTCGCCGTCTTCGCCCGAGTCGTTGCCGATCACCGCGAACCGGTGCGCGCCGTCATCCGCCTTGTCCTTCGCGCCGGCGAGCGAAGTGAAGGACAGCAGGGCCGCCAGCAGCAGGGATCGGCGCCGTGCTTGCATCAGGCGGCGAGTCGCTTGAGCTCGTAGAGGCGTTCGAGCGCTTCGCGCGGCGTCAACGTATCCGGATCGATCGCATCGAGCGCGTCGCGCAGGCCGTCGTCCTGCGCTTCGGCTTGCGCAAAGGCCGGCGCCGGGGCCTCGCCGATTTCTTCCTCGGCGAGCGGCGCCGCGAACAGGTCGCGCTGCGGCGTCGCATCCAGCGCCTGCGCTTCCAGGCGCGCCAGGTGCTTGCGCGCGGCCTTGATCACCGGCTGCGGCACGCCCGCCAGCTGCGCCACCTGCAGGCCGTAGCTTTGCGAGGCGGGGCCGTCCTGCACCGCGTGCAGGAACACGATGCTGTCCTTGTGCTCGACCGCCGACAGGTGCACGTTGGCGGCGCTCGGATAGGTCTCGGGCAGCTGGGTCAGTTCGAAGTAGTGGGTCGCGAACAGCGTGAAGCTGCGGCTGGTGTCGATCAGGTGGCGCGCGATCGCCCAGGCCAGCGCCAGGCCGTCGAAGGTCGAGGTGCCGCGGCCGACTTCGTCCATCAGCACCAGCGAATGCTCGGTGGCGCCGTTCAGGATCGCGGCCGATTCGGTCATCTCGACCATGAAGGTCGAACGGCCGTTGGCCAGGTCGTCGCTGGCGCCGATGCGGGTGAAGATGCGGTCGATCGGGCCGAGCGTCGCGCTGGTGGCCGGCACGTAGCTGCCGACGTAGGCCAGAAGCGTGATCAGGGCCACCTGGCGCATGAAGGTCGATTTACCGCCCATGTTCGGGCCGGTGATCAACAGCAGGCGCCGGTCGTTGGACAGCTTGCAGTCGTTGGCGATGAAGCGCTCGATCTGGTTTTCCACCACCGGATGGCGGCCTTCGACGATGGTCAGGCATGGCGCATCGGAGAGGACCGGCGCGCACCAGTTGTGGCGCAGCGCGTGGCTGGACAGGGCCACCAGCACGTCGACCTGGGCCAGCGCGCGAGCAATCGTCTGCAGGCAGCCGATATGCGGCGCCATGTCGGCCAGCAGCTGGTCGTACAGGATTTTTTCGCGAGCCAGCGCGCGGTCTTGCGCCGACAGGGCCTTGTCTTCGAAGGCCTTCAGTTCGGGCGTGATGTAGCGTTCGCAGTTCTTGAGGGTCTGGCGGCGGCGGTAGTCGTCCGGCACCTTGTCGGCCTGGCCGTTGGTGACTTCGATGTAGAAGCCGTGCACCTTGTTGTACTCGACCCGCAGGTTGGCGATGCCGGTGCGGGCGCGCTCGCGCGTCTCGAGGTCGACCAGGAACTGGCCGGCGTTCTCGGACAGCGCGCGCAGTTCATCGAGCTCGGCATCGAAGCCGCGCGCGAACACGCCGCCGTCGCGCACCATCGCCGCCGGCTCTTCCATCACGGCGCGCGTCAGCAGGTCGACGCACGCGCCCGGCGTGGTCAGATCGTCGTGGATCTCGCGCAGCAGGCAGGTGTCGCCCGGGATGAAGCAGCGCGCCACCTGTTCGCGCACCACCGGCAAGGCTTTGAGTCCATCGCGCAGCGCGGCCAGGTCGCGTGGCCGCGCGGTGAGCAGGGCGATGCGGGTGGTAATGCGTTCGATGTCCGGCACCTGGGCCAGGGTCGACGACAGCGCATCGTTGGCATCGGCCTGGATCAGCGCTTCGATCGACTGGTGGCGACTGCGCGCGATGGATTGGTCGCGCCGCGCGTGGTGCAGCCAGTGGCGCAGCAGGCGCGAGCCCATCGCGGTGCGGCAGCCGTCGAGCAGCGAGAACAGGGTCGGCGACTCCTGGCCGCGGATGGTCTCGGTCAGTTCCAGGTTGCGGCGGGTGGCGGCGTCCAGGCCGATGTATTCGTTCTCGGTCTCGCAGGCCAGGCCACGCACGTGCTGCAGGCCGCGGCCCTGCGTCGATTGCGCATAGCGTAGCAGCGCGCCGGCCGCGCCGAATGCGGCGCCCAGGCCGTCGGCGCCGAAGCCGGTGAGGGTGGCCACGCCCAGTTGCTCGAGCAGGGCCCCGTGGCCCTTGACGACGTCGAAATGCCATTCGGGCACACGCTGGAGGTGAGCATTTGACCCATCAGTCTCGAACATGTCGGCGCAATCGGCGCGCAGGATCTCGGCCGGCGCGATGCGTTCGAGCTCGTGCGCCAGGCGCTGTTCGACGGCGCGCGCATCGCCCGAGAATTCCATCAGGCGCAGGTTGCCGCTGGCGAGCGACAGCCAGGCCAGGCCGGCGGTGACGGTTTTACGCTGGTTGATCAGGCACAGCGCCAGCAGCGGGCGCTCGGCCTTTTCGGGCAACAGGTCGGAATCGGTGAGGGTGCCGGGGGTGACCACGCGCACCACCTTGCGTTCGACCGGACCTTTCGACAGGGCCGGGTCGCCGATCTGTTCGCAGATCGCGCACGATTCGCCCAGCTTGACCAGCTTGGCCAGGTAGCCGTCCAGCGAATGGAAGGGCACGCCGGCCATCTTGATCGGCTGGTCGCCCGACTTGCCGCGCGCGGTGAGCGTGATGCCGAGCACGCGCGAGGCTTTTTCGGCGTCCTCGAAGAACAGCTCGTAGAAGTCGCCCATGCGGTAAAACACCAGCATGGTGGGGTAGTCGGCCTTGATGCGCAGGTATTGCTGCATCATCGGAGTGTGCTTTTCCGTCGCGCTGTTCTTGATGGCGGCGGCGTTGATTTCTTTGGGGGCGGTGGTCATGTCTTCGTGATTCGGTACGGCAAGCCAGGTAGGGCCAGGATGTGCCATTTTACCTTGATTGACCTGGCCGGACACCAACCCAGGTGCGCCTGGTGACAGGCCAGTCATGAGCGAGATTCATAGGGTTATCCACGTTTGGCCATCTAGCCGTACGATCCGGCCCTCGTTATATTGATCCCGACAGTCTCGACGCAGACAACGACAACGCACTTAGGGAGTATGAAGATGGAATTGGCACACAATGGCTCACAGCCTTCGCAACAAGGCCCGGCAGAGTACTTTACCGGCACCGTTCGCATCGATCCGCTGTTCGCAGCGACGGAACCGAGCCGGGTCTCGGGGGCAAGCGTCACCTTCGAACCAGGCGCGCGCAGCGCATGGCATACCCACCCGCTGGGGCAAACCCTGATCGTCACCGCCGGCTGCGGCTGGACCCAATGCTGGGGCGGGCCGATCGTCGAGATCCGCGCTGGCGATGTGGTCAATTGCCCGCCCGGTCACAAACACTGGCATGGCGCCACCTCGACGACCTCCATGACCCATATCGCGATCCAGGAAACGCTCGACGGAAAGAACGTGAACTGGCTGGAAAAGGTCAGCGACGAACAATACCTGGCCGGCTCGGTCGACAAGGAGGACGCACGATGATGGTCAAATTCCTTGTCTCGGGACTGTTGTCGGCCGCCGTGGGCGTCGTCGGCGCCGCCGAGCCTGTAACTTCCCATTCACAGCTGATCGGCAAGGCGGGCGCGCAGGCATCGACCAAGGGGCCTGCCGAGTACTTCACCGGAAGTGTCGAGGTCGGCCCGCTGCTGGCGGCAGGCGGATCGAGCAAGTTTTCGGCGGCTCAGGTGACGTTTTCGGAAGGTGCGCGTTCGGCATGGCATACGCATCCGGTTGGGCAGTACCTGGTGGTCACCGCCGGCAGCGGCTGGACCCAGGAATGGGGCGGCAAGCCAACGGCGATCCGCGCCGGCGACGTGGTCTGGTGTCCGCCCGGGGTCAAGCATTGGCACGGCGCGACGCGCACGACCGGCATGTCGCATGTCGCCATGACCGGCACGCTGGACGGCAAGAACGTCAACTGGATGGAAAAGGTCTCCGATGCCCAGTACCCACGATAAGCATGGGCGCGCAACCATGATGACGCCATCGCCCGGCAAACTGACGGTCGCCACCCTGGCGGCCCTGTCGTCCGCCGCCGCGCTGGCCGCGGCGCCCGCCATGCAGAAGGGAGCACCGATGAACACACCCGTACTCGAACACTACACCCAGGGCACGCTGGATGGCGTCTGGAAGCGTCCCGGCCTGTCCATGCGCGACCGCAGCATCGTCACGGTCGCGGTCCTGGTTGCCCGCAACCAGGCCGCCGGCCTGCCGCACTACCTGAACCTGGCCCTCGACAGCGGCGTCAAGCCGGCTGAACTCGATGAGATCGTCGCGCACCTGGCCTTCTATTCGGGCTGGGGCAACGCCGTCGCCGCCGATCAGGCCATCGCCGGCGTCTACGCCCAGCGCAAGATCAAGACCACCGATGCGGGCGCCCAGGCGGCCCGGCTCAAGCTCGATGAAGCGGCCGAACGTCAGCGTGCCACCATGGTGAGCAACAACTTCGGCGCCGTCAGTCCGGGTGTGGTGGAATACACCACCGATGCCTTGTTCCGCGACCTCTGGCTGCGCCCGGGCCTGGCGCCGCGCGACCGCAGCCTGGTGACGGTCAGCGCACTGGTCGCCTCCGGCCAGGTGGCGCAGGTTACTTTCCACCTCAATCGCGCGATGGACAACGGCCTGACCCGCGAAGAAGCCGGAGAAGCCCTGACCCAGCTGGCGTTCTATGCGGGCTGGCCGAATGTGTTCTCGGCCATGCCGGTCTTCAAGGAAGTCTTCGCAAGCCGCCCGCAGAAGGATTGATCAGGCCAGCCGCAGCGCATCGACGACCAGCGCGAAGGCAGCCGAGTGCTGGCGCCGGCTGGGGTAGTACAGGTGGTAGCCGGGCAGTGTGGGCCACCACGGTTCGAGCACGGCGATCAGGCGGCCGGCCGCGACGTGGTCCTGGATCATGTCTTCGGGTACGTAGGCCAGGCCGCAGCCATCGAGGGCGGCGGCCAGTTTCTGCGGCGTGGTGTTGAACACGCACTGGCCTTCGACCTGCCACTGCGAAGTCTTGCCGTCTTGCGCGAACTCCCAGGATGACAGGCCGCCATGCGTCGGCAGGCGCAGGTTGATGCAGTCGTGGGCGGCCAGGTCCTGCGGCGACTGCGGCGGCGGGCGCCGCGCGAAGTACGCAGGGGCGCCGACCACCGCCATGCGCATATCGGGCGCGATGCGTACCGCGATCATGTCCCTGGCGACGATGTCGCCGCAGCGGATGCCGGCGTCGAAGCGCTCGCCCACGATATCGGCCAGACCGTAGTCGATGCTGACCTCGACCTTGATGTCCGGGTAATGCGGCAGCAGCGTCGCCAGTCTGGGCCAGAGCACCGTGCTGGCCGCGTGGTCGTGGGCGGTGATGCGGATCGTGCCGCTGGGGGTGTCCCGCAGCTCGCTCACGGCGCAGAGCTCGGCCTCGATGCCCTGGTAGAGCGGGGCGATATTGGCCAGCATGCGCTCCCCGGCGTCGGTCGGCGACACGCCGCGCGTGCTGCGCATCAGCAGCCTTACGCCGAGCCCTTCCTCGAGCTTGCGGATGGTGTGGCTCAGGGCCGACTGCGATACCCCGAGCTGGGCCGCGGCGCGGGTGAAGCTGCGCTCGCGCGCCACCACGATGAAGGCCGACAGGTGA
Organism: Massilia sp. CFBP9026; assembly: GCF_034045165.1. NCBI lineage: Bacteria > Pseudomonadati > Pseudomonadota > Betaproteobacteria > Burkholderiales > Oxalobacteraceae > Massilia > Massilia sp. CFBP9026. The sequence goes on from NZ_JAXCWH010000006.1 coordinate 29,811, forward strand.
TTGAGGTCGATTTTTGCCATGTGCCGAAAATGGAGATCAGTTGGCCGCTGCCTGCGCGCGCAGGGCCTTGACGTCGCGCAGCGGCGAGCGGCCGAAGAAGCGGCTGTATTCGCGGTTGAACTGGCTGGCGCTTTCATACCCGACTTCGAAGGCGGCGCTGGCCGCGTCCAGGCCATCCATCAGCATCAGCATGCGCGCGGCCTGCAGGCGCAGGCGTTTCTGGTACTGCAGCGGCGTCATGGCGGTGAGAGCGCGGAAATGGCGGTGCAGCGTCGACTGGCCCATGGCCGCCACCCCGGCCAGTTCCTCGAGGCGCAGCGGCTTGGCGTAGTTCTCGTTGATCCAGGCCACCACCGCCGCGGTGCGGTGGCTATGCTCTCCCAGCGTGGCGATGCCGCGCAGGCGTTTGCCTTCGGTGCTCTGCAGCACGCGGTAGACGATCTCGCGCCCGAGCAGGTCGCCCAGGAAGGGGATGTCGCCCGGGGCATCCTGCAGGTCCAGCAGGCGCACGAAGGCATCGGTCAGCTGCCTGGTGGTCTGGCCGGTCGTCATGGCCAGGCCGCTGTCGCCGCGGGGCGCCGGCGCGATGCCGTCGCGCGCCAGCAGCTCGCGCACCATGCCCATGTCGAAGGCGAGTCGCACGCACAGGTAGGGTCGGTCGATGCTGGCCTCGATGACGCGGCTGGTCACCGGCATCTCGAGCGAGGTCAGCAAAAAATGGGACCGGTCGTAGATGAAGGTGGTGTGGCCAAGGGAGGCTTGCTTCTTTCCTTGGGCGACCAGCGTCATGCTCGGCTGGTAATTGCTCGAAATCGCTTCGGTCGGGGCGGTGTAGCGGTAAATCGTCAATCCCGGCACGTCCAGCTCACGGTAGCCCTGCTGGCCGATCAACATGGCGATCTTGCCGGCGAGCTTGCCGCATGGTGGGTCGTTGTGCGGCTGGACGGAGGATGAATGCATGGATCGCGCTCGTGTCGGATTACTCGTGTCGAGCGGCGATGATACCCGTCAGCGCGGCCGCTTGCCTATCGTGGAGCATGGCTGGCGAGAAGATCGGGCAATAAATCGAGAACTTCCGGACATTGTGCGCGTGGCGATTGTGCCAAGCTGAAACTGAGGGCCGCACAGGCCATGGACATTTTGTGAGCAGGCAAGGAAACGACATGAAATTCGATAAACCCGCAACCCGCAATCCGATCGATCAGCTGCGCGTCGTCGGCAAGCCGGTCGACCGCATCGACGGCCCGCTGAAGGTGACAGGCAGGGCCATCTACGCCTACGAGCAGAACGACGCCGCCCCCAACGCTGCCTACGGCTACGTACTCGGCGCCGCCATCGCCAAAGGGCGCATTGCCTCGATGGCACTGGAAGATGCCAGGCGCGCGCCGGGCGTGCTGGCCATCGTGACGGCCGATAACGCCGGCAAGCTCGATCGCGGAGAATTCTATGTGGCCCGTGCCCTGGCCGGCCCCGGGGTCGACCATTATCACCAGGCGGTCGCGGTCGTGGTCGCGCACACCTTCGAGCAGGCCCGTGCCGCTGCTGGCCTGGTCAGGGTCGAGTACGTGCGCGAGGCGGGCGCCTTCGACCTGGCGGCGACCAGGACCAGCGCGCCGATGGCCAAACAGGGTTCTTTCGGTCCGCCCCCCGAGACCGAGCTGGGTAACTTTATCGGCGCGCACGCCGCGGCGCCCGTGCGGCTCGATGCCGACTATTCGACGCCCGACCAGGCGCACGCGATGATGGAACCGCATGCGACCATCGCGGCCTGGGATGGCGACAAGCTCACGCTGTGGACCGCGATCCAGCAGATCAACTGGGGCGTGCGCGACATCGCCAAAACCCTCGGCATCCCGAAGGCGAATGTGCGCATCGTCTCGCCCTTCATCGGCGGCGGCTTTGGCGGCAAGGGCACCATCCTGTCCGACGCCGTGATGGCGGCCCTGGCGGCGCGGGCGGCGCGGCGGCCGGTCAAGGTGACCCTGCAGCGCGCGCTGATGTTCAATAACGTCACGCACCGGCCGGCCACGATCCAGCGCCTGCGCATCGGCGCGAGCAGGGACGGCAGGATCACCGCGCTCGGCCACGAGAGCTGGTCCGGCAACCTGGCGGGAGGCCGGCCGGAGTCGGCGACCATCCAGACCGGCGTGCTGTACGCGGGCCCCAACCGCATGACGCGCCTGCGCCTGGCGCACCTGGACTTGCCGGAAGGCGGGGCGATGCGCGCGCCGGGCGAGGCCCCGGGCATGATGGCGCTGGAAATCGCGATGGACGAAATGGCCGAGAAGCTGGGGATCGATCCGGTCGAGTTCCGCATCCTGAACGACACGCAGGTCGATCCGGCCAATCCCAAGCGCCCGTTCTCGCGCCGCCAGCTGGTCGAGTGCCTGCGGACGGGCGCCGAGCGCTTCGGCTGGAGCGATTGTCCACGCAAACCGGCGACCCGGCGCGAAGGGGACTGGCTGATCGGGGTGGGGGTGGCCGCCGCGATACGCGGCGCACCGATCATGAAGTGTGCGGCGCGGGTGCGCCTGAATCGCGCCGGCGTGGTGACGGTCGAGATGGACATGACCGATATCGGCACCGGCAGTTACAGCATCATCGGCCAGACCGCGGCCGAAATGATGGGCATCGGCATGGACAAGGTCGTCGTCAAGCTCGGCGACTCGCGCTTTCCCGAGTCGCCAGGCTCGGGCGGCCAATGGGGCGCGGCGTCGGCGACCGCCGGTGTATATGCCGCCTGTGTCAGGCTGCGCGAAGCGGTTGCCGCGCGGTTCGGTGTCGCAGCGGCCGACGCCCAATTCGTCGACGGCGCCGTGCGCGCCGGCGGCAAGACCTTTGCGCTGGGCGAGGCAGCCGAGGCGGGCGAGCTGGTGGCCGAGGACAGCATCGAGTATGGCGACCTGGCCAAGCGGTATGTCCAGCAGACCTTCGGCGCCCACTTCGTCGAGGTGGCGGTCGATGCCGTCACGGGAGAGATCCGGCTGCGGCGCATGCTGGCAGTGTGCGCCGCCGGGCGCATCCTCAATCCCAAGACGGCGCGCAGCCAGGTCATCGGCGGCATGACGATGGGCGCGGGCGCAGCCCTGATGGAACACCTGGTGGTGGACAAACGCATCGGCATGTTCGTCAACCACGACCTGGCCGGCTACGAGGTTCCGGTGCACGCCGACATCCCGCACCAGGACGTGATCTTCCTCGACGAAGTCGATGAAACGATCTCGCCGGTCAAGGCCAAGGGTGTCGGAGAACTGGGCATCAGCGGCGTGGCCGCCGCCATCGCCAATGCCGTGTACAACGCTACCGGCGTGCGTGTCAGGGATTATCCGATCACGCTCGACAAGCTGCTCGATCGCTTGCCTGCCTGAGTTACTCGGCCCGGTCAGGGTTTGGCAGCCGCCTTCGCCTGCGCGATCCAGCTATCGAACAGCTCCTGGTGGAACTTGATCCACCCCGCCGTATGCCGCGCGATCTCGGCCTGCGAGTTCTGCCCTTCACGCACACGATCGTTCTGTGCATTGATGTCGGCAATCGGCAAGCGCATGACTTCGAACAGCTTGACTGCCGCCGGATTCTTCTCGGCCCAGCCGCGATTCACGACGAAGCGCGTGGTGTTGACGGCAAACCCGTAATCGCTGCCATCGGCCAGGCGGGTATTGGCGTTTTGCGGGTTCGACGAGTGCGGCACCTGCAGCCACACGACATCCTTGCCCGGCACCAGCACGCTGCTCACCCAGTAAGGCGTCCAGGTGTAGTACAGGATCGATTCGCCGCGCTTGTAGCGGCCGATCGTATCGGCGATCAGCGCCGAATAGCTGCCCTGCACGTGCGTGACCGTCGGACGCAGTTTGTAGCCGTCCATATGATGCTCGATCATGGCCTCGCAGCCCCAGCCCGGATCGCAACCGGTCAGGTCGGCCTTGCCGTCGCCGTCATGGTCGAACAACTTGGCGATGGTCGGGTCGCGCAACTGGTCGATATTGGTAATGTTGTGCTTCTCGGCCGTGGCCTTGTCGATCAGATAGCCCTGGGCGGCAGGACCAGCGTAGCTGCCGGTGCGCAGCAGCTTGGCGTCACCGCCCGCGTTATCGTAATAATCCTGGTGCAAAGGGTCCCAGTGCACTGCGAGGAAGGTCGCGTCGCCGTTGCCGACGGCGATGTGCGCGGTCGGATAGGCGACTTCCTTGATCGGCTGCGTTTCGTAGCCCAGCTGTTCCAGGGCGCGATTGGCCAGCATGGTCTGGAAGGTTTCCTCGGCCAGCGAGCTTTGCAGGGCCTGCACCTTGATGCCCTTGCCGGGCAGGTCGGCGCCTGGTGTTTGCGCCGTCGCGATGCCGGTGCAGAGGGCGAGTCCGGCAAGCACGAGGGCCGAGATCCAGCGAAACGCGCGCTGCGTTTTATAGGTGGCGTTGAAGTGTTCGGTTTGACGCATCGGTATCCTTTCTAGTCTTATTGTGCGGTGGCGGGCTTGGTGGACGGGGCCGCGTCGGAGCCGGCGGAACCGCCGACCCGGCGCAGGACGAAGCCGACCGGACCGGTCTGGTACCAGTGGCGCACGCCGCGGCGCGGTTGCCCCATGGCCTGGGTCAGGCGGTCCAGCATGATGGCCAGCAGGACGATGCCGAGACCGCCCACGGTGGCTAGGCCCATGTCAAGGCGGCCAATGCCGCGCAGCACCATCTGGCCAAGGCCGCCGACCGCGATCATCGAGGCGATCACCACCATCGACAGCGACAGCATCAGCGATTGGTTGATGCCGGCCATGATCGACGGCATTGCCAGCGGCAGCTGCACACGGCTCAAGAGCTGCAAGGGCGAGGCGCCATAGGCGCGCGCCGCCTCGATCAGGTCGGGACGCACCTGGCGAATGCCGAGGTTGGTCAGGCGCACCAGCGGCGGCAGGGCGAAGATGATGGTGACGATCACGCCTGGCGCATTGCCGATGCCGAACAGCATGACCACCGGCACCAGATAGACGAAGGCGGGCGTCGTCTGCATCGCGTCCAGCACGGGGCGCAGGATGTTCTGCGCACGGTCACTGCTGGCCAGGAAGATTCCCAGCGGTAGACCGATCACCAGGCAGAACACCAGCGAGGTGAGCACCAGCGACAGGGTGATCATCGCTTCCGGCCACACGCCCAGCACGGCGACCGCCACCAGCGCCAGCACGGTGCCGACGGCCAGCGCACGGCTGGTGAACTGCCATGCCAGCAGGCCGATGATGGCGATCAGCACCAGGGATGGCACGGCCAGCAGCAACTGGCTGGAGCCGGTCAGTGTCGCGTCGATCGGCGCGCGTACGGCCTGGAAGAAGGGACGGAAATTCTCCACAACCCAGCCCAGCCCGTCGTTGATCCAGGATTGCAGCGGCAGCGCGCCATCGAGGAGGTGCGCCAGGTCGAAACTGCTGGCGTGCTCGGGCGTGACGCCCGGCGCTGCCGCGTCGAGCCAGGAGGTGTCGCTCGGCGGCGTCGGCAGCCAGGGATTGATCTGGGCGGCCGCGTGTGCAGCCTGTCCTGCAGCTTGTCCTGCAGCCTGTTCGGTGGCCGGCTGCACCGCGGCCGGCTGTACTGCTGTGATGTTCTCGGTCATGCTCATGCTTGTCCTTTCTGATGCTGTGCCTCGGGAATGGCGGGCGTGTCGGGGTCGAGGAATTTCAGCAAGGTGGTCTTGCTGATCGCGCCGCACAGGCGTCCGTCATCGCCCACCACCGGCACCGCGTACGGCAGTTGCGCCACCTGGCCGAACAGGCCGGCGACGGGCTCGTCCGCCTTGATGGTCTGCACGTCCGCCAGGAAGGCATGCGCCAGGCCCAGCGGGCCGGTATGGCCGTCGAGGGCGCTGCGCAGGGAATCGACCGACACCAGGCCGAGGAATTCGCGCTGGGGATTGACGACGTAGGCATAGGTCCGGTCCTGCTCCTCCAGCATGGAGAGAGCCGCGCGCGAACCGCGGGTCGGCGATTCCGACACCACGATCTGGCTCTTGCGGGCAATGTCGCTGGCCTTGAAGACCGCCGCAGCATCGACGCCGCGCACGAAATTGCGCACGTAGTCGTTGGCGGGCTTGCGCAGGATTTCCTCGGGCGTGCCGACCTGCACCACGTGGCCATCCTTCATGATGGCGATGCGGTCGCCGATGCGCATCGCTTCGTCGAGATCATGCGAAATGAAGACGATGGTGCGGCGCTTGATCTGCTGCAGGCGCAGCAGTTCGGATTGCATCTCGGTGCGCATGATCGGGTCGAGCGCCGAAAACGCCTCGTCCATCAGCAGGATCGATGGATCGCTGGCCAGCGCACGGGCCAGGCCCACGCGCTGCTGCATGCCGCCGGACAGTTCGTCGGGATAGCTGGCGGCATAGCCCGCCAGGCCGACCTGCTCCAGCGCTTGCCGCGCCTGCTCATGGCGCTCGGCCTTGGGAATGCCGGCCAGCTCCATGCCGAAGGCGGTGTTGTCGAGCACGGTGATATGCGGCAGCAGCGCGAACGACTGGAACACCATGCTGATGTCCTTGCGGCGCAAGGCGCGCAACTCGGCGTCCGGCAGCGTGTTGATATCGTTGCCGTCGACCAGGATGCGGCCGTCGGTCGGCTCGACCAGGCGGTTGAGCATGCGCACCAGGGTCGACTTGCCCGAGCCGGACAAGCCCATGATGACGAAGATCTCGCCCGCTTCGATGGTGAGGGTGGCGTCGAACACGCCGATCGTGCAGCCGGTCTTGGCCAGGATGTCTTGCTTGTTGGCGCCCTGGCGAACCAGCGCCAGCGCGTCGTCGGGCTGGTCGCCGTACACCTTGAAGACATGGTCGATGATGATTTGTTTTGCCACGTTGTTGTTCTCCTTCGATTTGGCGAATGGAATGAAACCCTGCAGCCAATGGCGTTCATGGGAATCGATGGACCCGGGCCGTCGACAGTGCAATTGGCGCGCAAGCGTGCAGGCGATGGAAACGGCAGGCGCGCTTTGCCGGCGGGATGGGTGCTGACGCGAATTGCGTCAACGTTGTCGAGATGCAGGCGCTGGGCCTGAGAGCGATTTCCCATCCATGGGATGGGAAATATGGTGCAGCAGGGTTGTTGCTACGAATAACTATTATCTAGTGGGCATGAATTATAGAGCAAGCCCAATGATAAGTCAATTTGATTTATTTATTCGGCGCGTGCGACGCCGGAACGGCTATCGCTTGTGCTCGGTGCGCCACGCGCCCGGCGCCAGGCCCATCATTTTTCGGAATGTCCTGCCAAAGTGAACCGGATCCGCAAAGCCGGTGGCATGCGCCACCTCGCCCAGGCTCGCGTCGGAAGCGGACAGCAACTGCTGCGCGCGCCGGATGCGGGCGTCGAGCTGCCATTGGTAGGGCGCCAGTCCGGTCGATATCTTGAACGCGCGGCTGAAATGGGCTTGCGACAGGTTGACCAGCGCTGCCAGGGTGTCGAGCTCGATACGGTGTGGGAGATTCGCATCCATATAGTCGATCACCCGCCGCAGCTGCCATGGCGCGAGTCCACCGGCTTTGAACTCCGTGATGCGCGGCGCTGCGAACAGCTGCGACGACACGGCGGTAATGATGCCGTCGCCGTATAGATGCATCGACGGGTCGGGGTTATGGACTGCCTCGGAAAGCAGCTTGACCAGATTCCAGATCCGGTCGTTGGCAAAGCGCAGCCTCGGGACGCTGGTCCGGTCCGGGTCCAATGTCGTTTCCAGGCGCTCGCTCAAGACGTCGAGGTCGAACACGAGGACGGCGTCGACGACGCGTCGCGCGTTTTTTGAATGGCCCCATATTTCCATGCCGGCTGGCGCGAAATACATATGCCGCGGTACATGCTCGACGGGGCATGGACGATCTGGATGGAAGCGGGGCTCGCATGCGCCCCCATGCTCTTCCAGCACGACGCTCAGGCGTGCGTGATCGCGATGCGGAAGGATGCTCGTGCCTTCGCCCTCACAGTCGTAGCCGGTGACGACGAGCTGGACGCCGCTCCACGCGCGCCCTGCCTGCGACAGGCCGACGATGTTGTAGGGAAGAGGCGGGGGCATGACCAATGGGGCGGGAATAATGTTCTCCTAAGACTGACTTCGTCGATCTGGCGCAGCAGGAATGAACCACCGATAGCAGGATTGAACATTGTCGCGCCTATATCGGATTGGTATTGTTCTATCTCCAACGCATGGGCGTCAGGACGATTTTGCTGGCCCCGCGTAGCGTGCGCTAGTGCCGCTCTCGGATGTGCTGTGTTGCGCATCCGGGAACGCCAGCGCCTGTCGTTGCGCCTGAATGAGTGCATGAAATGAATGAAATGAGCGAGGAGAGTTGATGGCTGGAGCAAGCCTGGGGCAAACGATCGGCCCGGTGGTCGTCCTGATGGGGGCGGCCGTGATCGCCGTGCCGTTGTTCCGGCGGCTGGGCCTTGGCGCGGTCCTTGGTTACTTTGGAGCGGGCATCCTGGTGGGACCGTCGGTGCTGGCCCTGGTCACCGATGCGCGCTCGATCCTGCATATCTCCGAGCTGGGCGTGGTGATGTTCCTGTTCGTGATCGGGCTGGAGCTGCGGCCGCACAAGCTGTGGGCGATGCGCGGCCAGATCTTCGGCCTGGGCCTGGCCCAGGTGTCCGCCGCGACCGCCGCGCTGGCGCTCACCGGCTATGCGATGTTCGGCCTGTCCGGGCCGGCCGCCTTCGTCGCCGGCGCGGGCTTCGTCCTGTCCTCGACCGCCGTCATCATGACGGCGCTGCAGGACCGGGGCGAAATCTCCAGCGAGCAGGGGCAGAAGTCGGTCGCGATCCTGTTGTTCGAGGACTTGATGATCGTGCCGCTGCTGGCGGTGGTCGCCTTCCTGGCGCCGCAGCTTCCCGGACAGCAGGGCCAGGGCTGGTCCGACCTGCTGCTGGCGATCGGCGCGCTGGCGGTGCTGCTGGGGGTGGCGCGCTGGGGGCTCGATCCGTTCTTCGCCTTGCTGGCCAGGTCGCGCACGCGCGAAGTCCTGACCGCGGGCGCGCTGCTGGTGGTCCTGTGCGCGGCGCTGCTGATGGAATTCGCCGGCCTGTCGATGGCGATGGGCGCCTTCCTGGCCGGGGTGATGCTGTCGAGTTCGAGCTACCGGCACCAGGTCGAAAGCGATATCGAGCCGTTTCGCGGTCTGCTCATGGGGCTGTTCTTCCTGGCGGTGGGCATGTCGCTCGACCTGGCCATCGTCGCGGCCGAATGGCAGCTGCTGCTGTCCATGCTGTTCTGGTTCATGGTGGCGAAGGGCATCGTCGTTCACGTGGTCGCGCGCCTGTTCGGCGCCAGCAATCACCAGGCCCTGCACCGTACCTCGATGTTCCTGCAGGGCGGCGAGTTCGCCTTCGTGCTGTACGCCGCCGCGCTCTCGGCCGGCGTGCTCGACGAACGAGAGAATGCCTTGTTCGCCACCGTCGTGATCCTCTCGATGGCGCTCTCGCCGCTCCTGACGCTCGTGACCGACCGCCTCCTGCGGCATGAAAAATCGATGGAAGGCGTCGAGCATGCGCGCGACCTGAAGGGGAGGGTGCTCGTCATCGGCTTCGGCCGCTTCGGCCAGATCGCCTCGCAGGTGCTGCTGTCCAGCGGCGTCAAGCTGACGGTGATCGACAAGGATCCCGACCGCATCCGCGATGCGCAGCGTTTCGGCTTCAAGGTGTTCTTCGGCGAAGGCACCAGGATGGACACCCTGCGCCATTCCGGCGCCGGGCAAGTCGATGCGATCATGGTGTGCATCGACGAACCCAAGGCCGCGAACGACATCGTGGCGCTGGCCAGGCGCGAGTTTCCGCAGGCCCGGCTGCTGGTGCGCAGCTACGATCGCGGCCATGCCATCACCCTGATCCGCGCCGGTGTGGATTTCCAGATTCGCGAGACCGTCGAATCGGCCTACCTGATGGGCGCCGAGGGCCTGCGCGCGCTGGGCGTTGCCGAAGCCGACGTCCAGGAGGCGGCGCTCGATATCCGCCGGCGCGACGCCGAGCGTCTGGCCGAACAAATCCACGGGGACGAGCTGTCGGGTCGCGATCGCCTGCACCTGCCCGTCATGCCGGAGCCGTTGGGCAAGCCGGCGACGCAGGGCAGTATCATCTAGGCGACGCCACTTGGCACAATCGGGAGCATCGTAGTGGATATCGAAGAGTTGCAGACATTCGTGGAAGTCGCCGATGCCGGCGGCATTTCGGCGGCCGCGCTCCGGCTTGGCGTGTCGAAGTCGATCGTCAGCCGGCGCCTGGCCCGGCTCGAGGAGGAGCTGGGCATCCAGCTGCTGTCGCGCACCACCCGCGGCGCGGCGCTCACCGAAGCCGGCACCACCTTCCGCGACTACGCGGCCAGGGTCTGCGCCGAGATCGCCCTGGCGCGCGAGACGATCCTGCCCGCCGGCGAGCTGCGCGGCCGCCTGCGCATCGCCGCGCCGCTGTCGTTCGGGCCGACCCACTTCGCGCCCGTGCTGGCGGAAATGGCGCGGCTTCACCCGCGGCTGCACATCCACACCTGCTACAGCGACCACAACGTGGACCTGATCGCGGACGGTTACGACTGCGCGATTCGGCTCGGCTACCTGCAGGATTCCAACCTGGTGGCGCGGCGGATCGGGCCGATCTATGGACTGGTCGTCGCCAGTCCCGCCTATATCGCCGCCCATGGAGCGCCCGAGACGCCGGACCAGCTGCTGTCGCACCAGGCCCTCATGCAGGGCACCGAGGCCTGGCAGTTCCTGGATGGCGACAAGATCGTGACGGTCCGGCCCCAGGGGCGCTTCAAGGCGGACAACGGCACCGCCCTGGTCGCGGCCGCGCTGGCGGGGGTGGGCGTCGCCTATCTTCCCTACGGCTTGATGCATGAGTACCTGGATTCCGGCGCGCTCGTACCAGTCATGACGCGCTACCCTCCGCCGCCGGCCGGCGCCTACGTCGTGCGCCCGCCGGGCCAGCATCCGGCGCGCAAGATCCGCATCCTGACCGATCTGCTGGTGGCGTATTTCGACACCAAGCCGCCGATCGCCAGCGCCTGGCCCCGCGCCTAGGCCTTTCCCTCAATTCACTATGGAGTAACGAGAACCATGATTGACATGATCATCGAGCAGCGCCGCCGCAGCCTTGGCGGCAGTTTCGAAGTCGGCCGCGTGCTGCCGTTCGCCAAGCAGCGCATGGTGGGCCCGTTCATCTTCTTCGACCATATCGGCCCGCTCGACCTGGCGCCGGGCCTCGACCGCAGCGCCGACGTGCGCGCGCATCCCCATATCGGCCTGTCGACGGTGACCTATCTGTTCTCGGGCCGAATCATGCACCGCGACAGCGTGGGCGTCGAACAGGAGATCCATCCGCACGAAGTCAACTGGATGACCGCGGGCAGCGGCATCACGCACAGCGAGCGCTTCGAACACGCGCGGGCGCACGGCGACCACCTGCACGGCATCCAGGCCTGGGTGGCGCTGCCGAACGGAATGGAAGAAATCGCGCCATCGTTCTCGCACCATTCCGGCGCCGACCTGCCGCAGTGGAAGGATGGCGGCGTCACCGGGCAGCTCATCGCCGGCAGCGCCTATGGCCTCTCCGCCGCCGCGAAAACCTGTTCGCCGCTGTTCTATGCCCATCTCGACATGCAGCCGGGATCGACCGCCGAGATCCCCGGCGGCTACAAGGAGCGCGCCCTGTACATCGCCACCGGCGCGGTGGAAATGGACGGCATGCGCCACGAGAGCGGCCGGATGCTGGTGCTGGGGGCGGCGGCGTCGCGCTTCAAGGCGCTGGAGCATTCGACTGTGATGGTGCTCGGTGGGGACCCGGTTGGCGAGCGCCATCTGTACTGGAATTTTGTTTCGTCCTCGAAGGACCGTCTGGCGCAGGCGGCGGCCGACTGGCAGGCGGGCAGGATGAAGCTGCCGGATGCGGATGACAAGGAGTTCACGCCGCTGCCGGATGCGCCGCCGCCGCCGGTGGCGGGCAGTAGCGCTGCCGCCGATCGTGCATCGCCTTTGTGAAAGCTCCTGCCGTGTCGATCGACCACTTCCCCATTGGCCTCGAGATGGATGTCGCTTATCCTGAATTCCAGGTCAGCCTGACGCTGCTGTCATCGGCACAGCTGAAATTCGAGATCAAGGACGGGCCGTTTGCCCGATCCGAAATAGTCGCCATCCAGGTCGTTGCGCTGGGTAACGGCATGTTTGCCGTGAGCTGGCAAGAAAATGACGGCGCCAGCGTCGTCAATGTCCAGGACTACGATCGTGGCGTGGTCCACTCGTACGCGACGCTGCCCGGCGGCAGATTCCTGCGCATGGAAGGCGCCATCACCGTCACGCAGCCTGCACTACAGGCATCGGACGCGCGGCCGCGGCGCAACAAGGCGCTGGTGCTCGAGGCGATGACCTCGCTGTTCCAGGCGCACGATGCGTCGGCGGTCGACCGCCTCTATGCCGCGGACTACATCCAGCACAATCCCGATATCCCGCAGGGGCGTGACGCCCTGCGGGCGCTGGTGGCCGGCATGTCGAAAGACGTTCACTACGAGCCGGGCATGATGGTCGCAGAGGGCGACCTGGTTGCCATTCACGGACGCATCCGGGGCTGGGCCGAGGCGCCGCAGGTGGTGGTCGACCTGTTCCGTATCGAGGATGGCAGGTTGGCTGAACACTGGGACGTGTTGCAGGATGAAGTGCCGGTCAGGACGGCTGGAGGAGTGGCGATGTTCGATCCTCGGGAAGGACAACGCAGCGTCCCTCGATGACGATGCGGTTGTGGCATAGCTGCTGTTGCCAGTGGCGATGAGGACACCATTAGCGGGTCAGGCCACGACTCTGTTTGCCGCCAAGTCCCATCCGCCAACGGTGCTGCCGCCTCCGCCGCCGCCGATTTTCTGCTGGGTGTAGCGCCATTTCACCCTGGAGAATTTGAGGCTGACGTGCTCGTCGAGAATGGTGCCGGGCTCGATTCCGGGCGCGATACCTCCGATGAGTACGTTTTCCAGTTCGATCTGGAAGTAACAGATGGGTTCGCCATTGCCGTCGGCGCGCATGAAGTCGAATTTTGCCTTGGGAATCGTCTTGCCCATGGCGCAGGTCTGCATCAGGATGGGTGAGGCCAGATCTGCGATCTTGGTAAATGATATTTCCTTCAACTCCGCGCGTTCCGCAGTGTGGCCCCCGCCGGTCGAAGCAGTTGCCGATCTTGGTTGAAGAATGCCCCAGTGCACGCTCGTGCACTCGATCCAGTCCCTGTGCTTGGCATCCTGCGACTCGCCCTTGATGCCGTCAATCTGCAGGTATACGTCGATGGCCACGTTTTGCTCCTCAATGTCAGGTACGGCTGCAATTATTCGCCAGCAGTAGCAAACGTCGCTTGTGGTCCCACAACAGACGAGCATGCTACGGCAGATAGATTGGGTCACTAGCGATTCTGCCGGAGGAGCTATGGGACAAGCAGCGAGCCGAGCAATTGTGGGGGCCAACGATCATTTGAGTATGAGCGGAGAGGCACGGAAAAGGATGCAACGGCTAGAGGTTGTTGTACTGAACTACTACGATGATATGGGGCCGGGAAAAGGTAACTGCACATGGGGGGCCGGTATCCTGGCGCATCGCGGGCCTTGTACCAAGGAAGAACTAGCGCGACCGGTTAGTCCGGCCGAGGCAGATGCCGAGTTTGCGCGCAGGGTCGCTTATATGGAACGTGTAGTGCGCCGGAGCGTCACCACTCAGGCCCTGACTCAGGCACAGTTCGACGCCCTGGTGAGTCTTGCATACAACGCTGGCGAGCGCGGTGCAGGCACGACTTTTGATCTGGTCGATAGCGGTGACTTCAAAGGAGCCGCTGCCAACATCTTGAAAATGACAAGAACGACGGTCAAGGGCAGGAAGGTCATTGCACGCGGTCTAGTGTACCGGCGAAGAGAGGAGGCGGCGCCATTCCTGGAAGCCGCTGAAGTGCAGTCCATCAAAGAGTGAGGATACTGCAATGTCATTTCTGAAGTTGGCTGCGCGTCCAAAGACGCTGTCCCGGGCGACGGTCTTCCTGATGATCGCGTGTGCATCGCACGTGGGCCGGGCTGATGTATCGAGCGATAGTAATGAGCTGGTGGGCACTTGGATACTTACAAAAGTCCTTGATTCTTCCGTAATCGCATCGATCGACGATGCAGAGGCCGCAAAGCTGGTGGGGAAGGCCCTGGTGATCGCGCCGGACAAGATAACAGTCGCGGGAGAAAGCTGCCGCAGGCCTCCCACATTCACACGCCATTACGAAGACGCCGCCCGATATATCCGGGAAACCGCGCACGCTCCAGTTGGCCGACTGGGTATTCCGACGACCGTGGAAGCAGTCGAGTTGTCGTGTACTGAGGCGCTCGTCAAGGGCTACAACAAGATTGTCGTGTATTGGAAGGGATTTTTCTTCGACGCGGTAAAGAAAGAGTGACCCTGGCGCGACGCGCACTACTATGAATACCTTCCTTCCATGGCGATACGTTCGCCGCACATGACCGTGAACTCGCCGTCGCTGCCACCTGCCTGCAAGGTGACGTGGGCGCCCAGCGCCACCGGCTGACGGAAGCGGCACCACACCGCAGCGATGTCCTGGCCAGTCGATGCCTGCTGTAGCGCGCAGGCCTTCGCCAGCGTGTGTGCGCCGTGGATGATCGGCGCGCGCATCCCCATCAGGCGCGCCGACCACCGCCACAGGTGGATCGGATTCCAGTCGCCCGACAAGGCCGCATAGCGCCGGCCGGCGTCAAGTGCGACGGTCCACCCTCCGAGTTCCTGTCCACGCGGTGGCTCGGGCGGCGGCGTATCGCGGCCCGAACGGCTTCCACGCCGGATCAGATAGGTGCTGTCGCAGGAAAATGCCAGCCGTTCGCCATCGAAGGCGCGCGTCTCCAGCACGGCGTGCAAGGCGCCGTTCGGGGCAGGGGGCGGCAGTTGCAAGGCGGTCGTCAGCGCCAATGGCGCGTCAGGCACGACCGGGCCGTGCATCGCCAGCCGGTTCTCGACATGGATCAGGCCTGGAATGCGGAACGGGATCGGGCAGGCCAGCATGGTCGCCAGCTGCGCGCGCTGCGCCAGCAGGTACAGGAAGGTGAGCGGAACGGTATCGCCTTTGAATCCAAACGCGGCGTTATAGCGGCGCAGGTGATCGGCATCGATCCGGTCGAGGCGCCAGGTGGCGCCGGCCTGGCCGGTCGACGCGCGCGCCGGACGCTTGAGCAGCGCCCGCAGCAGCATGGCTGCGCCAAAAGGGGGAAGCGAAGCTAGGGAAGATAGGGGCGGAGTGCTCATCGGCGCAGGATAACATTCCCCCCTCAGATCCTGACACAGCAAAATCAGTCTGCTAAGCGCAGGAACCGTCATTGTCGCTGGATCATCACGTTGCTACCTTATTGCTTCCCAAGCGCGCCCCGGCGCTTGGTCAATTTAAGGATAGACAAAATGAGCAAGAATGGACTCAACGCGCTCCTGCGCCCGGAAGACAGCATCGTCGTTCTCATCGACCACCAGCCATTCCAGTTCGCCTGCCTGAAAAGCCATGAGCCAACCATGATCATGAATAATGTGGTCGGCCTGGCCAAGGCAGCAAAAGTCTTCGATGTGCCGACGATCCTGACCACCGTGCTGGAAGAGCGCGGCGGTTATCTCATCAAGGAACTGCAGGCAGTCTTCCCTGAACAAAAGCCGATCGATCGCACCTTCATCAATACCTGGGAAGATTCGAAGGTGACCGACATCGTGAAAAAGAGCGGCCGCAAGCAGCTGGTGCTCGCCGGGTTGTACACCGAGATCTGCCTGGCGATGCCGGCGATCCAGGCCGCGGGCGAAGGCTACGACGTGTTCGTCGTCACCGACGCATCCGGCGGCGTCAGCGAGGAAGCGCACGACATGGCCGTGCGCCGCATGGTCGCAGCCGGCTGCACGCCGATCACCTGGTTTGCCATCGTGTCCGAGTGGCAGCGCGACTATGCGCGCGAGAGCACGCTTGAGGGCGTCACCAACATCATTTACGAAAACGGCGGCGCCGCCTCGGTGGCCCTGTCATGGGAAACCCAACTGCTCAGCGCCCCCCGCGCCAAGAATCAGGCCTGATCAGCGGCAGCGCGCCACGGTCGCGTGGCGCGCTGCCACGCCACACAGAGGAAAGCAATGCGACAGCAGGGTATCGTGGTGTTCGCCGACGCGTCGACGGGACGATTCGGCATGCGCCTGGCCGATGGCAGCCATGTGCTGGCCGAGCAGCTGGATGTCCAGCCGCTGCATGAGGGCGATGAATTCTACGGTTGGATGGACGCGCTTGGCGTGGAAGCACTGACCGCCGCCTCCGGGAACGGCGTCAGCGTCTTCGTCCTGGCGCATGGCCTGTCGCGCGAGGCCATCGAGAAGGAACTCGGGGTGACGATGCCGCCGCAACGTCACTGCCCTTTTTGCCGGCGACGACTCAGGCCGCTTTAGCCTGGGTCACGCGCCGCGTGATGTGCGCCAGCGCCGCATCGACCTGGTCGATCAGCACCAGGCACAGGTCGCCCTCGTCCAGGCGGTCGAGCGCGCGGTCGATGGCGACGAACTCGCCATCGATCTCTTCCACGTGTCCGGTGCGGGTGGCGCCGGCCAGGCCCGCGCGCAGCAGCGCGATCACTTCGCCGTCGGCGCGACCGCGCTGGCACTGGTCCTGGTACAGCAGCACGTCGTCGAATGACTTGCCGAGGATTTCGGTCTGCTGGCGGATGTCCTGGTCGCGGCGGTCGCCGGCGCCGCTGATCACCACCGAACGGCGCTTGGCCGGCATGCCTTCCACCGCATTGACCAGCGCGGCGATTGCGTCCGGATTGTGGCCGTAGTCGGCGATCACGGTCGCGCCGCGGTAGTCGAACACATTGAAACGGCCTGGCGCATTGTCGCTCTCGCCCACGAAGGTTTTCAGGCCCAGGCGGATCGCATCCCACGACGTGCCCACGCCCCAGGCGGCGGCCACCGACGCCATCACGTTCTCGACCTGGAAGCCCACCACGCCGCCACGGGTGATCGGCACTTCCTTCATATCGATGCGTTCGACGAACTGGCCCTGTGCGGCGACCAGGTGGCCTTCCTCGACGAAGACGACACGGCGGCCTTGGGCGCGATGCATCGCCATGACCGGATTGCCGACATCCTGGGCGAAGAAGGTGACTTCGCCGCGGGTCTTCTCGGCCATCGCCGCCACGGTCGGATCGGCGGCATTGAGCACCGCCATGCCGCCCACGGCCACGTTCTGCACGATCACGCGTTTCAGTACGGCCAGGTCTTCCAGCGTGGTGATGTAGTTCAGGCCCAGGTGGTCGCCGGCGCCGATATTGGTCACCACGGCCACTTGGCACTTGTCGAAGGCCAGGCCTTCGCGCAGCAGGCCGCCGCGCGCCGTTTCGAACACGGCGGCGTCGACGTCCGGGTGCAGCAGCACATTGCGCGCGCTGCGCGGACCGCTGCAGTCGCCGCTGTCGATGCGGCGGCCTTCGATGTAGACGCCGTCGGTATTGGTCATGCCGGTGCGCAGGCCCGAGGCGGTGAGCAGGTGCGCGATCAGGCGCACGGTGGTGGTCTTGCCGTTGGTGCCGGTCACAGCCACCACCGGGATGCGGCCATCGTCGCCATCCTTGAACAGGGTGTCCATGATCGCTTCGCCGATCGCGCGCGGTTTGCCGAACGATGGCGCCAGGTGCATGCGCAGGCCTGGCGCGGCATTGACTTCGACGATGCCGCCGCTCACGTCTTCGATCGGTTTCAATACGCTGTCGGCCACCAGGTCGACGCCGCAGATGTCCAGGCCGATCATGTGGGCGGCGGCGATCGCGCGCTCGGCCACTTCAGGGTGGACGTCGTCGGTCACATCGGTGGCGGTGCCGCCGGTCGACAGGTTGGCGTTGTTGCGCAAGACCACGCGCTGGCCCAGGCTCGGGACCGAGTCGGCGTTCATCCCTTGCTGCACCAGGGTGCCCAGGGCGATGTCGTCGAAGCGGATCTTGGTCAGCGAGGTCGCGTGGCCGTCGCCGCGGCGCGGGTCGCGGTTGACCGCATCGACCAGCTCGCGCACGGTGTGCTTGCCGTCGCCGATCACCTGCGGCGGTTCACGGCGCGCGGCAGCGACCATCTTGTCGCCGACCACCAGCAGGCGGTAGTCATGGCCGGGCAGGTAGCGCTCGACCAGGATGTCGTCGCGGAACTCGCTGGCTGCCTTGAAGCCGGCGTCGAGCTGTTCGCGGGTGGTGACGTTGACCGTCACGCCCTTGCCCTGGTTGCCGTCCTTCGGCTTGATCACGACCGGCAGGCCGATTTCCAGGGCCGCGGCCCAGGCATCGTCCGGGTCGACCACGCCGCGGCCTTGCGGCACCGGCACGCCGGCCGCGTCCAGCAGCTTCTTGGTCAGTTCCTTGTCCTGGGCGATCGATTCGGCGATGGCGCCGGTGGCGTCGATCTCGGCGGCCTGGATGCGGCGCTGGCGGCTGCCCCAGCCGAACATCACCATGCTGCCTTCGGTCATGCGGCGAAACGGGATGTTGCGGGCCACGGCGGCCTGCACGATCGAGCCGGTCGATGGGCCCAGGCGCACGTCTTCGTCGGTATCGCGCAGCTGCTTGAGCGCGGCGGCCAGGTCGAACGGGGTGTCGTCGCGGGCTGATTGGATCAGTTGCTGCGCCAGGTCCAGCGCCAGGCGGCCGACGTCTTCCTCGCTGTATTCGACCACGACCTGGTAGATGCCGGTTTCCAGGGTGGCGGTGGTGCGGCTGAAGGTCACCGGGCAGCCGGCTTCGGCCTGCAGGGTCAGCGCCACGAGTTCGAGCACGTGCGACAGCGGCACCGTGTCATCGTGGCCGAAGGGTTGCAGGGCGCCCATCTGCGGGAAGCGCACGCGCAGGCGCGATTCGAACCCATTCAAGGTGGCGATCGATTCTTCTTCCGGCGTGCACGTCACGATGGCCTCGACCGAAGTGTGATGGCTCCAGAGATTTGGGCCACGCAGGGCCCGTACGCGAGATACTTCCATAAACCGTCTTCCTTTATTAATGGATTACTTCTTCGGCGTCGCGTCGAAGGCGCGCAGGCCACCGCACAGCAGGTCGCTCGGCACGCCGAGGGCCCACGCGGCGGCCACTGCGGCCAGCACGTTCTCCGGATACTTCACGGTCGACGGCTTCATTGCCGCCAGCGCGATCAGCAGCGTCTCTTGCTCGCCCGCGGCCAGCACGATGCGGCCGTCGCGCGCGAACACCACGCGTTCGCCGTCCTGGCGGTGCGCGGCCAGGACAGGGTTGGTTTCGTCGGCCGCGTAATAGATCACGCTGCCGTCGCACAGCTCGGCCAGGCCGGCCACCTGTTCGTCGGCCACGTTCAGCACCGCCACGCCGTCCGGCAGGATCACGTCGACCTGGCTGCGGATCACGGTGCGCATCGCATCGGCATCGTGCACATGGAACTCGGCCACGTCCTCGATGCCGTTCATGTCGGTCACCACGCCCACCGCGCAGCGGTCGTAGGGCAGGCCGTCCTGCAGGATCGAGCGCGCGTTCGATTCGAACACGGCGGTTTCCACGTTGCGGTTGATCAGGATGCGCTGGGCCGCCTCGACGCCGGTCGAATCGCGATTGGAGATGGCGCGCGCGTTCAGGTACAGGCCTTCGCCGTTGGCGACGCCGACTTCCTTGCCCGTGATGTTGACCAGGCAGCCGACCAGGCGCGTGATCAGGCTGCAGCCCTTCGAGCCGGTCACGCCGACCACCGGGATGCGCGCCGTTTCGCCCTCGGCGAACAGGTGGTCGACGATGTCCTTGCCGACGTTGCGCGGAGTGCCGCTGGCCGGCTTCATGTGGGCCAGCAGGCCCGGGCTGGCATTGACTTCGATGATGGCGCCGCGCTGCTCTTCGAGGGGACGCGAGATGTCTTCGCACACCAGGTCGATGCCGGCGATGTCCAGGCCGACGATGCGCGCGGCGAGGGCGGCGGCGTGGGCGACGTCGGGGTGCACCAGGTCGGTCACGTCGTCGGCGACGTTGCCGTTCACCTGGATCAGCACTTTCTGGCCTTCAGGCGGGACGGAGTCGGGGCTCAAGCCCTGGCGCTGCAGCTGCAGCTGGTTCTCTTCGCTCTCGCGCGGCTTGACGGGGCTGAGGGGGAATTCCTCGCTCTCGCCGCGGCGCGGGTCGACGTTGATCTGGGTTTCGCACAGCTCGGCCACGTTCTGGCGGCCGTCGCCCGTCACCCAGACCGACTCGCCGCGCGCGGCAGCCACCATCTTGCGGCCGACCACCAGCAGGCGGTGTTCGTTGCCCGTGACGTAGCGCTCGACCAGGACCGACTTGCTCTCGCCCTCTTCGGAAGCGATCGTGTAGGCGGCCTTGACCTCAAGCTCGGTCAGCAGGTTGAGCGACACGCCGCGGCCGTGGTTGGCGTCGATCGGTTTCACGACCACCGGCAGGCCGATGTCTTGCGCTTCTTCCCATGCGTCCTCGGGGCTGCGTGCGATCGCGCCTTCCGGCACCGGCACGCCGCAGGAGGAGAGCAGCGACTTGGTCATGTCCTTGTCGCTGGCGATGCCTTCGGCGATCGCGCTGGTGCGGTCGGTTTCGGCGGTCCAGATGCGGCGCTGGGCGGCGCCGTAGCCGAGCTGCACCAGGTTGCCGTCGGTCAGGCGGATCGACGGGATGCGGCGGTCGGTGGCAGCGTCCACGATGTGGGCGGTGGACGGGCCCAGGCAGTGGCGGTCGACCATATCGGTCAGGCGCACCACTTCGCTGGAAAGGTCGAACGGCTCGTCGTTGATCGCGGCCATCATCAGGCGGTGGGCGACGTCGAGCGCGGCGCGGCCGACGGTCTCGTCGCGGGTGCGGAAGGCCATCTTGTAGATGGCGTGTTCGCCGGTCGAGCGGGTCTTGCCGAAGCCGGTCTTCATGCCGGCCAGGTTCTGCACCTCGAGCACGACGTGTTCGAGGATGTGGCCGGCCCAGGTGCCGTCGCGCAGGCGCTCCAGGAAGCCGCCGCGGTAGCCCACGCCGCAGTGGTGCTCGACCAGTCCGGGCAGCCAGGCGGTCAGGCGCTCGGTGAAGCCGGGAAGAAGGTTCGAGGGATAGTCTTCCAGCTCGCCGATGTCGAGCCAGGCCTCGAGGACCGGACGGTAGGTCCAGATATTCGGTCCGCGCAGATAGGTCACGCGCAGGAATTTGATGTCATTCTTCTTGGTCATGTAATCACTTTTGCCACCTGGCGCCTCTCTCGCGCTGGCGACTTGTCCTTGTCTGCCCGACTTCCAAAACGGTGCCGAAAGCGGCCGCGTACAAATCGACTCATGTACACTTGCCGGCCTGCTGCGCCGCAACATTCCTACTAACACGTTTCTCGTGTCATCCAAACGATACGCACAAACGTTCTAGCGCTCTGTGGAGCGTTTCACGCAACGGCGTAACGACGATCCTCGTGCATCGCCGAACCGGCGCCATGTCCACCCTTAGAGAACAAAAGCCTGTTATCGGGCGCAATACATGACAACTCAACAACCTGCTATTCCATCGTCGCTTGCCTTGGCCGCCAGTTCCGTACCTGAACGGTGGCAAAGTGACGTCGCGAAACAGCTTGCACCAGGGGAAAACGTTTTAAGCAGCGTGGAGGTTGACCTCGACGCGAAATTACATTTTTCAAAAGGCCTGGTACTGGTGACGAATCGCCGCCTGTTGGCGCGCGCGCCGGGCGAGACCGTCTGGCGCGACTGGCCGCACCGCGCCGGCACCGAACTGCGCCACCATGACCACGCCGGCGTCGGCCACCTGGAGCTGATCGACGACGGCGGGCTGCTGTCCGCCTGGCGCTTCACCCTGGGCCAGAACCTGCACGCGATTCGCGTCGCCGACGGTTTCCGCGACCAGGTCCAGAGCGTGGCCACGGGCGTGCCGGTGCAGGCGCCGGACCAGCATACTTGTCCAAGTTGCAAGGCGCCGCTCGAACCGGACCAGGAAGATTGCCCGATCTGCGAGAAAGTGCTGCATACGCCGCCGTCGACCTGGACCCTGTTCCGCCTGTGGCGCTTCGCCCAGCCCTATAAAGGGCAATTGTTGTTGGGATTCTTGCTGATGCTGGGTTCGACCGGCGCACACATGATTCCGCCGTACCTGACGATGCCGCTGCTGGACAATGTCCTGATTCCGTACCAGAACGGGCAGCAAATCGATACCAATCTGGTCTATATGTATATGGGCGGCCTGTTTGCGGCCGCGCTGCTGGCCTGGCTGCTGGGCTGGGCCAAGACGTATGTCCTGGCGCTGGCCTCCGAGCGCATCGGCGCCGACCTG
This sequence comes from Massilia sp. CFBP9026, assembly GCF_034045165.1. NCBI lineage: Bacteria > Pseudomonadati > Pseudomonadota > Betaproteobacteria > Burkholderiales > Oxalobacteraceae > Massilia > Massilia sp. CFBP9026. Next base: position 52,106 of record NZ_JAXCWH010000006.1, read on the forward strand.
CGCTCGACCACCTATGAACACCTGATGCGGCTGTCGCTGGAATTCTTCGGCGGCAAGCGCACTGGCGACCTGATGGCGCGCATCGGCAGCGGTTCGGACCGGATTTGCGTCTTCCTGTCGCTGCACTTGCTCGACTTTTTGTCGGACGTGCTGATGATCGTGATGACGGGCATTATCCTGTTCACGATTAATCCCTGGCTGGCGGTGGTGACCCTGCTGCCCCTGCCGTTCATTGCCTGGATGATCCACATCGTGCGCGACAAGCTGCGCACCGGCTTCGAAAAAATCGACCGCGTCTGGGGCGAGGTGACCAATGTGCTGGCCGATACCATTCCCGGCATCCGGGTGGTCAAGGCCTTTGCCCAGGAAAAGCGCGAAGCGGCCCGTTTCCGCGAAGCCAACAAGCACAATCTTGCGGTCAACGACAAGCTGAACCGGGTGTGGTCGCTGTTCTCGCCGACGGTGTCCTTCCTGACGGAATTGGGCCTGCTCGTGATCTGGTGCTTCGGCATCTGGCAGGTGTCGCGCGGCGACATCACGGTCGGTACCCTGTCGGCCTTCATCGCCTATAGCGGCCGTTTCTATGTGCGCCTGGATTCGATGAGCCGCATCGTCTCGGTGACGCAAAAATCGGCCTCGGCCGCCAAGCGCATCTTCGACATCCTCGACCACGTCTCGAGCGTGCCGGACCCGGTCAACCCGGTGAAGGTCGACAAGATCGAGGGCAATATCGAACTGCGCGAAGTCGGTTTCCGTTACGGCAATCGCGCGGTCAACCGCGGCATCTCGCTCAAGATCAAGGCCGGCGAGATGGTGGGCCTGGTCGGCCACAGCGGCTCGGGCAAGAGCACGCTGGTCAACCTGATCTGCCGCTTCTACGACGTGGCCGAAGGCGCGATCCTGCTCGACGGCCAGGACATCCGCTCGTTTGCCGTGGCGGACTACCGCCGCAATATCGGCCTGGTGCTGCAGGAACCTTTCCTGTTCTTTGGCACGATTGCCGACAACATCGCCTATGGCAAACCGAACGCCACGCGCGAAGAGATCATTGCGTCGGCGCGCGCCGCCCACGCCCACGAATTCATCCTGCGCCTGCCGCAGGGCTACGATTCGATGGTCGGCGAGCGCGGCCAGGGCCTGTCGGGCGGCGAGCGCCAGCGCATCTCGATCGCGCGCGCCTTGTTGATCGATCCGCCGATCCTGATCCTGGACGAAGCGACCTCGTCGGTGGACTCGGAAACCGAAAAAGAAATCCAGAAAGCGCTCGACAATCTCGTGCAGGGCCGCACCACGATCGCCATCGCGCACCGCCTGTCGACCCTGCACCGGGCGGATCGCCTGGTGGTGCTGGACCGCGGCGTGGTGGTCGAGGAAGGCAATCACGACGAGCTGATGGCGCGCGAAGGCGCTTACCACCGACTCTACGAAGCGCAGGCGCGCAACGTGGACCAGGATCTGGACGACAAGGACGCATAAATGACGAGCATTCCGACTATCCCCTTCCAGCTGCGCCGCGACAGCTTCGGCAAACTCATCATTACACTGGAAAACGGCGAGGAATGGGTCGGCGTGACGCCGGTGCGCGCCTTTCCGATCCAGGCCCCGACCAAGGGGATCTCGCTGGTACGCGACGGCGGCAAGGAAGTTGCCTGGATCGACGACCTGGCCGACATGCCGGACACCATCCGCACCCTGATCCGCGAGGAAATCGAGGGCCGCGAGTTCATTCCCGAGATCCTGGCGATCAAGGACGTGTCGAGCTTCGCCACGCCCTGCACCTGGACCGTGCAGACCGACCGTGGCGACACCGCCTTCGTGCTCAAGGTCGACGAAGACATCCGCCGGATCGGCGACGCCTCGCTGCTGATCGCGGATAACCACGGCATCAACTTCCTGGTGCGCGATATGTTCAAGATCGACAAGCACAGCCGCAAGATCCTCGACCGCTTCCTGTAAATCTCCTGTGAACCTGTGTTGAACCGGGCGCCGGGCAATTCGATTGTCCAGCGTTCGGCCACCCACATACCGGCGCTAGCGATCCGGTTACAGTCTTCTCATCGGCCACATGGCCATCCTCTCAGGAGAAGACTATGGATTCCATCAACCGCAATCAAACCGAAGAAAACCGCCGCGACCTGGCCGGCATCGACGCCATCGAGCGCATCAAGGACATGATCGACGACGCCGATTCGTGCTTCTTCTGCACCGGCAACGGTCAAGGTCCAAGCCGCGGCGTGCGCCCGATGAGCGTGCGCGAGACCGACGATGCGGGCGCCATCTGGTTCCTCAGCAGCATCGACAGCCACAAGAACCAGGAATTGCAGGCCAATCCAACCGTCAAACTGTTCTTCCAGTCGGGCAAGCATTCCGGATTCCTGGAACTGGACGGCCACGCCGAGGTCTCGCAAGACAAGGCGCGCATCAAGCAGTTGTGGAACTCGATGCTCAAGACCTGGTTTACCGGGGGCCAGGACGATCCGCGCATCACCGTCATCAAGGTCACGCCCAAGGCCGGCTATTACTGGGACAACAAGCATGGCGACGCGGTAGCTGGCGTCAAGGTCGCGGTTGGCGCGGTGATCGGCAAGACGCTCGACGATTCGATCGAAGGTACACTGTCCTTCTGACAGAGATAGAGGGGGCAGGCGGGTGCATTTCATCCTGGCGACGATCGGCTCGGCCGGCGACCTGTTTCCCTTCCTCTGGATCGGCCGCGCACTGCGTGAGCGCGGCAACCGGGTCGATTTCCTGGGACCGGAACAGCATGCGCAATACGTCGAGGCAGCCGGGCTCACGTTCCACGGCTTGCCGGCCGATATGGCGGTACTCGACCATCCTGACCTGTGGCACGCCACCCGCGGCCTGGCCGTGGTGTGGGAAGCGACGCGGCCGGCGATGGCGCAGCTGCCGCGCGTGGTCGAAGCGCTTGCCCGCAAACAGCCGAACGAGCGGCGCGTGCTGCTGGTCCATCCGCTGGCGCTGCCCGAGGCCGACCTGTGCCGCCACGCCTGTCCCGGCCTGAAAATCGCGGCGGCCTGGCTGGCGCCGTCCAATCTGCCGACCGTGCACGACCCGCTGCTGCTCGGCCCCTGGCCGGTGCCGGCCTGGGTGCCGCATGGTGCGCGCCGCTGGCTGTGGCGCGCATTGGCGGCGCGCTTCGTCGATCCGGTAGCCTTGCCCGACCTGAATGCGGCGCGCGTGGCGCGCGGCTTGCCGCAGGTGGGCAGTATGGTCGACTACATTCCTTCCATTCCCGACCTGTCGCTGGCATTGTTCCCCGACTGGTTCGCCGCGCCGCCGCCGGATTGGCCGCGGCCGCTGTACCAGGCTGATTTCCCGCTCTACGATCCCGATCCGAATGCCGCACCGAGCGCCGGGCTGCGCGCCTTCCTCGATGGCGGCGCGCCGCCGGTCGTGTTCACGCCCGGCACCGGCAATCGCCAGGCGCGCGCCTATTTCGAGGCGGCGGCGCAGGCGGTGGCTGAACTCGACCTGCGCGCGATATTCCTGACGCCGCATGCCGAACAGTTGCCGGCCACGCTGCCGCCGAGCGTGTGCTGGCAGGACTACGTCCCGCTGAAGGCCTTGCTGCCCCACGTCGCGGCCCTGGTCCACCACGGCGGCATCGGCACCACGGCCGAAGCCTTGCGGGCCTGTACGCCGCAATTGATCGTGCCGCTGGCGCACGACCAGTTCGACAACGCGGCGCGGGTGGTGGCAATGGGGGCCGGCGCCAGCCTGCATGCGGCGCGCGTCACGCCGGCGCGCATGGCGAAGGCCTTGCAAGAGGTGGTCGGGAACACGCAGGTCGCGGCGCGCAGCGCCGGGCTCGCCGCGCGGTTCGCGGGGCAGGGCGGCGTCGATGGGGCGTGTGCACGCCTGGAAACCCTGGCTTGACCGCACTGTTGGCAAGCGCACCGACGTCGGGCGCCTGCAGGCGTCCAATGGGGCATTCTCGATAATGCCGGAGGGCAGATGCCCAGCAAAACTTCCAACAAGAAAAGTACGGCCAAAAACATGGCCGAAGATGGCTACGTCCACGTGCGCGGCGCGCGCGAACACAATCTGAAAAACGTCGACCTCGATATCCCGCGCGGGAAGCTGGTGGTGTTCACCGGCGTCTCCGGCTCCGGCAAATCCTCGCTGGCCTTCGGCACCCTGTACGCCGAAGCCCAGCGGCGCTACCTGGAATCGGTCTCGCCCTATGCGCGCCGCCTGTTCCACCAGATGCCGGTGCCCGAGGTCGATGAGATCGAAGGCTTGCCGCCGGCCGTCGCCCTGCAGCAGCAGCGCGGAACGCCGACCGCGCGCTCCTCGGTCGGCAGCGTCAGCACCTTGTCGAATTCCTTGCGCATGCTCTACTCGCGTGCCGGCGACTATCCGAAAGGGCAGGAGCTGCTGTATGCCGAATCGTTCTCGCCCAACACCCCGCAAGGCGCCTGTCCGCGCTGCTCGGGCCTGGGCCGCATCTACGACGTGACCGAACACTCGATGGTGCCGGACGACAGCCTGACGATCCGCGAGCGGGCGATCGCCGCCTGGCCGCCAGCCTGGCATGGCCAGAACCTGCGCGACATCCTGGTCACCCTCGGCTACGACGTCGACACCCCATGGCGCGAGCTGCCGAAGAAGGACCGCGACTGGATCCTGTACACGGACGAAAGCCCGACCGTGCCGGTGTATGCCGGCTTCACGCCGAAGGAGACCAAGGCAGCCCTCAAACGCAAGGAAACGCCCAGCTATCAGGGCACCTTCACCGGCGTGCGGCGCTACGTGATGCAGACCTTCGCCAACACTGAAAGCGCCTCGATGAAGAAGCGCGTGGCGCGCTATATGGTCAGCAGCGCCTGTCCGGAATGCGAAGGCAAGCGCCTGCGGCGCGAATCGCTGTCGGTCACCTTTGCCGGTCACGACATCGCCGAGATCTCGCGCCTGCCGCTGGCGCGGCTGGCCGAACTGCTCGAGCCCTACGCCGCGGGCAAGGACAAGGATGAGGACAAGCGTCAGCTGCACAACGAGCAGCTGATCGTACGGCGCCGCATCGCCGCCGACCTGGCCGCGCGCCTGGAGGTGCTGCTGGCGCTGGGCCTGGGCTACCTGGCGCTGGAACGCAGCACGCCGACCCTGTCGCCGGGCGAGTTGCAGCGCCTGCGCCTGGCCACGCAAGTGCGATCGAGCCTGTTCGGCGTCGTGTACGTGCTGGATGAACCGTCGAGCGGCCTGCATCCGGCCGACACCGAAGCCCTGCTCGACGCGCTGGCCCAGCTGAAGGCGGCCGGCAACTCGCTGTTCGTGGTCGAGCACGCGCTGGACGTGATCCGCCAGGCCGACTGGCTGGTCGACGTCGGCCCGCTGGCCGGCGAGCGCGGCGGCCAGGTGCTATATAGCGGCGTGCCGGAAGGGCTGCGCAAGATCGAGGCGTCGCAGACCCGGCGCTACCTGTTCGACGAAGCGCCGCCGCCACAGCGCACGCCGCGTGAGCCGAGCGGCTGGCTCAAGCTTGCGGGCGTCCACCGCAATAACCTGAACGACCTGGAAGTCGCTTTCCCGCTCGGCGTGCTGACGAGCGTGACCGGCGTGTCGGGCTCCGGCAAGTCGAGCCTGGTGAGTCAGGTGCTGGTCGAACTGGTGAGCCAGGCCCTGGGGCAGGGCGGCGCGGCGCAGGAAGAGCAGCCGGACGAGCCGGACCTGGAACGCGACGAGGAACTGCCGTTGGCCGGCCACATCGTGTCCGGCATGGAGGGCGTGCGGCGCCTGGTGCGGGTCGACCAGAAACCGATCGGCCGCACGCCGCGCTCGAACCTGGCGACCTACACCGGCCTGTTCGACCAGGTCAGAAAGCTGTTTGCCGCGACCAAGGATGCGAAGAAGCGCCGCTACGATGCCGGCCGCTTCTCGTTCAACGTCGCCAAGGGCCGCTGCGAGCATTGCGCCGGCGAGGGCTTCGTGATGGTCGAGCTGCTGTTCCTGCCCAGCGTCTACGCGCCATGCCCGACCTGCGAAGGGGCGCGCTACAACGCCGAGACGCTGGAGGTGACTTATCGGGGCAAGAACATCGCCGAAGTGCTGGGCATGACGGTGGGCGAGGCGATCGATTTCTTCAAGGACGAAGGCGCCGTCGAGCGCTCGCTGGAAGTGCTCAATGAGGTCGGCCTGGACTACCTGCGCCTGGGCCAGCCGGCCACCGAGCTGTCTGGGGGCGAGGCGCAGCGCATCAAGCTGGCCTCCGAACTGCAGCGCGCCACGCGCGGCGATGCGCTGTACGTACTGGACGAGCCGACCACCGGCCTGCACCCGGTCGACGCCGACCGCCTGATGGTGCAGCTGAACCGCCTGGTCGATGCCGGCAACACCGTGATCGTGGTCGAGCACACGATGCGGGTGGTGGCCGGCAGCGATTGGGTGATCGACGTCGGCCCCGGCGCCGGCGACGAAGGCGGTTCGGTGGTTGCGTCCGGCCCGCCCCAGGATGTCGCGCGCAACAAGAAAAGTCGCACTGCGCGCTACCTGGCGGCGCAGATGGTTGAGTAAAAGTCAGGAAAGCGGGCGTGCCGAGCGGTGCGCCCAATTTATGTCTACTTTGATAAGATCGTTCCTTCGCCAGCCGGAACGTGCTTGCGCACGACCGTGCCGCTTTGGTGTGCGCGAAATTTCACACTTGCGTTACACTTAGGATATTTTTTTTCTATCAAAACAACAGGCATGGCCGGTCCAACCATCGAAAACAGCGAGTTTCGCCGCATCCTCTCCCGCAATGTCGCGCTGCCTTTAGGCATGAGCATTGTTAGTGCGATTGTGTTTGTGGGCATCATTGCCTACCTGATCAACAGCCTGACCTGGGTCGAGCATTCCCAGAAGGTCATCGGGGGCGCCCATGAAATCCGCAAGCTGTCGGCCGAGATGGAATCGGGCATGCGCGGCTACCTGCTGGCGGGTGACGAGGAATTCCTGTCGCCTTACGTCCTGTCCAGGCAACGCATGTCGTCCAGCCTCGAATCGCTCAGCGAACTGGTCGCCGACAATATCGCCCAAGCCGAGCGCCTGACCCGCATCACCCAGATCCAGAAGCAGTGGGAAGCCTTCGCCCAGGAGATGATCGACCGCCGCCGGGCCAATGACCTAAGCTATCTCGATGCCGTGAGAAGCGGCCGCGGCAAGTCGCTGACCGACGAGATGCGGCGCAACTTCGACCTGGTGCTGGCATCCGAGATGCGCCTGCTGCAGGAGCGCAGCGACAGCGCGCGCAGCACCACCTTCTGGTCGGTGGCCGCCTTCCTGATCCTCTCCGCGATCGTCGGCGGCAGCCTGGCCGCCTTCGGCCGGCGCCAGCTGGTGCGCCTGTCCGACACCTATAACGAGGTGCTGGGGCATGAGGCCGAGCACAATGAAAAGCTGCGCCACCAGGACTGGCTGCGCAGCGGCCAGAACGAACTGAATGTGCGCAGCGCCGGCCAGATCAACCTGGAACCGCTGGCCGAGGCCGTGCTGCCTTATGTGGTCAAGTACCTAGATGGCGTGATCGGCGCCATGTACGTGCGCAGCGAAGATGGCGCCATGCGCCGCATCGGTGCCTACGGCTTCAAGCACACGGACACCGAACGCGCCGAGATCATCGCGCCCGGCAGCACGCTGGCCAGCAAGGCCGCCGAAGAAAACCGCCTGATGGTGCTCGACCAGCTGCCGCCCGACTATATCAAGGTCAGTTCGAGCCTGGGCGACACGCCGCCGCGCGCCCTGGTCATCGCGCCGTTCCATAACCACGGCAAGGTCAAGGGCGTGTTCGAGATCGCCTTCCTGCGTCCGGTGGAGCAGCGCGACCGCGAGTTCCTGGGCTTTATCGCGCAGTCGGTGGGCGCCGCCATGGCCGCGGTGCTGTACCGCCAGCGCCTGCAGGACGCGCTGGAAGAAAGCCAGACCCTGAACGAGGAATTGCAGGTCCAGCAGGAAGAGCTGCGCACCGCCAACGAAGAGCTGGAAGAACAGTCGCGCGCGCTGGAAGAGTCGCAGTCGGCGCTGGAAAACCAGCAGGCCGAGCTGCGCACCACCAACGACCAGCTGGCCGAGCAGGCGCTGAGCCTGGACATGAAGAATTCGGCCCTGCAATCGGCCCAGGAGCAGCTGCACCAGCGCGCGGTCGAACTCGAAAGCGCGAGCCGCTACAAGTCCGAGTTCCTGGCCAATATGTCGCACGAGCTGCGCACGCCGCTGAACAGCTCCCTGATCCTGGCCAAGCTGCTGTCCGATAACAGCGGCGGCAATCTCTCCGACGAGCAGGTGCGCTTCGCCCAGACGATCTACTCGGCCGGCAACGACCTTCTGCAGCTGATCAACGACATCCTCGACATCTCGAAAGTGGAGGCGGGCAAGCTGGAGCTGGTGCCGGAAGACGTGCCGGTGCGGCGCGTGGTCGAGGGCCTGGCGCGCACCTTCGAGCCGCTGGCGCGCCAGAAGCAGCTCGAGTTCAAGATCGCCGTCGATCCGGGCGTGCCGGCCAGCCTGCACACCGACCGCCAGCGCATGGAGCAGATCCTCAAGAACCTGCTGTCGAATGCCGTGAAGTTCACCGAAGTCGGCTCGGTCAGCTTTACCGTGTCGACCACGCCCGAGGGCGACATCGCCTTCCGCGTGCAGGACACCGGCATCGGCATCGCGGCCGACCAGCAGGACAAGATCTTCGACGCCTTCCACCAGGCCGACGGCACCACCAGCCGCCGTTTCGGCGGCACCGGCCTGGGCCTGTCGATCACGCGCGACCTGACCCGCCTGCTGGGCGGCAGCGTGGCCGTGTCGAGCGCGCCGAACGAGGGCAGCGTGTTCACCCTGGTGCTGCCGCGCGGGATCCCGGCAGTGCCATCGCCGGCCGAACCGCCGGCGATGATGGCGCAGCTCCCGCATTACACGCCGGCGCCCGTTGCGGCGCCGACCGCTCCGACGCCCGCGGCCAGCGCGGAACCGATCAACAGCTTCCCGGACGACCGCGACAAACCGGCCGGCGGCCGCCGCACCGTGCTGGTGGTGGAGGACGAGGCGCCGTTCGCGCGCATCCTGTACGACCTGGCGCACGAACTCGATTACCGCTGCCTGGTGGCGATGAGCGCCGACGAGGGCCTGGCGCTGGCCGTCAGCCAGCGTCCGGACGCCGTGCTGCTGGACGTGCGCCTGCCGGACCGCTCGGGCCTGACCGTGCTGCAGCAACTGAAGGACAATCCGTCGACCCGCCACATCCCGGTGCACGTCATCTCGAGCATCGAGAACGGCGGCGAAGCCCTGCACCTGGGCGCCATCGGCTATGCATTGAAGCCGACCAGCCGCGAAGAACTGGAAGACGTGTTCCGCAAGCTGCAGGAAAAATCGAGCCAGAAGATCAAGCGCGTGCTGCTGGTCGAGGACGACGAGCGCCAGCGCGAGAGTGTGGTGGCCCTGATCGCCGACGACGACGTCGAGATCGCGGCCGTGGGCACCGCCAGCGAGGCGCTGACCCACCTGAAGAACGAAGTCTTCGACTGCATGATCATCGACCTCAAGCTGCCCGATATGCAGGGCGGCGAGCTGCTCGAGCGCATGTCGCATGAAGAGCTGTGCTCCTTCCCGCCGGTGATCGTGTACACCGGCCGCAACCTGACGCGCGACGAAGAGGCGGAGCTGCTGCGCTATTCGCGCTCGATCATCATCAAGGGCGCGCGCTCGCCCGAGCGCCTGCTGGACGAAGTGACGCTGTTCCTGCACAAGGTGGAATCCGAGCTGTCGACCGAGCGCCAGAGCATGCTCAAGGCGGTGCGCGGACGTGACCGTGTGTTCGAAGGCCGCACCATCCTGCTGGTCGACGACGACGTGCGCAATGTGTTCGCATTGACGTCGGCGCTGGAGCAGCGCGGCGCCAAGATCGAAGTCGGCCGGAACGGTTTTGAAGCAATAGCGAAACTGGATGAAGTGCCGGGGATCGACCTGGTGCTGATGGATATCATGATGCCGGGCATGGATGGCCTGGAAGCGACGCGCCGCATTCGCGCCGACGGCCGCTTCGACCGCCTGCCGATCATCGCCATCACCGCCAAGGCCATGAAGGACGACCAGGAACAGTGCCTGGCCGCCGGCGCCAACGATTACCTGGCCAAACCGATTGACCTCTCCCGCCTGTACTCGCTGCTGCGAGTCTGGATGCCTACCCTGGAGCGAATTTGAGCCAACCCCCGAGCGACTTCGACATCGAGCTGCGGATGCTCGTCGAAGCCGTCTACCTGAAGTACAACTACGATTTCCGCGACTACACCGGCGCTTCGCAAAAGCGCCGGGTGCTGGTCGCCATGCGCGAGATGGAATGCGAGACGGTATCGGAACTGCAGTCGAAGGTGCTGCACGAGCCGAACGGTTTCGCCCAGCTGTTGCAGTACCTGACGATTCCCGTCACCGAGATGTTCCGCGACCCGGAGTACTTCCTGGCGGTGCGCGAGCAGGTGGCGCCTTTCCTCAAGACCTACCCGTCGCTCAAGATCTGGGTGGCCGGCTGCAGCACCGGCGAAGAGGTATATTCGCTGGCCATCCTGCTCAAGGAAGAGGGGCTGCTCGAGCGCAGCATCATCTATGCGACCGACATCAATCCCGAGTCGCTGGAGGCGGCGCGGCGCGGCGTGTTCCCGCTGGACCGCATGCGCCTGTATACCGAGAACTACCAGAAGTCGGGCGGCAAGGGCGCGTTCTCGGACTATTACACGGCCGCCTATGGCGGCGCGCTGTTCGAGCGCAGCCTGATGGAGAACGTGACCTTCGCCGACCACAGCCTGTCGACCGACAGCGTGTTCTCGGAAACCCACTTCGTCAGCTGCCGCAACGTGCTGATCTACTTTAACCGGCGCCTGCAGGATCGCGTGCTCGGCCTGTTCCACGACTCGCTGTGCCACCGCGGTTTCCTGGGCCTGGGCAGCAAGGAAAGCATCGACTTTTCCAGCTATGCCGAGCGCTTCGAATCGCTGGCCAGGCGCGAGCGCCTGTTCCGCAAGGTGTCGCCATGAATCTCGACCAGCAACTGGCCGCGGCCATGGGTTCGCGCCGCATCGAGATGGTGGTCATCGGCGGCTCGGCCGGCGGCGTCGACGCCCTGGTCGGCCTGGTGCCGGCGCTGCCGGCGGGATTCGGGCCGGCCGTGACCTGTATCCTGCACGTGCCGCCGGACCGCGACAGCCGCCTGGCCGAGCTGTTCGCCCTGCGCGCGGCGCTGCCGGTGCGCGAAGCGCAGGACAAGGAACCGATCCAGCCCGGCACCGTGTATTTCGCCGGTTCCGGCTACCACCTGTCGATAGAACAGGACCGCAGCTTTTCGCTCAGCTGCGAGCCGCCGGTGCAGTTTGCCCGGCCGGCGATCGATATACTGATGGAGTCCGCCGCCGACGTCTATGGTCCGGCGCTGGCGGGTATACTGCTGACTGGCGCCAATTTTGATGGCGCCGAAGGCATGTGCCGCATCCGCGAACGCGGCGGCCTTACCATCGTCCAAGACCCCGAAGAAGCGCAGGCCAGTACGATGCCCGAAGAGGCAATCCGGCGCTGCGCTCCGCACATGGTGCTGCCGCTGGCCGGCATCCGTGCCGTGCTGCCCCTGTTGGAGACCCCATGAACCAGGACCCAAGCAAAATTCTGATCGTCGACGACCTGCCGGAAAACCTGCAGGCGCTCGAGGCGCTGCTGCGCCATGACCAGCGCGCCATCTACCAGGCCGCCTCGGGCGAACAGGCGCTGGCGCTGCTGCTCGAGCACGAGTTCGCGCTGGCCATCCTCGACGTGCAGATGCCGGGCATGGACGGCTTCGAGCTGGCCGAGGTGATGCGCTCGACCACCCGCACGCGCCACATCCCGATCGTGTTCGTCTCGGCCGCCGGGCGCGAACTCGATTACGCCTTCAAGGGCTACGAGAGCGGGGCGGTCGACTTCATGTACAAGCCGCTGGACGCCGATGCGGTGCGCAGCAAGGTCAACGTGTTCGTGGCGCTCGACCAGCAGCGGCGCGAGACGCGGCGCCAGATGCTGGCGCTGGAACGGAGCCGGCACGAGCAGGAGGTGCTGCTGCGCGAGCTGAACCAGACCCAGCAGGAGCTGCAGCGCTCGCTGAAGATGCGCGACGAGTTCATGTCGCTGGTGGCGCACGAGCTGCGCACGCCGCTCAACACGCTGTTCCTGGAAACGCAGATGCGCAGCCTGCAGCTCAAGCGCGGCAACACGGCCGCCTTCGCGCCGCAGCCGATGGAAGCGATGATCCAGCGCGACGAGCGCCAGATCAAGTCGATGATCCGCCTGATCGACGACATGCTCGACGTCTCGCGCATGCGCAGCGGCAAGCTGTCGATCCGCCCGGCCCAGGTCGAACTGATGAACCTGCTGGAACGGGTGGTGAGCGACCTGTCGCTGCAGGCGGCCACCACCGGCAGCTCCCTGACCCTGCGCCCGCACGACGGCGTGACCGGCTGCTGGGACGAGTTCCGCGTCGAGCAGGTGATCGTCAACTTGCTGACCAACGCGCTGCGCTATGGCTGCGGCCAGCCGGTCGAGGTCAGCGTCGAGCGCACTGGCGACCTGGTGCGGATCGACGTACGCGACCAGGGCAAGGGCATCGCGCCATCCGACCTGGAACGCATCTTCGAGCCCTACGAGCGCGGCGCCCGCAACGGCGAGCCGAAGGGCCTGGGGCTGGGCCTGTACATCTCGCGCCAGCTGGCCATCTCGCACGGCGGCGAACTGCGCGTAACGAGCAAGCCCGGCGAAGGCTCGGTCTTCAGCCTGGTCCTGCCGTGCACCGACGTCCCCGTCTGCGCCGAAGCAGACGTCTAACCCACCCCTCCATCCTAATTAGGGTCAGAGTCGAATTGTTTGACAACTTTTGCGGATGAGCCGCTAATTCGACTCCGACCCTAGTTATCCGCCAAGCAATTGGCCAATAATTCGACTCTGACCCTAATTATTTCGGCCGCCAAAACGGCCAATTCTGCATACGCACGGAAATTGATCGGGCGAGGCGGTGGATGAGCACGCTATTTCAGGCAGCCTCAAGCACAAAAGCACCCCAAAATTAATTAGGGTCAGAGTCGAATTGTTTGACAACTTTTATGGCTGAGCCGTTAATTCCACTCTGACCCTCGCTGGCGGTAGAGCAATTGGCCAATAAATCTACTCTGACCCTAATTGTTGGGCTATTGCCTGGAGGGGCTAGCGAGACGGCGGTTGCACCCGCTTGCCATTTGCGACACACTGTCCGGGTTTGTTCGAGACCCTCCTTTGCCCAGGACGGCAGAGTTGCACTTGACTGATAGCTAAAATCAATCAAGAATATCGAATCAATCAATTTCACAAACGGCGGGCAGGGCGGTAAACTGCTTGTCATACGTTTCATCAACCCCCAAACAGGAGATTACATGTCCCTCATCAACACCCAGATCAAGCCGTTCAAAGCAACCGCTTACCACAACGGCAAGTTCATCGACCTGACCGAAGAGAACTTCAAGGGTACCTGGTCGGTGGTGATGTTCTACCCGGCCGACTTCACCTTCGTCTGCCCGACCGAACTGGAAGATCTGGCCGCATTCCAGCCGGAATTCGAAAAGCTGGGCGTCAATGTGTACGGCGTGTCGACCGACAGCCACTTCGCCCACAAGGCATGGCACGACACCTCGGAAGCGATCAAGAAAGTGAACTATCCACTGATCGGCGACCCAACCGGCGTCCTGTCGCGTAACTTCGAAGTCATGATCGAAGAAGAAGGCATGGCACTGCGCGGTACCTTCGTGATCAATCCAGAAGGCCAGATCAAGATCATGGAAGTGCACGACAACGGTATCGGCCGCGACGCTTCGGAACTGATGCGCAAAGTCAAGGCAGCCCAGTACGTCGCCTCGCACCCAGGCGAAGTCTGCCCAGCCAAGTGGACCGAAGGCGCAGAAACCCTGACCCCGTCGCTGGACCTGGTCGGCAAGATCTAAGCAAGACCCTGTAGTTAAGTAGCACCCGTGAACGGGCCGCTGCGGCGGCCCGTTTTACGCCCGGCCTGTATAAGTCAAGTTAATAGAATCAAAGGAAAACATCATGCTGGACGCAACCCTCAAGAAACAGTTGCAAGCCTATCTGGAAAAAGTGGTGCAGCCGATCGAGCTGGTTGCAGCGCTGGATGATTCGCCGAAATCGCGCGAAATGGATGAGCTGCTCAATGAGATCGCAGCCCTGTCCGACAAGATCACCGTTCGCCAGGAAGCCAACGAGCGCACCCCGTCGTTCGCGATCAACCGCGTCGGCACCGATATCGGTGTGCGTTTCGCCGGCATCCCGCTGGGCCACGAATTCACCTCGCTGGTGCTGGCCCTGCTGCACGTCGGCGGCCACACCATCAAGCTGGAACAATCCGTCATCGACCAGATCGCAGCCCTGGACGGCGACTACGTTTTCGAGACCTACATCTCGCTGTCGTGCCATAACTGCCCGGAAGTCGTGCAGGCACTGAACACGATGTCGGTCATCAACCCGCGCATCAAGGTCGTGACGATCGATGGCGGCGTCTTCAAGAAAGAAGTGGAAGACAAGCAGATCCTGGCCGTGCCGATGATGTTCCTGAACGGCCAGCATTTCGGCCAGGGCCGCACCAACGTCGAAGAGATCCTGTCGAAGATCGACGTCAAGGGCGGTGAGCGCAAGGCTGCCGAACTGAGCCAGAAAGACCCATTCGACGTGCTGATCGTCGGTGGCGGCCCCGCCGGCGCGGCAGCCGCGATCTACGCCGCCCGCAAGGGCATCCGTACCGGCGTGCTGGCCGACCGCTTCGGCGGCCAGGTGCTGGACACCCTCGCGATCGAGAACTTCGTGTCGCTCAAAGCCACCGACGGTCCGAAGTTCGCCGTCGCCCTGGAAGAACACGTCAAGGAATATGACGTCGACATCATGAACACCCAGCGCGCCAGCAAGCTGGTGGGCGGCAAGATGATCGAAGTGCATACCGAGAGCGGCGCCGTGCTCAAGTCGAAGTCGGTGATTATCGCCACCGGCGCACGCTGGCGCGAGATCAACGTGCCGGGCGAGAAAGAGTACAAGAACCACGGCGTGGCGTACTGCCCGCACTGCGACGGCCCGCTGTTCAAAGGCAAGCGCGTGTCGGTGATCGGCGGCGGCAACTCCGGCGTCGAAGCGGCGATCGACCTGGCGGGCATCGTCAAGGAAGTGACCCTGATCGAATACGGCAATGAGCTGCGCGCCGATGCGGTCCTGCAACGCAAGCTGTACTCGCTGCCGAACGTCAAGGTGATCAAGTCTGCCCAGACCACCGAGATCCACGGCGACGGCAAGATCGTCAACGGCCTGAGCTACAAGGACAGGATCAGCGGTGAAACGCACCGGCTTGACCTGGAAGGCGTGTTCGTGCAGATCGGCCTGGTGCCGAACGCCGAATGGCTCAAGGGCACAATCGACCTGTCGGCGCACGGCGAGATCGAAGTCGACGCCCGCGGCCACACTTCGCTGCCAGGCGTGTTCGCCGCTGGCGACGTGACCACGGTTCCGTTCAAGCAGATCGTGATCGCCGTGGGCGAGGGCGCGAAGGCATCGCTGGCCGCTTTCGATCACCTGATCCGCCTGCCGGTCGAAGAGGAAGAGCAGAAAGCTGCTTGATGACTGAGCGGGCCACGCGGCCCGCTAGGTCAAGAAAATGAACGCCGTCTTCCAGTGGAAGGCGGCGTTTTTTTATGGAGTGGAATCAGTGGAACGAGAACAGCAACGCCGACGACAGCGCGCCGGACTCCAGGAGAAACCAGGTGGCCGCGCTGGCAAGGGCCAGGTGGACTGCGGTCCAGGTCATAGGGCGGCGGGACATGATGGTTCTCCTGAAGATGGCGGGGCTGTGATTGATGGTCACAATAGTAAATGTCTAGCTGGACACCCGGCATCGGTCAAATATCCGTCTAGTTGTAGGACTAAACCTTGTCGAGAATTTGTGTCGCACAATTGACACAACCAGCTTAGCACCCTGCCTATAACGTGACGACCCCGCCAAAAGTTGACCTCCTACGCCTGAAGTAGGTGGCGTCCTATAGTCGAGTTGTCGCCGTACTAATAAAGTCGGCTTCATCATGACCCGACACGACCCCACCCTCATGCATCGCGGCCTGCTCGCCGTGCGCCGCAACACCATCCGACGCCTCCTGAACGCCGTGTTCGGCATTGCGCAGCTGCGCGAAGGCCAGCAGCGCGTGATCGACAGCGTACTCGACGGCAAGGATACCCTGGCCATCATGCCCACCGGCGGCGGCAAGTCGCTGTGCTACCAGATTCCGGCCAAGATGCTGGAGGGTATAACCGTGGTTGTTTCTCCACTAATCTCCCTCATGAAGGACCAGCTCGAGAAGCTGGAAGAGATCGGCATCCGCTCGGTCCAGGTCAACAGCAGCCTGTGCGCCGAAGAAGAACACGCCGCCCTCGAAGCGATCGCCAGCGAATCGTGCGAGATTGTGTTCTGCACCCCCGAACGCCTGGTCTCGCCCGAATTCATCGCCGTGCTGCGCAAGGTAACGCTCGACATCGTCGTGATCGACGAGGCGCACTGCATCTCGCAATGGGGCCACGACTTCCGCCCCGCCTATATCGGCCTGGCCACGGCAATCGAGGCGATCGGCCGCCCCCCGGTGCTGGCGCTCACCGCCACCGCCACCGACGAGGTGATCGCCGACATCGGCAAGCAGCTGGGCCGCAAGCTGAACGTGATCAATACCGGCATCTACCGCCCGAACCTGCATTACCGCGTGCGGCAAGTCACCAGCGCCGGGGAGAAATACCAGGAGGCGCTGCGCCTGGTGCAGGAGACACCGGGCGTGGGCATCGTGTATGCCGCCACCGTCAAGGTCGCCGAGGAGATGCTGGCCGTGCTCGAAGAAGCCGGCGAATCGGTCACCCTGTACCACGGCAAGCTGCCGTCCGCCGAACGAAAAATGAACCAGGACCTGTTCATGGCTGGCGAGCGGCGCGTGATGGTGGCCACCAATGCCTTCGGCATGGGCATCGACAAGAGCGATACCCGCTTCGTGATCCACCTGCAGATCCCGGCCAACCTCGAATCCTATTACCAGGAATCGGGCCGCGCCGGCCGCGACGGGCTGGACGCCGAATGCACGCTGCTGTTCCTGCAGGACGACAAGCGCATCCAGCAGTTCTTTCTGGTCAAGCACTATCCCGATGCGCAGGAGCTGCAACTGGTGCACGAGACCGTGCGCACCCTGGCCGAGGAGGGCGCCGTCACCGGCCGTCGCCTCGAGGACGCGCTGGAAGACATCGCCGACGCCAATATCAAGGTCTGCCTCAAGCTGCTCAAGGACGCCAAGCTGGTGCGCCAGAACCGCAAGCTGGACTACCTGCCCAGCGCGGCCGAACCGCGTCCGGGCGTGTACGCGCGCCTGGCCCAGGTGTATGTGCAGAAGCAGGAGCGCGACAAGGAGGCGCTGGAGCAGATGGTCGGCTATGCCGTCAGCGGCTTTTGCCGCTGGAAGCTGCTGCTCGATTACTTCGGCGACCGGGCGCCCGGTTTTGAAAGCTGCTGCAAGTGCGACAACTGCCTGAACCCGCCGGCGATGAGTCTCTCCGAAGACATCGTGATCCGCGACGACGAATTCGATCGCGAGCCGGCTGAAGAAGCGCCAAAGCCGAAGTTCGAGGTCGGCGGGCGCGCCAGGTCAGCCAAGTATGGCGAAGGGGTAGTAGTCGCCATCGCCGGCGAGCAGGTGACGGTCGACTTCCCCGACGGAGAAAGCCGCAGCTTCATGGCCGATTTCCTCGATCAGGTAGCCAGGTAAGGGATGCCGATGGGAGACATGGTCGTCGTCCGCAAGGAGGGGCTGTACTGCGTGCCGGGGGATTTCTATATCGACCCATGGCGGCCGGTGGCGCGCGCTGTCATCACGCATGCCCATGGCGACCACGCGCGCGTCGGCCACGGCCACTACCTGGCGGCGGCGCCCGGCATCGGCGTGCTCAAGTCGCGCCTGGGCGATATCTCGGTCGATGCGCTTGGGTATGGCGAGAAGATCGTCCACAATGGCGTGACGATCTCGCTGCACCCGGCCGGCCATGTGCTGGGATCAAGCCAGGTGCGCATGGAATGCGGCGGCGAAGTGTGGGTGGCGTCGGGCGACTACAAGGTCGAACCGGATAAAACCTGCGCGCCGTTCGAGCCGGTGCGCTGCGACACCTTCATCACCGAATCGACCTTCGGCCTGCCGATCTACCGCTGGCAGCCGGAAGCCCAGCTGATGGAAGAGATCAACGCCTGGTGGCGCAAGAATGCCGAGGAAGGGCGCTGCAGCGTGGTGTTCGCCTATTCCTTCGGCAAGGCGCAGCGCATTCTCGCGGGACTCGATCCCTCAATTGGCCCGATTGTCTGCCATGGCTCGGTCGAGCCGCTCAACCGCGCCTACCGCGCGGAAGGCGTCGACATTCCGCCGACGGTGCTGGTCACCGATATCGAGAAGGCGGCCCTGCGGCGCGCTTTGGTCGTGGCGCCGCCGTCCGCCAGCGGTTCGACATGGATGAAGCGCTTCGGCGACTACAGCGATTCCTTCGCCAGCGGCTGGATGCTGCTGCGCGGCGCGCGGCGCCGGCGCGGCGTCGACCGCGGCTTCGTGCTGTCCGACCATGCCGACTGGCCGGGCCTGATGAGCGCCATCAAGGCGACCGAGGCCCAGCGCGTGATCGTCACCCACGGCTCCATTCCGACCCTGGTGCGATGGCTGTGCCAGAACGGGCTGGATGCGTCGGGCTTCGAGACCGAGTACGGCGATGAAGAAGACGATGCAGTGGAGAAGCCATCGCCACCGGCAGCAGGAGACACCAATGCGTGAATTCGCGCGCCTGTACGCCGACCTCGACGAAACCACATCGACCACCCGCAAGCTCGACGCGCTGCAGGGTTATTTTGCCAATGCCGCGCCCGAGAACGCCGCCTGGGCAGTCTACTTCCTGGCCGGCGGCAAGCCGCGCCAGGCGGTGCCGACCAAGCTGCTGCGCCAGTTCGCCATCGAATACGCGGCACTGGACGAATGGCTGTTCGACGAGTCCTATCACGCGGTGGGCGACTTCGCCGAGACCATCGCCCACATCCTGCCGCCGCCGACCGAACGGTCCGACGTGGGCCTGGCCGAGTGGATGGAACAGCGCATCGGGCCCTTGCGCGGCGCAGATCCTGGCCGCATTCGCGAAGCCTTGTTCACATACTGGAACGAGCTCGATTGGCGCGAGCGCTTCCTGCTCGTAAAACTGATCGGCGGGGGCTTTCGGGTCGGCGTCTCGAAGCTGCTGGTCACGCGCGCGCTGGCCGCGATCGCCGCGGTCGACAGCAAACTCATTGCCCAGCGCCTGATGGGTTGGACCGACGGTCGCGTGAAGCCGACGGCCAGCGGCTTCCTGCAACTGATCGCCGAGCAGTCGGACGAAGAACACAAACTGCGCGGTGGCCAGCCTTACCCCTTCTTCCTGTCGCACCAGCTCAATGGCGATCCGGCCAGCCTGGGCGAGCTCGATGACTGGCTGGTCGAATGGAAGTACGACGGCATCCGCGCCCAACTGGTGCGGCGAGACGGCCAGAGCTTCCTGTGGTCGCGCGGCGAGGACCTGATCACCGAGCGCTTTCCCGAGCTGGCGGCGGCGCGCCTGCCCGACGGGATGGTGCTCGATGGCGAGGTGCTGATCTGGCAGCCGGCTTCCGACCTGCCTTCTCCTTTCGCCGACCTGCAGAAGCGCATCGGCCGCAAGACCCTGTCCGCCAAGCTGCTGGGCGAGCTGCCGGCCGTGCTGTGCTGCTACGACCTGCTGGAGCTGGACGGCGTCGACCTGCGCGGCCTGCCGCAGCACGAGCGGCGTGCGCTGCTCGAAGTGGAAGTGGCCAAGCTGGAGCAGCCGCAGCTGCGCCTGTCGCCGCTGGTCCATGCCGACAGCTGGGAGGCGCTGGCCGTGCTGCGCGCCGGCTCCCGTGCGCTCAGCGTCGAGGGCATGATGCTCAAGTCGCGCACGGCGCATTACGGCGTCGGCCGCACCAAGGACGTCGGCACCTGGTGGAAGTGGAAGATCGACCCGTATGCCATCGACGCCGTGCTGCTGTACGCCCAACCGGGTAGCGGCCGGCGCGCCTCGCTCTACACCGACTACACCTTTGCCGTCTGGGACGGCGAGGGTGCCGAGCGCAAGCTGGTGCCGTTCGCGAAAGCCTATTCGGGCCTGACCGACGCCGAGATCGCCCAGGTCGACAACACCATCCGGCGCACGACCATCGAGAAATTCGGGCCGGTGCGTTCGGTCAAGCCGACCATGGTGTTCGAGATCGGCTTCGAGGGCATTGCGCTGTCGCCGCGCCACAAGGCGGGGATCGCGGTGCGCTTTCCCCGCATCCTGCGCCGGCGCACCGACAAGCCGGTGGAGGAAGCCGATACGCTCGACACGCTCAAGGGCTTGCTGGAGGCGGCCACCGCATGAGTCGTAATCCAGTGAGCACCCGCATCGACGCATGGTTGTCCAGCCGCGGCTGGACCGCGTTCCCATTCCAGCGCGCGGTGTGGAAGGCCGCATTGAAGGGCGAATCGGGCCTGCTGCATGCGAATACCGGCGCCGGCAAGACCTTTGCCGTCTGGTTCGCGGCCCTGCAGCGCGCCGGCCTGGAGACGGGAAGAGCCAAGGCGGGCCTGCGCGTGCTGTGGATCACGCCGATGCGCGCGCTGGCGGCCGACACCCAGCGTGCGCTGGAAGATTCCACCGCCGAGCTGCTGCCCGAATGGCGCATCGGCGCCCGTACCGGCGACACCAAGCCGGCCGAGCGGGCGCGCCAGGCGCGCAGCATGCCGGCGGCCCTGGTGACGACGCCCGAGAGCCTGACGCTCATGATCAGCAATGCGGCCGCCCATGAACAGTTCCGCCACCTCGACATGATCATCGTCGACGAGTGGCATGAACTGATGGGCAGCAAGCGCGGCGTGCAGGTGCAGCTGGCGCTGGCCAGGTTGCGGCGCTGGCGTCCCGAACTGCTGGTATGGGGCGTGTCCGCGACGATGGGCAATCTCGACCTGGCGCGCCAGGTGCTGCTGGGAGGCGAGGAGGGTGCGGATAAGGGCGTGCTGGTCGAAGGCGACACGCGCAAGAAAATCGTGGTCGACAGCCTGATCCCCGAAAACGTCTCGCGCTTTCCCTGGGGCGGCCACCTGGGCCTGCAGATGCTGCAGCCGGTGATCAAGGAGATCGAAGGACACGAGGCGACCCTGGTGTTTACCAATACGCGCTCGCAGGCCGAGATCTGGTACCAGAACATCCTGGAGGCGCGGCCCGACTGGGCCGGCGTGATCGCGCTGCACCACGGTTCGCTCGACCGCGAGGTGCGCGAGTGGGTCGAGCTGGGCCTCAAGAGCGGCATATTGAAGGCGGTGATCTGTACCGCCAGCCTCGATCTGGGCGTGGACTTCTTGCCGGTCGAGCGCGTGCTGCAGATCGGCAGCGCCAAGGGCGTGGCGCGCCTGCTGCAGCGCGCCGGCCGCAGCGGCCACGCGCCGGGCCGGGTATCGCGCGTGACCCTGGTGCCCACCAATAGCCTGGAACTGCTGGAAGCGGCCGGCGCGAAAAAGGCGGTGGCGGCGCGCCGCATCGAGGGCCGCTATGTGCCGAACAAACCGTTCGACGTGCTGGTGCAGCACCTGGTGACGGTGGCGCTAGGCGGGGGCTTTCGTTCCGAAGAGCTGTATGAGGAAGTGCGCCAGGCCTGGTCCTACCGCCACCTGACGCAGGAAGAATGGCAGTGGGCGCTCGACTTCGTCGCGCGCGGCGGCCAGAGCCTGACCGTGTATCCCGAATACCGCCGCGTGCTGCCGGACGAGGAGGGCGTCTACCGCGTGCCCGACAGCGCCATCGGCCGCCGCCACCGGATGGGCATCGGCACCATCATGTCGGATGCCACGATCCAGGTGAAGTTCATGACTGGTGGGCGCATCGGCAGCGTGGAGGAATCCTTCATCTCGCGCCTGAAGCCCGGCGACCGCTTCCTGTTCGGCGGGCGCATCCTGGAATTCGTGCGCGTGCACGAGCTGACCGCGTTCGTGAAGCGCGCCACCGGCACCCGCGGCGCGATCGCGCGCTGGCAGGGCGCCAAGATGCCGATGTCGAACGAGCTGGCCCACGCCGCATTGGAGGAGCTGCGCCTGGCCGACCAGGGTGTGTTCGACGGCCCGGAGATGCGCGCCATCGAGCCGCTGATCGACATCCAGCGGCGCTGGTCGGCGCTGCCGACGAGCGAGGTACTGGTGCTCGAGTCGATGAAGAGCCGCGAGGGCCACCACCTGTTCGTGTATCCATTCGCGGGCCGCTCGGTGCATATGGGCCTGGCGTCCCTGATCGCCTTTCGCGTCGGCCGCGTGCAGCCGATCACGTTTTCGATTGCCATCAACGACTACGGCTTCGAGCTGATGGCGCCCGAGCCGGTCGACTGGGCGCGCATATTCGACGCGCCGACCGGCGCCGGCGTGGACCTGTTCGATACCGACCGCCTGCTGGAAGACGTGATCGACAGCCTGAATGCGACCCAGCTGTCGCAGCAGCGCTTCCGCGAAGTGGCGCGCATCGCCGGCCTGGTGTTCTCGGGCTATCCGGGCCAGCCGAAGTCGAATCGCCAGCTACAGGCCTCGTCTTCGCTGTTCTTCGAGGTGTTTCGCAAGCACGACGCCGGCAACCTGCTCCTGACCCAGGCCGAGCGCGAGGTGATGGAGCAGGAGCTCGAGCTGACGCGCCTGCGCGACACGCTGACCGAGCTGCACGCGCGGAGGATCGCCTATCGTGAGGTAAAACGGGCGACGCCATTCGGGTTTGCCCTGATGGTCGAACGCTTCCGCGAAAAGGTCAGCACCGAGAAACTCAATGACCGCGTGGCGCGCATGCTGCGCGAGCTCGAGAAGGCGGCGGCATGAGCGGCGTCATGGTGGAGGTCGCCGGCGAATCGCTCCTGCTGTTGCCGGAAAAGGCCATCTATTGGCCGCGCGAACGGATGCTGATCATCGCCGACATCCATTTCGGCAAGGCGGCCGCCTTCCGCGCGCTGGGGGTGCCGGTGCCGCGCGGCACGACTTCGGAAAACCTGGCCGGCCTCGACGCCCTGGTGGCGGCGCACGGCGTGCGCCAGGTCGCGTTCCTTGGAGACTTCTTGCATGCGCGCGCCGCCCACGCCAGCTCGACCCAGCTGGCGATGCTGGCCTGGCGCGGGCGTCATCCCGATCTGGCCTTGATGCTGGTGCGCGGCAACCACGACCTGCACGCGGGCGACCCGGCGGCGGCGCTGGGGATGGCGCTGGTGGACGAGCCGCATGCGATCGGGCCGTTCGCCTTTTGCCACCATCCCGGCGTCGACGCCGCCGGCTATGGCCTGGCCGGCCACGTGCACCCGGTCTATGTGTTGGCGACGCGCTTCGACGCGCTGCGCCTGCCGTGCTTCGTCGTCGGCGAGCAGGGATTGATCCTGCCATCGTTCGGCGCGTTTACCGGCGGCCACGCGGTCAAGCCGGGGCCGGGCGACCACATCTATGTGACGTCGGGCGACGCCGTGCACGCCGTCTGCTAGTCATGCCTGCCATTGGTTCGTAAGCGTACGGACCTTGCTTTTTCGCCGGGGTACTGTCTTCCTGGATCGAAGGCGGTGTCATGCCGTCCCGCTAAATTCTAGGATATTGGGAGATTGCCATGAAAAAACGCATCCTGATGTGTTCCCTGGTGGCTGCCCTGGCGCCGGCCAGCATGCTGCTGGCGACGAGCAGCACGGCCCTGGCGCAGACCGCGCCGCAGAGCCGCACCGTAACGCCCGCCATCGAGGGCTTCCACGTCGAAAAAGTGCCGCGCCTGGAGCAGGGCGCCGCCTTGCACTTCCATGTGTATGGGACCCGGAACGCCACGGTGAACGTGACCATCGACGGCGCCACCCGTGGCGTCCAGATGCAGGAAACCGACCCCGGCCGTTACAGCGGCAGCTATGTGATCGGCAACCACGACCGCTTCCAGCCAGGCAGTCCGGTGACCGCCGAAATGCGGCTGGGCAGCCAGGTCGCCACCACCGTGCTGCGCGACGGCCTGGTGAGCGGCGCAGCAGCGCAGGCGCAGTCGCAAGAGTCGGTGCGGCAACTGGCGTCGAAGGATGCCGGTGTCGTCAGCGCGGCCCCGGGCGCCGCGCCGCCGCCACCGCCGCGCACGACCGAGCGTCCACGTGTGGCCCGTTATTGCACCAGCTGTGCGGTCGTAGAGAAGATCGAGATCGTGCGTGAGGCAACCGGGGCCGCCCGGCCGCTGGCCAGCGACGTGCAGGCCGCGCAGCGGTATCGGGTGACGGTGCGCTTCGATACGACCGAAGCGACCCAGGCGATCGAGTATGACAACAATCCGGGATATCGCAAGGGCGACCGGGTGCGTGTGAACGATGGGGTGTTGTCGCTGGACAAAGAATAGTGACGGAGTCAAAAACGGCCACTAGCAATAGCACGTCGTTCCCGCGCAGGCGGGCACCTAAGTTTGTAAGCGTTTCGATAACGCCAGCTTACTTAGGTTCCCGCCTGCGCGGGAACGACGTTTTTGGGCTAGCTAATATGGTGACGCTGACGATCAAACCGTTGCCAGCACCTGGTCATCACCAGGCTGGTCGAGTTCGGCCTTCTGCTTGGCGGCGCCCTTGGTGCGCGAACGCGAGGGCGGCAGGCGGCGCAGGGTCTTGAGCGCTTCGGCATCCTTGATGCCGATGGTGCGCTGGTCGACGGTGATCAGGCCGATCTCGTTGAAGGCCGACAAGGTACGGCTGACGGTCTCGAGCGTGAGGCCGAGGTAGCTGCCGATCTCGTGGCGCGTCATGCGCAGGTTGAACAGCTTGCTGGAATAACCCATCGCGGCAAAGCGGTCGGCCAGCGAGACCAGGAAGCGGGCCACGCGCGCCTCGGCCGACAGGGCGCCGAGCATGCCGATCATGGTCTGCTCGCGCACCAGTTCGCGGCTCATCACGCCATACATCATGTTCTCGAGTTCGCTGTGGACGCGACCCAGTGCGGTCAGTTTCTTGAACGGCAGCAGGATCAGGTCGCAGTCGGACAGGGCCACGGCCTCCGAGGCGTAGTGGCGGGTGTGGATGCCGTCGACGCCGAGCATATCGCCCTTCATGGGGAAGCTCAGCACCTGTTCGTTGCCGAATTCGTCGATCAGCACCGTCTTGAGGAACCCCGAGTTGACGATGTACAGGGTGTCGAAGGCCTGGCCGATCGTGTGCACGCGCTGGCCCGTCTTGAACTGCACGTGCTGGAACAGCAATTCTTCGGAGCTCACCGACACGCTGGCTGGAATACGGAGCAGGTCGCACACTTCTTTCAGGTTGGACCAGAGGCGGCCCTGGCGCTGCCGTCCCGCTTCCATCGGGGAATGCAGGGTAGGCTGGGTAACGTTGCGTTGATCTGACGGTGGCTGGGACTGCATGCTCATCTCCGGTAAGGGAACTCAGGTTTCACGCGATCCCGGCGGCACGGCAGCGTGCGGTAGCGCGTCTGCCATGCCATGGTTTTATATGGCTGACGCCGTGACTTGGATCGCAAGCAAGTCGAAACGCTGAATTCAGTATGCCAACACGAGTCCGGCACGAATATCAGCGTTGCCTGAATATGTAGGTAGGACAGATGGTGCGGTCGTAGGAAAACTCCTACCACCAAGAACGCCGCCCGAATGGCGGAAGGTGGCAGAACGGAAACAGGCGGGATGTGACGGGCTGGCGGCGCCAGCCAGGGAAATGGGGCGTGCGCCGCACGAAAACCACGCGCGGCGGTCAAAGAAAATCAGTACATCACGCCTTCAGCGGCGATAACAGACGGTGTGCAACGGCATACTGCACCATCTCGGATAGCGAGCTCATGCCCATTTTCTGCATGATGCGGGTCTTGTGGGTGCTGACGGTTTTCACCGACAGATGCAGGCCGTTGGCGATCTCGGTGATCGATTTGCCGCTGACCAAATGCGAAAACACCTCGAACTCGCGGTCCGACAGCTGCTTGTGCAACAATTGTTCGCTTGGCGCCATGATGTTCAGCGCCAGTTGTTCGGCCACTTCGGTGCTGATGTAGGGACGCCCCGAAGCCACCTTGCGGATCGCCCCCACCAGCTGCGTGCCCGCGCTTTCCTTGGTCAGATAGCCCTGGGCGCCGGCCCGGATCGCGCGCACCGCGTACTGCTCTTCCTCGTGCATGGTGAGGATCAGGATGGCCAGCTTGGGCGCCTCGCTGCGCACCTGCCGGATCAGGTCGACGCCGCTGCGGCCGGGCATGGACAGGTCGAGCAGCAGCAGGTCGAAGCCGCCCTGGCGTACCAGCGACAAGACTTCGAAGCCATTGGTGGCTTCGCCCACGATGTCGACTTCCTCGGCGCCGTCCAGGATGCGCTTGAGGCCCTCGCGCATGATTGTGTGGTCATCGGCGATGACGATTCTTACCATTATCGATTCCTTGAACCTGAAGCGGTTTCCTACCCTGGATCAGCAAAAATCAATTGTAACTGTAAATACATGAGCGCGTGAGTGGCGGGGTCAGGAAGCCGCCGGTTCGGCGATCAGGCGGTGCACCAGCACCGGCTTGGCCGTGTGCGACAACACCTTGTTGGTGACGCTGCCCAGCAGCAGCTGGTTCCAGCCGCTGCGGCCGTGCGAGCCCATGAAGATCAGGTCGCAGCCTTCCTGCTCGGCGACGTCGACGATCTTGAGCGCCGCAGAATCGGAAAACGCCGTCATGCACTGGTACTGGAGATTGGCGCCGGCGCAGGAGCGGGTGATCTTGCCCATGTATTCCTCGCCCATGCGCCGCATCTGGGCGATGTATTCCTCTTCGCTGGGGTAGGCGGGCGGGATGATTTCGACGTACACGGGATACTGGTACTCGGGGGCGACGAACAGGGCCAGCACCTCGGCGCCCATCTGCTGCGCGAATTTGACGCCGGCGCAGGCGGTATGCTGCGACACGGCCGAACCGTCGGTGGTGATCAGGATCTTGCGGTACATGCTTGGTTCCTCCTCCGTGGCCACGCACATTCAGACGACTCAGTGCAGGATGGCGATTTCTGAGACGCAAACAGTTGAGTTCTATCAAATGAACGCAACCTGCCGCGATGCGACACTACCCCTTCAAAACTGACCTGCGATTACAAAATACAACACCGAGCTTATGAAAAGCATCAGGAACACCCGGTTTTAATTGTCGCGGAATTAAGTTTCCTTGTCCATTTTGTTGCATTGCCCTCTCTGAGATTTACCTACGGCAACCACGCTGCTACACTCGCTTCAATTACTCCACCGAAACTTAACCGGCCGAGATGGCCTGGTGGACGCAGCAGAACCCCCGGATTGCAGAGCTGATTGCTCATTTATACATTATGGAGAAGCAGGGATTATGACCGACGCCGCTGACGATTTCGACGCACTATTCGAGGAAGTGGCGGCGCAGCGCACCAGCGCACCGCCCGGCCCCTCCGCAGCGACCGAGCCGGCCCCGGCCGCCGCCAGCAACGACGAGGACGACCTGGAGTCCTTGTTCGACCAGGTATCCGCCACCGCCGCTCCGGCGGCCGCCGCGGTGGCTGCCACCGCTGTCGTGGCGAATGTCGCGCCGGCGGCGCCCGCAGCCGCCCACGCCGAGGAAGGCCACGAGGGCGGCATGTTCGAACGCCTGGGCGGCATCGTCCGCCTGCTGCACGACTCGCTGCGCGAGCTCGGCTACGACAAGGCGCTGACCGAGGCCTCGTCGCAGATCGTCGACGCCCAGGACCGCCTCGAATACGTCGCCACGCTGACCGAGCAGGCCGCCAACAAGGTGCTCAACACCCTGGACGAGGGCATGCCGGCGCAAGACCAGCTGCAAAAGCAGGCCAAGGACATGGAAACCCGCTGGGCCGACCTGTTCGAAGGCAGGATGAGCCTGGACGAATTCAAGGCCCTGGCTGGCGATTCGCGCCAGTTCGCGGCGCGCGTCAATGAAGCGACCGAAGCCGAGCGCGCACGCCTGCTCGAGATCATGATGGCCCAGGACTTCCAGGACATCACCGGCCAGCTGATCAAGAAAGTCGTCAAGATCACGCAGACCGTCGAGAGCGAGCTGGCCCAGCTGCTGCGCGACAACGCGCCGCCTGACGTCAAGGAAAAGCTGGCCAAGAAAGAACAGGAGCAGCCTGCGCCCGTGCAATTGATGCAGGGCCCATCGGTGCCGGATGCGGCGCTGAACCAGGACAATGTTGACGATCTTCTTGCCGATCTGGGATTCTAATGGACGATATGCTGAAGGATTTCGTCGTCGAGGCGATGGATCTGGCGGTAAACGTAGAAGAGCACCTGCTGCGCCTCGAACGCGACCCCGATAACAAGGAAACGCTCAATGCGGTGTTCCGGTCGTTCCACACGATCAAGGGCGGCGCCGGTTTCATGGGCCTGCCCGCGCTGGTGGCGGCCTGCCACCTGACGGAAAACCTGTTCGATGCGCTGCGCACCGGCGCCGCGCCGGTCACGCCGCTCGCGATCGAGGCGGCGCTGCAGGCGTCCGGCTTCGTGGCCGACCAGCTCGGTGACCTGAACAACGGCACGCCGCCGGAAGGCCTGGCGCAGATGCCGGGCGACCTCGAGCGCATCCTGATGGACGCGATCGAAGGCAAGGACAATGCGCCGGCGCCTGCCGCCGCCGCGCCGGCCGCTCCCGCCCCGGTCGTGACGACCGCACCGGCCGTGGTTGCGGCCCCGGCTGCGGCCGATGCCGATGGCCTCGATTGGACCGGCATGTACAACGCCGTGGTGCCGGCGGCGAACGCCATCGGCGCCAACGCCGATGTTGCCGCTGCGCCGGTCGCGGCCGTGGCTGCGGCGCCCGCACCGGCTGCCGCGCCTGCGCCGGCTGCCGCTGCACCTGCCGCTGGCGGAAAGAACTGGGACGGCGTCGAGCGCCGCAACGACAACAAGCCCGCCGCTGCCGCACCGGCCAAGGACGAAAGCATCCGTATCGACGCCGTCAAGCTCGACGCGCTGCTCGAAGTGGCCGGCGAATCGGTGCAGGCCGCCAACCAGGCCGCGGTGCTGCTGGAACGCCTGCAGCAGTTCAAGTTCGAAGGCCAGGCCGCGGTGCTGATCGCCACGCTCACCGAGACCCTGGAGCGCGCTTCGCGCTACTCGGCCGAACTGCAGCGCGCCACGCTCGCGACCCGCATGCAGCCGGTGGGCCGCCTGTTCCAGAAATTCCCGCGCCTGGTGCGCGAGCTGGCGAAAGACCTCGGCAAGGACGTCGAGCTGACCATCGAAGGCGCCGAGACCGAAGTCGACCGCGTGGTGGTGGACAGCCTGTACGATCCGCTGGTGCACATGCTGAGGAACGCCCTGGACCACGGTATCGAGGCGCCCGAAGCGCGCGTCGCCGCCGGCAAGCCGGCCAAGGCGTACATCCTGCTGAAAGCCTGGCAGGAAGCGAACAGCGTCATGATCGTGCTGCAGGACGACGGCAAGGGCATGGACCCGGTAGTCCTGCGCAAGAAGGCGGTCGACAAGGGCCTGATCGGCGAGAACGGCGCCCAGAGCGATGAAGACGCCTATCAGCTGGTGTTCCTGCCCGGCTTCTCGACCAAGGAAGTCGCTTCCTCGGTGTCGGGCCGCGGCGTCGGCATGGACGTGGTGAAAACGGCGGTCGAGAAGAACCGCGGCGCAATTCGGATCGAAAGCCAACTGGGCAAGGGCACGCGCTTCGCGATCCGCCTGCCGATCGAGCTGTCGATCGTGCCGACCATGCTGGTATCGACCTCGGGCGCGCAACTGGCGCTGCCGATGGCCGTCGTCGAGCGCGTGGTCGAGCTGCCGGACGATTTCGCCTGCGTCGGCGGCGCCCCGGTGCTGAAAGACCAGGGCCGTCCGCTGCCGGTGCGCTCGCTGGCGCTGGCGCTGGGCTACGAGGCTGCTTCGGAGAAGGTCGGCATCGTCATCAACGCGCCGCAGCCTTACATCCTGGCGATGGAAGCGGTGGACGGCACGGCCGACCTGGTGATCAAGCCGATGACCGCGCTGACGGTCGAAGGCATCACCGGCACCGCGCGCTCGGCCGAGGGCGAGCTGGTGCTGGTGGTTGGCCTGTCGTTCCTGATGGATGGATGCAGGAGCAGCGTCAGGCTTGCAGCCTGACGCGGGTAGACTGGACGGCTCCGCCGTCCACGTGTCGATCGTTTGCCGCAACATCAACCGGAACGATCCGGCATCCACTCGAAAGCCACACAAAAGCCTGTGTCCTCGACACAGGCTTTTTTTATTTGCATCCAGCAAACCCCTTGCAAATATTATTTGCTGCGTGGTAAGGTCGTTGGCATAAACATGCGCCGCCCCGGCTTGGTGCGGCACTGCACAATTATGGCATAATCGAAAACCCGGTCTCGACAGACCGTGCACCATCTCACCGCAACACTGGATCGACCATGCAAAAAACGCTCTACGACAAACTCTGGGATTCCCATGTCGTGCGTGCCGACGCCGATGGCACCACAGTCCTCTATATCGACCGCCACCTGGTGCACGAAGTCACCAGCCCGCAAGCCTTCGATGGCCTGCGCGAGGCGGGCCGTGGACTATGGCGCGTGTCCGCGAACCTGGCCGTGGCCGACCACAACGTGCCGACCACCGACCGCGCGCAAGGCATCGCCGACCCGACCTCGCGCCTGCAGGTCGAGACGCTCGACGCCAACACCAAGGCCTTCGGCCTGACCTATTTCGACATGAACGACAAGCGCCAGGGCATCGTGCACGTGATCGGGCCCGAGCAGGGCGCGACCCTGCCGGGCATGACCGTCGTCTGCGGCGATTCGCATACCTCGACCCACGGCGCCTTCGGCTGCCTGGCGCACGGCATCGGCACCTCGGAAGTCGAGCACGTGCTGGCCACGCAAACCCTGCTGGCCAAGAAATCGAAATCGATGCTGGTCAAGGTCGAGGGCGCGCTGAACCCCGGCGTGACCGCCAAGGACATCGTGCTGGCCGTGATCGGCCGGATCGGCACCGCCGGCGGCACCGGTTACGCCATCGAATTCGGCGGTTCGACCATCCGCGCGCTGTCGATGGAAGGCCGCATGACGGTCTGTAATATGGCGATCGAAGCGGGCGCGCGCGCCGGCATGGTGGCCGTCGACGACACCACGATCGCCTACGTCAAGGATCGTCCGCTGTCGCCCAAGGGCGCGCAGTGGGAACAGGCCGTCGCCTACTGGCGCACCCTGCACACGGATGACGGCGCAGCCTTCGATACCGTGGTCGAACTGGACGCGAAAGACATACAGCCGCAGGTCACCTGGGGTACCTCGCCCGAGATGGTCACCGCGATCGACGGCCGCGTGCCCGATCCGCAAAACGAGCTCGATCCGGTGCGCCGCGGCGCGATCGAAAAGGCGCTGGCCTATATGGACCTGGCGCCGAATACCCCGATCGATGAAATCGCCATCGACAAGGTGTTCATCGGTTCGTGCACCAATTCGCGCATCGAAGACCTGCGCGCCGCCGCCGAGGTGGTGCGCGGACGGCATCGCGCCGCCAACGTCAAGCTGGCCATGGTGGTGCCGGGTTCGGGCCTGGTCAAGGAACAGGCCGAGCGCGAAGGGCTGGACCGCATCTTCGTCGATGCCGGCTTCGAATGGCGCGAGCCGGGCTGCTCGATGTGCCTGGCGATGAATGCCGACCGGCTGGAGCCGGGCGAGCGCTGCGCCTCGACCTCGAACCGCAACTTCGAAGGCCGCCAGGGCCAGGGCGGACGCACCCACCTGGTGTCGCCGGCGATGGCGGCGGCGGCGGGGATCGCGGGCCGCTTTGTCGACGTACGCGCGCTCTGATGCGTTAACAGGACACGACCGTATATTAGGTAACAGGAAGATCATGAAAAAAGCACTCGCACTGTCCCTCATCACCGTTCTGCTGGCCGGCTGCAACACCATCTCGGGCATTGGCCGCGATGTGTCGAAAGTGGGGCAGGTCGTCACCAGCGCCGGCGGTAAATAAAGGAACTTGGGTCCCCGCCTGCGCGGGGATGACGTTGATTGGTCCCCGCGGAGCGGGGATGAGGGAAACATGGATAAATTTACCGTACACCAGGGCCTGGTGGCGCCGCTCGACCGCAACAACGTCGACACCGACGCCATCATCCCGAAGCAGTTCCTGAAATCGATCCGCCGCACCGGCTTCGGCCCGAACCTGTTCGACGAGTGGCGCTACCTGGACCACGGCGAGCCGGGCCAGGATTGCAGCACGCGTCCGCTCAATCCGGACTTCGTGCTGAACCAGCCGCGCTATGCCGGCGCCTCGATCCTGCTCACTCGCAAGAACTTCGGCTGCGGCTCCTCGCGCGAGCACGCACCGTGGGCGCTGCAGCAGTATGGCTTCCGCGCCGTGGTCGCGCCGAGCTTCGCCGACATCTTCTTCAACAACTGCTTCAAGATCGGCCTGTTGCCGATCGCGCTGTCCGAAGAAGAAGTCGAGACCCTGTTCCAGGCGGTCGAAGCCAACCCGGGCTTCCAGCTCGTGATCGACCTCGAGAACAAGCGCATCGGGACCCAGGACGGCAGCCTGTCGTACGGCTTCGAGATCGACGATTTCCGCAAATACTGCCTGCTGAACGGCCTGGACGACATCGGCCTGACCCTGCGCCACGCGGACGAAATCCGCGCCTTCGAGCAACGCCACGTCGCGGCCCAGCCGTGGCTCGCCAACACCATCTGAACATAGAAAGCAGCTGAATGAAGATCGCGATCCTGCCGGGTGACGGCATCGGCCCGGAGATCACCGCGCAAGCAGTGAAGGTATTGAACGCCCTCGGCGAATCGTTCGAGATGGAAAGCGCGGAAGTCGGCGGCGCCGGCTATGCGGCCCACGGCCATCCGCTGCCGGAAGGGACCCTGAAACTGGCGAAGGAAGCCGATGCGGTGCTGTTCGGCGCCGTCGGCGACTACAAGTACGACACGCTCGAGCGCGCGCTGCGTCCGGAACAGGCCATCCTCGGCCTGCGCCGCGAGCTGAACCTGTTCGCCAACCTGCGCCCGGCGATCCTGTACCCGGAACTGGCCGGCGCCTCGACGCTCAAGCCCGAAGTGGTCTCGGGCCTGGACATCCTGATCATCCGTGAACTGACGGGCGACATTTATTTCGGCAAGCCGCGCGGCGTGCGCGAATGCCCGGATGGCCCGTTCAAGGGCCAGCGCGAAGGCTTCGACACCATGCGCTATGCCGAAGGCGAGATCCGCCGCATCGCCCACGTCGCCTTCCAGGCGGCACGCAAGCGCGACAAGCGCGTGACCAGCGTCGACAAGGCGAACGTGCTGGAAACCTTCCAGTTCTGGCGCGACATCGTCACCGACGTGCACAAGGAATACCAGGACGTCGCACTCGAACACATGTATGTCGATAACGCGGCCATGCAGCTGGTGCGGGCGCCGAAGAAGTTCGACGTGATCGTTACTGGTAATATGTTCGGCGATATCCTGTCGGATGCCGCCGCGATGCTCACCGGTTCGATCGGCATGCTGCCGTCTGCCTCGCTCGACGCCAACAATAAAGGCCTGTACGAACCGTCGCACGGTTCGGCGCCCGACATCGCGGGGCAGGGCGTGGCCAATCCATTGGCGACCATCCTGTCGGCGGCGATGATGCTGCGCTTCTCGCTCGGCCTGACCGAACAGGCGGACCGCATCGAGAACGCCGTTAAGCGCGTGCTGGCGCAAGGGCTGCGCACGCCGGATATCCACGAAGCAGGGTCCACCAAGGTGGGCACCGAAGAGATGGGCAACGCGGTGGTCGCGGCGCTCGCATAACGTTTAGTTAACCCTGAGAGAAGATGATGAAATTAGTTGGTCTGGTAGGTTGGCGCGGCATGGTCGGCTCGGTCCTCATGCAGCGCATGCAAGAGGAAGGCGATTTCGACCACATCGAGCCGGTGTTCTTCACCACCTCGAATCCGGGCGGCGCCGCGCCTTCGATGGCGAAGAACGAAACCATCCTGAAAAGCGCGCTAGATGTTACCGAACTGTCGAAATGCGAGATCATCATCTCCTGCCAGGGCGGCGACTACACGAGCGAGGTGTTCCCGCAACTGCGCGCGGCCGGCTGGAACGGCTACTGGATCGACGCCGCGTCGACCCTGCGCATGAACGATGACGCCGTCATCGTGCTCGACCCGGTCAACCGTTCGGTGATCGACGCCGCGCTGTCGAAAGGCGTGAAAAACTACATCGGCGGCAACTGCACCGTGTCCTGCATGCTGATCGGCCTGGGCGGCCTGTTCGAAGCCGGCCTGGTCGAGTGGATGACCTCCATGACCTACCAGGCGGCATCGGGCGGCGGCGCCCAGCACATGCGCGAACTGCTGACCCAGTTCGGCACCATCAACAACTCGGTGAAATCGCTGCTCGACGATCCGGCATCGGCCATCCTCGAGATCGACCGCACCGTGCTGGCGACCCAGCATGGCTTATCAAGCGACGAAACGAAGCAGTTCGGCGTGCCGCTGGCCGGTAACCTGATCCCGTGGATCGACAAGGACCTGGGCAACGGCCAGTCGAAAGAAGAGTGGAAGGCCGGCGCCGAGACCAACAAGATCCTGGGCCGCGGCGCGGGCTTCGACAGCAAAGCCATTCCAGTGGACGGCCTGTGCGTGCGCATCGGCGCCATGCGTTGCCACTCGCAGGCGCTGACCATCAAGCTCACCCGCGATGTGCCGCTGGACGAGATCAACGACATCATCGCCAAACACAACCAGTGGGTGAAGGTGGTGCCGAACACCCGCGAAGCGTCGATGCGGGACCTGTCGCCGGCAGCCGTCACTGGCGGCCTGGGCATCCCGGTCGGCCGCCTGCGCAAGATGTCGATGGGCGACGATTACCTGTCGGCCTTCACGGTCGGCGACCAGCTGCTGTGGGGCGCGGCCGAACCGCTGCGCCGCATGCTGCGCATCGTGCTCGAGCGCTAATCCGATCTGTTGCCTCACTGGCAACTGACATGCAGTCCGCATAATGAATGCCCCGTCTACGGGGCATTCGCTTTGAAGAAGGTGCATACTCCCGTCGTCCGGGTGCGTCGAGACCTTGCGTGCTCCAGAGCATGATGTTATGTTGAGACTCCGGGAAACCGCCTTTCCCTCGGCCAACTCATTTCGCTGCTAACTATGCATTCTTCGCACCAATCTCCGCTCGTGGCAACCGCGCTGAAATCGATCACCGCCGCCGTGGCCAGTGCAGTGTTCCTGACTTCCGCCGCCAACGCAGCCGGGTTGGGGAAATTGACGGTGCTGTCGGCGCTTGGCCAGCCACTGCGCGCCGAGATCGAGCTGACGGCAGGCGCCGGCGAAGACCCGGCAAGCATGGCGGTCAAGCTGGCTTCGCCCGAAGCCTTCCGCGCCGCGAACATCGAATTCAACCCGGCCCTGCTGTCGCTGCGCTTCGCGGTCGACGAGCGGGCCGGGCGCCAGGTGATCCGGGTCAGCTCGACCCAGCCGCTCAACGAGCCCTTCGTCGACATGCTGCTGGAGCTGACCTGGAATAACGGCCGCCTGGTGCGCGAATACACCTTCCTGCTCGACCCGGCCGAGCTGCGTACGACCCAGCCGGCCCAGGTGGCGGCGGCGCCGCAAGCCCGCCAGGCCGCGCCGAGCGCTGCATCGCGCCCGGCTCCTGCGGCTGCCGCGCCGAGTGAAGCACCGAGTGAAGCAAGGATTGCCGCCGCCCGTCGCGGCGCCGAACGCCAGGCGCGCGAGGCCCAGGCGCGCGAAGCGCAGGACAGCTACCGCGTGCGCCGCGGCGATACGCTCAGCGCGATCGCGCTCGACGTCAAGCCGTCCGACATCTCGCTCGACATGATGCTGGTTGCGCTGTACCGCGCGAATCCCGACGCCTTCATCGGCAACAATATGAACCGCCTGAAGTCGGGCCAGATCCTGAGCATCCCGGATGCCGATTCGGTGCGCGGCGGCACCGGCCAGGGCGAGGCGCGCGGCGTGGTCGTGGCCCATGCGGCCGACTTCGACGCCTACCGCAACAAGCTGGCCGGCCAGGTCGCCAGCAGCGCGCCGAGCGCCGCGCCGCAGGGTGGCCAGAGCGCCAGCGGCCGCGTCACCGCCCGCGTCGAGCAGCAGCCGACCGCCGTCAGCGAAGCGCAGGACAAGCTGCAGCTGTCCAAGGCCACGCCCGGCGCGGCCGGTGCGCCGGCCGACGGCACCGCCAGCGTCGAGGACACGGTGGCCAAGGAGCGCGAACTGGCGCAGGCCGAGGCGCGCGTGAAGGAGCTCGAACGCAACGTCAATGAACTCGAAAACCTGATGACGGTGCCGAGCCGCGCAGGCGCCGAAGCCGAGCAGGCCGCTGCCGCAGCTGCTGCTACCGCTGCTGCCACGGCCGCCGCCGAGAATCCGGTGGCCAAGCCCGCGCCGCGCCCGCGTCCGGCAAGGCCGGCCCCGCCGCCGGAGAAAAGCCTGGTCGATACCATCCTGGACAATATGCTCTACATCGGCGCCGGCGCGCTGGTGCTGCTGCTGGCCGCGCTGGGCATCTCCCAGCGCCGCAAGCGCAATGCGCAAGCGGTCAATCCCGTGCCGGCCGAGCCGTCGGTGCTGGGCGTGCCCGGCGCCAGCGCCCACTCGCTGTTCGCCGAAACCGGCGGCCAGAGCGTGGACACGAATAACAGCGTGTTCAACTCCAGCTTCGCGCCATCGGCCAGCCAGCTCGACACCAACGAGGTCGATCCGGTCGCCGAAGCCGACGTCTATATCGCCTATGGCCGCGACGCCCAGGCCGAGGAAATCCTGAAGGAAGCGTTGCGCGTCCATCCGGAACGCCATCCTGTGCGCCTCAAGCTGCTCGAGATCTACGCCACCCGCAAGGACGTGCGCGCCTTCGAAGCCCAGGCGCGCGAGCTGCATGCCTTCACCGGCGGCCAGGGCGACGAGTGGGCCCAGGCCGCGGCGCTGGGCTTGAGCCTGGACCCGACCAATTCGCTGTATGCGAACTCCGCCCCGGCATCGACCCCGGCGCCGTCGCCGCAGGAACGCAACCAGCAGGCGATCCTGTCGCAGCAGTTCGAGGACGCCTTCCGTGGCGGTCCGTCGATGGGCGCGGGTACGGCGGCCGGCGCGGCAGCCGGCGTTGCGGCCGGCACTGCCGCGGTGGCCCTGGCCAAGGACGACGAGGACCGCACGGCCGCGCCGCAGGCCGAGCCTGCGCCAGCTGCGCGCAACGACGACAACACGCTCGACTTTGACCTCGGCGGCCTGACGTTCGAGCCGGTGACGAATACCGACACGGCGCCGCCTGCGGCTGGCCGGCCTGACCCGGATGCGACCGCCGTACCGGACCTGGAATTCGACATGGCGCCGTTCGCGCCGCCAGGCAGCGCGCCGGCGGCAGAGCAGGGCAAAGCCACGGCGGACGCCAACGACCTCGATTTCGATATGGACTTCGATACCCCGGCGACCGCCCAGCCGGCGGCGAGCACGGCCACGGTCGATGATGACGACGACTTCACGCTCGATCTGTCGCCGCAGGCACAAGTGCAGGCGACTCCGGTCGACATGGCCGGCCTGGCCAAGGACTTCGAGGGCTTGCCGCCGCTGCCGGGCAGCACCCCGCAGCCGACCGTGGCGCAGGCCGATCCGCTGCACGATCTCGATGCGATGGATTTCTCCGCGCCCACCACGCCTGTGACGCCGGCGTTCGACGAGACGCCTGCGCGTCCTGCCGCCGCGGCAAGTGCATCGGAAGATCCGCTGTTCGACCTGGACAGCATGGACTTCGGCACGCCGGACGAGCCGCGTGCGGCTGGCGGCGCCGAGCCGAAGGACTTCGGTGCGCGCGTGGACGATCCGTTCGACGCCTTCGACTTGCCCGAGACCCCGGCCCCGGTGCCGGCGCCGCAGGAAGTGTCGGCACGGGAGGCCTTCGAACCCAATGCGGCGCCAGCCGACGACAAGGCCGCGCCATCGTTCGACCTGGCCGACTTCGACCTCGACCTGCCGCCATCCGAGCCAGCTACCGCGCAGCCACTTGATGCGGTCGGCGCGACCGCCGAGGCGCCGGGCCAGATGTCGCCCGAGCACATGGAGATGGAGACCAAGCTCGATCTCGCCATCGCCTACCAGGAGATCGGCGACAAGGAAGGCGCGCGCGAGCTGCTGGACGAAGTCATCAAGGGCGGTAATAGCGAGCAGGTCGGCAAGGCCAGCGCGATGAGGGAACTGCTGGCGTGACCCGTATCGCTTTGGGTGTCCAGTACATCGGCACCGGTTGGAACGGCTACCAGAAACAGCCGGAACGAAACACCGTCCAGGACCGTCTCGAAATCGCGCTGGAGAAGTTCGCCTGCGTCCCTCTGAGCACGACGTGCGCCGGCCGTACCGACGCCGGCGTGCACGCCATCGAGCAGGTCATCCATTTCGATACCGACCTGAATCGCCCGGTCCAGTCCTGGGTGCGTGGCGTGAATGCCTTCCTGCCCGAGTCGATCGTGGTGCGCTGGGCCGCCGCAGTCGACGCAGAAGAGGGTGAGCAGGAATTCCACGCCCGCTTCTCGGCCCGTTCGCGCACCTATCACTATGTGCTCTACAACCATCCGAATCCCTCGGCGCTGCTGGCCAAGCGGGCCGGGTGGGTGTTCCGTCCGCTCGACGTCGAGCGCATGCAAGAGGGCGCGCGGCACCTGATCGGCACCCACGATTTTTCGAGCTTCCGCGCCAGCAGCTGCCAGGCCAATACGCCGGTGAAGGAGATGCACGAGCTGAGCATCGCGCGCCATGGCGACATCATCGTGTTCACGCTGCGCGCCAGCGCCTTCCTGCACCATATGGTGCGCAATATCGTTGGCTCGCTGGTGTACATCGGCACCGGACGCAATGAGCCGGACTGGATGCGCGAGGTGCTCGAAGCCCGTTCGCGCGACGTCGCCGCGCCGACCTTCATGCCGGACGGCCTGTATTTCGCCAGGATCGAGTACGATCCGAAGTGGAAGCTGCCGCAGGAGGCCAGTGCGCCCCTGCCGTGGCTGTGATCGATTTCCAGGACTAGCCATGCGACGCACCCGTATCAAGATCTGCGGCATCACCCGCGAACAAGACCTGCGCGCGGCGGTCGAGCAGGGCGCCGACGCGCTCGGCTTCGTGTTCTATCCGAAGAGCCCGCGCTACGTCACGCCGGAGCGTGCGGCCGAGCTGTGCGCGCTCCTGCCACCGTTCGTGAGCGGCGTGGCGCTGTTCGTGAACCCGACGCTGGACGAGGTGCGTGCGGTGGCAAGCAGCATGCCGCTGGGGCTGATCCAGTTTCATGGCGACGAAACGGCAGAGGAGTGCGCGGCCATCGCGGCTGCCGTCCAGCGGCCTTTCGTGCGCGCCTATCGCATCAAGCCTGACACGCCGCCTGTGGCTTTGCTAGAATGTGAATCTGCATACCGCGCCGCCAGTCCGTGGTTCTCGGGCCTGTTGCTCGACACATGGGTAGATGCTTACGGCGGCGCAGGAAAGGTCTTCGATTGGTCTCTAATTCCAAAAGAGCTCGCGCCTCGGGTCGTTTTGAGTGGTGGGTTGAGCGTACACAACGTCCTTGAGGCGACCGCACGTGTTCGTCCCTTCGCCGTCGACATCAGCAGTGGTGTCGAGGAAGCGAAGGGGATCAAGGACGCCCGCAAGATCGCCGCCTTTGTCGCGGCGGTGCGGGCAGCCGATGCCACCATCGATAGCGAGTCGCACCATGACCACGAAAGTTCTCACCCCTAACGGCCAGCCTGGCGCTGCGCCGTTGTTCAAGACCCCGGATTACGCCCTGCCTGACGCGGTCGGGCACTTCGGCCCCTACGGCGGCAGCTTCGTCGCCGAAACCCTGTCGCACGCGCTGGCCGAGCTGAACGAAGCCTATGCGAAGTATGTGCAGGACCCTGAATTTCTCGAGGAATTCCGCTACGAGCTGGCCCACTTCGTCGGCCGTCCATCGCCGGTGTACCACGCGCGGCGCTGGTCGGAACTGGCCGGCGGCGCCCAAGTCTATTTCAAGCGCGAAGACCTGAACCACACCGGCGCGCACAAGATCAATAACGTGATCGGCCAGGCCCTGCTGGCGCGGCGCATGGGCAAGCAGCGCATCATCGCCGAAACCGGCGCCGGC
This sequence comes from Massilia sp. CFBP9026, assembly GCF_034045165.1. Taxonomy (NCBI): domain Bacteria; kingdom Pseudomonadati; phylum Pseudomonadota; class Betaproteobacteria; order Burkholderiales; family Oxalobacteraceae; genus Massilia; species Massilia sp. CFBP9026. The sequence goes on from NZ_JAXCWH010000006.1 coordinate 92,273, forward strand.
CAGCACGGCGTGGCCACCGCCACCATCTGCGCGCGCTTCGGCCTGGAGTGCGTGGTGTACATGGGCGCCGAGGACGTCAAGCGCCAGGCGCAGAACGTGTACCGCATGAAGCTGCTGGGCGCGACCGTGGTGCCGGTGGAATCGGGCTCCAAGACCCTGAAGGACGCGCTCAACGAGGCGATGCGCGACTGGGTCACGAATATCGAAAACACCTTCTACATCATCGGCACGGTGGCGGGCCCGCACCCGTATCCGATGATGGTGCGCGACTTCCAGTCGGTGATCGGCGAGGAATGCCGCGTGCAGATGCCGGCCATGGCGGGACGCCAGCCGGACTACGTGGTCGCCTGCATCGGCGGCGGCTCGAACGCGATGGGCATTTTTTACCCGTATATCGGCGAGCCGGGCGTGCAGCTGATCGGCGTCGAGGCGGCGGGCGAGGGGCTCGATTCGGGCAAGCACGCGGCCTCGCTGACGGCCGGCATCCCGGGCGTCCTGCACGGCAACCGCACGTATCTGCTGCAGGACGAGAATGGGCAGATCATCGAGACGCATTCGGTGTCGGCCGGCCTGGATTATCCGGGCGTCGGTCCGGAACACGCCTGGTTGAAGGATTCGGCGCGCGCGCAGTATGTTTCGATCACCGATGAAGAAGCGCTGCAGACCTTCCACGACTGCTGCCGCATCGAAGGGATCATCCCGGCGCTGGAATCGTCGCATGCGATCGCCTATGGCGTGAAGCTGGCGGCGACCCTGCCGAAGGACAAGATCATCCTGGTCAACCTGTCGGGCCGCGGCGACAAGGACATGCACACGGTGGCGCAGCGGATGGGGCTGGATTTCGGCTGAAATCCGGGTTCATCTCGCTCCAGCCGCACATCGGCTGGAGCGCCGCACCATCCGTGACTTTTAAAAAGGAAGAACCGCATGTCCCGCATCGAACCTACTTTTACCGCGCTCAAGGCGCAGAACAAGACCGCCCTGGTGACCTTCATCACTGCCGGCGACCCCGGCCCCGAACTGACCGTCCCGCTGATGCACGCCCTGGTGGCGGGCGGCGCCGACGTCCTGGAACTGGGCGTGCCGTTCTCGGACCCGATGGCCGAGGGCCCGGTGATCCAGCGCGCCTGCGAGCGCGCGCTCAAGTTCAATATCGGGCTGAAGGACGTCTTCGCCTTCGTACGCGAATTCCGTCAGACCAATGCCACTACCCCCGTCGTCCTGATGGGTTACGCCAACCCGATCGAGCGCATCGGCCAGTCCGAATTCATCCGCTGCGCAAAAGAAGCGGGCGCCGATGGCGCGATCGTCGTCGACTATCCGCCGGAAGAATGCCAGGATTTTGCCAGCGCCATGCGCGACAACGGCCTCGACCTGATCTTCCTGCTGGCCCCGACCTCGACCACCGAACGGGTAAAGCAGGTAGCCCAGCATGGCGGCGGCTTCAGCTACTACGTCTCGCTGAAGGGCGTAACGGGCTCCGGCGCAATCGACACCGACGACGTGGCGCGCCGCGTGAGCGCGATCCGCGAACACGTGAAGCTGCCGATCGGCGTCGGCTTCGGCATCCGCGACGGCGCGACCGCCAGGGCCGTGGCGCAAGTAGCGGACGCAGTCGTGATCGGCAGCCGCATCATCCAGGAAATCGAAGCGCACCCGGCCAGCGAGGCCGTCCAAGCCGTCCGCACCTTCACCTCAAGCATCCGCACCGCCCTCGACACACACTAACTCACTAATTAGGGTCAGAGTCGAATTATTGAGCAATTTCTTGGCTCAATATTGTCATTCAATTCGACACTGACCCTCTCTGAGCTTTCACAGCAGACATTACCCAACAATTAGGGTCAGAGTCGAATTGTTTGATAACTCTTCGCTGGGCTGAGTCTCGAAAAGCACCCACTCGACAAATTGTTGCTTTATCGCAATCTTTCTATTGCCCTGAAGCTATTCGTTATCGAGTTTCTTAAAGTAAATTGGACCTCCAGTCTCGTCCCAGGAGGTTCTCGATGAAAATCCGTATCAAGCAAGTCGACGTGTCGCAGTGCGCCAAGATGATCGCCGCGCTGTATTTCGTATTCTCGCTTCCGCTCATTCTGCTGTTCATGCTCCTGGCGCCACTGCTGGGGCAGACCCCGGCCAGCCTTGGCGCAGTCATCCTGTTCCCCTTCCTGTATGCCTTCGTCAGTTATGTTGGCGGCGTGCTATGTTTTTGGATCTATAACCTTGTCGCGCAACGTATCGGCGGATTCGAATACACGGCAGCCGAGGTCGCGTCCTAGGCGACGGAAAATCCAACTCATTTAGCCGTTCAAATATATACCTGGCGTAATAGCCCAATAATTCGACTCTGACCCTAATTGTTGGGCTATTGATTGACGTTTTGAAGGACGTGACTCTGTCCCTAATATGAGTGAAAGGAATTTATATTAGAAAAAGAAAGACGAGGGTCAGAGTTGATTTATTGGGCAACTCCGAAAGTTGTCAAACAATTCGACTCTGACCCTACTTTGCGGGTGGGAGGGTGGGGATGTCAAACAGGCAATTGGCAGCTTGCTACGATTCGACAAGCCGGGCCTGAGCGGCTACACTACGCCACCTGAAAGATTTGCCGCAAAGGAGAGAATATGAGTTGGTTGGAAAAGTTGCTGCCCCCTCGGATCCAGCGCTCCGATGCCGCTAACCGCAAGACCATGCCGGAAGGCCTCTGGGTCAAGTGCCCGTCGTGCGAGTCGGTGCTGTACCGTGCGGACATCGAGTCCAATCTGCACGTGTGCCCGAAGTGCAGCCACCATATGCGCATCCGCGCCCGTGATCGCCTCGACGCGCTGCTCGATGAAGGTGGCCGCTACGATATCGGCCAGGAGACCCTGCCGGTCGATACGCTGAAGTTCAAGGACAGCAAGAAGTATCCGGATCGCCTGAAGTCGGCCATGGACGCCACCGGCGAAACCGATGCGCTGATCGTGCAGGGCGGTTCGATCATGAGCCTGCCGGTGGTCGTCGCCGCTTTCGAATTCGAATTCATGGGCGGCTCAATGGGGTCCGTCGTTGGTGAGCGCTTCGTGCGCGGCGCGCAAGTGGCGCTCGAGCAGAAGGTGCCGTTCATTTGCATCACCGCCACCGGCGGCGCCCGCATGCAGGAAGGTCTGCTGTCGCTGATGCAGATGGCCAAGACTACCGCCATGCTGACCAAGCTGTCCGAGAAGAAGCTGCCGTTCATTAGCGTGCTGACCGACCCGACCATGGGCGGCGTCTCGGCCTCGTTCGCCTTCATGGGCGACGTCGTCATCGCCGAACCGAAGGCCCTGATCGGCTTCGCCGGCCCGCGCGTGATCGAGAACACTGTGCGTGAGAAATTGCCAGAAGGTTTCCAGCGCGCCGAGTTCCTGGTCACCAAGGGCGCCGTCGACATGATCGTCGACCGCCGCAAGATGCGCGAAGAAATCGCGCGCCTGCTGGCCCTGCTGCAAAACCAGGCGACCGAAGTCCTGGCCTGATAGACACAAGGGCGACTTCGGTCGCCCTTTCAGCTTGTGCGCCCGTCCAGGGTAGCCGAGCACATCGATCGTATCCACCATGTCCCCACTTCCCACTACCTTGCCCGATTGGCTGGCCCTGCTCGAGTCGCGCCATGCCGAAACCCATATCGACATGGGCCTGGACCGCGTGCGCGCCGTCAAGGAACGCTTGGGGCTCGCCTTCGAGTGCCCGGTGATCATGGTCGCCGGCACCAATGGCAAGGGTTCCACCTGCGCGATGCTCGAATCGGTGCTGCTGCAGTCCGGCTACCGCGTCGGCCTCTACATCAAGCCGCACTTCCTCGACTTCAACGAGCGCGCCCGCATCAATGGCGACATGGCGTCCGATGAAGCGCTCGTGGGCGCCTTCAACGCGGTCGAAGCCGCCCGCGAAGGCACCGACCTGACGTATTTCGAATTCACCACCCTGGCCATCGCCCACCTGATCTCGAAGAGCGGCGTCGACGTCGCCATCCTCGAAGTCGGCCTGGGCGGCCGCCTGGACGCGGTCAACGTCATCGACGCCGACGTCTCCATCGTCACCAGCATCGACATCGACCATACGTCCTACCTGGGCGATACGCGGGAAAAAATCGGCTTCGAGAAGGCGGGCATCTTCCGTCCGGGCAAACCGGCGATCTGCAGCGACCCGGTGCCGCCGCAATCGCTGATCGATTACGCCGAACAGATCGGCGCCGACCTGTGGCTGCTCGGCCGCGACTTCAACTACCAGGGCGACCAGCAGCAGTGGAGCTATGGCGGCCGCAGCCAGCGCCGCAACTCGCTGGCCTATCCGGCCCTGCGCGGCGCCAACCAGCTGCTCAACGCCTCGGCCGCGCTGGCCGCGCTCGAGGTGCTGCGCATGCAGCTGCCGTGCGGCGCCCAGGAAACCCGCGCCGGCCTGGCCATGGTCGAACTGCCGGGCCGTTTCCAGGTGCTGCCGGGCCGTCCGACCCAGGTGCTCGACGTGGCCCACAATCCCCATGCCTCCGCCACCCTGGCTCAGAACCTAGGCAATATGGGCTTCCACCGCTTTACGTATGCCGTGTTCGGTATCATGGAAGACAAGGACATCGACGCCGTCATCGCGCCGATGGCCGGTGTGATCGACCACTGGTGCGTCACCAGGCTCGATTCGCCGCGCTCGGCAGAGCCGGAAGCGCTGGCCGACAAGCTGCGCGAACTGCGGCCAGCCGGCGCCAAGGACGACGATTTTTCTGTGAATAATTTCGCATCGCCAGCCGAGGCCTATGCGAATGCGCTGAGCCGGGCAGGGGAGAATGATAGAATTGTGGTCTTTGGCTCTTTCTACACGGTTGCAGGCGTCATGGCGGCCCGTAAATCGAGTCTTCACTGACCTTCTTCACGCTATTACCTGAACCACATGGGCTTGTTCTCGTTCGGCAGTAAAAACAAGCAAGAAACTGTCCAGGACAGTGGGCACTTCGTCAAGGACGACGATTCCGCTTATACCGAGCGCGCCCGTTCCAAGCGCGCAAGCTCCGCCGGCGAGGCGGGCCGCCGCAGCAGCCGCGGCGACCCGATCCTGCCGGAGAAGAAGCGCGCCCGCCGCCGCCTGGTCGGCGCCATCGCGCTGGTGCTGGCGGCTGTCGTCGCGCTGCCGATGCTGCTCGATTCCGAACCCAAGCCGCTCGCCACCGACATCGCCATCCACATCCCGGACAAGGACAAGGCAGCCCCGCTGCCCGTGCCGTCCGAGCAGGTGGCGCCCTCGGCCAGCGTCGACAGCGACGAAGAGATCGTCGAGCCGGCCCCGGCGCTACCGGCCGGCGCGACTGCGGCAGCCGGCGCCCCCGTGACAGCCCCCGCAGCCGGCGATCCGCCACCGATGCGCATGCTGGAACCGGCTGCGCCGCCAAAACCGGAACCGAAGCCCGAACCGGTCAAGCCGAAGCCCGAGCCAATCAAGCCCGAACCGAAGCCGGAACCCAAACGGGAACCGACGCCCGAGAAGAAACCCGAGCCCGCGAAAAAGCCGGTCGAGACGCATCCGAAGGCCGAGCAGGTCGCCAAGCCCGCGCCGAAGGACGATGCCGCGCGCGCCATGGCCATCCTGGAAGGCAAGCCGGCCGAGCCACAGAAGGCGCAAGGCCCGGCGCCGCGCTTCGTGGTGCAGGTCGCCGCCCTGGGCAGCCAGGAAAAGGTCACAGAATTGCAGGAACGCCTGCGCGGCGCCGGCATCGCCTCGTTCACCCAGAAGTCGGGCGAACTGATCCGTGTGCGGATCGGTCCGTTCAGCAAGGAAGAAGCCGAGAAAACGCGTGCCAAGCTGGGCGGCATCGGCCTGTCCGGCACCATGGTGCCGCTCTGACCTTGTCCTGAAGCGTGACGATTTTCGATTACCTGGTGCTGTTCGTGCTGATCGCCTCGGTCGTCATCAGCACCTTGCGCGGCCTGGTCAAGGAAATCCTGTCGCTGGTGGGCTGGATCGTCGCCTTCGTGGTGGCCAATGCCTACGGCGCCGGGCTCGCGCCCCTGCTGCCGGAAGTGATTCCCGGCGACACGGCGCGCCTGATCGTGGCCTTCATCGCGCTGTTCCTGGGCGTGCGTATCCTGATGGGCCTGCTGTCGCTGGCGATCGGAGCCCTGGTGGAAGCCACCGGTCTCTCGCTGGCGGACCGCGGCCTTGGCGGTTTGTTTGGATTGGCGCGCGGCATTGTAATCGTGCTGGCCGGCGTCATATTGTGTGGGATGACGGACATCCCGAAGCAGGCGTTCTGGCAACAGGCGCTGTTGTCGCCGATCGCCGAGACCGGCGCCCGTACCGTCAAGCCCTTCCTGCCCGCTGCCATGGCGCAGCACGTGAATTTTTGACCAGCATTCCTCAGTCGTAGAACTTTTTCTGTAATCAAGCACTCAAGCTTTTAGGAGCACACCATGTGTGGCATCGTCGGCGTCGTCTCTCACTCTCCCGTCAACCAGTTGCTGTATGACGCATTGCTGCTGCTGCAGCACCGCGGCCAGGACGCGGCGGGTATCGCGACCAATCACAGCAGCATGTTCTCGATGTTCAAGGCCAACGGCCTGGTCCGGGACGTGTTCCGCACCCGTAATATGCGTTCGCTGCAGGGCAATACCGGTATCGGCCACTGCCGCTACCCGACCGCCGGTTCGTCGAGCGAAGAAGAGGCGCAGCCGTTCTACGTCAACGCACCGTTCGGCATCACGCTGGCCCACAACGGTAACCTGACCAACCAGGCCGTGCTGAAGGACGAGCTGTTCCGCAACGACCGCCGCCACATCAATACCGATTCCGACTCCGAAGTGCTGCTCAACGTGCTGGCGCACGAAATCCAGGAAGCGGCCGACGGCTACTCGCTCGACGCCGATGCCGTGTTCAAGGCGGTCGCCGCCGTGCACCGCCGCGTGCGCGGCGCCTACGCCGTGGTGGCGCAGATCGCCGGCCACGGCCTGCTGGCCTTTCGCGACCCGTTCGGCATCCGCCCGCTGTGCCTGGGCATCAACGAGACCGAGCAGGGCAATGAATACCTGGTGGCCAGCGAATCGGTCGCCCTGGAAGGCCTGGGCTTCCGTTTCGTGCGCGACATCGCGCCGGGCGAGGCGGTCTTCATCGACGAAAACAACCAGCTGCACGAGCGCCAGTGCGCCGAGAATCCATCGCTCAATCCGTGCGCCTTCGAATTCGTCTACCTGGCCCGTCCCGACTCCGTGATCGACGGCGCCTCGGTGTACGCCACGCGCCTGCGCATGGGTGAATACCTGGCCGACAAGGTCAGCCGCGAAATCCCGGTCGACGAGATCGATGTGGTGATGCCGATCCCCGATTCCTCGCGTCCGGCCGCGATCCAGCTGGCCTTGAAACTGGGCGTCGAGTACCGCGAAGGCTTCATCAAGAACCGCTATATCGGCCGCACTTTCATCATGCCGGGCCAGGGCATGCGCAAGAAATCGGTGCGCCAGAAACTGAACGCGATCAGCTCCGAGTTCAAGGACAAGAACGTGCTGCTGGTCGACGATTCGATCGTGCGCGGCACCACCAGCCGCGAAATCGTGCAGATGGCGCGCGAAGCCGGCGCCCGCAAGGTGTTCTTCGCTTCGGCGGCGCCACCGGTGCTGTACCCGAACGTGTACGGCATCGACATGCCGACCCGCGACGAACTGATCGCCCACGGCCGCACGACCGAAGAAGTGTGCCGCGAGATCACGGCCGACCGCGTGGTGTACCAGGACGTCGACGCACTCAAGCGCGCGATCTCGGACGTCAATCCTGAGATCAAGAACTTCGAGGCTTCGTGCTTCGACGGCATCTACGTCACCGGCGACGTGACCCCGGAATACCTGGATCGCCAGGAATCGGCACGCCACGCCCCGTCGAGCAAGGACGGCAACGAGGACAAGGTGCGTACCCAGCTCAACCTGAACCCGCCGGTGGCCGCCGAGTAAGGCCGGGAAAAACCATGTCGGATAACAAGCGCTACGGCTTCACCACCACCATCCTGCACAACGATCGCCGCAAGACGATCGAGCAGGGTTCGCTGCACAAGCCGGTGCACACCTCGGTCGCCTTTGGCTATGCCGATGCGCGCCAGCTGGCGTCGGTGTTCCAGGGCAAGGAGCCGGGCTTCCGCTACGGCCGCCAGGGCAACCCGACGGTGTCGGCCCTGGAAGACAAGATCAGCAAGATGGAAGACGGCGTCGCCACCCTGTGCTTTGGCACCGGCATGGCGGCGATCGGCGCGCTGTTCCAGGCGCTGCTCAAGACCGGCGACCACATCGTGTCGTCGAGCTTCCTGTTCGGGAACACCAACAGCCTGTGGCAGACGGTGGCGGGGCAGGGCGTCGACGTCGCTTTCGTCGACGCCACCGACGTGGCCCAGGTCGAAGCGGCCTTGCAGCCGAACACCCGCCTGGTATTCGTCGAGACCATCGCCAATCCGCGCACGCAAGTGGCGGACCTGGCCCGCATCGGCGAACTGTGCCGTGCGCGCGGCATCCTGTACGTGGTCGACAATACGATGACCACGCCCTGGCTGTTCCGTCCGAAAGACGTGCATGCCGGGCTGGTGGTCAATTCGCTGACCAAGTCGATCGGCGGCCACGGCATCGCACTGGGCGGTGCGCTGACCGATACCGGCCTGTTCGACTGGGCCGCGTATCCGAACATCGCCCAGAACTTCAGAAAGCAGCCGCCCGCCGCGCAAGGCATGGCCCAGCTGCGGGCCAAGGCGCTGCGCGACTTCGGCGCCGCGCTGGGGCCGGAAGCGGCGCACCACATCGCGGTCGGCGCCGAGACGCTGGCCCTGCGCATGGAGCGCACCTGCGCCAATGCGCTGGCGCTGGCGACGATGCTGGAAGCCGACGAACGCGTCGCTGCCGTCCATTATCCGGGCCTGGCCTCGCACCCGCAGCACGCGATCGTCGAGGGGCTGTTCCGCTCCGGCGGTTCGCTGCTGAGCTTCGAGCTGAAAGATGACATCGACCCGTTCGACTACCTGAATCGCCTGAAGCTCGCGATCCCGGCCTCGAACCTGGGCGACAACCGGACGCTCGTGATTCCGGTGGCGCACACGATCTTCTTCGAGATGGGCCCCGAGCGGCGCGCCAGCATGGGCATCGCGGAAGGCTTGATCCGGGTGTCGGTGGGCATCGAGGACACCGATGACCTGGTGGGCGACTTCCGCCAGGCGCTGGATGCGTAAAGCGGGGTAAAACTGTCATCACAGGGCCGGCAAATGCCGGCCCTGTCATTTTTGCGGTTGAGCCCAGCCGTAAAACACGGCTATCATGGACTTTTACCAGCTCAGCCTTACGGTATGCCCATGAAACGATTCCTGTCCTGCCTGTCCCTCGCGGTATCCGTCGCGTTCAGTGGCGCCGCCTTCGCCGGCGAACTCGAGGACGCCAATGCCCTGTTCGAGAAAAAAGACTATGCGGGCGCGCTCAAGCTGTACACCAAGCTGGCCAACGCTGGCAATCCGCAGGCCCAGCAGCAACTGGGCCAGATGTACTGGTATGGCGAGGCCGGCGCGGTCGACGAAGCCAAGGCGAAGGAATGGTTTGAAAAGTCGGCCGCCAAGGGCAACAAGGTCGCCGCCGACTCGCTCGTGATCATGCAGCAGCGTGGCGAACGCCGCGCCGAGATCGATTACTGGATCAAGGGCTACGATGGCGCCGACCTGCAGTCGGGCGAGTACCGCTGCCCGTCGCCGCGCATCCCGGCGGTGTCGAAGGTGAACGACGAGATCGAGCGCGTTAACAAGGCCGTGACCGGCTGGCAGGATTGCTATAACAAGATGGTGACCAATCTCAACGAACAATCGCCGCTGACCAAGCGCATCCCGGCCGACATCGCCAAGCTGATGAACAAGCAGGAAACCGAAGCCTCGACCGCCTACCTGGAGCAGGTGCGCCAGAACATCGCCGAGGGAGCGAAGGTCAATTCGAAGATGGTATTGGCCGATTTCGCCGCCTGGCGCAGCGCGACCGAGGCATTCGTGGACCAGCACAATTCGGTGGTCAACAAGGCCAAGCAGTAAAGACTGCCTGTAAACGTCGTTCCCGCGAAGGCGGGAACCCAAGCCCTCAGCGCTGCCACGATCGCTTATTGTGGCGGCGACTCATGCAAACTGGGGTTCCCGCCTTCGCGGGAACGACGGATCGACGGCTATATCAGTTCCAGCTGCGCATCAGCCCCACCGCCAACCCCTCGAGCGCGAACTCTTCGTCGGGCGTGACTTCGATGACCTTGAAGTCCGGGTTCTCGGGCAGCAGCTCGACCAGGTCGCCCGTCTTGCGGTAGCGCTTGACGGTGACTTCCTCGCCCAGGCGGGCGACCACGATCTGGCCGTTCTTGGCGCTGTCGATTTTCTTGACCGCCAAAAAGTCGCCATCCATGATGCCGGCGTCGCGCATCGACCAGCCTTTTACCTTGAGCAAAAAGTCGGGCCGCGCCGCGAACATCGCGGTGTCGACGTTATAGGTCGCTTCGACGTGTTCCTGCGCCAGGATGGGATTGCCGGCGGCGACGCGGCCGACCAGCGGCAGCGACATCAGGGAGGGCGGCGGCATCGGGATCTGCTCGACGCTGGCGCCGACCAGGCGGATGCCGCGCGAGGTGCCCGGCGAAATCTCGATCGCGCCCTTGCGCGCCAGGGCTTGCAGGTGTTCTTCGGCCGCATTCGCCGAGCGGAAGCCCAGTTCGGCCGCGATTTCGGCCCGGGTTGGAGGAAAACCCGTGTTCTCGATCGCTTCCTTGATCAGGTTAAGGATCTGTTCTTGCCTTGCAGTGAGCTTGAGCATAAATATCTTGCAGCAACGGGTTGTAGAGGTAAACTGTATTTTTGTACAGTATTCTACTCTGCGCAAGGGAAATCGATAAAAAAACAGGAAATATTCGTTAAAGCTCAGGCATTTGCGTCGATTCGGCAAGCCCGGCCGGAGCCCGGTCGCCGGGCGGCGACCGGAGGGTGACGATGGTCAGTGCATCAGCACTCGGTTTCGTTGGACTCGAGATAGAAGTCGGTCTTGACGCCGTTATACAGTTTCCATTTGCCGGCGCAGGTGAATTCGCCATCGCCGACCACGGTGGTGTAGCTGGCGTCGGAGTAGTACGTGATGATGTAGCCGTATTGCGGTTTCGCGATCGCGACGGTGGCGACGGCGAGGCCGGCGACGAGGGCAAGGGCAGTGAGTTGACGTTTCATCGATGACATCCTTGGGTTGCGCTGCATTTCAGGAGACAACTTGGCCGCCGCAGCCTGGCTGGGCGAGTTCATCCATCATAGGCCTGCCGGTCCCCGCGCCGGCAGTGCAGAGCTGGTAGTTGCGCAAGCTCCGGGCACCGGTTATACTGGCGGGCTTTCCCTTCCCACACTCGTCTTGACGCCGAGGTGGGCATTTATGTAAAACGTCCTCAAGGAGTAATGCATGCGTCATTATGAAATCGTTTTTATCGTCCATCCGGACCAGAGCGAGCAAGTCCCGGCGATGATCGAGCGTTACAAGACCACGGTGACCAGCCGCGGCGGTAACATCCATCGCGTGGAAGACTGGGGCCGCCGCCAGATGGCTTACCAGATCCAGAAGCTGCCAAAAGCTCACTACATCTGTCTGAACATCGAATGCGACAACGAGACCCTGGTCGAGCTGGAAACCGCATTCAAGTTCAATGATGCCGTTCTGCGTCATCTGACCGTCAAGATGAAGAAAGCAGAAACCGCACCGTCGCCGATGATGAAATCGGTGCAGCGCGAAGACGCAGCCAAGAGCCACCGTGCAGAAGCCGCTGCTCCAGCAGCAGCTGCTCCAGCCGCTGCCGCTGCCGCTGCCTAAGATTTTTTCCAGGAATTCGTAACAAGCAAGTAGTAGAAGAACCGGGTGAACCAGCTCCAGCTCGTGGCGACCATCGCCGAGCGTGACGTACTGCGCTACACCCCGGCCGGCGTGCCGATCGTTTCAGCCGTCCTGATGCACAGTTCGCATCAGCGAGAGGCAGGGGTCGATCGCCTGGTCGAGTTCGAAGTCCCCGCGTTCGCCGCGGGCGAGATTTCGGGCAGGTTCGGCAGCGCCGAGCTGGGCGCCAGCTACCGCTTCGATGGATTCCTTGCTCGAAAAAATCGCAACAGCAAAGCCCTGGTGTTTCACATCATTGATTTCAGTGCCGCTTAACCGGCAATTTAGATATACAGGAGCCTCAAATGGCATTCGGTAAAAAGTTCGACAAAAACAAAGCTAAAGAAAAACTCAAGCGCAAACAGCAGAACCCGCTGTTCAAGCGCAAGAAGTTCTGCCGCTTCACCGCCGCTGGCGTTGAACAGGTTGACTACAAAGACGTCGACACCCTGAAGGACTTCGTCCAGGAAAACGGCAAGATCATGCCAGCACGTCTGACCGGCACCAAGGCGCACTACCAGCGCCAGGTCGACACCGCCATCAAGCGCGCCCGCTACCTGGCGCTGCTGCCGTACACCGACCTGCACCACGGTTAATCGGTTACGTCAGCTATCCTGGAGATAAAACATGCAAATCATTCTGTTGGAAAAAGTCATCAACGTCGGCAACCTGGGCGACGTCGTCAAAGTCAAGGACGGTTACGCACGTAACTTCCTGATCCCACAAAAGATGGCCCGCCGCGCTACCGCCGGCGCCGTCGCCGAGTTCGAAGCCAAGCGCGCCGAACTGGAAAAAGCAGCCGCCGAGAAACTGGCAGCCGCCCAAGCCCAAGGCGACAAGCTGAGCGGCCTGACCGTCACCATCGGCCAGAAGGCCGGCGTCGACGGACGTCTGTTCGGTTCGGTCACCAATGCCGACATCGCTGAAGCGCTGACCAAGCAAGGCTTCCCGGTCGAAAAAGCTGCCGTTCGCCTGCCGACTGGCCCGCTGAAGACCACCGGCGAATTCCCGGTTGCAGTCGCCCTGCACACCGACGTCGTGTCGGAAATCACCATCGCTGTCGTGGGCGAAGCTGCCTAAGCGAATGCTGAACTGAAGTAAAAGCTGTACACAAAAAAGCCGGGTTCTCCCGGCTTTTTTGCTTTTGAAACTCACCAATTATGACAGCCGTGTGACAGGAGAAGGTATAATGCCGCCCATGAACGCAGCACCCTCAGACCCGCAGATCGAAGCGCTGCGCATCCCCCCGCATTCCATCGAAGCAGAGCAGTCCGTCATTGGCGGCCTGCTGCGCGATAATGCCGCCTGGGACCGCATCGCCGACTTCATGCATGCGGAAGACTTCTACCGTTACGATCACCGCATCATCTTCGAACAGATGGTCCGCCTGATCAATGCCGGCAAGCCGGCCGACGTGATCACGGTCTATGAAGCCTGCAACCAGCTCGGCAAGGCCGAGGAGGTGGGTGGCCTGCAATACCTGAACGCGATGGCGCAGAACACGCCGTCGGCCGCCAATATCCGCCGCTACGCCGAGATCGTGCGCGACCGCGGCATCCTGCGCCAGCTGATCACCGTCGCCGACGAGATTTCCGGCAATGCCTTCAATCCGCAGGGCAAGGAAGTCAAGCAGATGCTCGACGAGGCGGAATCGCAGATCTTCGCCATCGCCGAGCAGGGCGCCCGCGGCGCCCAGGGCTGGCTGGCGGTACAGCCGCTGCTGACCCAGGTGGTCGAGCGCATCGACGAACTCTACTCGCGCGAGAACCAGGGCGAAATCACCGGCGTGCCGACCGGCTTCATCGACCTCGACCGCATGACATCAGGCCTGCAGCCGGGCGACCTGGTCATCGTCGCCGGCCGTCCGTCGATGGGCAAGACCGCGTTCTCGGTGAATATCGGCGAGAACGTCGCGATCGAGGCCGGCCTGCCGGTCGCCGTGTTCTCGATGGAGATGGGCGGCACCCAGCTGGCCATGCGTATGCTCGGCTCGGTCGGCCAGCTCGACCAGCACCGCCTGCGTACCGGCCGCCTGAACGACGAGGACTGGCCGCGCCTGACGCACGCCATCCAGAAGATGAACGATGCCCAGCTGTACATCGACGAAACACCCGCACTGAACCCGATCGAGATGCGCGCACGGGCACGACGCCTGGCGCGCCAGTGCGGCAAGCTCGGGCTCATCATCGTCGACTACCTGCAGCTGATGCAGGGTTCGAAGCCGGGCGACAACCGCGCCTCCGAGATTTCCGAGATCTCGCGCTCGCTGAAAGGCCTGGCGAAAGAACTGCAGTGTCCCGTGATCGCGCTGTCGCAGCTGAACCGCTCGCTGGAACAACGCCCCAACAAACGTCCCGTGATGTCCGACTTGCGCGAATCCGGCGCTATCGAACAGGATGCGGACGTGATCATCTTCCTGTACCGCGACGAAGTCTATAACCCGGATTCGCCCGACAAGGGCACCGCCGAGATCATTATCGGCAAGCAGCGTAACGGTCCGATTGGGGCGATTCGCCTCACCTGGATTGGCCAATACACCAAGTTTGGCAACTACAGCGGTAACCTCGCCGTTTATCAGGGCGACTAAACCGATATTCAGTGCCGCCATCTGTCCACGATGGCGGCATGACCCAGAGAGAACTCCACGGAGAAAAATAATGTTTGGACGTTTCCTGCCCAAAGAGGGCAATTTCTTTGAACTGTTCAACCAACACGCGGCCTTGTGCGTGAAGGGTGCGCACGAGATGGTTGGCCTGATGACCAACTTCGATGACCTGGAAACCCGCACCCACGCGGTCGAAACCATCGAGAAGCAGGCCGACAAGATCACCTACGCCACGGTCGACCTGCTGCACAAGACCTTCATCACCCCGCTCGACCGCGACGACATCCACAAGCTGATCACCCGCATGGACGACATCCTGGACATGATGGAAGACGCGGCGCAGACCGTGTCGCTGTATGACCTGCATGCGGTCACGCCGGAAGCGAAGCGCCTGGCCGAGCTGTGCCTGTCGTGCTGCCTGAAGGTGCAGGAAGCCGTCTCGATGCTGCACGATATGGACAATGCGCCAAAGATCGTCGCCATCTGCGAAGAGATCGACCGCTTCGAATCGGACGCCGACCACGTGATGCGCGCCGCCATGTCCAAGCTGTTCCGCGACGAACCGGACGTGCGCAACCTGATCAAGATGAAAGCGATCTACGAGATCCTGGAAACCGTTACCGACCGCTGCGAAGACGTGGCCAACATCATCGAAGGCATCATCGTCGAGAACGCGTAAGCGCCTTCGAACCGGTAACGATTATGGAAACTCTACATATCAGCATTTACGTGCTGGGCATGCTGGTCGTCCTGGCGCTGATCTTCGACTTCATGAACGGCTTCCACGACTCGGCGAACTCGATCGCCACCGTCGTGTCGACCGGCGTCCTGAAGCCGCAGCACGCCGTGGCGATGGCCGCCTTCTTCAACTTCATCGCGATCTTCGTGGTCAACATGAAGGTGGCGCAAACCATCGGCAAGGGAACCATCGACCCCCACATCGTCGACCACTACGTCATCTTCGGCGCCCTGGTCGGAGCGATTTCCTGGAACCTGATCACCTGGTACTACGGCATCCCGTCCTCGTCCTCGCACGCCCTGATCGGCGGCCTGGTCGGCGCGGCGGTCGCGAAAGCCGGTACCGGTTCGCTGATCTCCGGCGGCCTGCTCAAGACCGTGGCCTTCATCGTGGTGGCGCCGCTGCTGGGCTTCGCGCTGGGGTCGATCATCATGCTGATCGTGGCCTGGGTGTTCGTCAAGGCGACGCCGCGCAAGGTCGACGGCCTGTTCCGTAAGTTGCAGCTGGTCTCGGCCGCGGCCTATTCGCTGGGCCACGGCGGCAACGATGCGCAGAAAACCATGGGCATCATCTGGATGCTGCTGATCGCGGCGGGCTACGTCAGCGCCAACGACGCGCATCCACCGGCCTGGGTCATCATCTCGTGCTACGCCGCGATCGCCTTCGGCACGCTGTTCGGCGGCTGGCGCATCGTCAAGACCATGGGCCAGAAGATCACCAAGCTCAAACCGGTGGGCGGCTTCTGCGCCGAGACCGGCGGCGCCATGACCCTCCTGATGTCGAGCGCGTTCGGCATCCCGGTGTCGACCACCCACACCATCACCGGCGCCATCGTCGGCGTGGGCGCCGCGCAAAAGGCTTCGGCCGTGCGCTGGGGCGTGGCCGGCAACATCGTGTGGGCGTGGATCTTCACCATTCCGGCGTCGGCGTTCATCGCCGCGGTGGCGTGGTGGGTCGGTACCCACATCATGTAACAACGCCTTTGGAGCACAGGAAAACGGAGCCGCGCGGCTCCGTTTTTTTTGGGCGCTGTGCAACGGGCGCCGGTTCAGCGCAGCAGGCCTTCGTTGACGCCGGTGCCATTACCGGCATTCTTCATGTTCTCGAGGTCGGTCTTGTCGACGGTGCTGGCGTTGTTGGCGGTCTGCGCCCGCTTGCGTGGCAGGTAGGTGCCGAGCGGGACGTAGCGCTCTTCCTGCGCGCTGGCGGTGGCATCGCCGTGCGAAGTGGTGGACGCGCAGCCGGCGAGCAGCAGGGCCGCCACCGGGACAATCAGGATGATCTTCATTCGATGCTCTTTCGTGGACAGGGAGGGACGGGCCGTCTGTGTGTATTGACGGCCAGGGTCCATTCTACCGCCGGCGGAAAGAGTGGTTCCTCTCGATTCTGGCAGGTGTCGCGCATCGCGCGCCGTGCTAGCCGAGGTCGACCTCGAGGCCTTCGTAGGCCAGGAAGACCCGCAGGCCGTTCAGACGTCCGGCATGGCGCGCCATCACCTCGGCAAATACCGCTTCCAGTTCGTCGTCCCCGCGTGTCGGTTCGTGGTGGGTGCAGTAGAGCGTGCGCGCGCCCACGCGCAGCGCCATGTCGAACGCGCCGTCGAAAGTGCCATGGCCCCAGCCCCGCTTGGACGGGTATTCCTCGCGCGTATACGAGCAGTCGACGACCAGGGCGTCCACGCCGCGCATGACGGCGTCCATGCGGCGTTCGCGCTCGCGCAGGTGTTCCTCGCAGGCGGCGTGCTCGCCGCTTCCGGCCGGGTGCGGGTTGGGCCAGGGTTCGTGGTCGCCGGTGAAGAACAGCGACTTGCCGTTGCAGTCGATGCGGTAGCCGAGATTGAGCACCGGATGGTTCATCGCAACGTTCGATACCACGGCGTCTTCCACCGCGATCGGCGTTTCGATGTCGAGCGTGCGGTAGTCGAGGGTGGCGCTCATCTCGGCCTCGCCGACCGGGAAATAACTGTTCTGCAGCTGCACGTTCATCACGTGCTCGATGCCGTTGCCCGTGATTTCGTCGTGGGCGCCGTGCAGGCGCACCCGGTTGCCCTTGATGAACAGCGGCGCGAAGAAGGGCAGGCCGTGGATGTGGTCCCAGTGGCTGTGGGTGATGAAGATATTGGCCGCCACCGGTCCCTGCTGGACCAGGTGCTGGGCCAGCGGGAACAGTCCGGTGCCGCCGTCCAGGATCAGGAGGGCGCCGGCGTCGGTGCGCACCTCGATGCAGGTGGTATTGCCGCCGTAGCGCGCGGTGCGCGGTCCCGGCGACGGGATCGATCCTCGTACTCCCCAGAACCGGAATTTCATTGCAGGCCTCCCGTCACGATCGTTTGCTTATTATTCTATACACCCTCGATCATAGCGGTATGTATCCCTCCGGCATAGTCATCAATTAACGCAAAGTATTTGCGCAGGCTCATGCATCCGCTGCGTCGCGCATTCGCGCCAGCAGCAGTTCGCGCTCGGCGGCGTTGGCGGTGAGCGCGGCCGCGCGCTCGAACTCGGCGCGCGCCTCCGGCCGGCGGCCGAGCTTGAACAGCAGGTCACCGCGCACGCTCGGCAGCCAGTGATAGCCGTCCAGCCGGCCGTCCGCGCGCAGTCGGTCGACCAGCGCCAGGCCGGCCGCGGGGCCGTCGGCCATGCCCACCGCCACCGCACGGTTGAGTTCGACGACGGGAGAGGGCTGGACCGCGGCCAGTTCGCCGTACAGGTCGGCGATGCGGCGCCAGTCGGTGAGCTCCGCGCGGTGGGCGCGCGCGTGGCAGGCGGCGATCTCGGCCTGCAGCACGTAGGATCCGCGTGGCATGGCGATGCGCGCCGCGCGCTCGAGGGCGGCCAGGCCGCGCCGGACCAGCACGCCGTCCCAGCGCGCGCGGTCCTGGTCGAGCAGCAGCACCGGCCGCTTTGCCGCGTCCAGGCGCGCCGCCATGCGCGAAGCCTGCAGCTCCATCAGCGCCACCAGGCCATGCACCTCGGGCTCGTTCGGCGCCAGCTCGGCCAGGATGCGGCCCAGGCGCAGCGCCTCGTCGACCAGGGCCGGGCGCATCCAGTCGGCGCCCGCCGTGCCGGTATAGCCCTCGTTGAAGATCAGGTAGACCGCCTCAAGCACTGCCCCCAGGCGCTCGCCCAGCTCGGCTGGCGGCGGCAGTTCGAACGGCACCTTGGCCTCGCCCAGGGTGCGCTTGGCGCGCACGATGCGCTGGGCCATCGTGCTCTCGGGCACCAGGAAGGCGCGCGCGATCTCGCCGGTCGCCAGGCCGCCGAGCAGCTTCAGTGTCAGCGCCAGGCGCGCGTCGAGAGATAGCACCGGGTGGCAGGCGGTGAACATCAGGCGCAGCAGGTCGTCCTTGAGCACGTCGTTGCGCCTGGCGTCGAGTTCGTCCACGAAATCCGGCACCGTCAGGGCCTCCTGGGCCTCGAGGTCGAGGCCGATCTGTTCCAGTTTCTGGCGCAGGCTGCGGTCGCGCCGCAGCAGGTCGAAAGCGGCGTTGCGCGCCGTCGTGAGCAGCCAGGCGCCGGCGCGGTCGGGGATGCCGTCCTGTGGCCAGCGTTCCAGCGCCGCAACCAGGGCGTCCTGGGCCAGCTCCTCGGCCAGCCCGACGTCGCGCACGATGCGCGCGACGCTGCCATTGATGCGGCCGGATTCGATCCGCCACAGCGCAGCGATGGTGTCCTCGACCTTGCCCGTCATTGCGCCCGCATGCGTTCGATGGTCTCGGTGGGGGCGAAGTCGTCCAGCTCGAACAGTTGGCGCACCTCGATCTCGGCTTCCAGGCCCGGACCCTGGGGATTGGGGAAGCGGCGCGTCCATTCGAGCGCTTCCTCGCGCGAGCGGACCTGGATCAGGGTGTAGCCGGCGATCAGCTCCTTGGTCTCGGTGAAGGGGCCATCGATCACGCGCCGCTCGCCGCCTTCGTAGCGGATGCGCCAGCCCTGGCTGGTGGGCTTGAGCCCATTGCCGTCGAGGAGGACGCCGGCGCGCGCCAGCTCCTGGTGGTAGTCGTTCATTTCAGCGAGCAGCGACTCCTGCGGCATCGCTCCCGCTTCGGTCGCGGCGCTGGCCTTGACGATGATCATGAAACGCATGATGTTCTCCTTGGGTGGTGAGCGGCCGGTGGTGGCAGGCCTTTCATGGTCCACGACGAACGGCGCTCACCGGTTTCGACAATCCCGACGAACAATCATGAAAAATATTTGCTAGCGCATGAAGCAGGGCGCCAGCGCGCGTACCTCGACCGTGGCCCATTCTGCGGCCGGACACTCGGCCGCCAGGGCGATCGCTTCGTCGCGCGAATCGACATTGACCATGAAGAATCCGCCCACCATTTCCTTGGCTTCGGCGAACGGGCCGTCGACGATGCGCACCTTGCCGGTCGGGACGGTCACCCGCACTGCGGTATCAAGGGAGGCCAGCGATTCGGCCGCCAGCAACAGACCGCGTTCCTTCAAGTCTTCGCCCCAGCGCAGCATGCGCTCGTAAGTGGCGCGTCCTTCGGCTTCGCTGCGGGTGGCGCGCTGGCCGACCGGCTCGTTGATGAGCAGCATATGGGGCATGGGGTCTCCTTTGGGCGGGATATGTTTGGACGCGTGGACGGCGTAGCCGCCCACCCTATGGTAGCGCTGTTTGCGGCTCAGGCAAAAAAAACGCCCGCCGGTGAGGGCGGGCGTTCGGTGGCACTGCCGCCTCTTACGGGCGGCCTGTGGCGTTACAGCACGTCGCTCGCGTGGTCGGCCAGGCGCGAGCGTTCGCCGCGCGCCAGGGTCACGTGGCCGCCGTGGCTCCAGCCCTTGAAGCGGTCGACCACATAGGTCAGGCCGCTCGAACCCTCGGTGAGGTAAGGCGTGTCGATCTGCGCGATATTACCCAGGCACAGGATCTTGGTGCCGGGACCGGCGCGCGTCACCAGGGTCTTCATCTGCTTCGGCGTCAGGTTCTGCGCCTCGTCGATGATCAGGAACTTGTTGACGAAGGTACGGCCACGCATGAAGTTGAGCGACTTGATCTTGATGCGCGAGCGGATCAGGTCTTGCGTGGCGGCGCGGCCCCAGTCGCCGGCGTCGCCGTCCGACTTCATGAGCACCTCGAGGTTGTCGTCGAAGGCGCCCATCCATGGCGACATCTTCTCTTCTTCGGTGCCCGGCAGGAAGCCGATGTCCTCGCCCACCGGCACCGTCACGCGGGTGACGATGATCTCGTTGTAGAGCTTGGTTTCCAGCACTTGCGCCAGGCCGGCCGCCAGCGCCAGCAGGGTTTTACCCGTGCCGGCCTGGCCCAGCAGGGTGACGAAGTCGACCTCGGGATTCATGAGCAGGTTGAGGGCGAAGTTCTGCTCGCGGTTGCGCGCGGTGATGCCCCAGACGTTGTTCTTGTTGTGGCTGTAGTCGCGCAGGGTCTGCAGCACCGCGGTCTTGCCGTTGATCGACTTGACTTGCGCGTACAGCGGCGACTGGCCATCCTTCGGCTCGAGGAACAGGAACTGGTTCACCAGCAGGCTCGGGATCAGCGGGCCGGTGACGCGGTAATAGGTCGCCGAACTGCCGTTCTTGTTCTCTTGCCAGGATTCGACGTCCTTGCCGTGCTTGTCCCAGAAATCGTCCGGCAGCTGGACGATGCCCGAGTACAGCAGGTCGGTGTCTTCCAGCACGTGGTCGTTGAAGTAATCCTCGGCCGGCAGGCCGATGGCGCGCGCCTTGATGCGCATATTGATGTCTTTCGACACCAGCACGATGGCGCGGCCCGCCATCTGCTGCTCCAGCGCGCGCACGACACCCAGGATCTGGTTGTCGGCCTTGCCGGAAGGCAGGCCTTCGGGCAGGGCGGCGCTGGTCAGCCGGGTCTGGAACAAGAGGCGGCCCTTGGCATCCTTGTTGCCCAGCTTGGACAGCGGAATGCCGGACTCGATGGCGTCGTCGTCGACGTTGGCGATCAGGGCGTCGAGCGTGCGCGAGACCTGGCGCGCATTGCGTGCGACTTCGGACATGCCCTTCTTGTGGTTGTCCAGCTCCTCGAGCGTCATCATCGGCAGGTAGACGTCGTGCTCTTCGAAGCGGAACAGCGAGGTCGGATCGTGCATCAGCACATTGGTGTCGAGCACGAACACCTTGGTGGTGCCGGAGCGGTCGGCCTTGCGGCTGGTGGACGACTTGATGGTGACTTCGACCGGCTTGTGCTGGGCCGGATGCGGTTGATCGGCGTCGGTCTCGCGCAGCTTGGCTTGTGCCGGTGCGGCCTTGCGGGCTGGCTGGGGAGCCTGTTCGGCGACGGCGGGTACGGCTGCGACGGGTTTGGCAACCGCGGGCGCTTGCGCCGCGGCGAGGGTGTCTTGCGCCTTGCGGCGTGCGCGCGATTTCGGCGTCGGCACGGCCTGGCCGCTGATCAGGTCCTCGACGTCGTCATTGGCCTGGGCCGAAATGGGACGTACCGGCGATTTGCCGGGTTCGGCCTTGGGGTAATCTTTTGCCAGCAGCATGGTCGCTGGCTGGGTAGGCATCTTTGGCAGTGGCATCAGGTTCTCAATCTAAAAAAAGTCTGGATGGCCGTGCGCGCGCTGGCCACGTGGCGCGCTGCCGCACGGAGTCGATGCTACTAACGGGAGTGGCGGGTGAACCGCCGCGTGGACTGCAGGGAAAAACCTCTGCAGTAAGGCCGAGCCCGGAAATGCTCCGGCCCGGCGGGAAACCAGATTGGAAGAATGTGGATGTATTACGCGTTGACTCAAAATAAAGGATAGCGATCCAGCAGGTTGAACAAACTGGAGCCATCCGTAATTCAGGGCTGGCTCTTCAAAAATTCCAGCACTTCGGTGACGTGATCGTTGACTTTCACGCCACGCCATTCTTTCACCAATCGGCCTTGAGCGTCAATGACAAACGTACTGCGCTCGACTCCACGAACCTGTTTGCCATACATATTTTTCATCTTCATGACATTGAATTGCGTGCAGACGGCTTCGTCTGGATCGGAGATCAGTTCGAAGGGCAGGCCCAGCTTGGCCTTGAAGTTCTCGTGCGAGCGCAGCGAATCGCGGCTCAGGCCATAGATCTCGGCGCCCAGCGCCTGGAATTCGGGCCAGGCTTCGCGAAAGGCGATGCTCTCGGTGGTGCAGCCGGGCGTATTGTCCTTGGGGTAGAAGTACAGCACGGTGTACCTGGCCGGACGGCCAAGCAGCTCGAAGGTCTGGCCACCGGTCATCGGGGCGGAAAATGGGGCGATGGTTGCTGGGCTCTCGGCCACGGGCTTCTCCTGGGCAGTGACAGCGCGTTGCGCTGCGATATTAACCTCCCGGCGCATGATGGCGGGGAGCGGCACTGGCATGATAATCCGGCCATGCCACCTGCCGCTAGTGTCCGGCTGGACAGAATCGCACTATTTACCTGGTTTATGAAACGTTTCTGCCTGTCCAGGGCCCGTGGATTCAGGCGCCGGCATCGAGGATCAGCGCCAGCGTCACCTTGCGGCCTTCGCCCATCAGCACGTTATAGGTGCGGCAGGCGGCCGCGTTATCCATGCTTTCGACGCCGATGTGCATCGCCGACAGGCTGGCCACCAGGCGCGGATGCACGAAGCGCTGGCGCTCGCCGGTGCCGAGGATGACGACGTCCGGCGCGTCCTTCGCGATCTCTTCGAAATGGGCGGTGGTGAGTTCGTCGAAACGGGTCACGTTCCATGGCCTCGGCGCGATCTCGGGGAGCACGGTCAGGCTGTAGTTGAAGTGTTCGGCATTGATTTCCACGCCCGAAGCGTCGTAGCCGGTGACGGTCTGGTATTGTTGGGTGTTGTCGGAATGGAGCTTCATGGCGTTGGCTGAAATCCGGTCTGCTGGCAAAGGCCCATTGTAACCGGATCGGCAAGGTTGCCTAAATGGGGCGCTTTCGGCAGAATGGTATTTTTCGCACTGCAACAGAGCACGCTCACATCTGGGGAAATTTTGAGACCGATCGCCAAATCCAACAAGCTCGACGACGTCTGCTACGAAATCCGTGGTCCGGCACTGGACGTGGCGCGCCAGATGGAAGAAGACGGCCAGAAGATCATCAAGCTCAATATCGGCAACCTGGCCGTGTTCGGCTTCGACGCGCCGGACGAGATCGTCAGCGACATGATCCGCAATATGCACGGCGCGGCCGGCTATACCGATTCCAAGGGCATGTTCGCGCCGCGCAAGGCCGTCATGCATTACACGCAAGAGAAGAACATCGCCGGCGTGGGCATGGACGACATCTACCTGGGCAATGGCGCCTCGGAGCTGATCGTGATGTCGATGCAGGGCCTGCTGAACAACGGCGACGAAGTGCTGGTGCCGGCGCCCGATTACCCGCTGTGGACCGCCGCCGTGAGCCTGGCCGGCGGCGCGCCGATCCACTATGTGTGTGACGAACAGTCCGGCTGGCTGCCCGACATCGAGGACATGCGCCGCAAGATCACGCCGAACACGCGCGCGATCGTCGTCATCAACCCGAACAACCCGACCGGCGCCCTGTATCCGCGCGAAGTGCTGCTCGACATCGTCGAGCTGGCGCGCCAGCACCAGTTGATCGTCTACGCCGACGAGATCTACGACAAGACCCTGTACGACGGCGCAGAGCACGTCTCGATCGCCTCGCTGGCCGACGACGTGCTGTTCGTGACCCTCAATGGCCTGTCGAAGAACTACCGTTCCTGCGGCTACCGCGCCGGCTGGATGGTGGTCTCGGGCGAGAAGCGCCACGCCAAGGGCTATATCGAGGGACTGAATATGCTGGCCTCGATGCGCCTGTGCGCCAATGCGCCGGGCCAGTTCGCCATCCAGACCGCCCTCGGTGGCCACCAGAGCATCAACGACCTGGTGGGGCCGGGCGGACGCCTGCTGAAACAGCGCGACCTCGCGCATAAATTGCTTACCGATATACCGGGTGTGTCCTGCGTCAAGCCAAAAGCCGCGCTCTACATGTTCCCGCGCCTCGATCCGAAGATGTATCCGATCACGGACGACCAGCAGTTCATCTGCGAACTGCTGTCCGAGGAAAAAGTGCTGCTGGTGCAAGGCACCGGCTTCAACTGGATCGCCCCGGACCATTTCCGGCTGGTGTTCCTGCCCAATTCCGACGACCTGACCGACGCTTGCGGACGCATCGCGCGCTTCCTCGACGGTTACCGACGACGCCACGCCTGAACAGGACCGGCGTCCTGACCATCAAGAGAAACAGATTTTATGAAACCGATTCAAGTTGGCCTCCTGGGCATCGGCACCGTAGGTGCCGGTACCTTCAACGTCCTTCAACGCAACCAGGAAGACATCCGCCGCCGCGCCGGACGCGGCATCGAGATTGCGATGATTGCGGCGCGCAATATTGAACGTGCGCGCGAAGTGACCGGCGGTACGGTCGAGATCGTGGCCGACCCGTTTGCAGTGGTCAACAATCCTGAGATCGACATCGTCGTCGAGCTGATCGGCGGCTACGAGCTGCCACGCGAGCTGGTGCTGCAAGCGATCGCCAACGGCAAGCACGTGGTGACGGCCAACAAGGCGCTGCTGGCGCTGCACGGCAACGAGATCTTCGCCGCCGCGCAAGAAAAAGGCGTGATGGTGGCCTTCGAGGCAGCCGTGGCCGGCGGAGTGCCGATCATCAAGGCCCTGCGCGAGGGCCTGACCGCCAACCGCATCGAATCGGTGGCCGGCATCATCAACGGCACCACCAACTTCATCCTGACCGAGATGCGCGAGAAGGGCCTGGATTTTGCAACCGTGCTCAAGCAGGCGCAGGAACTGGGCTATGCCGAGGCCGACCCGACCTTCGACATCGAAGGTGTCGATGCGGCCCATAAACTGACCATCATGTCGGCGATCGCCTTCGGCATCCCGGTGCAGTTCGACAAGGCCTATATCGAAGGCATCAGCCAGCTGCAGGCGGCCGACATCCGCTACGCCGAGCAGCTTGGCTACCGCATCAAGCTGCTGGGCATCACGCGCCGCACCCATACCGAGTCGGGCGAGGGCGTCGAGCTGCGCGTGCACCCGACCCTGATCCCGGCCGCGCGCCTGATCGCCAACGTCGAAGGCGCGATGAACGCGGTGCTGGTGCAGGCCGACGCGGTCGGCGCCACGCTGTACTACGGCAAGGGCGCCGGTTCGGAGCCGACCGCATCGGCCGTGATCGCCGACCTGGTCGACGTGACCCGCCTCCTGACCGCCGACCCGTACAGCCGCGTGCCGCACCTGGCATTCCAGCCGAACCAGATGACCGACGTCGCGATCATGCCGATGTCCGAGATCACCACCAGCTACTACCTGCGCGTGCACGTGCAGGACCAGCTGGGCGTGATGGCCGACCTGACCCGCATCCTGGCCGACGCCGGCATCTCGATCGACGCCGTGCTGCAGAAGGAGCCGGGCAACCGGGTCGACATCGACATCATCATGCTGACGCACCAGACGCGCGAAAAGAACATCGACGCGGCGATCGCCAAGATCGAAGGCTTGCCGGCGGTGATCGGCAAGGTGACGCGGATTCGCCTGGAAGCGCTGGGCTGATCACGCTCTACACCTGGCCATTGGCTTCGATACGTCGTTCCCGCGGAGGCGGGAACCCAATGCGCTTGCTCTGAAACTACGTCAAACGTAGCCGATGAGCATGCTGACTTGGGTTCCCGCCTCCGCGGGAACGACGTTTTTACGCTTGTGGTGCAAGCACGCGTCTTATGGCGGCGGCATGCCTTCGTGCGCCAGCGCTGTCGCTGGATACGCCTCGAAACGGCGTGGTAATTCCTCGTCGTCATCGAGGAGGGCGGTGGTGAGGAGCAGCAGGTCCTGCTCGATATGCTCGAACAGCGCATTGGCGACGCTGGCGTAGCTGATGTGGAAGTTGGCGGAAGTCATCTGCGGATTCTACCTGCGCTGCATTGCACCAATGTGCCAGATCAAGCCTGATTTGACCGGTTTCAAGCGCCGATGGTACACGCCGCAAGTTTCTGCGCGTACGCTTGCCGTAACGCGGAGTTTGTGCTCGCTCAAGTGCTGGTACTGCAGAGCAACACTTGCGGTATCAGATGCGAATACGCAACCGTGAATGTGAGAAACAGCGTTTGTTCCGCTGTGCTTGCCGTTGTACATTACGCACTCCTTCACAGCCGAGCTTTCCAGCATGAGCCAACCGAATCAGTTTTCCCTGCTGACCCAGCGCCGTTTCGGCCCGTTCTTCTGGACCCAGTTCCTGGGCGCCTTCAACGACAATCTGTTCAAGACCGCGCTGCTGGTCGTCATGACCTATGACGCGATCAACTGGACCACGCTCGATCCCTCCCTGCTCAACAACCTGATCCCGGGCCTGTTCATCCTGCCCTACGTCCTGTTCTCGGCCACCTCGGGCCAGATCGCCGACAAGTTCGACAAGGCCAAGCTGGCGCGCATCGTCAAGGTCGCCGAGATCGCGATCATGCTGGTGGCCGGCATCGGCTGGATGACCCACACGCTGTGGCTGCTGGTCGCGGCGGTGATCGGCATGGGCATGCATTCGACGCTGTTCGGGCCGGTCAAGTACGCGTATCTGCCGCAAAACCTCAAGCCCGACGAGCTGGTCGGCGGCAATGGCGTGGTGGAGATGGGGACCTTCGTCGGCATCTTGCTGGGTGAAGTGGCCGGCGCGATCCTGGTCGGCTACAAGCCGAACGGCATCATGCTGGTGGCCGGCGCGACCTTGCTCTTCGCCGTGCTGGGCCTGGCCGCCGCCTGGCGCATCCCGCCATCGCCGGCGCCGGCGCCCGAGCTGCGCATCAGCCGCAACTTCATCGCCGAATCGTGGCGCAACCTGGCGTATTCGCGCCAGAACCGCACCGTGTTCCTGTCGATGCTCGGCAATTCCTGGTTCTGGTTCTATGGCGCCTTGCTGTTGGCCCAGTTCCCGGTGTTCTCGAAAGACTACCTGATGGGCGACCACAGCGTGTTCGTGTTGCTGTTGACCGTGTTTTCGCTCGGCATTGGTGTCGGCTCGCTGCTGTGCGAGCGCCTGTCGGGCCACAAGGTGGAAATCGGCCTGGTGCCGTTCGGCTCGATCGGCCTGTCGGTGTTCGGCATCGACCTGTATTTCGCCAGCGAAGCCTTCATCGCCAGCACGACGGCGGTGGACTGGCTGGGCCTCTTGAACCAGCCGGGCGCGTGGCGCATCCTGGGCGACCTGGTGATGATCGGCGTGTTCGGCGGCTTCTTCATCGTGCCGCTGTTCGCCCTGATCCAGACCCGCTGCGACCAGAAGCACGTGTCGCGCACGATCGCCGGCATGAACATCCTGAACGCGATCTTCATGGTCGCCTCGGCCGGCGTCGCCATCCTGCTGCTGGGGCAGGGCTTCAGCATCCCGGAACTGTTCCTGACCACGGCCCTGCTCAATGCGGTGGTGGCGGTGTACATCTTCTCGCTGGTGCCGGAATTCCTGATGCGCTTCCTGGCCTGGCTGCTGATCCACACCGTGTACCGGGTGCGCACCCTCGACACGGCGCGGATTCCGAGCGAAGGCCCGGCGGTGCTGGTGTGCAACCACGTCAGCTATGTGGATGCGATCGTGATCAATGCCGCCAGCCCGCGTCCGATCCGCTTCGTGATGGACCACCGCATCTTCAAGACGCCGTTCCTGCGCTGGATCTTCCGCGCCGTGAACGCGATCCCGATCGCGCCGGCCAAGGAGGATCCGTGGACGATGGAAAAGGCGTTCGTGGACATCGCCCATGCGCTGCATGACGGCGAGCTGGTGTGCATCTTCCCGGAAGGGCGCCTGACTTCGACCGGCGAGATGAATGAGTTCCGCCACGGGATCTCGAAGGTCATGGAGCGCAGCAAGGTGCCGGTGATCCCAATGGCGCTGCGCGGCCTGTGGGGCAGCTGGTTCACTCGCGACCAGGGCAATCTGTTCGGGCGCCGCATCGCGCGCGGCATGCGTTCGCAGCTGGCGCTGGCCGTCGGCCAGCCGGTGGCGCCGGAGCAGGCGACGCCGGAATACCTGCAGCAGCAGGTGATGGCGCTGCGTGGGGAGTGGAAGTGAGGGCTCTTGAGTCCGATCCAGCGAAGATCTTGCACGGTGTGGCAAAAGCGCAAGATTTTTTCGCTGGCTCTGATATAATTATTGACTAGTCGGGGCGTAGCGCAGCCTGGTAGCGTACGTGCATGGGGTGCACGGGGTCGGAGGTTCGAATCCTCTCGCCCCGACCAAGAGAACCAGTGAAAAGAGCCAGCTTTCGAGCTGGCTTTTTTCATGGCCTTATCCGAGACGTTTAAAGAAGAACGTCGTCGCGCACAACTCCCCAGTTGGAAGACAGGCATAGTCCGGAATGGCGCCGACGCGCTGCCACCCAAGGCGTTCATACAAGCGCTCGGCAGTGGCATTCGCAGTATCGAGCACCAGCAGCGACCGGCGCTGCGTGCGCGCGGCTTCCTCGACCGCCTCCATCAGGCGCTGTCCGATGCCGGCGCCGCGCGCCCGCCGTCCGACCAGCAATTTGGCGACGTCGGCCCGGTGCGGCTGGTTGTCGGGCATGTCGGTGATCAGTTGCACGGTGCCGGCAATGCCTTGCGCATCCTCGGCCACGATGAGCGTGCGTTCACCGCGCCCGACGCTGTCTGCCACGCCGCGCCAGAACTGCAGCGCCTTGTCCTCTCCCATCGGCAGCATGAAGCTGACCGATGCGCCGCCCTCGACACAATCAAGTAAGACCTGCGTCAATTGTTGGCTGCATGCCGTCGCTTCTTGCGCACTGAGCGAGCGCAGTCTCACATCGGTTTTCATCAGGCTCTCCTTGGACGAAGTGGCGTACCAAGCGCCACCAGGTATCGCGCCGGCTTGCCGGTCGGGTTATGGAAGGCGATTGGCCGATCGAGCAGCATGGCCAGGCAATCGCCGGCCATGAGGGTCCAGCAGGTGTCGCCAACGGTGATCTCCATGCTGCCTTCGACGATCCACACTTGCTGGTGGACGTCGACGTCGCGCGCCGCGGTGTCATAGGCGACACGCTGTCCCGGCGGGAAATGAACTTCTACAAGGTGGAGCGTGGAATCGACGGCAGGAGAAAGGTTGCGGCGCACATAGCCAGATACCGGGTCTGTCCAGGTCAACTGGTCTTCGGTGCGTCGCAGCGGCGTCGGCTCTGCTGCCGGCGAGTCGAACAGTGCCGCAAGCGTGATGCCCAGGGCTGCGGTCAGCCGATCGAGCACGGTAGCGGTCGCGCTGCTCTCGCCACGCTCGATCAGGGAGATATTGGAACGGCTGACACCGCTGCGTTCGGCAAGCGTGGCAAGCGACAGCCCCTGCGCGTCGCGTAACTCCCGCAGGCGTTGGGCGATGAGTTGATTGATGTCCATAAAATCCAGTATAGTGGATTTTATGGGCTTGTAAACTGGATTTTATTGGCGCGCTTCCTCCACCAGCCGATCCAGTACAGCCAGCAGATGCGCGATGTCGACAGGCTTGACCAGATGCGTGGCAAAACCGGCGCGCCGCGAGGCAGCAATGTCTTGCGGTTGGCCGTAGCCGCTCAGCGCGATCATGACCGTCCCGCGCATGGACGGCAGTTTGCCCAGCCTTCGCACCAGCTGGTAGCCATCCAGATCGGGCAAGCCGATGTCGAGCAGGCAGACGTCAAACGATTCCGCCTGTGCCCGCGCGATCGCCGCCATCGATGAATCCTCTACCTGCACCGCATGTCCAACCGCCGACAGCACGATGCCGAGCGATTCCGCTGCATCGCGGTTATCGTCGACGATCATGATGCGCAGCGTCGAATGCGCAGCCAGCGTTGCGTCGGCCTCGCGCTGCCTTGCATCGTTATCGGTGCTGTTCACGCCAAGCGGCAACACCACACTGAAGCAGCTGCCCCGTCCCGGCCCGTCGCTATGCGCCTCGACCGTCCCGCCATACAGGTTGACCATGCTGCGCACCAGCGCCAGGCCCAATCCAAGGCCTCCCTGGGCGCGGTCGGGCGTACGCTTGGCCTGGGTGAACAATTCGAACACATCGGGCAGCAGCGCGGCATCGATGCCGATGCCGGTGTCCTTGACGCTCAGCTTCACCTGGCCGGACTCGGGCAGCGGATCGGCGCAGACCGTGATCTCGCCGCCGTCCGGTGTGTACTTGGCCGCATTGTTGATCAGGTTGGCTATCACCTGCACCAGCCGCTTGCGATCGCCCGTGACGGTGACGTTGGCCGCGCCCAGACGGGTCGACAGGGTGTGGCCCTTTTTTTCGATCAGCGGGCGCGCCTGTTCGATGGCGTTGTGGATCACCGACTTGAGGTCGACCGGTTCGCATTCCAGCTCGACCAGGCCGCGCGTGACGCGCGAAACGTCGAGCAGGTCGTCCACCAGCTCGACCATGTGCCGCACCTGGCGCCCGATGACGTCGCTGGCATGGGCGATGCGCTTCGGATCGGCGCCGGACAGCTTGAGCATCTGGGCCGCGGTGCTGATCGGCGCCAGCGGGTTGCGCAGCTCGTGGGCCAGCATGGCCAGGAACTCGTCCTTGCGCGCGTTTGCCGCCTTCAGTTCCTCGGCCGCCAGCTTCTGGTCGTGCATGTCGGTGACCGTGCCCATCCAGCGGATAATGGCGCCGGCCTCGTCGCGCACCGGCAGCGCGCGGTTCAGCACCCAGCGATATTCGCCGCCATGGTGGCGCAGCCGGTGCTCGATCTCGAACAGCGCGCCGCTTGCCAGGCTGTCGGTCCACAGTGCCAGCAGTGCCTGCAGGTCGTCGGGGTGGATGGCGGCGGTCCAGCCGGCCGGATCCCCGTTCGACAGGCCCGTGAAATCGCTCCAGCGCCGGTTCGTATAGTCGTTCTGGCCGTCGGCCCGGCTCGACCAGACCATCTGCGGCATCGCATCGGTGATGGTGCGGAATTTTTCCTCGCTCTCGCGCAGCGCGCGCTGCGTGTCGACCTGGTCCGTGAGGTCCATCGAGGCCGCCACCGCGCCGGTGATGGCGCCATCTTCTGCGCGGATCGCGGTGGCGCGGGTGAGCAGGGTGCGGCGCTCGTGCGGCCGGCCGAAAGGCTGGATCTCGACGACGTCGGCCTCCACCTGCTCGCCGCGCAGCGCGCGCGCCAGCGCCCATTCTTCCGGCCGTATCTGGCGGCCATGGCGCTCGGAGCCGTCGGCCCACCAGCCGCGCCACTCGGCGTACTGGTCCTGGCTGGTGGACATCGGGTGCTCGCCCCACAACTGGCGGTTCATGCGGTTGACGGCCGACAGTGCGCCATGCTCGTCGACATAGACGATCCCGACCGGCGCCGAGCTGAGCAGGGCGTCGAAGCGGCGGCGGTCGGCTTCGGCCTGGCTGGCCGCGGCGCGCGCCGCCGTTTCGCTGGCTTGCAGGGCGCGCTCGGCGTTCTTCTTGTCGGTGATGTCGGTGAACAGCAGGGCCACGCGGCGCTTGTCCGGATGGTCGATCGGACTGGCGTAGACATTGAACCAGCGCCCCATCGCTTCCGACCCTTCCTCGAAGCGGCGCGCCACCCCGCTGCGCGCGATCCCGTCGTAGGTGTCGACCCAGCCCTGCTCGAGATTCGGCACCAGCTGGCGCGCGGTCTGGCCCACGCTGTCCACCAGCCCGGTGTGGCGGGCGAAAGCGCGGTTCGCCTCGATGAAGCGGTAGTCGACCGCGCGCCCGTCGGCGTCGTCGATCAGCTCGACCAGGCAAAAGCCGTCGTCCATGGTCTCGATCAGCGCGTGATTGGTCTGCTGCAGGCGCTGCCGGAGCAGGTGGTCTTCGGTGACGTCATTGCAGATCACCAGCACGCCGCGGATGCCGGCCCCGTCCTCGATCGGGCTGTAGCCGTAGGTCCACCACACGTCTTCGCGGCGGCCGTTGCGGGTCAGCGGGACCAGCCGGTCCTCGTACCAGGCGCTGGCGCCTTCACGCATCACGCGCTCGATGTCCGGTCCGATCAGGTCCCAGGCTTCTTCCCAGCACGGACGGCCGGGCTGGCCGAGGGCGACCGGATGGCGCTCCGGGCCCAGGGTCTGGCGGTAGCCGTCGTTGTAGAACTGGATCAGGTCGTCGCCCCACCAGATGAACATCGGGTGATTGCTCGACAGCAGCACCCGCAGTACGGTCTTCAGGGTCGAGGGCCAGCCATCGGGCGAGCCGAGCGGGCTGTGCCGCCAATCGTAGGCGCGCATGAGGGCGCCCATCTCGCCGCCGCCGGCCAGGAAGCTGTGGTTCGTGTGCAACATCGTCAATCGGTGGTGTGAGTAGCTGCCCACGATACGGGGTGCTTGCCCACTTGGCAACTGCAATGTTGCAAGGCAATACTTACTCAGTCGGCGCCAGCGCTGGACTCTTGCTGCTGTTCGGCGAGGAAGCGGTGCACTTGCGCCACCACGGCCGCGCCTTCGCCGGCCGCCGCCGCGACGCGCTTGGTCGAGCCGGCGCGCAGGTCGCCCACGGCGAATACGCCCGGCACGCTGGTCTCGAGATCGCGTCCGCCATGCCGCCCCGTGGCCTCGTAGCCGGTCAGCACGAAGCCTTTGCGGTCCAGTTCCACGCCGCACTCGAGCAGCCAGTCGCTGTTGGGATCGGCGCCGATGAACAGGAACAGGTGGTGGCTATCGAACACGACCGGCGGGCCGCCGCTGCGGCTGCGGCAATGCACGCGCTCCAGGCCGGCGTCGTCTCCCTCGAGCGAGGCCAGTTCGAGCCGGGTGTGCAGCACGATGTTCGCGGTCGCAGCGATGCGCTCGATCAGGTAGCTCGACATACTGGCCTCGAGACCGCTTGAGCGCACCATCAGGTGCACCGTGTGGGCGTGGGCGGCCAGGTAGACGGCGGCCTGGCCGGCAGAGTTGCCGCCGCCCACCAGCACCACCGTCTGCTGGCGGCATACTTTCGCTTCGACCGGCGAGGCCCAGTAGTAGACGCCGCGGCCCTCGAAGCGGGCCAGGTCGTCCAGCTCGGGCTTGCGGTAGCGCGCGCCGGCCGCCAGCACCACGCTGCGCGCCCGCGCGCAGCTGCCGTCGTCCAGCTCCACGCGCAGCGGGCGCTCGCGGCACAGCAGGCGCATGGCCGGCGCCGGGATCGCGACCTCGGCGCCGAACTTGCTCGCCTGCACGAAAGCGCGGCTGACCAGGGCGTGGCCCGAGATGCCGGTGGGGAAGCCGAAGAAGTTCTCGATGCGCGCGCTGGCGCCGGCCTGGCCGCCATAGGCGCGCTGTTCCAGCACCATCACCGACAGGCCTTCCGAGGCCGCATACACCGCCGTGGCCAGGCCGGCCGGGCCGGCGCCGACCACCAGCACGTCGTACACCATCTCGCGCGTGATGCGCGGCATGGTGCCCAGGAAGCGGCCCATCTCGAGCAGGCTCGGGTTCTTGATCACGAAGCCGTCGGGCATCGCGACCAGCGGCCAGTCGTGCTCCTGGCGCCAGTGCTCGCGCACCAGCTGGGCGGCCTCCGGATCGGAGGCCGGGTCGCGCCGGGTATAGGGTTGCGCATTGCGCGACAAAAAGCTTTCGAGCTCGAACAGGCGCGGGTGGCCGGGAGGTCCGATCAGGATCGGTCCGGTCGGCTGTTCGCCGATCAGGCGCGCACGGCGCAGCATGAAGGCGCGCATCACGCGCTCGCCCAGCACCGCCTCGGCCATCAGCAGCGCACGCAGCGCCTCGGGATCGAGCACCAGCGCTTCCAGGTGGCCGACCGCCACGCCGTCGACCAGCGGCGGGCGGCCCGACAGCTGCGACACTTCGCCGGTGAACTGGCCGGGTTCGAACTGGTGCACTTCGACCCGCTGGCCGAGCGCATTGCTGCGGCTGCAGCGCAGCTGGCCGGACAGCACGACCACCATGCCGGGCGAATCGACCAGGGCCCGGAACACATAGTCGCCGTCGCGCCAGGCGCGCCCGGTCGCGAAACGGCGAATGCGCTTGAGTTCGTCCTCGCCGAGGACCGGATAGACCTGGTGGCCGCGTGTCTTCAGGTCGATCAGGTAGCGCGGATCGATGACGGACGGTTCGGGCAGGGACTCGGGCGTGCTGTCATTCATGGCGGTTCTCGGCTCGGCTGGGCTGGTCGGATGGCGTGCTGGCGACTGCATGGTAATCCAGGCCGGTCGCTTTGTAAGCTATACCCTAGGATGGGTACCCAAGGCGTGTAAATCGCTCCTTATTCAGCGCTGGCGCTGCAGCCGCAACAGCAGCCAGCCGGCCACCGTGGTAAAAGCCGCAACCAGGCCCAGCGCGATCCAGAAACCGTGACTCTCGTCGGCCAGCGGGATGCCGCCGACGTTCATGCCGAGCAGGCCGGCGATCAGGTTGATCGGCAGTGCCATCACGGTCACGATCGTCAACAGGTACAGGCTGCGGGCATTGTCCTCGTTGACGCGGGCGGCGAGTTCTTCCTGCAGCAATTTGATGCGTTCCTGCAGCGCGGCCAGGTCGCTCAGCACCACCGTGAATTCCTCGGTCGCCTGGCGCAGGTCCTGGCGGTCGTCGCCATCGACCCAGGACGGCGGGCGCTGCAGCAGGCGGAACAGGGCGGCCGGTTCCGGCGCCAGCAGGCGCTGCAGGCGCACGAGCACCCGGCGCAGCGTGCCGAGGTCTTCGCGCTGGCGCGTCAGGCGGCCGGCCAGCAGCCGGTCTTCGATAGTATCGACCCGCGCCACCGCCTCGCGCACGATGTTCACCAGCACGTCGGCCTGGTCGCGCAGCAGGTGGATCAAGAGTTCGCTCGACGAGCGCAGCAGGGTGCCCTGGCGCACGTCCTGGCGCAGGCGCTCGATCGAGGCCAGGGGTTTCCGGCGCGCGCTGATCGCGACCTGCGGCGTGACGTGGACCCACAAGGTCGAAATCTCGGCGCTGTCGAGCGAAAAGCCGTGCAGCACGTCGTTGACGACGGCGATCAGGGCATTGTCGGCCAGTTCGAGGCGGGTCGAGCGCGAACCCTGGTGCAAGGTCTCGTAGAACTCGTCGGCCAGCATGGCGTGGCTGCGCAGCCAGCGCTCGCTGGCGGTGTTCGACAGGTTGAAGTGCAGCCAGATGAACTGTTCCGGTTGCGGGGCGCGCATCCAGGCCAGCGCCTCGTGCACGCCGATCGGCGTCGCGGTCGCGTCGCGGCTGAATAGAAATCCCCATACCAGGCCCGAATCGTCGGAGCCGTAACTGAAGCCGGGAGCCGCCATCTGCGCCATTGACCTTCCTGGATGAATAAATGATGGGCAATTGTAGAGCGTAATTGCCAAGCGTTGCGGGCAGGCGGGGCGATTGCCGGTGGCATTTGTGGAAATCTTACGCTGTCATCAAGTTGAAACCATTGGCCGCTAAGATTGCTCCTGTGTCTCTCCGCGTGATCCCTCAACCGGATACTGCGTTTTTCCGTCGGCTTCACGGTCGGCGGATTTTTTTTGTGCGCCTCCCAGGCGGGCACGGCGCTGCACGATGGGCTGTCGAGGCCCGACGAAAGGAAACAGATGCAAATTTCTCAGATCGATCGCCGCGGCGCGGCACCGAATGACATGGCTGACAATAGCCTTGCCAATCCCTATGCAGGCGCGACCCACGTGGTGCGCCAGGGCATCCTCATCCAGGCCAGCCTGGGCACCCGCAGCGCCGTCGAATTCATGAAGCAGCATGGCGTGCATGGCGCCGTGATCCACCGCGTGCTGATGGGCGAGCAGCTTCGTGGCGATGATCAGGCGGCGCTCGACGAGCGCGCGGTGATCGACGATCCCAGGATGTAATCGAGGGCCTGCGGCCGAGGTTCAGGCGTGTTCGGTCAGCTCGCGCAGGATGGCGCACTGGCCGGCGGGCCGCGTCGAATCGCAGCGCGCACGCAGGGTCGACAGTTCCGTGCGCAGCGCCTTCAGTTCGAGAATCTGGCGGTCGATCTCGGACAACTGGTGGTCGACCAGCGCGTTGACGCCGCTGCAGGAACGTTCCGGCTGGTCCTGGTAGCCGAGCAGGGTTTCCACTTCGCCCAGCGACATGCCCAGCGAGCGGCAGCGGCGGATGAAATGCAGTCGCTCGGCGTGGCTGGCATCGTACATCCGGTAATTCGCCTGCGACCTGACCGGTGGCGGCAGCAATCCCTTCTGCTCGTAGAAACGAACCGTCTCGGACTGGCAGCCCGTCAGTTTCGCCAGTTCACCAATGCGCATCAGCATGCAAATCCTCGCTTGACCTTGTAGTAACTACAGGGATTCTAATGCAGATATCGTCATTGGAGGTGAACCATGTCTGCCTGTTGTTCCGGATCCTGCAGTTCGTCCACACCACCGCCCGACGGGCGTTACCGCAAGGTGCTGTGGGCGGCGCTCATCATCAATTTCGCCATGTTCGGCGTCGAGATGGCCAGCAGCCTGGCCGCCGGCTCGGTGTCGCTGCTGGCCGACTCGGTCGACTTTCTCGGCGACGCCGCCAATTACGGGGTGTCGCTGTTCGTGCTGGGCATGGCCGTGGTGTGGCGTTCGCGCGCGGCCTATGCCAAGGGTGTCGTGATGGGAGTATTCGGCGTGCTGGTGCTGGCGCGGGCGCTGTGGCTTGGCCTGGACGGCCACCTGCCGCATGCCCAGACCATGGGCGCCGTCAGCCTGCTGGCGCTGGCCGCCAATGGCGCGGTGGCGGCGATGCTGTACGCGTTTCGCAACGGCGACGCCAATATGCGCTCGGTGTGGCTGTGCACCCGCAACGACATGATCGGCAACCTGGCCGTGATGCTGGCGGCGCTCGGCGTGTTCGGCACCCGCGCCGGATGGCCCGATATCGTGGTGGCGAGCATCATGGCGTGCCTGGGCCTATCGGCAGCGCGCGAAGTGATACGGCAGGCGCGCGCCGAGCTGCGTGAGCAGGCGTCGAAGGCAAGCGTGCCGGTGCCAACGTCGGCGTCGGCGCCAATCATCGAGATCCGGCGGGGCTGACCGCGATCGTCAAGGTTCCGGCAAACAGTGTCGGCTCGGGCTTTACCCCAGAGGACGCGCACCCGCCTGCGGCCGCACGTCCTCGCGCTCGCCGTGTTCGGCGATCAGCAGGGCCGCGCTGTACAGGTCCGGCGCGATGCGCGTGGGCAGGCGGCGCGGACCCAGGCGCCATTCGGTCTCGCTGCCGTTGTCGATCAACAGGGTGCGGCAGCCGGCGCGGTTGCCGGCCTCGACGTCGTGCAGGATGTCGCCGATCATCCAGGACGCGCGCAGGTCGATGGCATGCTCGTGCGCCGCGCGCAGCAGCATGCCTGGCGAGGGCTTGCGGCAGGCGCAGGCGTAGGCATACTCGCTGACGGTGCCGAGCGGATGGTGCGGGCAGTAGTAATAGCCTGCGAGGACAAGCTGTTCGCGAAACAGCAGGTCGCCCAGGCGGTCGGACACCGGGCCCATCGCCGCTTCGGTGAAACAGCCGTGCGCGATGCCGGACTGGTTGCAGACCACCAACAAGCGATAGTCGAGCTCGGCCAGCAGCCGTAGCGCCGCGCCGGCCCCGCTCACCAGGTGAATGCGGCGCGGCTCGGCATTGAACGGTATGTCGTCGACCAGCGTGCCTTCCTGGTCAAGGAAGATGGCTTTCATCGGATTGCGTGCTCACGCGAAGCGCACGCGGTAACGCACCGCGCCGGCCAGGCGCCAGAACACCGAAAGTGGCGGCAGCAGGACCGAGGTGATCGCCATCTCGGCCACGTGCGAGGCGCTGTGGGCCGTGCCTTCCAGCCTGCGCACGCACAGGCGCACCGTGAGGGCCAGCCAGACCAGGGTGGCGGCCAGGGCCAGCCAGCGCACGCCCAGCGCCCAACAGGGCAAGGCCAGCAGCAGGGCGGCGACGATGGCGTAGTGGTCCCAGCAGGGACCGGCCTCGATGCGTTCGCGGTACAGCGTCGGGTGCTTCTTGTACAGCAGCGCGTCGAACACGGCATGGCGGATCTGCAGCAGGCTCGCGCCCCATGGCGCCGGCCGCACCGGGTGCACCGCCAGCGCCTGCGGCGCGCGCACGATGCGGATATTCTGTTCGAGCAGGCGGAAGTGCAGGTCGGCGTCGCTGCCGCGCTGGACGCTGAAGCGCTCGTCGAAGCCGTCGAGCCGTTCTAGCACCGGCTTGTGGACGAAGCAGTTGGCGCTGGTGAAATCGGCGAGTTCGTGCGCATGCGCGCTGCGCTGGCGGTCGGTGGGGCGGGCCGGCACCGGCGTCTCGATGCGGCCGCAGACGACGGCGGCGCCGCCGTCGAAGGCGGCCAGGCCCTGGGCCAGCCAGTCGGGGCTGGGCACGGCGTCGTCGCTGGTGAAGGCGATGACGTCGGCGCGCGCCGCCCGCCAGCCGCGATTGCGCGCGGCGCCGGGACCGCGCGGCCCGGTGTTGGCGACATAGGCCAGGCGCGGCCCGCGCTCGAGCGTGCGGGTACGCCAGCCAGCCACGAGGTGCAGCGTGTTGTGGTTGGGTTCGTCGTCCACGACGATGACTTCGACGCTGCGCGGATCGACGTTCTGGCGCATCAGGGCGTCCAGGCTGCGGTCGAGCAGGTCCATGCGGCCGCAGGCCGGCAACACCACGGAAACCGTGGGGAGGGCAGTGTTGGGGGCGTCGTCCGGTGCAGGCATGCGAGGTCTCCTCGGTTTCTCCGCTGGTCTTGCGCCACGGCGTGGTGGTGGCGATGTCGAGCGGTTCGAGTGCCCTGCGCATGGCCCGGTTCCTCCAGTCCGGTACGGTTTGGAGATGGATCAACGCGGATGCTGGAAAAAAACAGCGGCCCTCGATGGGGCCGCTTGTCATGCGAAGAAAGAGCGTGCTCAGCCTCGCGAGAAACCGGTGTCGTCGTCCATCTTGCGGTCGCCCGCCAACTTGTTGGCGCCGCCCGGGCTGCGCGGGTAGCCGCCGGCGGCGTCGTTCGACTGGTGCACCGGATTCGGCTCGGCATGCATGCTGCCGCCTACCTGGTAGCCTTCGCCCTCGGTGCGCGGACCCGAGTTGCCGGGGCTGCGCGGCAGGCCGCCGGACACGTTGTTCGACTTGTGGACGTCGTCGCTGCCTTTGTCGCGCGGCGCGGCGCCCTGCGCGGCTTCGCGGTCGACCTGTTGCTGGACCCGGCTGGCGCTGGCGTCCTGGGTGTCGGCGCGGTTGTCGTCGGCGCCCTGGCGGTTGCCGTAGATGTCGCCGTGCTGCACGCCCGGCACGCCGGCCTCGGTGCCGATCGGCTCCG
The DNA here is from genome assembly GCF_034045165.1 of Massilia sp. CFBP9026. NCBI lineage: Bacteria > Pseudomonadati > Pseudomonadota > Betaproteobacteria > Burkholderiales > Oxalobacteraceae > Massilia > Massilia sp. CFBP9026. Next base: position 131,630 of record NZ_JAXCWH010000006.1, read on the forward strand.
GCGCCACGGTGCCCGGCACGCGGCCGTCGCGGCCCGGTTCGGCGCCATGCAGCTGCGGATGCGCCGGATCCTGCGGATTGAGCGTGTCGCCGGTCTGGGTCTTGCCCTGGCGGTTGAGGACGTCGCCTCTCACCGAGACGCCGGTGTCGCGCTGGCGGTTGCCGACCGGCTGCTCGAGCTTGCCCCAGGCATCGGAATGCATCTGCATCTGGCGATCGTGGCTGTCGGTGACGCCCTGGGTGGTGCCGCTGCCGCCGGACTGCTGGCCCTGCATCGAGCCGCCGCGGGCCAGGCTGCCGCCCGAGTCGTCGATCGTAGAACTGCCCTGCTGGCGGCTGGCCGCGTTGGGGTAGGTGTGGTCGAGCGGGCCATCGCGCGTGATGCCCTTGGAACCTGGCGTGCCTTTTTCATTGGCGCCGTAGTCGGCCTGGTTGCCGGGGAGCGTGTGCTTGTCTTGCTTGTTGGTGTCCATGACGGTCTCCTGTGCTGTAGACAGGCAGGTCGAATTCCTGCCGCATACAGCCATGATGCGGCTCGCGCGCCGCACACAGAATAGGAAGAGGTAGGGGAACGGTGTAGGACTGGTCCTGACGAGTTTGTTGACGACTGGAAGTAATTTTTCGTAGATGCATTATTTGTCGCGCGAAGTCCTACAAAGTCATCTGAAATGCTCCTATAGCCGCATCGGAGATGCCTGCCTAAGATGGGCTTCGACTCATCGTTCGCCAGCCGGCGGCGATCGGTCTCAAGCCTGCCGCAGGACGCGGCGGTTTCCACAAGTGTATAAGGGAGAACGTCATCATGGCCTCAAGCAACCAAGGTAACAAGCAATCGGGCAACCAAGGCAATAGCCAGAGCACCGCCAGCGGTACCCGCAATCGCGGCTTCGCCTCGATGGATCCAGCGCGCCAGCGCGAAATCGCCAGCCAGGGCGGCAAGGCTGCGCACGCCAAGGGCACCGCCCACGAATTCACGTCGGAAGAAGCACGCCGCGCCGGCAGCTTGAGCCACGGTAACCGCCAGTCGGCCAGCGCCAGCGCCGGCACGGCATCGCGCACCTCGAGCAAGAGCGGCAACCGCCAGAGCGCCCAGGGCGGCAACCGCAGCGGCGGCTCGAAAGAGTAAGAAAGAGTAATCAACCGACCGGCCGATGCCGGCGGCAGGCGAGGAACGGGGAGCCACGAGCTTCCCGTTTTGCTTTGGTTTTGCCTTTAATACACACAAAACGCGAATCGGATGCGGTAGAATCGCTGCGCCTTTTTCAACCTTCCCCCAAGGATCAACGTCGTGAAACCAGCGGTCATTCGTCAAGTCAAGAGCCTGTCCATGTCCTGCGACCGGGTCGGCAACCTGTTGCTCACCAAGTTTTCCAGCCAGGGCGCGAGCGACCTGTGCATCCAAATCCCGGCCTCGATCGTGTTCTGGCTGCTCAAGCACTTGCCGGTCAACCGCGATCCGCAACTGAAGGCGCCGCCTGCCGGTCCTGGCATCACCCAGGCCGATTGGGAAAGTCCCTACATACCGCGCGCGCAATACGTGAACTGCAAGGAACTGCCAGGCGCGATCCGCATGCACTTCGTGCTTGATCGCAAGCCCGAGCTGACCGTCGTCCTCGACCGCAGCAACGTCGAACTGATGCGCCAGATCATGGCCATGTACACCAAGGACCTGATCGACCTCGACGCGCAGTAAACACGCGCTTCTGCCCCGGCCCGGCATCAGCGGTCGGCGTGGCCGATCCGGTATCATGGCCGGGCCACGTCGGGCAGGCGCCCGACGCCCCGATATTTGCACACCGTCCACTGCGACGGGCCATGAAAGGATCCCACGATGCCCATCAAGATCAGCACGATGTTCGACTCCGGCTCGATCGACGTCGTCCGCGCCGACAACGTCAAACAGATCGACCTGAACCTGCGCAAGGATTCGCACGCCGACATCCACCAGTGGTTCCACTTCCGTCTGCAAGGCGCGCGTGGCCAGGCAGTCACGATGCGCTTCCTGAACGCCGGCCAGGCCACCTATCCGAAGGGCTTCGAGGGCTACCAGGCGGTGGCGAGCTACGATACCGAGAACTGGTTCCGCGTCCCCACCAGCTTCGACGGCCAGGTGATGACGATCGAGCACACACCGGAACTGGACAGCGTCTACTACGCCTATTTCGAGCCCTACACCTGGGAACGCCACCTGCGCCTGCTGGGCGAAGTGGCCGAGAACCCGATCGCGCGCGTGCACGACATCGGCAGCACGGTCGATGGCCGCGACATGAACCTGGTGGTGATCGGCAATCCGCAGGCCGAGAAAAAAATCTGGGTCATCGCGCGCCAGCACCCGGGCGAATCGATGGCCGAGTGGTTCGTCGAAGGCATGATGGATGCGCTGCTCGACAACGCCAACCCGGTCGCGCGCAAGCTGCTGCAGCGCGCCGTGTTCTACATCGTGCCGAACATGAACCCGGACGGTTCGGTGCGCGGCAACCTGCGCACCAATGCCGCCGGCGCCAACCTGAATCGCGAGTGGATGAACCCCTCGCTCGAGCGCAGCCCGGAAGTCCTGTGCGTCAAAAGCAAGATCGAAGAAGTCGGCATCGACATGTTCTTCGACATCCACGGCGACGAGGCGCTGCCCTACAACTTCGTGGCCGGCTGCGAGATGCTCGAAGACTTCACCGCCGAGCGCGCGCTGGAGCAGAGCAGCTTCATCGACCGCTATATCTCGTGCAGCCCGGACTTCCAGAAGGAATACGGCTACGCCGCCAGCAAGTACAACGACGAGCTGTTGACCCTGGCCTCGAAGTACGTCGGCCACCACTATAAGTGCCTGTCGCTGACGCTCGAGATGCCGTTCAAGGACAATGCCAACCTGCCCGACCCGCACGTCGGCTGGAACGGTGCGCGCAGCGCCGGCCTGGGCGCGGCGATGCTGCAGCCGATCCTTCAGGCGCTGGGCTGATCGATGGGCGTTGAAATCGAACGCAAGTTTCTGCTCGCGAACGATGCCTGGCGCACGCTGGGCTCGCCCGTGCTGGTGCGCCAGGGTTACCTGAGCTCGGACCCGCTGCGCACCGTGCGGGCGCGCATCTACGGCGACCAAGGCTTCCTTACCATCAAGAGCAAGAGCGAAGGCGCGGCGCGCGGCGAGTGGGAATATCCGATCCCGCTCGAAGACGCGGCCGAACTGCTCGACCGCCTGTGCGAGCGGCCGCTGGTCGAAAAATACCGGCGCCGCATCGAGCACGCGGGCTTCACCTGGGAAGTCGACGAGTTCGTGGGCGAGAACGCGGGCCTGGTGGTGGCCGAGATCGAGCTGCCGGCCGAAGACGCCGTTTTCGACAAGCCGGACTGGATCGGCAAGGAAGTCACCGGCGACAAGCGCTATTACAACTCCAACCTGATCCGCTCTCCCTATTCCACCTGGACCGATACCGAACGATGATGACTGTTTCGCGCCGCAGCCTGCTCGTAATTTCCCTCACCACCGCACTGGGCCTGGCATTGCCGGCCACCGGCGCATTCGCCGCCGACAATGCGGCTTATTTCCCTCCGGCCGGCGAGTGGGCCCGCAAGGACCCGGCCCAGCTGGGCATGGACCCGGCGGCCCTGGCCGCGGCCATCCAGTTCGCGCAGTCGCGCGAGACCGAGCGTCCGCTCGACCTGTCCGACCAGGAAGCCGTGTTCGGCACCCGCCTGGGTTCGATGCCGACCAAGCGTGCCCACACCAATGGCGTCGTGATCTACAAGGGCTATGTGGTGGCCGAGTTCGGCGATACGCGCTTCGTCGATCCGACTTATTCGGTGGCCAAGAGCATGCTGGCGACGGTTGCCGGCGTGGCGGTGCGCGACGGCCGCATCCAGGTGAATGATCCGGTGGCGAAGACGGTCAACGACGGCGGCTATGCTGCGCCGCACAATGCCCCCGTCACCTGGAAGCAGCACCTGCAGCAGGAGTCCGAGTGGGAAGGCGAGCTGTGGGGCAAGCACAGCAATTTTATCGGCAAGGAGAGTTTCGGCAAGGGCGAGAAGAAGCCGCGCTCGATCAAGGCGCCGGGCAGCTTCTACGAGTACAACGACACCCGCGTCAACCGCTTCGCGCTGTCGCTGCTGCGCGTGTTCGGCCAGTCGGTGCCGGACGTGTTCCAGCAGCAGATCATGGATCCGATCGGCGCCTCCTCGACCTGGAAATGGGTTCCTTACCATAACAGCTATGTCGAAGTGAACGGCAAGCAGGTGCCATCGGTTAGCGGCGGCACGCGCTGGGGCGGCGGTATGTGGATCGACAGCTGGGACATGGCGCGCTTCGGCTATCTGTGGCTGAACGAGGGCAACTGGGGCGGCAAGCAGATCCTGCCGGCGTCCTACGTGAAGGAAGCGCTCACCCCGAGCGCCCACGGCCCGGATTATGGCTATCTGTGGTGGCTCAACACCAAGGGCAAGAACCTGCCGGGCATGCCGGCCACCGCCTTCGCGGCGCTGGGGGCGGGCAGCAATGACATCGTCGTTTCGCCCGAGCATGACTTGGTGATCGTCTGGCGCTGGCATGCCGGCAACGCAGCCGAGTTCGCCACACGCGTGATCGCCGCAATCCGTAAATAACACATTTAATAACTGCAGCGCGGGCCGCTCCAATTGTGCGGAGCAAAACGGGATTTGAATGATATATTTTTATCATTAATTCTTCCCGCGATGCGGTGTTGTGTGTCCACAATTGACCCGACAATTTATTCTTGAAGTAACCCCGGTCGGGTCAAGGTCAGGCATACGCTCCGGCATTGCCAACACCACCAGGACACACAAGAATGAACAAGAATATCGCCATCGTCGGCGCTGGATTCTCCGGGGCCGTGATCGCAAACCAGCTGGCGCAGGCCGGCTATACCGTCGACGTGTTCGAATCGCGTCCCCACATCGCCGGCAACTGCTACTCGGAACGCGATGCCGAGACCGGCGTCATGGTCCACGTCTACGGCCCGCACATCTTCCACACCGATAACGAGCGTGCCTGGGAATTCGTCAACCGCTATGCCGAGTTCAAGCCTTACGTCAATCGCGTCAAGGCCATCACCGGCGGCAAGGTGTTCACCCTGCCGATCAACCTGTTGACCATCAACCAGTTCTTCAACAAGACCATGGGCCCGGCCGAGGCGCAGGAATTCCTGCAGAGCCTGGGCGACAAGTCGATCGAGAACCCGACCACCTTCGAAGAGCAGGCGCTGCGCTTCGTCGGCCGCGAACTGTACGAAGCCTTCTTCAAGACCTATACGATCAAGCAGTGGGGCCTGCACCCGAGCGAGCTGCCAGCCAGCATCCTCAAGCGCCTGCCGGTGCGTTTCAATTACGACGACAATTACTTCAACCATAAATACCAGGGCATGCCCGCCGACGGCTACACGGCACTGGTCCAGAGCATCATCGACGTGCCGGGTGTGACCGTGCACCTGAGCACGGCCTTCGATCCGGCCGACAAAGGCAATTACGCCCACGTGTTCTACAGCGGCCCGATCGACGCCTGGTTCAAGCACGAAGAGGGCCGCCTGCCTTACCGCACGCTGGACTTCGAAACCTTCCGCGCCGACGGCGACTACCAGGGCAATGCCGTCATCAACTACTGCGACGACGACAAGAAATACACCCGCATCACCGAGCACAAGCACTTCTCGCCGTGGGAAAAGCACGAGAAGACCATCTGCTACGCCGAGTACAGCCGCCAGTGCGAAGAAAAAGACGTCCCCTATTATCCGATCCGCCAGACGCGCGAGAAGGCGCAGCTGGAGCTGTACGTCAACAAGGCGAAAAACGAAGACAACGTCACCTTCGTCGGCCGCCTGGGCACCTACCGCTACCTGGACATGGACGTCACCATCCACGAAGCGCTGCTCACTGCCGATAAATTCCTCGAGACCGCGAAGAACGGCGAGCGCATGCCGGCCTTCACCATCGATCCGATGGCGTAACAGCGCAGGCCGGGCTCAGGCCGCAAAGCCGCCGTCGATCAACAGGTCGGCGCCGGTGACGTAGGCGGCTTCCGGTCCGGCCAGGTAGGCGACCATGGCTGCGATCTCTTCGGGGCGGCCGTGGCGCTTGATCGCCATATAGTCGTGCAGGCCGGCGCCGAACTCGGTTTTTTCCGGGTTCATGTCGGTGTCGACCGGGCCGGGCAGCACATTATTGATCGTGATGCCGCGCGGCCCCAGTTCGCGCGCCAGTCCCTGCGTCAGGCCGCTCAGCGCCGACTTGCTCATCGCATACACCGACCCGCCCACCATCGGCATGCGCAGCGCATTGGTGCTGCTGATGTTGACGATGCGTCCGCCTTCCTTCATATGCGGCAGCACCGCCTTCACGCCGGCGAAGACGGCGCGCACGTTGATGTTGACCGTCTTGTCGAAATCTTCCAGCGTAAAGTCGTCGATCGGGCCGAACACGGCGACGCCGGCATTGTTCACCAGAATGTCGATGCGGCCATGTTGTTGCGCGACGCGGGCGATGGCGGCGTCGATCGCCGCCGGATCGGCCGCATCGCTGCGGATCGCCTCGGCGCTGCCGCCTGAAGCCTGGATCTCCGCCACCAGCGTCTCGGCGGCACCGGCCGATTGCTGGTAGGTCAGCGCCACGTGCGCGCCTTGTTGCGCGAGTCTCTTCGCGATGGCGGCGCCAATGCCGCGCGAACCGCCGGTGACGACTGCAACCTTGCCTTCGAATGCCTTGTTCATGATGGACTCCCTGTGAATGATTGGACGAGTCGGCAGTATGCTGCCGACCAGGAGTTGAAACTAGCCAGCTAGATGTCGTATGACTTTCAACTCCAGGTATAAAATCCACGGATCGCTACCATCCAGACACCGCCATGCCGGAATCGATCAGTCATCTCGTCTCCTTCATCTACAGCGCCGAGGAACGCGGCTTCTCGCCCGCCGCGCGTCGCCTGGGCCTGAGTCCGGCCGCGGTTAGCAAGAATGTCGCCCGCCTCGAGCAGCACCTGGGCGTGCGCCTGTTCCAGCGCACCACGCGCCAGTTGCGGCTCACGGCCGAGGGCGAACGCTATCTGCATGAAGTGGCCGAGCCCTGGCGCCGGATCGAGGAGGCGACCCTGGCCACGCGCCAGGGCGCCGGCCAGCCGGGCGGCACCCTGAAGATCAGCATGGCGCCGCTGGTCGGAAGGACGTATTTCGTGCCGATGCTGGAGGAATTCCTGCAACGCTTTCCGGCCATCGTTCCCGACCTGCATTTCGAGAACCGCCAGGTCGATCTGGTCAAGGAAGGTTTCGACGTGGCGATCGGCGGCGGCGTCGAGTTGAACGAGGGGATGGTGGCGCGCGAACTGACGACCGTGCGCAGCATCGTCGTGGCCAGTCCGGCCTATCTCGAGCGGTGCGGTCGACCGCTCGATCCGGATGACCTGGCAAGGCACGACGGCATCGCCCGCCGCGCCGTGGGCAGCGGCCGCTTGCTGAGCTGGACCCTGCGCCATGACGACGGGCGGCAGGCGCCTGTCGACCTGCGCACGGCGATGGTGTGCGACGATCCGGAAGCGATGGCGCAGGCGGCGCTGGCCGGTATCGGGATCGCGGTGCTGCCGTTGCCGCACGCGCAAGCATTCCTGCGCAGCGGGGCGCTGGTCGATGTCTTGCCGGGCTGGTTCGTGGCGGGGCGGGCGCTCTGCCTGTATTTCGCGAGCCGCAGGCTGTTGCCGGCCAAGACGCGGGTCTTCATCGACTTCGTCGTCGAACGTTTCGAGGTACAGGGGCTGGCGCGGCAGTTCATCACGCCGGAGGGTGTATCAGGGAAGGGGTGACGCTCCCGCCGCGGCGGGAGCGTGAACGACATCAGTGGAAGTGCTCGGTCCCAGCCGGCGCATCTTCCGGCATCTCGGCATGCACCAGCTCGCCGGTCGGATCGGCGAACAGCGGCGAGCCGCAGTCGTCGCAATACTCGGCCACGTAGCGCTCGTTGATGCGCTTGATGTGGGCGACGCCGGCGTCGTTGAGGTGGGCCGCGATCTCGTTGATCGGGGACAGCGGCGTGGCGCTGGCCGCCAACGGACCTTCCATCGGCGTGCCGTCCTCGTCTTCCTGGCCATACAGCGGCCAGACGATGCCATACACCACGTCGGCGCTCTGGCGCATGGTGAACGAGACGCGGTATTCGTCGATCTGGATGTCCGGCGACTCTTCGCCGAATCCCGCGATCACGGCGCGCAGATCGGACGCTTCCACGCCCAGCGTATTGGTCAGGTAGTGCACGGCGGCGCGGATCGAGATCGGGCGGATCAGCTTGTCGGCTTCGCGGCAGGCCACATAATAGGCTTCCGGCAGCAGCAGCTCGATGCCGCAGCCCGGCAGCAGGCGCGCGATATTCGCGGTGGCCTGGGCGCGCCACTGCTCGAGGCTGCGGTTGCGCTCGTCGGCGAAACGCAGATGGTGCTGCGGCTCTTGCCAGCGGAACAGCGGCTCGCCGGCCCGGGCGACGATCGCGATCAAGAGGTAGCGGGTATCGGCCAGGAAGGGCGCGGTTTCGTCCAAGTGCTGGGCCGGCTTGATGGTGCCGCCCTTGTGGGCTGCGGCAGCCAGCTTTTGCGTCAGCGCCGCGGTTTCGGCGTGGGTGCGCGGCAGCTGGTCGAGCGAATACAGGGTGGGCGCGATCGCCATCTTGGTGCCGTCGGCCAGCAGGTGGGCCGAGAAGTGGGCGCCCAGGGTCGACAGCAGGTCGTTGGGGATGGTGCCGGTGGCGATCGAAAAGCGGGTCCAGGCCAGGATCGGCGCCGCGACCAGCAGGGCCTGCCAGGTGACGTCGCCGCCATCGGCCTGCTCGACCATGGTGGCCGATTCGCTGACCGCTTCGACCGTATCCATCAGCACGTCGTACGAGGCCAGGTCATCCTTGAACAGGGCATTCAGGGCGGCGTCGATGCTGTCCTGATGATTGGTCTTGAGCAGCTTTTGCAGGCACGTGTCGAGTTGGTGTTCCCACGCACGTTCTTCAGCACGGCTGGCAGCTTGCATGAGGGCTTGCGAGAGGCTGACGAGGCGCTGGCTTTCTGCGGAAAGTTTTGGAGTTGAATCTTTGGAAGGACGACGCATGGCGCTGGTGGGTCTCTTGTCAGTGAATGTTTCGAAAGTCCGAGGGGTGATGATAAACCCATATCCCCGGTATTGTAGTTGATTCGGCTACAGGCCATGAACAATGGGTGTCACGAGGGGAGGACCAAAGCCAGATGATCGCCGCGCACGCAAACGCTTGCACAATGCGCGAACAGGGTACATAATGAGAATAATTCTCATTCAAACATGTTTGGGAAGAGCGATTGGAGTGTTCGAGCTGTGTTTCCAGCTTGTGTTGCAGTAGCCGTTGGTGACCGGGAAAGCACTGACGGATGTTTCTCACGGAGTACCACCCCCGCCGGGCAACCGGATTCTGCCCTCCTGACTCTGTCAGGAGGGATTTTTTTGTTGGCTCTACAGCAAGAAGAACGACATGATGCTGCATATTCCCGGCGTGCTGACGCCGGACCAGGTAGCCCATATCCGCGCCCGCATGGCCGGCGCCCCGGAATGGCTCGATGGCCGCGAGAGCGTCGGCCCACAAGGGGCAAAGGTCAAGCGCAATCGCCAGCTGGGCGAGGGCACGCCGCTCGCCGTCGAGCTGGGCCAGATCGTGAGCGCGGCCCTGATGGCGAATCCGACGTTCTTTTCCAGCGCCTTGCCGCTGCGGGTGCTGGCGCCATATTTCAATGCATATAGCGGTGGCGAGCACTACGGTCTCCACGTCGATGGCGCCATCCGCGCCCAGCGTGGCGGTGGGGCACCGGTGCGGGCCGACGTCTCGACCACCGTGTTCCTGAGCGAGCCGGACGAATACGAGGGCGGCGAACTGGAAGTGGTCGACCTGTACGGCACCCACGAGGTCAAGCTGGCGGCGGGCGACGCGATCGTGTATTCGTCGGGCAGCGTGCACCAGGTGCGGCCGGTCACGAGCGGCGAGCGGGTGGCTTCTTTTCTTTGGACCCAGAGCATGGTGCGCGACGACGGCAAGCGCGGGATGCTGTTCGATCTCGATACCCAGATCCAGAAGCTGCGGGCGCAGCATGGGGAGTCGGAGATCACGGTAGGGCTGACGGCGCATTATCACAACCTGCTGAGGATGTGGGCCGAGGTATAAAGGCGATGACGTCAATGTGAAAAGGGCTGGAACCCGCGAGGATCCCAGCCCTTTTTGCCATCAGGCAGCCCGCCGCAGCGGGCCTTCCAGATTTAAGCAGCCAGCAGCTGACGCAGCACGAACGGCAGGATGCCGCCATGCTTGTAGTAGTCGACTTCGATCGGGGTGTCGATACGCAGCAGCACTTTGACTTCTTGCGATTCGCCGTTTTCGCGGTGGATCACCAGGGTCGCCAGTTGTTGCGGCTTGATCTCGCCTTCCAGGCCCTTCAGGTCGTAGGTTTCCTTGCCGGTGATGCCCAGGGTGTCGACGCTGTCGTTGCCGATGAATTGCAGCGGCAGCACGCCCATGCCGACCAGGTTCGAACGGTGGATGCGCTCGAACGAACGCACGATCACCGCCTTCACGCCCAGCAGCTGGGTGCCCTTGGCCGCCCAGTCGCGCGACGAGCCGGTGCCGTATTCTTCGCCGCCGAAGATCATGGTCGGGGTGCCCGCGGCCACGTACTTCATTGCAGCGTCATAGATCGACATCTGTTCGCCGGTCGGCTGGTGCAGGGTGATGCCGCCTTCGACCGCCGAACCGTCAGCCTTGGCCGGGATCATGCGGTTCTTGATACGCACGTTGGCAAAGGTGCCGCGCATCATGATTTCGTGGTTACCGCGGCGCGAACCGTAGGAGTTGAAGTCCGCTTTCAGGACGTTATGTTCCTTGAGCCATTTGCCTGCAGGGCCGTCTTCCTTGATCGAACCGGCCGGCGAGATGTGGTCGGTGGTGATCGAGTCGCCGAACACGCCCAGGGCGCGGGCCGCGGTGATGCTGGTGGCGGCCGCTTTCGGGGTCATCTCGAAGTCGGCGAAGAACGGTGGTTCGGCGATGTAGGTCGATTCAGGCCAGTTGTAGACTTGGCCTTCGGTCGACGACACACGTTCCCACAGCGCGCCTGGGTTGCCCTTGACGTCGGCATAGTTCTTCTTGAAGACTTCCGAATTCATCGCGAAGCGCATCAGTTCGCCGATCTCTTGCGAGGTTGGCCAGATGTCGCCCAGGTAGACGTCGACGCCGTTGCTGTCCTTGCCCACTGGCTCGGTCATCAGGTCTTTCGTCATATTGCCGGCGATCGCGTAGGCGACGACCAGCGGTGGCGAAGCCAGGAAGTTCGAACGGATGTTCGGGTGGATACGTGCTTCGAAGTTACGGTTGCCCGACAGCACGGCCGACGCGACGATGTCGTTCTGGGTGATCGTGGCGTTCAGTTCCGGGGTCAGGTCGCCGGCGTTACCGATGCAGGTGGTGCAGCCGTAGGCGGTCACGCCGAAGCCCAGCTTGTCCAGGTAAGGCAAGAGGCCGGCGGCGGTCAGGTACTCGGTGACCACGCGCGATCCAGGCGCCAGCGACGACTTGATGTGCGGCGCCACGGTCAGGCCGCGCTCGACGGCTTTCTTGGCCAGCAGGCCGGCGGCCAGCAGCACGCTCGGGTTCGAGGTGTTGGTGCACGAGGTGATGGCGGCGATCAGGATGTCGCCGTTTTTCACGCGCACGCCGTTGGTGGTCTCGTAGACCTTGTGCAGGTCGTCCGGGTTCTTGTTGAAGCCGTTCTGGGTGGTTGGCTTGCTGAACAGCTCGGTGAAGTTGTTCTTGACGTTGCCCAGCTCGATACGGTCTTGCGGACGCTTCGGGCCAGCCAGCGAAGGGGTCACGGTCGACAGGTCCAGCTCGACCACGCGGGTGAAGTCGATCTCGCCTTCCTGCGGGATGCCGAACATGCCCTGGGCCTTGTAGTAGCCTTCGAAGGCGGCCAGTTCTTCTTCGGTACGGCCGGTGCCGCGGAAGTAGTCGACGGTCGCTTCGTCCACTGGGAAGAAGCCCATGGTCGCGCCGTATTCAGGCGCCATATTGCCGATGGTCGCGCGGTCGGTGGTCGACAGCGAGCGGGTGCCTTCGCCGAAGAACTCGACGAACTTGCCGACGACTTTTTCCTTGCGCAGCAGTTCGGTGATGGTCAGCACCAGGTCGGTCGCGGTGCAGCCTTCGCGCAGCTTGCCCTTCAGGTTGACGCCGATGACGTCCGGGGTCAGGAAGTAGACCGGCTGGCCCAGCATGCCGGCTTCGGCTTCGATGCCGCCCACGCCCCAGCCGACGACGCCGACGCCGTTGATCATGGTGGTGTGCGAGTCGGTGCCGACCAGGGTGTCAGGGTAGTACACGTCGCCCTGTTTCATGACGCCGCGCGCCAGGTATTCCAGGTTGACCTGGTGGACGATGCCGAAGCCCGGAGGCACGACGCCGAAGGTGTCGAAGGCCTGCATGCCCCACTTCATGAACTGGTAACGCTCGTTGTTGCGCGAGAATTCCAGCTTCATGTTCAGGTCGAGCGCGCCCGGCTCGCGGAAGTGGTCGATGGTGACCGAGTGGTCGACCACCAGGTCGACCGGCACCAGCGGCTCGATCTTCTTGGCGTCGAGGCCCATCTTGGCGGCGACGTTGCGCATCGCGGCCAGGTCGGCCAGCAGCGGCACGCCGGTGAAGTCTTGCAGCACGACGCGGGCCACGACGAACGGGATCTCGTCGGTACGCTCTGCGGTCGCGCCCCAGTTGGCGACTTGCTTGACGTGTTCTTCGGTGACCTTCTTGCCGTCGCAGTTACGCAGCACGGACTCGAGGACGATACGGATCGACACCGGCAGGCGCGACAGGTTCACACCGAGGTTTTCCGCCAGCGCCGGCAGCGAATGGAACTGGCCGCTCTGGCCTGCGCCGATCGGGAATTCCTTCAGTGTGTTCAGAGTGTTGCGAGACATAATCTCTCCTTCAGTGGGAATATTGTTATTTCAACAGCAGCATTCACGGAAATAACGGGCCAGATAACTTCGGGCGACAGAACGGCGCTAACTTCCGGGAAAGTCCGCGCCGCATCTTCAAGTCTTGCTCGCCTCCGGTTCCGCGGTCGCCACGATCGCGGACTGTTCGGCGTTCTTGCATTCATTGGCCAACTGGCGGTTGAGCTTCGAGTCGAGCAGGATGCCCTTGGACGGGATACCGATCCAGATCAGGCCATAGTGCGGATTCTCGAAGCGCAGCGCGCCGGTGGTGGTGCCGATGCGGGCCAGGCGATGCAGGCGCTGTTTCCAGCGCAGCGCGATATGGCTGTCATCGGTATCGTTGGTGTAAATCGTGATTTTGTTGCCGAGTTCGCAAGCGTATTCGGTCACCTTGGTGTCGGTGATGTCCGGCTCGTTGATTTCGAGCGGGTTCGCCGCGACTGCAGCAGCAGCAGCAGCGGCTGCCGCCGCAGCGGCGGCTGCCTGTGCCTTCTTGCTCGGTTTCTTCTTCGCTTGCGCCTTCAGGACCGCTTCCGCTTTCGGATGCTTTTCCTTGGCGACTGCTGCACTTGCCGGCGCGCACACGACGGCAGCCGCGAGCGCGACGGCGCAGGCGGCGATCATTTTCGGGAGGAGGGTGGCCATGGTCGGTTTATTCGCTGTCGGGGAGGTTGACGATTGCGGCAGCGGCATCCGGCAGCGCGAGGCCCGCCAGTTTGGCACGCTGCAACACCGACCAATAATATCGGTAGCTCGCACGGTCGTGCAAGCGGCCATGTTGGGCAATCGGTCCCCAGTCCGCCGCCATGGCCTCGGTCAAGATATTCGTCGCTTCATTGACCTCTGAAAGGCGCGGCGTAAACGCCTTCAGGATTGGCTTGATCTGGTCCGGATGGATGCTCCACATCCGGGTAAAGCCGAATTCGGCGCCGGCGCGCTGGGCGTCGTTGGCGACCGTCGGGCTGTCCTTGATATCGGTCGTGACATTGTGCGACGCCACCTTGCCGTGGGCGTGGCAGGCCGCCACCATCTCGAGCTTGGCGCGCACCACCAGCGGGTGGGTGAACTGGCCTGGCGTCCGCATCGCGCTCGCGGGGATGGCGCCATAGTGGCTCGACACAAAATCCATGATGCCGAACGACAGGCACTCGACCTGGGGCAGGGCGGCGATGTCATACGCTTCGCGCAGCGCGCCATGGGTCTCGACCAGCACGTGCACCGGCAGGTCAGGGCGGCCGGCCGCCTGGGCGTGCTGGTTGATCAGGTCGATCGCGCGCGTGACTTCGATCGCGCTTTCCACCTTGGGCAGCACGATATAGGCCAGGCGCTTGGCCGCGCCGCCGACGATGAATTCGACGTCTTTCGCAAAATGGGGGCTGGCCGGCTCGTGCAGGCGCGCACCGATGCGGTTGAAATGGTTGTCGTCGCTGTTGACGAGTTGCGCCACCAGGATGGCGTGCTCCAGTTCGCTGCCGGCGGTGGCGCCGTCTTCGCAGTCGAAGGTGATGTCGAACAGGGGGCCAAGCTCTTGTTGCAGGGCCATCGATTTGCGCATCAGCTTCTCGGAACCGGCGTAGTGGTCGCAGGCGGGGAGAAGGAGTGGCTGGCGTTTGCCCTGGAATAAAACCTCGGAAGGGTGCATATCTCTCACAACATAAAACGGCCGTGCCAAATAAATGGCACGGCGCGGTCGGCGCACAGCAAATGCCGCGCGCCAGATTCAAAACTTAGCCCAGCAGGTGAGCGACGCCGGCTTTCTCTTCTTCCAGCTCTTTCAGGGTCAGGTTGATGCGCTCTTGCGAGAAGGCATCGATGTCCAGGCCCTGGACGATGGTGTATTCGCCATTCTCGGTGGTAACCGGGAAGCCGAACATGGTGCCTTCTGGGATACCGTAGGAACCATCCGAAGGGATACCCATGGTGGTCCACTTGCCGTTGGTGCCCAGCACCCAGTCACGCACGTGGTCGATCGCTGCGTTGGCAGCCGATGCTGCCGACGACAGGCCGCGCGCTTCGATGATCGCTGCGCCGCGCTTGCCGACGGTCGGCAGGAAGGTGTTGGCGTTCCATTCCTGGTCGTTGATCAGGTCCTTGACGGCTTCGGTGCCAGCGGTGGCGAAGCGGTAATCGGCGTACATGGTCGGCGAGTGGTTGCCCCACACGACCATTTTCTCGATGTCCTTGACAGCCTTGCCGGTCTTGGCGGCCACTTGCGACAGCGCGCGGTTGTGGTCAAGGCGCAGCATGGCGGTGAAGTTCTTGGCTGGCAGGCTAGGGGCCGATTTCATCGCGATGTAGGCGTTGGTGTTGGCCGGGTTGCCGACCACCAGCACCTTGACGTTGCGCGAAGCGACGGCGTCCAGGGCTTTACCTTGCACGGTGAAGATCTGGGCGTTGGCTTCCAGCAGGTCCTTGCGCTCCATGCCTGGGCCGCGTGGGCGGGCGCCGACCAGCAGGGCGACGTCGACGTCCTTGAAGGCGGTCATCGGGTCCGAGTGGGCGGTCATGCCTTCGAGCAGCGGGAATGCGCAGTCGTCGATTTCCATCATGACGCCCTTGAGCGCCTTCTGTGCCTTCTCGTTGTCGATCTCGAGCAGCTGAAGGATGACCGGCTGGTCCTTGCCCAGCATGTCGCCGTTGGCGATGCGGAACAGTAGGGAATAGCCGATCTGGCCGGCCGCGCCGGTGACGGCGACGCGCATTGGGGTTTTAGCCATGATGAATCTCCAAAGTGGGAATGAAAACGGTTTGCGCCGAAGGTCGACGCCGAGCATACGCCTGTTTGGTTACAAATTGCCTTCACTGCGGTTTGATGAAGCTGCAATGATACCAAAAGCGCTCTTCAAGCCTTCAAGGTCGAAAGACGGGTGTCGCGCGCGTACAATGATGGAAGAGTGGCGCCGACTCCCGGTCGGCCATGAGTGTATTCCTCTGCCGTTTGGTCTGTCAATTCAATATCATATGTCTTATATAAGACACATATCTAAAGACCTCTAATACTGGACGGTCATGCACTTTTGTGGTGAAATCGCGGTCTATGAATTCCGCCCCATCCAATCCGGCCCTTGATCCTGTCAGCAGTGGCTCGCCGTCGTTCCGGCCCCTGTACCAGCAGATCAAGGCGCTGATCACCCAGAGCCTGCAGGCCGGTGAGTGGAAACCTGGCGAACTCATGCCGAGCGAAGTCGAGCTGGCGGCCCGTTTCAAGGTCAGCCAGGGCACCGTGCGCAAGGCGATCGACGAACTGGCTGCCGAAAACCTCGTGCTGCGGCGCCAGGGCAAGGGCACCTTCGTTGCCAGCCACGCCGAAGAGCGCGCCCATTTCCGCTTCCTGCGACTGATGCCAGACGAAGGGCTCCCCCATCATCCGGAGAACCGCTTCCTCGAGGTCAAGCGCATCCGTGCGCCGGCCGAGGTCGCGCGCCTGCTCGATCTCAAATCGGGCGACGCCGTGGTCTACATCAAGCGCGTGCAATCGTTCGACGGCCAGCCGACTATCCTGGAAGAGCTGTGGCTGCCGGGCCAGCTGTTCAAGGGCCTGAGCGCGGAGCGGCTGCAGGAATACAAGGGCCCGATGTACGGCCTGTTCGAAACCGAGTTCGGCACGCGCATGATCCGCGCGACCGAGAAGATCCGTGCGGTGTCGGCCGACGCGGCCACGGCCGAGCACCTGAAGGTGGCGCCCGGCACGCCGCTGCTGTTGGGCGAGCGGGTGTCGTTCACCTACGGCGACAAGGCCGTCGAGCTGCGCCGCGAGCTGTACTCGACCGTGAAACACCATTATTTGAACGAATTGTCGTGAGGAGAATAAAGCTGAAAACAGCCGAGTAAATATTCTCTGTTTTCTGTCTTTTCAAATAGTTCGGAAAATAGCCAAATGGGATAAAACTCCCCTCTGCGGCAATCGCACGAATGCGATTAAAATATATTGGTTTTGGGTACGCGACGGACATGACCCGGTTCGCCGCTCGCTGTCCCGCTGGCCTGGTCCCACTTTCCCGGACCAGGACGTGAAATCGGCAAGAATGCAGGGTTCATACAAAAATTTGTCATAAATGGGAGGTGTACCATCATGTCGGAAGCCGTGAGAGAAGCAAGCAAGAAAGGGCGGCCGGTGTATCGCAACGTCGGAATCGGCGATATCACGACGAAATATCGCATGCCGCCGTCGGCGATCGTGTCGATCCTGCACCGCGTCAGCGGCGCCGGACTGTTCCTGATGCTGCCGTTCCTGCTGTATTTGTTCCAGCAGAGCCTGCTGTCGGAATCGACGTTCGGCTACTTTGCCGGCATCGTGTCGCACCCGCTGGTCAAGATCATCCTGCTGGGCCTGTCGTGGGCTTACCTGCACCACTTCACCGCCGGCATCCGCCACCTGTTCATGGACAATCACTTTGCCCTGGACAAGGACGCTGCCCAGAAGACCGCGCGCTGGGTGCTGATCATCAGCCTGCTGCTGACCGCGCTGGTCGGCCTGAAACTGTTCGGAGTGTTTTAAATCATGGCAACGAAGAATAATATCGGCCCACGCCGCATGGTCGTCGGCGCCCACTACGGCTTCCGCGACTGGCTGGCGCAGCGCGTCACCGCCATCGTCATGGCGATCTACACGGTCGTCCTGCTGGTCTCCTTCCTGACCGGCCAGAATTTCACCTATGAAGGCTGGGCCGGCCTGTTCGCCCAGCAGTGGTTCAAGCTGTTCTCGCTGGTGACCTTCCTGGCGCTGTACTACCACGCCTGGGTCGGCATCCGTGACATCTGGATGGACTACGTCAAGAACGCAGGCCTGCGCCTGCTGCTCCAGCTCGCAACGATCTTCTGGCTGATCGCCTGCGCCGCCTGGACCGTGCAAATTCTGTGGAGTGTGTAATCGTGGCAGCAATCAAAACTGCAATTCCAACCCGTCGTTTTGACGCGGTCATCGTGGGCGCCGGCGGTTCCGGCATGCGCGCCTCGCTGCAACTGGCCGAAGCCGGCCTGAACGTTGCGGTCCTGTCGAAAGTCTTCCCGACCCGCTCGCACACCGTCGCGGCGCAGGGCGGCATCGGCGCCTCGCTGGGCAATATGAGCGAAGACGACTGGTACTGGCATATGTTCGACACCGTCAAGGGTGGCGACTACCTGGGCGACCAGGATGCGATCGAATTCATGTGCCGCGAAGCACCGAAGGTCGTGTACGAGCTGGAACACTTCGGCATGCCGTTCGACCGCAATCCCGACGGCACCATCTACCAGCGTCCGTTCGGCGGCCACAC
Organism: Massilia sp. CFBP9026; assembly: GCF_034045165.1. Taxonomy (NCBI): domain Bacteria; kingdom Pseudomonadati; phylum Pseudomonadota; class Betaproteobacteria; order Burkholderiales; family Oxalobacteraceae; genus Massilia; species Massilia sp. CFBP9026. Next base: position 149,861 of record NZ_JAXCWH010000006.1, read on the forward strand.
CGCGAACTTCGGCGAAAAGCCGGTCCAGCGCGCCTGCGCCGCGGCCGACCGTACCGGCCACGCGCTGCTGCACACCCTGTACCAGCGTAATGTCCGCGCCCGCACCCACTTCTTCGTCGAGTGGATGGCCCTGGATGTCATCCGCGACGCCGACGGCGACGTGGTTGGCGTGATGGCCCTGGAAATGGAAACCGGCGACGTGATGATCCTGGAAGCGAAGACCACCATCTTCGCCACTGGCGGCGCAGGCCGCATCTTCGCCGCCTCGACCAACGCCTTCATCAACACCGGCGACGGCATGGGCATGGCGGCGCGCGCCGGCCTGCCGCTGCAAGACATGGAGTTCTGGCAGTTCCACCCAACGGGTGTCTCGGGCGCCGGTGTCCTGATCACCGAAGGTGTGCGCGGCGAGGGCGGTATCCTGATCAACTCGAACGGCGAACGCTTCATGGAGCGCTATGCGCCGACCCTGAAGGATCTGGCGCCGCGCGACTTCGTGTCGCGTTCGATGGACCAGGAGATCAAGGAAGGCCGCGGCTGCGGTCCGAATAAAGACCACGTGCTGCTGGACCTGCGCCACATCGGCAAGGACACCATCGAGAAGCGCCTGCCTTCGATCCTGGAAATCGGCCACAAGTTCGCCAACGTCGACGCGACCAAGGAACCGATTCCTGTCGTCCCGACCATCCACTATCAGATGGGCGGCATCCCGACCAATATCCACGGTCAAGTGGTCGCGCCTGACGGCGCCGGCGGCCAGAAAATCGTCAACGGCCTGTACGCGATCGGCGAATGCGCCTGCGTCTCGGTCCACGGCGCGAACCGCCTGGGCACCAATTCGCTGCTCGACCTGGTGGTGTTCGGCCGCGCGGCCGGCAACCACGTCGTCGCGTCGAACCTGAAGCAGAAGTCGAACAAGCCGCTGCCAGCGGACGCAGCCGACTTCGCCCTGGCGCGCCTGAACAAGCTCGAGACCTCGGTCGGCGGCGAAAAAGTGCAGCACGTCGCCAACGACATCCGCGCCACGATGCAGAAATACTGCGGCGTGTTCCGTACCCAGGAACTGCTGGAGACGGGCGTCAAGGAAATCATGAAGCTCGACGAGCGTCGCAAGCACGTGTCGTTCCAGGACAAGTCGAAGGTGTTCAACACCGCCCGCGTGGAAGCGCTGGAACTCGACAACCTGATCGAGACCGCCAAGGCGACCATCGTGTCGGCAGCGGCGCGTCCGGAATCGCGCGGCGCCCACGCCCACAGCGACTTCCCGAACCGCGACGACGCGAACTGGATGAAGCACACGCTGTGGTTCTCGGAAAGCAACCGCCTCGAGTACAAGCCCGTGGTGCAAAAACCGCTGACCGTCGAGACCTTCAAGCCGAAGGCCCGTACTTTCTAATATTTTCCATGGCCGGAACCGATGTTCCGGCCGAGAACAGGTAATCAAATGGCACGCACCGTCCAACTGAAAATCTACCGCTACGATCCGGACAAGGATTCGAAGCCCTATATGCAAGACGTGACCGTCGAGCTGAAAGACACCGACAAGATGCTGCTGGACGCCCTGCAGCGCATCAAGTCGGACGTCGACGATTCGCTGGCCCTGCGCCGCTCGTGCCGCGAAGGCGTGTGCGGTTCGGACGCGATGAACATCAACGGCAAGAACGGCCTGGCCTGCACCACCAACCTGAACGAGCTGACCCAGCCGATCGTGCTGCGTCCTCTGCCGGGCCTGCCGGTGGTGCGCGACCTGATCGTCGACATGACCAACTTCTTCAAGCAGTACAACTCGGTCAAGCCGTACCTGATCAACGATTCGATCAAGCCCGAGAAAGAGCGCCTGCAGTCGCCCGAAGAGCGCGAAGAGCTCGACGGCCTGTACGAATGCATCCTGTGCGCCTGCTGCTCGACCTCGTGCCCGTCGTTCTGGTGGAACCCGGACAAGTTCGTCGGCCCGGCCGGCCTGCTGCAAGCGTATCGTTTCATCGCCGACTCGCGCGACGAAGCGACCAACGACCGCCTGGACAACCTGGAAGATCCTTACCGCCTGTTCCGCTGCCACTCGATCATGAACTGCACGGACGTGTGTCCGAAGGGCCTGAATCCGAACAAGGCGATCGGCAAGATCAAGGAACTGCTGGTTCGTCGCGCCATTTAATTGGCGCCATGCATGCGGCGGCCCGGATGGCGCCGCATGTGGTGTGCAGACGTGCGTTGAGCGCGGGCGTTGGTTGGACGCGTGGACGGGGAACCCGTCCACGCTACAGCCTCAGTCAACGTAGGGTGGACGGCTCTGCCGTCCACGCGTTCGACGCACGTGTGCATCACCCGTTTTGGCACTAAATATGCCGAAGCAATACAGTAAAAGTACCGTACTGCCGAATCGCGGCAGCCGGAGTATGATGTCGAACCCACAACGGACTCTAGTGTGAAACCTAGTGCAAACGCGCATCAATCCGATCCCGCCAACCGTGCCCGCCTGCGTTGGCGCGCACGCCGGGGATTGCTCGAGAACGATCTGATTCTCACGCGCTTTCTCGATGCGCACGAAGAAGAACTGACCGACGAAGAGGTCGATGCGCTGACCCGTCTGCTCGATCTGGCGGACAACCCGTTGATGGATCTGCTGCTGGGACGCTCCGAGCCTTCCGGCGAAGTCGACCTGCCGCATGTGCGTGCCTTGTTGGCGCGGTTGCGGCAAGCGTAAGCGAAATTGGGCATCCGGTCTGCCTCGCGGGCTGGTCGCGGCGCCCTCCGGTTTCGTTTTATTTTGTAGAACCCACTCCCACAAGAAGGAAGTGCCATGAACATCTCTGATACCAAAGCCACCCTGTCGTTCTCGGACGGCAGCCCGTCGGTCGACATGCCAATCTACAAGGGCACCATCGGCCCGGACGTCGTCGACATCCGCAAGCTGTATGCCCAGACCGGCAAGTTCACCTACGATCCTGGCTTCATGTCGACCGCCGCTTGCAACTCGAGCATCACCTACATCGACGGTGACAAGGGCGAGCTGCTGTACCGCGGCTACCCGATCGAGCAACTGGCCGTCAACTGCGACTTCCTGGAGACCTGCTACCTGCTGCTGAACGGCGAACTGCCGAACGCGGAGCAGAAGGCGACGTTCAGCGACACCGTGACCAAGCACACGATGATCCACGAGCAGATGAACTTCTTCTTCCGTGGCTTCCGCCGTGACGCGCACCCGATGTCGGTGCTGGTCGGCACCGTCGGCGCGCTGGCCTCGTTCTACCACGATTCGCTGGACATCAACGATGCCAAGCAGCGCGAAATCTCGGCGATCCGCCTGATCGCCAAGCTGCCGACGCTGGCCGCGATGGCCTACAAATACTCGATCGGCCAGCCGTTCATGTACCCGCGCAACGACCTGTCGTACAGCGCCAACTTCATGTACATGATGTTCGGTAACCCGTGCGAAGAGTACAAGGTCAACGACGTGCTGGTGCGCGCCCTGGACCGCATCCTGATCCTGCACGCGGACCACGAGCAGAACGCATCGACCTCGACCGTCCGCCTGGCCGGTTCGTCGGGCGCCAACCCGTTCGCCTGTATCGCAGCCGGCATCGCCTGCCTGTGGGGCCCTGCCCACGGCGGCGCCAACGAAGCGGCACTGAACATGCTGAAAGAGATCGGCTCGGTCGAGAACATCCCTGCCTTCATCGAGAAGGTCAAGGACAAGAACTCGGGCGTGAAGCTGATGGGCTTCGGTCACCGCGTGTACAAGAACTTCGACCCACGCGCCAAGCTGATGCGCGAAACCTGCCACGAAGTGCTGAACGAGCTGGGCCTGCAGGACGACCCACTGTTCAAGCTGGCGATGGAACTGGAAAAGATCGCCCTGAACGACGAATACTTCGTGTCGCGCAAGCTGTACCCGAACGTCGACTTCTACTCGGGCATCGTGCAATCGGCGCTGGGCATCCCGACCTCGATGTTCACCGGCATCTTCGCCATGGCCCGTACCATCGGCTGGATCGCCCAGTGGAACGAAATGATCGCCGATCCGGAACAGAAGATCGGCCGTCCACGTCAGCTGTTCATCGGTTCGCCGGTGCGCGACGTGCCAGCGATCGACAAGCGTTAATTACAACGCGGCGTCATCGGGAAGCGGGCTTTGGCCCGCTTTTTTTTTCAGTCTGCCAGCAGGCGCTGCTGGTACACGCTCGGCGTACAGTCGAACGCCTGCTTGAACACGGCGATGAAGGCGCTGGCTGTGGAATAGCCCAGGTCGAGCGCCACCGTCCCCACCGGGCTGCCCGCGGCCAGCATCTCGAGCGCGCGCATCAGTCGTGCGCGCTGGCGCCAGGCGCTGAAGGTGAAGCCGGTCTCAAGCACAAAACGCCGGCTCAGCGTGCGGCTGCCGAGCGCGCCCCAGGCCGCCCATTCATCGAGGTCGCGCGTCGATGCCGGATCGTCGACCAGCGCGCCGGCAATGCGCTGCAGGCGCGCATCCCGCGGCATCGGCAGCCCCAGCGGTTCTGGCGGCAGGCCGCGGATCTCGTCCATGATCACGCCGGCAATGCGTTCCTGCGCCGGCGACAGGGGCTGGTAGCGGTCGAGCGGCCAGGTAGCGGCGCGCATCACCGCCTCGCGCAGCAGGTTCGAGATGCGGATGGTGCAGGGGGAGGCGGGCAGCTCGCCGCACACGCTTTCCGCCACATAGGCGCCCCAGCCTTCGAACGGTCCGTGCGAACGCGCCGAATGCATGTGGTGCGGCGGCAGCCAGACGGCGTGCACCGACGGCACGACCCAGACCGCGTCGTCAACGCCGATCGTCAGCAGGCCGCGCATCGAGGCGAACAACTGGCCGCGCGCATGCGAATGCGGCGCCGACTGGCGCATGGCGTCGTCGCGTCCGGCGGCGACGATGACGGGAGGGCCGTCGGCCCAGTTGACCAGTCCATGGTCGACGATGAAGGTACTCATGCGTGGCTTTCAGACGCAAATCATGGCGTCATTTCGTTATTCGATGGCGCCGCTATCGTACAGCTGCCACGAATCCCGATGCTACAGTGCTTCCATCCCCATCACAAGGAGCAAGAGCATGTCCACGTTGGCAGCATTTCCGGCCGTTCCCGGCGGCGTCGATCTCGACTCCCTGTACGCGCCGCCGGCCGAGCGTATCCAGAAAGCCGTGCTCGACCGCCTGGTCGACGTGCACGAGGATTACCTGAAGGTCGCCACCTTCTTTTGCCTGGCCACGGCCAGCGGCAATGGTCTCGATGCCTCGCCGCGCGGCGGGCCGCCCGGCTTCGTGCGCGTGCTCGATCCGTACACCGTCGCCTTCGCCGACTGGCCCGGCAATAACCGCATTGAATCGATGCGCAATCTGCAGCAGGACGAACGTGTCGGCATGCTGTTCCTGTTTCCCGGCCTGGACGTGTTCTTGCGCATCAACGGCATCGCGCGCGTCAGCGCCTGGCCCGATCTGCTGGCGACCCTGGCGGAACAGGGCAGGACGCCGAAGACGGCGACCGTCGTGCGCCTGAACGAAGTGCTGTTCCATTGCGGGAAGGCGGGCAACCGCGCACGCCTGTGGGAGCAGGAAAGCCTGGTCGACCGGAGCAAGGTGCCCACGCCCGGCCAGATGATGGCCAGGCTCACCGGCATCTCGAAGGAAGAGGGCGCCCAACTCGATACACACTATGCCCACGCGGTGCGGCACGACCTGTATTAGCCGGCAGTCGCGGCATGAAAAAGTGGTAATCTCGCCTTCGTCCACTTATTTGCCGAAGGAAAGATATGCGTCTTATGCGTTTTGCCCCGTATTTTGCCCCGCATTTTGTCCTGGTTGCGGCCGCACTGGCTGCGGGTGTCGCCAACGCGTCGCCCACCGACCCGCGCAACGGCGCCGAGTTCACCACCCTGGCACAGCCGCAGGCAACCCAGGCTGTGGGCAAGAAGGTCGAAGTGATCGAGTTCTTCGCCTACCACTGCGGCGCCTGTAACGCATTCGAGCCGACCCTCGTCAACTGGGCGAAGAAGCAGGGCGACAATATCGTCATGCGCCGCATCCCGCTGCCGTTCCAGGGTCCGCTTGACCCGGAAGCGCGCCTGTTCCTGACACTGGAAGCGATGGGCAAGCTCGATGAATACCACCACCGCGTGTTCCGCGCCGTGCACGTCGAACGCAAGCGCCTGATGAAGGACGACGACATCATTTCCTGGGCCGCGGCCAATGGCCTGGACAAGGCGAAATTCATGGGAGCGTGGAACTCGTTCGGCGTGCAGACCAGGCTCAAGCGCCTGTCGCAGATCGCCAGCGCCTACAAGGTGAGCGGCACGCCGACCGTGGTCATCGACGGCAAGTATGTCGTGTCGCCCGATGCGGTGCGGCAAGCCAACAAGATCCAGGACGTGGGCCAGTTGATGACGGCCACCGGCCAGGTGCTCGACGCCCTCGTGAGCAAGGCTGCCGCCAGCAAGTAAATAAACGATCGTCCAGATCAGCCGCCGGTTGACTGGACGACAAAGCGGGCTATACTGCGCTAATCGTCCCAGCCGCCCGCCATGAATCCATTCTGCCTGCCACCGTTTGACACCGCATCGCCCCTTGGCGATGGCGGCGTGTGCGCGCGCGTGGCATCGCGCCGAGCGGCGCACCTTGTCAGCATCGACCTCGCCCGGCTTTCCCGGGCTCGGTGAGGAACACGGCAGGCCAGCGCCTGTCCATCCTCCCGGGCCGCCTCCATTCACTGAATCGCCGCATCGACCATGCGGCGCCGTCATCATTCTTGACCTTATCCGGTCATTTTGTGGAGAACACATGAAACCTTCCATCGTCGTATCCTGGCTCGACCTCGAGCGTCTCGAACGCATCCTCGACCGCCTTCCCGCCGCGCAAGCCAATGCGCGCGACGCCCTGCTGAGCGAACTCGAGCGTGCTGAGATGGTCGAGCCGTGGGACATGCCGCCCGACGTCGTCACGATGAACTCGCGCGTGCGCTTCCGCTTCGCCGGCTCGGACGAAGACGTGACGATGACCCTGAGCTACCCGAAGGATATGAAGGACAGCGGTGAGCAATTGTCGGTGCTGACACCGGTCGGCACCGCCTTGCTGGGCTTGCGCGTCGGCGCCAGCATCACCTGGCAACGCCCGGGCGGCGGCACCTTCGAGGCCATCGTGCTCGACATCGACTACCAGCCGGAACGGGCAGGGGAGCTGCATCGATAGCGGGGGCTGAGCGTGGTGTGTTGTTCGCACATTTGCATGTGTACAATAACTGCGCTCAAACTCTATCGAAGGGACTTTTCGTGAAACGCTTCCTGACCGCCTGCTTGCTGTGCCTGGGCCTGATTGGCGCTGCCAACGCCGCCACCGATGCCGAACTGACGAAGCAGGTCAACGCCTTCGTCGACGGCTGGCATGACGACGCGGCGAACACGCGGATGGCTTATTTCGACAAGATCGCCAAGGACGGTGTCTATATCGGCACCGACCGCAGCGAGTTGTGGACCCGCGACGAATTCAAGGCCTGGTCGAAGAAGTATTTCGACGCCAAGTCGGCCTGGACTTTCAAGGCGACCCGCCGCAACGTCTATGCTTCCGCCGACAAGTCGATGATCTGGTTCGACGAATTACTCGATACCAAGAACATGGGCCATGCGATGGCGAGCGGCGTGATCCGCAAGACGGCCAAGGGCTTTGAGATCGTGCATTACCAGCTGTCGGTCGCCGTGCCGAACGAAGTGGTCGATCAAGTTACCGGCATCATCGCCGAGCACGAAAAGAAGGCCAAGAAGTAAGCAAGTGAACCCAGCTTATATCGGCCGCTTCGCCCCATCGCCCTCCGGCCCGCTGCACGCCGGTTCGCTGGTGGCGGCGCTGGCCAGCTACCTCGACGCCCGCTGGCACCAAGGCACATGGCTGGTGCGCATCGAAGACGTCGACGAGGACCGCAGCGTGCAAGGTGCGGCCGAGGGCATCCTTGCGCTGCTCGATGCGCTGGGCATGCATGCCGACGGCGAGATCGTCTGGCAAAGTCATCGCAAGGACCTGTACCAGGCGGCGGCCGAGCGAATCGCGCAAGACACCTACCCCTGCGGCTGCAACCGGCGCGAGATCGCCGATTCGCGCCTTGGCTTCGCACCAGACGGCGCGGCGATCTACGCCGGCACCTGCCGCCATGGCCTGGGGCCGGACCGCACCATGCGCAGCCTGCGCGTGCGCGTGCCCGAGGCCGGCCTTGACGAGATCACCTTCACCGACCGCTTCGCGGGCAAGGTCACGCAGCACCTGGCGCGCGACTCGGGCGACTTCGTCCTGAAGCGCGCCGATGGCTTCTGGGCCTATCAGCTGGCGGTGGTGGTCGACGATGCCGAGCAGGGCGTGACCGACGTCGTGCGCGGCGCCGACCTGCTCGATTCGACGCCGCGCCAGATATTCCTGCAGCGCCTGCTGGGCGTGCCGACGCCGCGCTACCTGCACGTGCCGGTGGTGCGCAACGAGAACGGCGAGAAATTGTCTAAGCAGACCGGTGCCCTGGCAGTGACGGCGGGGGACGAACCCGCCGCCGTCGCCGCGCTGCTGGCATCGGCCCGCTTCCTTGACCTTGACCTGGAAGGTGCGCCGCCGCGCACGCGCGACGCCTTCTGGCAGGCGGCAATCCCTGCCTGGGGCCGCCTGCTGGCGCGCCGCGCAGCTGCGCAGACTACTTCGCCAGGCGCTTCTGCGGAGTAAAGCGGCGCCGCGCCAGCAGCGCCAGCATGCCCAGGCCCAGCCCCATCATCGCCCAGGTGTGCGGCTCGGGAATCGGGGCCGCGACCGCGAAGCCTCGGATTTCGCCGCCCGTATAGCGCGCGGTATGGATGTTGACATACGCCTGGTTGCCGTTGAACGCATCGATCAGCGCGCCGCTGGCCAGCTGCGGCGTGCCGCCGTTGGCGGCCAGGAAGTCGGGATTGTAGGTTGCTGGGTCGCCCAGGTCGAAGCTGGCCGTATAGGCGCCGGCCGTGACCTGCAGCGGGAAATCGTTGAAGGGAATGGCGACCGGCGCTACACCGCCGAAGGCGTCCACCGTGCAGCAGTGGATATGCGCGCTGATGGTCGGGCTGGACAGGTCGCGGAACGGCACCTCAGCGCGCAAGATGAGGTCGTCGATCTCGAAGGCCGAGACGCTCGATCCCGGCGAACCGTTGGGAATGTCTTCGGCGGGGCCGCTGGCAACCGCGCGGTAATAGACCGGCGCGGCCTGGCTGGTGGCGGCGGCCAGGGTCGACGCGGCCAGCGCCAGAACGGTAAGGGCTCGTTTCATGGGAACCTCCTGAACAGGAAAGAAACCAATCGCGCCGCCGGATTGGCGGCAGTGCCCAAAAAATTAGCACAGCAGGATTGGGCCGCCCACACCGTACGGGAGATTAAAGGCTGCTGAGAAATCTCGGCAGTTCAGGCAAGTGCGACATGGCTATTGAGGTTTGCGCAGGATGCTGATCTGCCCATCCGCTTCGAGGAAGGCGCATTTCATCTCGGGACGCGGACAGTCGGCCTCGCGCAGCGCTACTTCGACGTCGCTTTCGGAGAGACGGCAGCGCTTCATGACCTTGTCGAAGAACACACCATCGCGGCCGATCAGCACGGGGCTGCCCTCGATGATTTCCTCGAGCTTCCTGCTGCGTGAAGTGGTGAAGGCGAACAGCACGGTCAGCGCGACCAGGGTCGCAGCGATGATCAGGCCACCGAACAGCGATTCGTCGCCGCCGGTCATCGAGTTGGATACCGCCTCCGACAGCAGCATCACCACCAGCAAGTCGAACGGCGTGAACTGGCCGACGGTGCGGCGGCCGGACAGGCGCATCATGATGAGGAGCGCGCAATACACGATGGCGCCGCGCGCAATCAGTTCCCACCATGGAAGATCGAGACCAAACATGAGCCCTCCGCAGGCATGACACGGTTCAGCTCATTGTAATCAATCTATTAACATTGCGACTTTCAGTTGGGCGGTGCTTGCGCCGCTTCCCATGCCGCCAGCGCGGCCTCATAGCGCGCCAGCGCGTCCTCGTACAGGTCGAAGACGCAGGGCACGCAGCCGCTGCGGCAGCAATCGTCGAGGTCGGGCGCGACGGGCGGTTCAGGGCGGGGGCTGGTCGGGGCGGGTGACGTCATTTGCCCAGCATAGAGGATGCCGGGCCTGGCGTCGACCGCGCTCAATCCGCGCGATGGTAGCTGCGCAGGTGAAACACCATCTTGCCGCCTTCGTTCTCGCACACGCCGCCCATGCCTTCGCCGGGACGCATGGTCAGGTTCAGCCTGGTGCCATCGACCTTGCCCTGGCAGGCCGCGTGGAAGGCGGCGGGAATGTCGGGCAGGTCGATTTCGGGTGGCGCCGGCGGCGCCGGTGGGGCGGGGCGGGCCGGCGTGGCTGGCGCCGCTTGGCCGACGATCGCAGGCGGGGCCGGTGGCGCGGGTGGAGCGGGAGGCGCGGGCGGCACCGGCGGCTTGGGGCATTTGCCGCGCGCCGCCTCGCATACATAGTGGATGCTGGCGTCGGCAGCGGTGGCGCCCAGCGCGAGCATGGTGGCCAGGATCAGCGGAATGGTTTTTTGCATGGTTTTTCTCCTCGGTGGCGATGAACACCATCGTGCCTCCCGAATGTGGAGAAAAAATGGAGACCAGTCAGAGATCGCAGCGGTAACCGAGTCCGTAGATCGAGCGGATCGGTTCCAGGCCGGGGGCTGCGGCGTCGATCTTGCGCCGCAGGTTCTTGACGTGGCTGTCGATGGCGCGGTCGGTGGCGTCGAGGTGGTCGGCCCTGGCCGCGTCGAGCAACTGGGCGCGCGACAGCACCTGGCCGGGACGGCGCGCCAGGGCGGCCAGGATCGCGTATTCGCTCGGCGTCAGTTCGAGCGTCTGGCCGTGGAGTGTGACGCGGCGTGCGGCTTCGTCCAGCGCCAGCACGGGCGCAGCCTCTGGCGGGCCGCTGCGGCGCAGGATGGCCTTGATGCGCGCCATCAGCTCGCGCGGGCTGAACGGCTTGCACAGGTAATCGTCGGCGCCCGTTTCCAGCCCCAGCAGGCGGTCGACTTCTTCCACCCGCGCCGTCACCATCACGATCGGCACGCCGGAGAAGGCGCGCACCGCACGGCACAGCGCCAGGCCGTCCAGGACGGGCAGCATCAGGTCGAGGACCACCAGGGCCGGCGGTGCGCGCCGGATCGCTTCAAGCGCCACGAGGCCGTTGCCGAACACGGCCGGCGCATAGCCCGCGGCCAGCGCGTAGTCGGCAATGACGGATGCCAGCTCGGGCTCGTCCTCGACGATCATGATGGCGAGGCTCATGCGGTTTCCTTTCCGTCCAGTGGCAGCGACACGGTCACGCGCAGGCCGCCCAGCGGCGAATGGGCGAAGGCGAGGGCCGCGCCTTGCGCCTCGAGCAACCGCCGGCACAGGGCCAGCCCGAGTCCGGCGCCGCCATGTTCACGGCTGCGCGAGGCATCGACCCGGTAGAAGCGCTCGGCCAGACGGGACAGCGCTTCGTCCGGCACGCCGGGCGCGCTGTCGTCGAGCAGCAGGTGCAGGCGGCCGGCGTCGGCATGCGCGGCGAGGCGCACGGCGCCGCCGGCGGTGGTATAGCGCAGGCTGTTCTCGAACAGGTTGGCCAATACCTGGCGCATGCGGTCCGGGTCGGCCAGCACCCGCGACGCCGTGGGCGCAGCGGCAATGTCGAGCGCGATCCCGGCCGCCTGGAAGCGCCCAGCAAAGGCGCCGGCCTCGCTTGCCGCCAGCGCCCACAGGTCGAGCACTTCGCGCCGACATTCGAGTGCGCCGACGTCGGCGCGCGCCAGCGCGTACAGCTCGTCGATCAGCCTGGTCAGGGACCTTACCTGGCGCCCCATGGCGTCGATGGCTTCCGGCGTGGCCTGGCGCACGCCGTCCTGGATCGCTTCCAGCTGGGCGCGCAATACGGCCAGCGGGGTGCGCAGCTCGTGCGAGGTATCCGCCACCCACTGGCGGCGCGCCGTTTCGGCGCCGTCGAGGCGCTCAGCCAGCACATTGAAATGGCGCGCCAGCGCGCCCAGTTCGTCGCTGCGCGCCTTCGGCAGGCGCACGCCGTAATCACCGGCGGCAAGTGTGGCGGCGCCGCGCGCGAGTTGGTCGATCGGATGCCGGAAGTGGCGCGCCAACAGGATCGCGGCCAGTGCGCTCAGCACGACGGCGACGGCGCCGATCAGCCACAGGCTGTGCTGCAGTTCGGACAGGAAGGCGTAGGCCATCGCGTCACTCGGCCGGTGGCTGCGCGCCACGCCGAGGTAGCCGACCGTCTGGCCATCGACCTCGATCGGGCGTCGCGCCAGCGGCAGCGTGCCGGGCTGGCGTCCGGCCAGGTAGCGGCCGGTGGCGTCGAGCAGGGTGATGCGCGTGTGCAGGTCCTGGGTGACGCCGGTCGGCGCGGGGGGCGGCAACGGCGGCAATGGTGGTGCTGGCGGCGCGGGAGGGACCGGGGCCACCGGCATGGCGGGCGGAGCGGGCGGCGCTGGCGCGACCGGCATGACCGGGGCGACGACACGACTCGTCTGGAGGCGCGCCAGCTCTTGCGTGATCCAGCCGCGCCGCGCATCGCCGCCAGGCACGAAAGTCCAGCCGCCATGGTCCCGGTACTGGCGCGCCACGGCATTCGACAAGCCGTCTAGCCGGTCGAGTTCGATGCCGACGGCGTAGTCGCCGAAACTGCCCAAGACCTTGTGCCGCAGTAATAAAACACCGGCGCCGGCCACCGTGAGAATAGCGAGCAGGACGGCGATGAAAAGACGGTGCCCGATGCCGATCTTCATATTGCCGCGAAGAGATAAGGATGTCTCGGCGTAGCCGATTTCTTCCGAAGAGCTTCCATTTTACTAATTATCATTCTACAAACTGGCAAATTCATATCTAATTTTTCTTTCAATATGCCAGTCCAGACGCATAGGCCAGTGGGGCAGACTCCTACAGGAGCACTGCCGGTTTTTGGTGTTCAGCGCGCCTTCAGGTGGCTACGATGGAGTCCTTCGAGTCAGCACTGCTGACATTCTGTTCACGATGAAAAGGAGTCAATCATGGCAAACAATTCGCGTAACAACAACCCACAGGGCAACAACCAGCACTCGCAGCAAGGCAATAGCCAGAGCGGTAACCAGGGCAACCAGGGTAGCGGAAAGCAAGGTTTCGCATCGATGGATCCGGAGCGCCAGCGTGAAATCGCCAGCCAGGGCGGCCGTGCATCGCATGGATCGAGCAACCAGCAGAGCGGCAACAACCAGGGCAGCCAGCAGAGCAACCTGAACCAGGGCAGCCAGCAAAGCGGCCGTAGCCAGGGCAGCCAGCAGAAGGGCGTCCAGGGTGGCACACCGGAACAACACGCCGAAGCAGGGCGTCAAAGCCACAAGAACGACAAGCGCTAACGCTGTCTTGGTACAGCAAGCTTGATCGATACCGCCGGCATTGCCGGCGGTTGTTCGTTCTGTCTAGTAGACGTCGCGCCGATAGCGTCCGTCAGACGTCATTGCCTCGACCGTATCGAGTCCGAGCGCCGACACCAGCACATAGTGCACGCCGCCGGCCATGCCTTGCAGGCTGCCGCAGACATAGATTGCAGCGCCATCCGCGACCCAACGGCGCAGTTCTTCCTGGTGCGCATTCACCAGGTGCTGCACATAGCGCGCCTGCCCCTCGTCGCGTGAAAACGCCAGGTCCAGCCGCGTCAGCATGTCGCCATCACGCCAGGCTTCCAGTTCCTCGCGGCATAGATAGTCATGAGCCGCATTGCGTTCGCCGAACAGCAGCCAGTTGCGGTCCGTGCCGGCATCGATGCGCGCCTTGAGCAGCGAACGCAATCCCGCCAGGCCGCTGCCGTTGCCGATCGCGATCAGCGGACGTCCCGCATTCGTGCCCAGCCGGAAGCGTGCATGGGCGCGCACGCGCAGGCGGATCGTATCGTTCTGGTCCGCGCACACGCACAGCCAGCCCGATGCCGCGCCCGGCGTGCCGTCCTCGCGCGTCTGCAAACGCACCAGCAGTTCGAGCCGGCCTTCGCTCGGCACCGAAGCAATCGAGTACTCGCGAGGATGGTCGGGGTCGAGCGGCGCGCTGAGCTGGGCCAGGTCGCCGGCTTCCCAGGCGGGCAGCAGGCCATCGCGCGGCACCAGGGCAATGCGGTACAGCGGCGCACCGGCGCTGCCGGGGTTCAGATGGATACGGCTGGCGATGCGCCATTCGCCGTAGGCCGGCGCTTCCCAGTCCGGCGCATCGCTGGTGCCGGCCAGGTGACTCAGTTGGTGCTGCCAGGCGGCCAGCGCCTCGGTCGCGCCGCGGTCGACGTCGATCCGGTCGAACAGCGGCGTGGCGCCGCGCTCGCGCAGCCAGGCGTCCAGCGCGCGGCCGAAGCCACAGTAATTGGTATACGTCGCGTCGCCCAGCGCCAGCACGCCGAAGTGCAACTGCGACAGGTCGAGCGCTTCGCCCATCGTATGGCCGGCGAAGCGCGCGCCGGTATCCGGCGCATCGCCTTCGCCATAGGTGCTGCAGATGAACAGCACGCGCGAGGCCGCGGCCAGCTGCGTGGCGTCGACGGTCGACATGCAGGCGGCGCGCGCGTCGAGGCCGCCCAGGGCGAGGGTGGCGGCGGTGCGTTCAGCCAGGAATTCGGCGCTGCCGGTCTGGCTGGCGTGGACCACGAGCCAGTCGGCCGCGCCGCCGCTGGCGGGGGTATGCGCCAGGCGGCTGCGCCAGATGCCGAGGCACATGGCGAGATAGACGCCGGACAGCGCGAGCGCGCCGCCCCAGCGCAAGGGTTCGATGGTCAGCATCATTGCAGTAAGGCGCGCCAGTTGCTGGACGTGGTGTCGACCAGGCCGCCCGGCGCGCGCACCAGGAAGCGCGCCGCGATGCCGCGCGCCTCGGCGAAGGCGAGGCCGTCGTCGGGACCCAGCACCGTGAGCGCGGTGGACAGCGCATCGGCCGCCATGCAGGTGGGCGCCAGCACCGTCACCGAGGCGACGCCATTGGCAACCGGATAGCCGCTGCGCGGATCGAGGGTGTGCGCGGCGCGCCGGGCGCCATGTTGAAAATAGCGGCGGTAGTCGCCCGAGGTGGCGATCGCCAGGCCGTGAAGGGCGACCACGGCCTGGGTGGTGGCGGCGTCGGCATCGGGGACGCCTTCGATCTCCACCCACCACGGTTCGCCACTGGCCTTGGCGCCGGCGCCGCGCAGCTCGCCGCCGGCCTCGACCACATAGTGGCGCACGCTGCGCTGTTCCAGGCAGCGCGCCATGCAGTCGACCGCATAGCCCTTGGCGACGGAAGAAAAATCGAGAAGGGCGCCGCCCGGCTGCAGCAGGCGGCGCGCGGCGCGGTCAAGCATAGGTTGACTGGCGCCGCGCTGCGCCAGCACGGCGCCGATCGCGGCAGCATCTGGCGCATAGAAGCCGGCCTGGTCGTAGCGCCGGGTGGCGCCGAAGCCCCACAGGTTCACCAGCTGCCCGCCGGCCGGATCGTAGGCGCCGCCGCTGTCTTCATGCACCCGCAGCGCGTAGTCGGCGACCTCGAAGAACTGCAACGGCAGCGCATGCCAGCTGCCGGCCGGGGCATGGTTGTAGCGCGACAGCAGGGAGTCGGGCTCCCAATGACTCATCTGCGCGACGATCTCGTCCAGTTCACGCTGCAGGGCAAGCGTCAGGGCGGCGCCGTCTGCGCCGGGCGGCAGCATCAGCCGCGCCGACCAGCCGGTGCCCATCGACGTGCCGGCAGTCGAGTAAAAGGTGCTGCCGCCGGGCGGCAGCGCCATATCGACTTCCAGCGGAACGAGAACGTCGCGCATCGTGCTTATTGCGGCAGGACTTCGAGCGTGGCCGCGTAGCTGTAGCGCTTGGCGCCCGGTTGCGGCTTGCCTTCGCCGAACGGAAAGCCGGCGCTGAGCCAGTACATATTCGCGGCCGGAACGGTGAACGAGGCTTCGCCCTTGGCGTCGGTGGTCAGGCGCTGTTCGCCCGACGCGCCGCGGTATTTGACGGTGCCCTGCACGATGCTGAAAGGCAGGTTGGCGACCGGCTTGCCATCGAGGTGGAAGCGCACGCGGATCGGCTCACCGACGCGCAGGTCGGACGGGTTGGTCAGCGGGATCATTTCCAGGCCTTCTCCGACCGGCTTCAGGGCGGTGTCGTTCTGCTTGTTGGCCGACACAAAGGTTTCATTGCGCGAGTGGACGGCGGTGGTCTGCACCTCGGTGGCGCCGGCGGGAATCGCCACCGCCGGGCTGCCCGCGGCGCCGCGGAAGCGCTTGGTCTCGCCGTTCAGCTTGTAGCTGCCCATCACGTTGTTGTTGACGATCGCCAGGCGATAGGTGCCGTCCTTCGGCAGGCGCAGGTCGAGCGTGCTGCGGTATTTGCCGACCACTGCGCCTTCGGCCTTGGCTTGCACGCCGTCCGGATCGGTGATCATCAGGTTGTCCAGGCGCAGCGGGTGGTGGTTGAACTCGAACACCTCGTTCGAGATCGCGGCGTCGATCGTGACCCAGGCTTCCTTCGAATCGACCATGGCGGTATTCGGCAGGATCCAAGCGCGGTGGGCCTGGGCCGTCATCGAGGCGCCGGCGAGCATCAGGCCGACGATGGCGGCTTTGTAGAATTTGTTTTGTTGCATGGTGTTCTCCTGATTGTGTGTAGTTATCGTTATTGGATCTGGAGCGACACGGCGCCCAGTTCTTCCTTGCCCGCCGCGTTCGCCGCCAGCTTGCCCTTGCCGGTCCAGGTGAACGGCACCTTGACCACTTCGCGTCCGCCCGCCTCGCGCGCCGCTTCCACCACCAGCTTGTATTCGCCGGCCGCCAGCTTGTCGATGCCGAATTTGGCGCCATCGAACTTCATGGTGTGGGTGCCGGGCGCGCGGGTGGCGCCGCTGACGCCGTCGATCGGCAGGGTGGCGTCGCGGCCCGCCTTGCGCCACCAGGTGCGCAAGTCCTTGACCCATTTCTCGCCGCCCTTGTCCTTCATCTTGACGTCGTACAGCACGGCCAGGTTGGACGCGATGCTCTGGTCGGCGCCCTCGATCCAGATCGCCACATAGGGCTTGTGATATTCGGCCACGTTCAGCTGCGGCACGTCGAACTTGACGGACAGGTCGGCGCCCATGGCCCAGCCCGATGCGAGCGGGAGGGTGAGGGCGAGCGAATGGGACAGTTTCATTCTTGGTCTTCTCTCAGGTTGATGGATCAGTGGACGAACAGGAGGGCCAGCACGATCGGCAACACGATGCCGAAACCGACCACCGGCCAGGTCGACGGCCGCTTGGCCGCGTGGTATTTCATGATCAAAAAGCCGGTAATGCAGAACACCACGCAGGCGACGGCGAAGATGTCGATGAACCAGCTCCACACCGCGCCCGTGTTGCGGCCCTTGTGCATATCGTTGAGCCACGAGATCCAGCCGCGGTCGGTCTTCTCGAACTCGGCGCTGCCGTCGACGGCGATGCGCAGCCAGGCGTCGCCGCCGGGGCGGGGCAGGGCGACGTAGGCGTCTTCCTCGCTCCATTCGGCGCGCTTGCCGCGCACGTCGACCGGGAAGGCGCTATTGGTCCAGTCCGCGATTTCGCTCGGCAGCGGCACTTCGGCGTCGACATGGTCTTCGGCATAGGCCTGCAACTGGGCCCGCAGCGGCTCGGGCAGCGTCGCCTTCAGGCGCGTGACGACGGGCTTGGCCTCGATCAGGGTGGCGTTATTCAGGGTCAGGCCGGTAAAGCTGAACAGCAGCATGGCCATCAGGCAGATGGCCGAACTGATCCAATGCCACTGGTGCAACTGCTTGAGCCACATGGCGCGGCTGGCGCCAGGCAGGGCGCTTTCAGTCGCGGCTTTATTCTTGAGGGGAGGTGCGGAAGAAGACATCCTTAAATGATAACGATTATCATTTACAGGGTCAACTCAGCAATGGAATTATTGCCAAAAGTGCGACGCAGAAAAACACATTTTGAAATAAATAATTTGTTCGACCAAGGTCTGCCTTGGTCAAGATCATGCGTTACAATAATGTGCGCAAATTGGCAGGATTTTGCACAAGTATTTTGGTACCGAACAGTCCTTCCCCCACAACTTGATGTCTTGAAGTGCAATCCGCTAACCGGTCAGGCCGTGTCGCGGAAGGTTTTAAACAACCCGCCCAAACCTCGCGAAGCGCGAAAAGAAAGGTGAGCAAGAATGATGCAACAATATAACGCCAACTCCTACCTGTTCGGCGGCAATGCCCCGTACGTGGAAGAGTTGTACGAGGCCTATCTGGATAATCCGACGGCGGTGCCCGAAAACTGGCGCGCCTACTTCGACCAGATGCAACACGTGCCGGCAGTCGACGGCTCGAGCCGCCCCGATGTGGTGCACTCCTCGGTGGTGGCCTCGTTCGCTGAACGCGCCAAGCAGGGTCCGATCCGTACCGTCGTCGCATCGGCCGACTCCGAACTGGGCCGCAAGCGCGTCGCCGTCACCCAGATCACCGCCGCCTACCGCTATCTCGGTTCGCGCTGGGCCAACCTGGACCCACTGCAGCGCCAGGAACGTCCACCTCTCCCAGAGCTCGATCCCGCCTTCTACGGCTTCACCGAAGCCGATCTCGACACCGTTTTCAATATCAGCAACACCTACTTCGGTCAGGAAACCGCGCCATTGCGCGACATCCTGAACATGTTGCGTGATACCTACACCCGTTCGATCGGCGCCGAGTTCATGTACATCAGCGATCCGACCGAAAAGCGCTGGCTGCAAGAGCGCCTGGAATCGATCCGCTCGACCCCGACCTTCAGCGGTGAAAAGAAAAAGCACATTCTCGAACGCCTGACGGCGGCCGAAGGCCTGGAACGCTATCTGCACACCAAGTACGTCGGCGCCAAGCGCTTCTCGCTGGAAGGCGGCGAATCGTTCATCGCGTCGATCGACGAAGTGATCCAGCGCGCCGGTGAAAAAGGCGTGCAGGAAATCGTTATCGGCATGGCCCACCGCGGCCGCCTGAACGTGCTGGTCAACACCCTGGGCAAGAGCCCGGCCGACCTGTTCGAAGAATTCGAAGGCAAGCACGCCGACGACCTGCCGGCTGGCGACGTCAAGTACCACCAGGGCTTCTCGAGCGATATCTCGACCCCGGGCGGCCCGGTTCACCTGTCGCTGGCGTTCAATCCGTCCCACCTCGAGATCGTCAACCCAGTGGTTGAAGGTTCGGTCAAGGCGCGCATGATGCGTCGCGGCGACAAGAAGGGCAAGGAAGTGCTGCCGATCCTGGTGCACGGCGACGCTGCGTTCGCCGGCCAGGGCGTGGTCATGGAAACCCTGAACCTGGCGCAGACCCGCGGCTACGGTACCGGCGGTACGGTCCACATCGTCATCAACAACCAGATCGGCTTCACCACGTCGGATCCGCGCGATGCGCGCTCGACCCTGTACTGCTCGGACGTCGTCAAGATGATCGAAGCGCCGGTGCTGCACGTGAACGCCGACGATCCTGAAGCCGTCGTGCTGGCCAGCCAGATCGCCCTCGACTACCGCGCCGAGTTCGGCAAGGACGTCGTGGTCGACATCATCTGCTACCGCAAATTGGGCCACAACGAGCAGGATACGCCAGCGCTGACCCAGCCGCTGATGTACAAGAAGATCGCCAAGCACCCGGGCACCCGCAAGCTGTACGCCGAGAAGCTGGCTGCGCAGGGCACCATCGAAGCCGACGGCGGCGACAAGCTGGTCGCCGCTTTCCGCGACGCCATGGACGCCGGCAAACACACGGTCGATCCGGTGCTGACCAACTTCAAGGGCAAGTACGCCGTCGACTGGGCGCCGTTCCTGAACAAGAAGTGGACCGACGCCGCCGACACCGCCGTGCCGGTCACCGAACTGAAGCGCCTGGCCGAACGCATCACCAAGGTCCCAGAGGGTTTCAAACCGCACTCGCTGGTTGAAAAAGTGCTGGCCGACCGCGCCGCCATGGGCCGTGGCGAAGTCAACCTCGACTGGGGCATGGGCGAGCACCTGGCCTTCGCCTCGCTGCTGGCCTCGGGCTACGCGATCCGCCTGTCGGGCCAGGACGCCGGCCGCGGCACCTTCGTGCACCGCCACGCCGTGCTGCACGACCAGAACCGCGAACGCTGGGACCAGGGCATCTACCTGCCGCTGGCCAATGTCTCCGACAACCAGGCCGACTTCACCGTGATCGACTCGGTGCTGTCCGAAGAAGCGGTGCTGGGCTTCGAATACGGCTTCTCGACCGCCGAACCGAACACCCTGACCATCTGGGAAGCCCAGTTCGGCGACTTCGTCAACGGCGCGCAAGTCGTCATCGACCAGTTCATCGCCTCGGGCGAAGTGAAATGGGGCCGCGCCTCGGGCCTGGTCATGATGCTGCCGCACGGCTACGAAGGCCAGGGTCCGGAGCACTCGTCGGCCCGTATCGAACGCTTCCTGCAACTGTGCGCCGACAACAATATGCAAGTGGTCCAGCCGACCACGGCTGCCCAGATCTTCCACCTGCTGCGCCGCCAGATGGTGCGCCAGTTCAGGAAGCCATTGGTGATCTTCACGCCGAAGTCGCTGCTGCGTAACAAGGACGCCGGTTCGTCGCTGACCGACCTGACCAAGGGCGGTTTCCAGACCGTCATCGGCGAATGCGACGACAAGATCGACGCAGGCAAGGTCAAGCGCGTGATCGCCTGCTCGGGCAAGGTCTACTTCGACCTGGTCAACGCGCGCAAGGCACGCAACAGCGCCGACACCGCGATCATCCGTATCGAGCAGATGTACCCGTTCCCGCACAAGTCGTTCGCTGCGGAACTGAAAAAGTTCCCGAACGCGACCGAAGTGGTGTGGGCGCAGGACGAGCCGCAGAACCAGGGTCCGTGGTTCCAGATCCAGCACAACATCTTCGAAGGCATGGAAGATGGCCAGCGCCTGGCCTACGCCGGTCGCGCCGCGTCGGCATCGCCGGCGGTGGGTTATGCGGACAAGCACATCGCTCAGCAGAAAGAACTGCTGGAGACCGCGTTCTCGAAGCTCAAGGGTTTCATCCTTACGAAGTAAGTCGCAAGGGCGCGCCGCACGTTATACGTGCGGCTCCTGACCAAGTAATTGGTCAGTAAGGTAAAACCACGGCCCCCGCGACCCGTGCGCGGGGGTACTTGCAAAGAATAATTACTGGAGTTTTAAAAAATGGCACAAATCGAAGTCAAGGTCCCTGTTCTGTCGGAATCCGTTGCTGAAGCAACCCTGCTGTCGTGGCACAAGAAAGTCGGCGAATCCGTGTCGCGCGACGAAAACATGATCGACATCGAAACCGACAAGGTGGTCCTGGAACTGCCAGCGCCAAGCGCCGGCGTGATCGTGCAACTGCTCAAAGCCGACGGCGCGACCGTCGTCGCCGGCGAAGTCATCGCCATCATCGATACCGAAGCATCGGCGCAGACCAGCCCGATCGCCGTCAAGGCCATCCCATCGGCAGCGCCAAACGCGCCGATCGACGCCGCACCAGCCGCTGCGCCGGCTGCTGATCAATCGAAAGCAGGCGTTGCCATGCCGGCCGCTGCCAAGATCCTGGCTGAGAACAATATCTCGGCGTCGAGCGTCGAAGGCTCGGGCCGCGACGGCCGCGTGACCAAGGGCGACGCCCTGGCCGCCGCAGCCGGCAAGCCGGCCGCAGCGCCTGCCGCCGCACCGAAGGCAGCCCTGCAGCAAGTCTCCGCACCGGCGCCAGCCAACCTGGGCGACCGTCCGGAAGAGCGCGTGCCGATGAGCCGCCTGCGCGCCCGTATTGCCGAGCGCCTGCTGCAATCGCAATCGACCAACGCCATCCTGACCACCTTCAACGAAGTGAACATGGCTCCGGTCATGGAACTGCGTAACAAGTACAAGGACAAGTTCGAGAAAGAGCACGGCGTCAAGCTGGGCTTCATGTCCTTCTTCGTCAAGGCTGCCGTTGCCGCGCTGAAGAAATACCCGATCCTGAACGCCTCGGTCGACGGCAATGACATCGTCTACCACGGCTACTTCGACATCGGCATCGCCGTCGGTTCGCCACGTGGCCTGGTGGTGCCGATCCTGCGCAACGCCGACCAGATGACGATCGCCGAAATCGAGAAGAAGATCGGTGAGTTCGGCCAGAAAGCCAAGGACGGCAAGCTGACCCTGGACGACCTGTCGGGCGGTACCTTCTCGATCTCGAACGGCGGCGTGTTCGGCTCGATGCTGTCGACCCCGATCATCAACCCACCGCAGTCGGCGATCCTGGGCGTGCACGCGACCAAGGACCGCGCCGTCGTCGAGAACGGCCAGATCGTCATCCGTCCGATGAACTACCTGGCAATGTCGTACGACCACCGCATCATCGACGGCCGCGAAGCCGTGCTGGGCCTGGTGGCGATGAAGGACGCGCTGGAAGATCCGGCCCGCCTGCTGCTGGACCTGTAATTCTCGTCAAGTGCCGGCGCCGCCATGGTGGCGCCGGCTTGCTGTTTGCCGGAGAACGCCATGTTGTCAGACGAAATCAAGCGGCTGCACGAGCTGCACCAGGCCGGCGCGCTGTCGGATGCCGAATTCGAGCAGGCCAAGGCGCGCATCCTGTCGGGTGCCTCGACCGTGAGTCTCAGCAAGGAACCGCCCACTACGGAGCGGATTTCCTTCGACCAGCACCGCGACGACCTGCTGAGCGGCCTGCGCCGTTCGCGGATCGACCGCTGGCTGGGCGGCGTGTGCGGCGGCCTGGCGCGCACCTACGGTCTCGAATCGTGGGTCTGGCGCCTGATCTTCGTGCTGTTCGTCCTGACGTTCGGCTTCGGCATCCTGATATACCTGCTGCTGTGGGTATTCATTCCGGAAGAATAAAAAGGAATCAAAGTAATGAGCGATAAACAATTTGACGTCGTCGTGATCGGCGGCGGTCCTGGCGGCTACATCGCCGCTATCCGCGCTGCCCAGCTGGGCTTCAAGACCGCCTGCATCGACGAGTGGAGCAACGCCGCCGGCAAGCCTGCCCCAGGCGGCACCTGCACCAACGTCGGCTGCATCCCGTCGAAAGCGCTGCTGCAATCGTCGGAACACTTCGAGCACGCCGGCCACGCCTTCGCCGACCACGGCATCAAGGTCTCGGGCCTCGAACTCGACCTGCCGACCATGCTCAAGCGCAAGGACACCATCGTCAAGCAGAACAACGACGGCATCCTGTTCCTGTTCAAGAAGAACAAGGTCACCTTCTTCCACGGCCGCGGCGCCTTCGCCGGCAAGGCGGAAGGCGACGCGGGCTACACCATCAACGTCAGCGGCCCGACCACCGACACCATCACCGCCAAGAACGTGGTCGTCGCGACCGGTTCGAACGCACGCCAGCTGCCGGGCGCTGAATTCGACGAGAAACTGATCCTGTCGAACACCGGCGCACTGGCGATCGACGCCGTGCCGGGTAAACTCGGCGTGATCGGCGCCGGCGTCATCGGCCTGGAAATGGGCAGCGTGTGGCGCCGTGTCGGCGCCGACGTCACGGTGCTGGAAGGCCTGCCGACCTTCCTGGGCGCGGTCGACGAGCAGATCGCCAAGGAAGCGCACAAGCTGTTCACCAAGCAGGGCCTGAAGATCAACCTGGGTTGCAAGATCGGCGCGATCACCAAGGGCGCCAACGACGTCACCGTGGAATACGCGGACTCGACCGGCGCCGCCTCGACGGCTGTCTTCGACCGCCTGATCATCTCGATCGGCCGCGTGCCGAACACCAACGGTCTCGGCATCGAGACCGTGGGCCTGCAGCTCGACGAGCGCGGCTTCGTGGTGGTCGACGACGAATGCCGCACCAGCCTGCCGGGCGTGTGGGCGGTGGGCGACGTCGTGCGCGGCCCGATGCTGGCGCACAAGGCCGAAGAAGAAGGCGTGGCGGTTGCCGAGCGCATCGTCGGCCAGCACGGCCACGTGAACTTCAACACCATCCCTTGGGTCATCTATACCTCGCCGGAAATCGCGTGGGTCGGCAAGACCGAGCAGCAACTGAAGGCCGAAGGCGTGCAGTACAAGGCCGGCACCTTCCCGTTCATGGCCAACGGCCGTGCGCGCGCGCTGGGCGACACCTCGGGCATGGTCAAGTTCCTGGCCGATGCCACGACCGATGAAATCCTGGGCGTGCACATCGTCGGCCCGATGGCCTCCGAGCTGATCTCGGAAGCCGTGGTCGCGATGGAGTTCAAGGCCTCGTCGGAAGACATCGCCCGCATCTGCCACGCGCACCCGTCGCTGTCGGAGGCGACCAAGGAAGCTGCGCTGGCAGTCGACAAGCGTTCGCTGAACTTCTGAGGCTGGACGGCTCTGCCGTCCGGTGTTCAACCGGCTCGAGAAAATAGCAATATGTAGGGTGGACGGCTCCGCCGTCCACGCGTTCAACCCGCGCGGGCATGGTCACCACCGTGGCGCCACGCCGTTCGTTGAACGCGTGGACGGGGGACCCGTCCACCCTACTTTTTTGGCAACTCCAATATGAACGTTCAAGAGTATTACCAGCACGCGCTGAACGAGCGCGGCTTCAAGTCCGACCCGGCGCAGCAAATGGCGGTCGACCGCCTGCAACAGGCGTACGACGACTGGGTCCACTACAAGGCCCAGCGGTCGTCCGCTTTCAAGCGCCTGATCAACCGGCCCGACGTGCCCAAGGGCATCTACATGTGGGGCGGGGTGGGGCGCGGCAAATCCTTCCTGATGGATTCGTTCTACCTGGTAGTGCCGGTGGTGCGCAAGACGCGCCTGCACTTCCACGAGTTCATGCGCGCCGTGCACGGGCAACTGGATGAACTGAAGGGCGTGGCCGATCCGCTCGACGAAGTGGCCAAGCGCATCGCCAAGAAGTATCGCCTGATCTGCTTCGACGAATTCCACGTCTCGGACATCGCCGACGCGATGATCCTGTACAACCTGCTCAAGGCCCTGTTCGACAACGGCGTGAGCTTCGTGATGACCTCCAATTACGAGCCGTCGACCCTGTATCCGGACGGCCTGCACCGCGACCGCATGCTGCCCACCATCGCACTGCTGCAGCAGAAGCTCGATGTGCTGAACGTCGACGCAGGCAACGACTACCGCAAGCGCGCGCTGGAGCAGGTCGAGGCCTATTACACGCCGCTCGACGCGGCGTCCGACAAGGCGCTGCGCGACGCCTATGCCAAGGTGGCCGATACCGCCGACGAAACGCCGGTGGTGACCATCGAAAAGCGCGAGATCCGCGCGCTGCGCCGCGCCGGCGGCGTGATCTGGTTCGACTTCGCCACCCTGTGCGGCGGTCCGCGCTCACAGAACGACTACCTGGAACTGGCCAGCCAGTTCCACACCGTGGTCCTGTCCGGCATCCCGGCGATGTCGGCGTCCCAGTCGTCCGAGGCGCGCCGCTTCACCTGGCTGATCGACGTGTTCTACGACCACAAGGTCAAGCTGATCATGTCGGCCGCGGTCGAGCCGGAAGAGCTGTACACCGCGGGCCAGCTGGCGAATGAATTCCACCGGACCGTATCGCGTATCATCGAGATGCAGTCGCGCGAGTACCTGCTCGCCGAAAGGCGCGGCGCGGCCGACGCCATTGCATGATCGAAAGGAACACCATGACAAGACAACCGATGCTGCGCCTTACCGCCATCGCCGCCTCCATCTCCCTGACGCTGCTGCTGGGGGCGTGCTCGAACACCGAGCTGGTGCAAGAGGAAACGCCGCCGGCGCCGACTACGTCGGCCGAGCAGGCAGAACAGCGCCTGGCCGCGGTCGCCGCGGAACGCGCCGCGATCGAGGCGCGCTATGCCGATCGCGAAGTGGTCTGCTACGATAAATTCTTCGTCAACCGCTGCCTGGACGAAGCCCGCGAAGTGCGGCGCGCGGCCCTGGTGACGCAGCGCGCGATCGAGATCGAGGCCTCGCTTTATCTGCGCCGCCTCAAGGTCGACGAGCGCGACAAGGCGATCGCCGAGGCCGACGCCGCCTATGCGCAAGAAGAAGCCAAGCTGGCGGCCGAGCCGCCGCCGGTGAAGGATCCGGCCGCCGCCGCGCTGCCGCCGCCGCGCACCAAGTCGGGCGAATCGCGCGTGCGCAGCCAGCAGCGCGCCCAGGAAAGCGCGGCGAACGCCGAGAAGGAAGCCGCCGAACGCGCGGCAAATGTCGCGGCCTATGAAGAGCGCCGCCGCAAGTCGGAAGAGCGCCAGAAGGAAGTGGCGCGCCGCGTGGCCGAACGCGAAGCCAAGGCCGCCCAGCGCGCGGCCGACGAGGCCAAGCGCGCCAACGGCAACGGACCGGCGCCGACCAACTAAGGCTCGATCACCTCGGGCCGGTGAAGGACCCATCCTGGGCCGGCTTGACCAGCTTCACGATGGCCATGGTGCAGTTGCCGCCTTTGCCTTGCGAGCGTTCGGTGGCCTTGTTGATGAGCATCTCGGACGCCTGGCGCGGCGTGGTCTTGGCGGTCACGGCCGCCAGCTCGGCGTCGGTGAAGAAATGCCACAGGCCGTCCGAGCACAGCAAGAAGCTGTCGCCCGCCGCCAGGCCGGTGTGGCTGCCGGTCGTGACGAAGGGTTCCTTGCGGCTGTTTCCCAATACATTGAGCAAGAGCTTGGAGCGGCGGTGGTTGCGCGCCGCGTCCGGCGGCAGGCGGTCGCTGCCCACCAGGTGCTCGACGTAGGCCGTGTCGCTGGTGCGCACCGCGCACTTGCCGTGCTCGAAGCGGTACAGGCGCGAATCGCCCACGTGGGCCCAGACCGCCTCGCCGTGCGGGCTGATCACCAGGCCGACGAAGCTGGCGTGGCCCTCCGCCTGCGTAGCCACGGCGTTCATCTTGATCACCGTGTGGGTCTCGCTGATCATCTCGTGCAGCAACTGGGCCAGGCGCTCGATGCCGGGGTGGTCGCCGGGCTTGAAGGCGTCGAAGACCTGGCGCGCCGTGTGCAAGACCTGGTCGGCCCCGGCCGGGCTGGCGACCCCGTCCGACAGCACCGCCAGCACGTAGCCGGGCGCGCGGGCGCCGGTGAACAGGGCGGCGCGGTCGTTCTGCTGGGGGCGGTTTCCGATATGTTGCGCGGTGCCCGCTTCGATCTTGTAAGAAGTCATAAATCCGTGTTTTCCGGGACGCTAACGCCATTCTTTGTTGGCGGCAACCTCCGCCTCGATTAAACTATGCACTGAGAAGCCACCAGCTTGCAAGTTAATCTTGTAGCAACAATGCAGCAACATCCGGAGCGCCCGCCCTGGCCGGCGCTTTTCGCCATTCTTTCCCGTAATTGCATCCACTATGACCGACGTCCAGGACATCCAGCGCCGTATTATCGAACTCGATGTGGAACACCGCGACCTCGACGCGGTGATCTCCCTGTTGACGGCGGACGGTCATGCCGACCAGTTACAACTGCGCCGCCTCAAGAAGCGTAAACTGCAGCTCAAAGATCATATTACGCTGCTGAAGATGCAGCTGGTACCCGATATCCCCGCCTGATTCATTCCCAGGCTCAACGAAACCACGTATTTTGACCGACCAACTTTCTGCTTCTCCGGATGCGGTGGAGACTATTGCTCCCGCAGCCCCGGAAACCCAGGCTCCCGCCGGCAAGTACGACGCCGACGTCGACCGCCTGTTCGGCGCCGGCGGCCCGCTCGCCCCGGCCGTCGGCACCTTCAAGCCGCGCCAGTCGCAGACCGAGATGGCCAAGGCCGTGGCCCAGGCCATCGCCGACCAGCAGGTGCTCATGGCCGAGGCCGGAACGGGCACGGGCAAGACCTTTGCCTACCTGGTGCCGGCACTGCTGTGGGGCGGCAAGACTATCGTCTCGACCGGCACCAAGAACTTGCAAGACCAATTGTTCCTGCGCGATATCCCGACCGTGCGCGCCGCCTTGCGCGCGCCGGTCTCGGTCGCCCTGCTCAAGGGCCGCTCGAACTATGTCTGCCACTTCCATCTCGAACGTACCTTGCAGAACGGACGCCTGACCTCGCGCGACGACGTCGGCCACCTGCGCGAGATTTCGCGCTTCATCAAGATGACGAGCTCGGGCGACAAGGCCGAGCTGGCCAAGGTGCCCGAGACCGCCACCGTGTGGAACCTGGTCACCTCGACCCGCGACACCTGCATGGGCGCCGAGTGCCAGTACTACCAGGATTGCTTCGTGATGAAGGCGCGCAGGGAAGCGCAGCAGGCGGACGTGGTGGTGGTCAACCACCACCTGTTCTTCGCCGACGTGGCGCTGAAGGATACCGGCGTGGCCGAGCTGCTGCCCTCGGCCAATACCATCATCTTCGACGAGGCGCACCAGCTGCCCGACGTCGCGACCCTGTTCTTCGGCCAGTCGGTGTCGACCTCGCAAGTGCTGGAACTGTGCCGCGACGTGCTGGCCGAGGGCCTGGCCCATGCGCGCGGCGGTCCGGACTGGGCCAAGGTGGTGACCGTGGTCGAAAAGGCCGCGCGCGACCTGCGCCTGTCCTTCGGCGACGGCAACCTGCGCCTGTCGCTGCCGCAGATCATGCCGACGTCGCAGTTCTTCCCGGCCCTGGACAAGCTGAAAGAGGAAATCGCCGGCATGATCACGGTGCTGGAAGAAAACGCCGCGCGCGCTGAAACCATCGAGGCCTGCCGCCTGCGTGCGCACGAGCTGGCTGCCTCGTTCGACGGCTGGAAGCCCGACCACAAGGCGCCGGCCAACGAGCAGGCCGTGCTGTGGGCCGAGGCCTTCTCGTCCTCGCTGCAATTGCACAAGACGCCGCTGTCGATCGCGCCGATCTTCACCAACCAGCGCGAAGGCACGCCGCGCAGCTGGATCTTCACCTCGGCCACGCTGGCGGTGAAAAACGACTTCAAGCATTTCTCCGATCAGCTCGGATTGACCGGCGAGCCGGCCAAGACCTGGCCCAGCCCCTTCGACTACGAGAACCAGGGCATCCTGTACGTGCCGACCGGCTTGCCCGAGCCGCAGGCGGCTGTGTACACCGACGCCGTGGTCGATGCCGCCTTGCCGGTGATCGAGGCGGCCGGTGGCCGCACCTTCTTCCTGTGCACGACGATTCGCGCGGTCAATAAAGTGGCCGAGCGCCTGCGCACCGAGTTCGCCGAACGTGGCTGGGATTTCCCGCTATTCGTGCAAGGCGAGCGCGGGCGCACCGAACTGCTCGATTCCTTCCGCAATGCCGGCAATGCGGTGCTGGTCGGCAGCCAGAGCTTCTGGGAAGGCGTCGACGTGCGCGGCGAGGCGCTGTCGCTGGTGATCATCGACAAGCTGCCGTTCGCGCCGCCCGACGATCCGGTGCTGGCCGCGCGCATCGAGGTGATGGAAAAGCAGGGCATGAACGGCTTCATGCACCACCAGCTGCCCGAGGCGATCATCACCCTCAAGCAGGGCGCCGGACGCCTGATCCGCGACGTCGACGACCGCGGCGTGCTGATGATCTGCGATCCGCGCATCATCACCAAGCCCTATGGCCGCCGCATCTGGCAGAGTTTGCCGTCGTTCAAGCGCACCCGGGTGCAGGAAGAAGTGATCCAGTTCTTCCGGCCGGTCGAAGAGGCGGACGAGAGCGCCGCCTGATCAGGGCACGATCACGACCTTGCCGATGACCTTGCGCGCCGCCATGTCCTGCAGCGCCTGCGCGGTGTCGGCAAGGCGGTAGCGTGCCGACACCAGCGGCTTCAGTTTTCCTTCCGATATCCAGCCGGTGATGCGCGCCATCGCCGCCAGGTGCGCCTCCTGCTCCTTGCGGGTAAAGTCGCCCCAGAACACGCCCACCACCGACGCCCCTTTCAGCAGCATCAGGTTCCATGGCAGGCGCGGGATCTCGCCGGCAGCGAACCCCACCACCAGATGCCGCCCGCGCCAGGCGATCGAGCGCAGCGCCGGCTCGCTGTACTTGCCGCCGACCGGGTCGTAGATGACGTCCGGACCATTGCCGTCGGTGGCGGCGCGGATCGCTTCGCGCAAGTCCTCGGTTTCATAATTGATCAGCACGTCGGCGCCGTGCGCCTTGCACGCCGCCAGTTTCTCGTCGCTTGACGCGGCCGCGATCACGCGCGCGCCGAGGGCCTTGCCGATCTCGATCGCCGCCAGTCCCACGCCGCCGGCCGCGCCCAGCACCAGCATCGTTTCGCCCGCCTGCAAGGCGCCGCGGTCGGCGACCGCGTGGTACGAGGTGCCGTAGGTGAGCGTGATGGCGGCGGCGACGTCGAAGTCCATATCGTCCGGCATGGGAAGGAAGGCGCTGCTTGGTGCGACGGCCTGCTCGGCGAAGGCGCCGGTGCGGGTGAAACCGATCACGCGCTGGCCGGGAACGAAGCCGTCCACGCCGGCGCCGACCGCGCGCACCACGCCCGCGAACTCATTGCCCGGCGTGAAGGGGAGGGGAGGACGCACCTGGTACTTGCCCTGGACCGTCAGCACGTCGGGGAAGTTGACGCCGGCCGCCTTCACGTCCACCACGACGTCGCCAGGGCCGGCGACCGGCTCCGGCAAGTTGTCGAGCACCAGGCTGTCTGGCGGTCCCCAAGCGGTGCAGCGTACGGCTTTCATTGCTTCCTCACAGTTTATTGGCGCAGTTATTGGCGGGGCGAATTATGCCTTAAGAAAGAGAGCGAATCTTCGTCGGCAAGGCCCGTGTCCGCTTGTCCGTCCGCAAAGCCGGCGGGGGGCTGCGCGCTAGAGTCTTGGGATGTGGACGCCGCGCGCGCCCAGCACAAGAGGACAAGCATGGCAATCCGTTACGGTTGTTTCTTCAGTTATGCCCACGGCCGGCACGCGCTGATGCAGCGCTTCAAGTCGGCCCTGGCCGACGCCCTGCGCTGCTATCTCGAACCCTACTTCGACAACGAAGACGAACTGTTTATCGATACCGAGCAGCTGGGCGGCGGCGACGATCTGGACAGCAAGATCGCACGCGCCATGTGCGAGAGTGTCTGCATGATCCTCATCTACACGCCCAAGTACGAGGCCCACGCTTACACGCGGCGCGAGTACGAGGCCATGCGCCTGATCGAAGCCGAGCGCGGCAAGTGGTACACGCTGCCGAGCCGCCTGATCATCCCGGTGGTCATGACGCGCCACCCCGAATCGCTGCCGCCCCAGATCAGCGATGCGCGCTTCTACGTCGACTTCTCGCACTACACGATGGCCACGCCCGATCTCATGTCGAATCCAGACTTCTTGCCGGACATTGACAAGATGGTCAAGCGGATCGCAGCCCATTATGCATGTCAAAAAAAGCATACCCCACTCGACCACGACTGCAACCAATTCGTGCTTCCCGCTGTCCCACCAGAATGGCGCGATGTTCCAGAACTGACGTTTCCAAAAGAATGAGGAGCCATATGGACCAACAAGGTATCTCGCTCCCGCCGCTGGCCATGCCCGGCGCGGTGACGAGCTTCTATGCCTACGAGGGCGGCGCGGCGCGCAATGCCGTGCTGGCGGCGCTGGCGCTGCAGCTGGCGGGTGGGGACGCCGAGGCGCCGGTGCTGGTGATCGACTGGGATCTCGAGGCGCCGGCGCTGCACTGCCATTTCGCGGTGCCGGCCGATGAACCGTTTGCCGTCATGCCTGTCTCCGTGCATGCTGCCGACAACGACGCGGGCGACGCGGCCCGGCCCGGCCTGCTCGAATTCTTCGAGGCCTGCCGCGCCCGGCTGCGCAACACCGCCGGCCGCGGCGAGGAACTGGCCGACCGCGTGATCGACGGCGTCGGCTGGCAGGCCTATCTCGAACGCGCCGACGGCCGCCGTCCGCTCTACCTGCTGCGCGCCGGGCGCTTCGACGACAGCTATGCCGAACGCGCCGGCCGGCTCGACTACCCAGCCCTGTTCGACGCCTGCCCGGCGCTGTTCCGCCGCTTCGCGGCGCGCCTGGCGCAGCATTTCGGCCACGTGCTGGTCGCCACCGCCGCCGGGCGCTCGGCCGCCGTCAGCGTGTGCACAACCCTCGTACCCGACCGCCTGGTGGGCCTGTTCACGCCGGCGCCGGGCAGCATCGAAGGCATCGAAGGCGTGCTGCGGCGTGCCATCGATTACCGCTGCACCCATGAAGACGAACAGCGCCCGCTCCTGCTCTATCCGCTGGCCTGCAGCGCCGACGGCGCGCGCAGCGATCCGCATGCGCGCTGGCGGCGCGGCGACGTGCGCCATGGCCTGCCTGGCTACCAGCCGCGCTTCGAGGCGCTGCTGCGCGCCAGCTACGGCTGGTCGCGCGTCAACCTCGACAGCTGGTTCGACGAGACCCAGCTGGCGCTGGCCGACGCCCTGTCCACCGCCGGCCCGGCCGGCGACCGCCGTGCGCTGGCGCGCCATGCGGCGCTGCTGGCCGAATGGCTGGCGCCAGGGAGCTTCCCCTGGCAGTCGCTGGCCGAAGTGCGCCTGCGCGCCGCGGTAGTGCAGGCGCGCCGGCTGGGCGGCGGCGACGAGATCGGTTCGCCGCAGCTGGCCGACCACCTCGTCCGGTTGGGCGAACTGTGCCGCCGCGAGCGGCGCCGCGACGAGGCCCGCGCCTGTTTCGAAGAAAGCCTGGTGCTGCGCGAGCGCCTGCTCGGCGACGACCATGCGGCCACGCGACTGGGCCGCGCCGTGCTCGCCGCGCTCCTGCTCGACAGCGGCGCTGTGCAAGAGGCGCGCCGCCACTACGACCTGCTGGTCCAGGCCTGCGCGCGCAAGGCCGGCGCCGAAGCCGCCGAGACGCTGGCGGCGCGCTCGCAGCTGGCGCGGGTGCTGGCCGCGCTGGGCGAGGGCGAACGGGCGCTGGCGCTGCACGAACAGGTGGTGTCTACCTGCGAACGCGCACTTGGCGCCGAACACCTGGTCACGCTCGACTGCCTCGAAGACCTTGCCCACAGCCTGGTGCAGCAACGCGAACTCGAACGCGCCCGCATCGTGCTCGAACGGGTGCTCGACGCCCGTCGCCAGCGCCAGGGCGGCGAGCATGCCGACACCCTGCGCTGCGGCCAGCGGCTGGCGCTGCTGCTGGGCGAGACGGGCGAACTGGGCAACGCGCGGCGCATGCTCGAATCGGTATTGCGGGCCCGCGAACGGCACGACGGCCTGGACGCCGCAGGCACGCTGTCGGCGCGCGAGGCGCTGGCCGAGATCCTGGCCGCCCAGGGCGACCTGGCGGCGGTGCGCAGCATCCAGGAATCGCTGGCGCGTACGCGCGAGCGGCACCTCGGGGCCGGCCATCCCGAAACGCTCAATATGCAGCTGCGGCTGGCCTCGACCCTGGGCCAGCAGGGCGAGGCCGAAGCCGCGCGCCGCCTGCGCGAACAGGTGGCCGAGTTGCGCCAGCACTTGCGCGAAGTCGAAGGCGCGCCGGCGACCGGTGGCGCGCCGGACGATGCCGTGCAGGCGCAGATGCTGGAGCGGATGCGGGCCCAGACCAGGGCGTCAGCCGCCGGAATGCTCCCGGACGACGTGGGGACTACCCCGCCGTCCCAGCCTGCGGCGGACGGCGTTGCAGCGCGCGGCCAGCACGCGCATGCGGCCTCGCGCGAGCATGCCGAGACCGGCCACGCGGCCGACAACCTGGGGCACAAGCTGACCCAGTTGCAGAGCCTGATCGACAGCAGCAGTCCGGGCGAGGCCAGGGCGCTGGCCGACAGCCTGCGCACCTCGGTGCTGAGGCCCAGCGCCGCCCATCCGCTGCGCCGGCGCGGCGCTGCGATGATCAAGCAGGTCTATCTACAAGAGGGCGACAAGGATGCGCTGCTGTCCTTCACCCAGGACGAAGTGTCGCTGCTCGAAGGAGCCTTGATCGAGGCGGCGCGCGACAATCCGATGGCAATGCGCTGACGGCGCTGCGCCGGCCTTGACGCCCGGCGCCGCTCCGGGCAAGTGCTTACGCTAGCGTTCGTATGCCAGCTCTCTTATGCCGGCGCCCGTATGCCGGCGCCCGTATGCGGCGCCCGTATGCCAGCGCTCGCCGGCCTCGCATCTGCCTGCGCTGACTGGCCATCACTTTCCCACGCCACGCCAGACTTACCCTGCTGACAAACAACTTGTAAAGACGGCATTGCCCGATTCCAGTCGAGCTTGTCAGCCTGTCCAGTAAACTGTCGCATGACCGCTTCACTGTTATCAGGCGGTCCATCGATCGTCCCGGATTATGAAATCCGGGCGTGAATTTCTGCTGCCGGGCGTCGATACGGGCGTTGCTTCAGGTAAAATCTCCGCCATGCGAATCTTGATCAGTAACGATGATGGTTATCTGGCGCCTGGGCTGCAGGCGTTGGCGGACGCGCTCGCGCCGATCGCCGACATCGTCGTCGTCGCACCTGACAGCAATCGCTCGGGCGCCTCGAATTCGCTGACCCTGGACCGGCCGCTGTCGGTCTACAAATCGGCCAACGGCTTCTATTTCACCAATGGCACGCCGACCGACTGCGTGCACATCGCCCTGACCGGCATGTCCGATGCGCCGCCCGACCTGGTGGTTTCCGGCATCAATAATGGCCAGAATATGGGCGACGACACCCTGTATTCCGGCACCGTCGCCGCCGCCACCGAAGCCTTCCTGTTCGGTCTGCCGGCGATCGCCTTCTCGCAGGTGCACGGCGGCTGGGCCCACGTCGATTCCGCCGCCCGGGTGGCGCGCGACATCGTCGAGCGTTTCGCCGCCGGCGGTTTCGACATGCTGCCCAAGCCTTTCCTGCTGAACGTGAACATCCCGAACCTGCCGTATGAGGAGATCGGCCCGCTGACGCCGACCCGCCTCGGACGCCGGCACCAGGCCGAGCCCGTGATCCGCGCAGAGGATCCGCGCGGCCGCGAGATCTTCTGGATCGGCGCCCCCGGCGCCTGCCGCGATGCGGGCGAGGGCACCGACTTCCACGCGACCGCGCAGGGCCGCGTGTCGATCACGCCGCTGCAGATCGACCTGACCCACAAGACCCAGCTGGCGCTGCTCGCGGGAGGCCTGGCATGAAGGATGCGCGACCGAATTTCCCGCTGCCGCTGTCGTCGGTGACGAGCGGCGTGCGCAAGCCCGGCACGCCGGCGCCGGTGCAGACGCCGCAGACCGCCACCCGCAACGCCACTACCTATATCGGCGCCAGGACGCCGCCGTCCCCAGGCCCGGCGCCACGCGCGCCCAGCTATGTGCAGGTGACGAGCAGCGCGCCGCCCGCCCAGCGTTCCGACCTGGCGGCCAGCGAGGCGGTGCGCCGCGCGATGGTGGGCCGCATCGCGCGCCAGGGCGTGAGCGACCCGAAGGTGCTGATGGCGATGGAGACCGTGCCGCGCCACCTGTTCATCGAACCGGCCATGTCGGGCCAGGCGTATGTCGACGCCTCGCTGCCGATCGGCCATAACCAGACGATTTCCCAGCCGTATATCGTCGCCCGCATGATCGAAGCCATGCGTGCTGGCGGCGAGCTGGGCAAAGTGCTCGAAATCGGCACCGGCTGCGGCTACCAGGCCGCGGTCCTGTCCTTCGTCGCCAAGGACGTGTATTCGATCGAGCGCATCAAGCCCTTGCACGAGCTGGCGAAGACCAATCTGCGGCCGCTGCGGATATCGAACCTGCGTTTGCAGTATGGGGATGGTATGCTAGGCTTGCCGCAGGTCGCGCCTTTCGATGGCATCATCCTCGCCGCCGCCGGGCTCGAGGTGCCGCGGGCCTTGCTCGAGCAGCTGGCCATCGGCGCGCATCTCGTGGCGCCGGTCGGCGCCCAGGTGCAGCATCTGCACCGTATTACCCGCACCGGCAAATCCGAGTGGACCAGCGAAACGCTGGAAGCGTGCCACTTCGTGCCGCTGCGCCCAGGCACCATCTAAAACCCAAGAAGGGCCGCCAGGCCCGCCGTACGCCGATAAGACAATAGAATGCCAATGACACAAGCACCGCGTTTAGCCCTCCTGACGATCCTCATCGGCCTCGTGGCCGGTTGTTCCACCACTACCCGCCAGGCGCCGGTCGTCGAGCGCCCCGTTACCGCCGCCCCAAGCCGGCCAGCGCCCGCGCGCGTGGAAGAAGCGCCGAAACAGGACGAGCGCGGCATGTACACCGTGCGCAAGGGCGACACCCTGCTGCGCATCGCGCTCGACTTCGGCCAGAACTACCGCGACCTGGTTGCCTGGAACAACCTGAATAACCCGGACGACATCAAGGTCGGCCAGGTATTGCGCGTAAACCAGCCGGATGGCGAGCGCACCGCCAATGTACAGACCCAGCCGGTGCCGATGCCGCCGTCGGCCAGCGTGCCGCGCAAGACCGAGCCGCGCGCCGACAAGACGCCTTACAGCGACGGCAAGGTGGCCACCACCACGCCGCCGGCCACCACCGCACCGGCCACGCCGGCGGCACCGGCCGCCCCGGCTACTGCTGCCGACGAAGCGCGCCTGAGCTGGATGTGGCCGTCGGAAGGCCGCGTCGTCGCCACCTTCGACGATGGCCGCAACAAGGGGCTGGACATCGCCGGCAAGCTGGGCCAGCCAGTGGTTGCCGCCAGTTCGGGCAAGGTAATGTATGCTGGCAGCGGCATCCGCGGTTATGGTAATCTCGTCATCGTCAAGCACAGCAACAGCCTGTTGTCCGCCTATGCCCACAACCGCAAGATCGTGGTCAAGGAGGGCGACAACGTCAGCCGTGGCCAAGTGATCGCCGAGATGGGCGACTCCGACGCCGATGCCGTCAAGTTGCACTTCGAGATTCGTCAGCAGGGCAAGCCGGTCGACCCGACGAGGTTCTTGCCCGTTCGTTAGGAACGGTATGACGCAGCCGCCGCACTCGCTGGACCAGGACGATACGGATGAGTTTCCGGATGAGCCGGAAAGCGAGCGCGTGCATGCTGATGACGATACCGACCGGGCCGACGGCGCGGCCGACCAGGAGCCGCTCGCGCGCCATGCCAGCGTCGAGACAGTCGACGAGCTGCGCAAGGTCTTGCAGGCCGAGCTCGCGACCGACACCACCCAGCACTACCTGAACCAGATCGGCGCCAGGCCGCTTCTCACAGCCGTCGAGGAAGTCCACTTCGCCACGCTGGCCAAGGCCGGCGACTTCGGCGCGCGCCAGAAGATGATCGAGCATAACCTGCGCCTGGTCGTCTCGATCGCCAAGCACTACATCAACCGCGGCGTGGTCCTGCTTGACCTGATCGAAGAGGGCAATATCGGCCTGATGCGCGCCATCGACAAGTTCGAGCCCGAACGCGGCTTTCGTTTCTCGACCTACGCCACCTGGTGGATCCGCCAGAGCATCGAGCGCGCCATCATGAACCAGGCCCGCACCGTGCGCCTGCCGGTGCACATGGTGCGCGAACTCAACGGCGTGCTGCGCGCCAAATACCACCTCGAAGCGCAAAAGCACGACGGCAAGGAAGCCTCGAGCGACGACATCGCCAGCCTGGTCGGCCGTCCGGTCGAGGAAGTGCAAGACATACTGACCCTGTCCGAGCACGCGACTTCGCTCGATGCGCCGCTCGACAACGATCCGCAGTCGAGCCTGATGGACATGCTGCCCGACGACGGCGAAGGCAGCCCCGACGCCCACGCCGAGCAGCAAGAGGTGGCGCTGCTGGTGCGCGACTGGCTGACCCGGCTGCCCGACAAGCAGCGCCTGGTCGTCACTCGCCGTTTCGGCCTCGATAACGACGATCCGGCCACCCTGGAAACCCTGGCCGAGGAGATGGGCGTGACGCGCGAGCGGGTGCGCCAGATCCAGCAGGAGGCGCTGGTCAAACTCAAGCGCGCGATGGCGGCGCGCGGCGTGGTGCGCGATTCATTGCTGTAACGACAAGGCCTCCGGTAGCGTCCACTTCGATTCCTTGCTATCATCCGCCGTTCTTTTTTGCGCGGCCTTTGAAGCATGCGCCGCCGGCCAGGGCCAGCTCCCTGCCTTCACTCCACTTTCTCATCACCATGCAAGAAATCTTCATCGACATCAAATCCCTCGACATGGACGGGCGCGGCGTGGGCCACCTCGAGAACGAGGACGGCTCGCCAGGCAAGGTGATCTTCGTCGAAGGCGCGCTCCCGGGCGAGCGCGTCAGCTTTGAGACGACGCGCAAGAAAAAGAATTGGGAGGCGGGCCGCATGGTCACCCTGCAGCGCGCCTCGTCGATGCGGGTCGAGCCGAAATGCCAGCATTTCGGTGTCTGCGGCGGCTGCTCGATGCAGCACCTGGAGCCGGGCGCCCAGGTGGCGATGAAGGGCCGCGTGCTGGAAGACAATCTGTGGCATATCGGCAAAGTGAAGGCCGAGATGATCATGCGCCCGATGTACGGCCCGACCTGGGACTACCGCTACCGCGCGCGCCTGTCGGTGCGCCACGTGGCGAAGAAGGGCGGCATCCTGGTCGGCTTCCACGAGCGCGGCTCGTCCTTCGTGGCCGACATCACCACCTGCGAGATCCTGCCGGACCACGTCGCGCGCCTGCTGGTGCCGCTGCGCGAACTGATCGCGAGCCTGTCGATCTACG
Organism: Massilia sp. CFBP9026; assembly: GCF_034045165.1. Taxonomy (NCBI): domain Bacteria; kingdom Pseudomonadati; phylum Pseudomonadota; class Betaproteobacteria; order Burkholderiales; family Oxalobacteraceae; genus Massilia; species Massilia sp. CFBP9026. The sequence goes on from NZ_JAXCWH010000006.1 coordinate 188,244, forward strand.
ACAACCTGCCGCAGATCGAAGTGGCGATCGGCGAGGAAAGCACGGTGATGGTGCTGCGCATCATGGAATCGCTGACGGGCGCCGATGAAACCCTGTTGAAAGCCTTCGCCGACCAGTGGGGCATCCAATGGTGGCTGCAGACGAAAGGCCCTGACACTGCCCATCCGTTCTACCCGCTGGGCAAGGAGCTGTATTACACGCTGCCGGAATTCGGCATCCGCATGCCGTTCAAGCCGACCGACTTCACGCAAGTCAACCACCAGATCAACCGGGTGCTGGTGGCGAAGGCGCTGCGCCTGCTCGACGTACAGCCGCAAGACCGCGTGGCCGACCTGTTCTGCGGCCTGGGTAACTTCACCCTGCCGCTGGCGACCCAGGCGCGTGAAGTCGTGGGCATCGAGGGCAGCACCGCGCTGACCACGCGCGCGCTGGACAATGCCAGGGCCAACGGCCTGGCCGCAAAAACCTCGTTCTCGACCCGCAACCTGTTCGAAGTCACCAAGGACGACCTGGTGGCGCTCGGCCGGTTCGACCGCATGCTGGTCGATCCGCCGCGCGACGGCGCCATGGCGCTGGCGACGGCGCTGGCCGAACTGCGCGAGACCCACGAAGCCCTGATGCCGCAGCGCATCGTCTACGTGTCGTGCAGCCCGTCGACCCTGGCGCGCGACGCCGGCATCCTGGTGCACAAGGCGGGCTATGTGATGAAGAAGGCGGGCGTGGTGAATATGTTCCCGCACACCTCGCACGTCGAGTCGATCGGCGTGTTCGAGCTGGGCGCCAAGCCGGTGCCGGCAGCTGATGCGGTGGCCTGAGTGAGGCAGCTCGGTCGCCACGCGGCAGCCTTGCTGGCCGCCGCCGTCGCGACTGGGATGGTCGCCAGCCTGGTCCAGACCCAGGTCAATCTCGCTGAACTCACCGCGCTCGGCGCGACGATTCCGCTGTCGCTGCGGGCCTGGACCACGCTGCAAGACCTGGCGGGCTTCGGCCCGGTCATGATCGGGATCTCGTTCGCGGCGCTGCTGCCGGCCATGCTGGTCGCACACGCGATCGGGCGCGCGGCCGGGCCGGCGCGCCGTGCGCCTCTATTCGCTGCGGCCGCCGTCGCCGGCTTGTGGGCGGCATTCTGGCTGATGCTCAACGTGATTCCCATGCCGGCGATCGCCGCGACCCGCGGTGGGCTCGAGCACGCGCTGATGGCCATGAGCGGCATTGCCGGCGGCCTGGTCTATGCCCACATGACGTCGCCGGCGCAGCGAGCCGCACAGCCGCGGCGCCAGATGCTGGTGGCGGCGCTGATGGCCCTGGTTCCCGCGGCGCTCTTCCTTATTACCTCGCCGGGCGCGGCCGACAAGCTCGAGGCGGTCGATCCTGCCACTTACCGGGTTGAAACTGTGGCGAAGGGACTCGATCGGCCGTGGTCGCTGGTTTTCCTGCCGGACGGCCGCCTGCTCGTCACCGAGATGGCCGGGCGCCTGCTGGTCATCGGCAGGGATGGCGCGAAGACGCCGATCGGCACCGGCGGCCTGCCGCCTGTGTTCCAGCGCGGCGGCACGATCGGCCTGATGGACGTCGCCCTCGATCCCGCTTTCACGCGCAATGGCTTGATCTACCTGACGATGGGCCATGGCGAGGAGGGCGCCAATGGCACGCGCCTGGCGCGGGCCAGGCTGGAGAATGACCAGTTGGAAGACGTCCGTATCCTGTTCAGTTCCACGCCGAAGCCGCGCGCCGGCAATAACGGCGGTCGCATCGCCTTCCTGCCCGATCAGACTCTGGTGCTGACGGTCGGCGACGGCAACTGGCGCCGAGAAGAAGCGCAGAACGTCGCCAATCACCTGGGCACGGTCGTCCGGCTCGACCGCGACGGCCAGGCGCCGCCCGACAATCCTTATATCGGCCGTCCCGGCGCCGCGCCCGAGGTCTACAGCCTCGGCCACCGCAACCCGCAGGGCATCGCCGTCGATCCGGCCAGCGGTGAGCTCTTGCTGACGGAACACGGCGCGCGCGGCGGCGACGAGATCAATCAGATCGTGGCGGGCAAGAATTACGGCTGGCCGCTCGTCACGGCCGGCATCGATTATCCGTTCGGCCGCGTGACGCCGTTCAGCCGCCTGGCCGGCTTCGAGGCGCCGCTGCTGGAATGGACGCCGTCGATCGCGCCTAGCGGCCTGGCGGTCTATCGCGGCGACCAGTTCCCCGACTGGCGCGGCGACCTGCTGGTGCCGGCACTGCGCGGCCGCGCCCTGCACCGCGTCGTGCGCGATGGCGACAGGATCGTCGGCCAGCAGACGCTGTTGGCAGAACTGAATCAGCGCCTGCGCGACGTCAAGGTCGGCCCGGACGGCGCAATCTACGTCCTGACCGATGGCGTCGATGCCAGCCTGCTGCGTTTGACGCGCCCATGAAAAAACCGGCCCGCAGGCCGGTTTCTTATCGAGAAACAGCGATCGATCAGTCGTCGCCGCCCACAGCTGGGGTCAGGTCTGACATTCATTGTTCCGTGTTCAGACACGGCCTCGACAGCAAACGCCCACAGCTGGGGTCAGGTCTGACATTCAGACACGGCCTCGACAGCAAACGTCCTTGAAGGCTGAGCTCGTGTCCAAATGTCAGACCTGACCCCGTTGTTCCGTGACCCCGTTGTTCCGTTGTTCCGGGACGGCGCGATCTACGTCCTGACCGATGGCGTCGACGCCAGCCTGCTGCGTTTGACGCGCCCATAAAAAAACCGGCCCGCAGGCCGGTTTCTTATCGAGAAACAGCGATCGATCAGTCGTCGCCGCCCACGATGCCCAGCAGGCGCAGCAGGCTGGTGAAGATGTTGAACACGTTCAGGTAGATCGACAGGGTGGCGGTGACGTAGTTGGTCTCGCCGCCGTTGACGATGCGCTGCACGTCATACAGGATGAAGGCCGAGAAGATACCGATCGCCAGGACCGAGATCACGATCGACAGCACCGACATCTGCAGGAAGATGTTGGCGACGACCGCCAGCAGCAGGACCACGACGCCGGCCATCAGCCAGCTGCCCATGCCCGAGAAGTCGCGCTTGGTGGTGGTGGCGATGCTGGCCATCACGGCGAACACGGCGGCGGTACCGCCGAAGGCGGTCATGATCAGGCTGCCGCCGTTCGAGTAATTGAGCGTGTGGGTCAGCAGCGGCGCCAGCATCAGGCCCATGAAGAAGGTGAAGCCGAGCAGCAGGGCGACGCCCAGGCCGGAATCCTTGTTCTTCTGGATCGCCCACATGAAGCCGAAGGCAACCGCGAGGAAGATGACGAAGCCCATGATGCCGGTGAATGCGATGCCCAGGGAGATGCCGGTGAAGGCGCCCAGGACGGTAGGAATCATCGACAGCGCCAGCAGCCAATACGTGTTGCGTAACACTTTGTTACGCGTGGCCTGACCACCTTTGCTCAGGTCGATGGTACTTTGCTGTTGGGTACTAGGGTACATATAGTGCCTCCGGTTAAATAAATGGTACTTGCGAGTGCTACGCGAGGTACGTCAGCTTGATCCTATCGCATCTTTCTTAACTGAAGATGAAGAAACGATCACATTGGACGGACTTTTGCCGCCACTGTAACCCATGCTTGCCGCTACCGCAATATCGGATATCTGGGGCAGGTATGGTAAAATTAAAGGTTGATTGAGTCCCAAAGTTCAAACGAATTTCTCAGTTCAAAACCTTTCTTTTATTGGAGTTTTCTCATGGCAATCGAACGCACCCTGTCCATCATCAAGCCGGACGCAGTTGCAAAAAACGTGATCGGCAAAATCTATAGCCGTTTCGAAGAAGCCGGCCTGAAGGTCGTGGCTGCACGCATGGTGCAACTGTCGCGCGCTGAAGCCGAAGGCTTCTACGCAGTGCACGCTGCACGTCCGTTCTTCAAGGACCTGGTCGACTTCATGATCTCGGGTCCAGTGATGATCCAGGTGCTCGAAGGCGAAGGCGCGATCCTGAAAAACCGCGACCTGATGGGCGCTACCGATCCGAAGAAAGCCGACGCCGGCACCATCCGCGCCGACTTCGCTGACTCGATCGACGCCAACGCCGTTCACGGTTCGGACGCTGCCGAAACCGCCGCTGTGGAAATCGCTTACTACTTCCCAGCACTGAACGTCTACTCGCGTTAATTAGTAAGGGGGAACGCAGTCCGGGCGTTCCCCGGATTGATTCCCCCGGACTAATTTAAATGAGTAACCCGCTTGCCCGCAGCCAAGGGCTGGCGCAAGCGGGTTCAGAAATATAGGAATTTAGCCATGACAACTCTCACCAACCTGCTGGACTTTGATCCCGCGCAACTCGTCGCCTATTGCGCCGACTTGGGTGAGAAACCGTTCCGCGCCAAGCAATTGCAACGCTGGATACACCAGTTCGGCGCGGCGGACTTCGATAGCATGACCGACCTGGCCAAGTCGCTGCGCGAAAAGCTCAAGACGCGCGCCGAAGTGCGCGCGCCGGCCATCGTCAGCGACCAGACCGCCACCGACGGCACCCGCAAATGGCTGGTCGACGTCGGCAACGGCAACGCGGTCGAAACCGTGTTCATCCCGGAAGAAAACCGCGGCACGCTGTGCATCTCCACGCAAGCGGGCTGCGCCGTCAACTGCCGTTTCTGCTCGACCGGCAAGCAGGGCTTCAACCGCAACCTGACGGTGGCCGAGATCATCGGCCAGCTGTGGATGGCCGAGTTCGAGCTGCGCCGTACCAAGGGCATCGAGCCCGGCCCGAAAGGCGAGCGCCAGATCACCAATGTGGTGATGATGGGCATGGGCGAGCCGCTGCTGAACTACGAGCCGACCGTCACCGCGCTCAAGCTGATGCTCGACGATAACGCCTACGGCCTGTCGCGCCGCCGCGTGACCCTGTCGACCTCGGGCGTGGTGCCGAATATCGACAAACTGTCGCAAGACGTGCCGGTGGCCATGGCCGTGTCGCTGCACGCCTCGAACGATGCGCTGCGCGACATCCTGGTGCCGCTGAATAAAAAGTATCCGCTGCGCGAGCTGATGGCCGCCTGCAAGCGCTATCTGGAATTCGCGCCACGCGACTTCATCACCTTCGAGTACTGCATGCTCGACGGCTTCAACGACAGCGACGAGCACGCGCGCGAACTGATCGCGCTGGTAAACGATCCGGTGGTGGGCGTGAACTGCAAGTTCAACCTGATCCCGTTCAACCCATTCCCCGAGTCCGGCCTGTTCCGCTCCAAGAATCCGCGCATCAAGGCCTTCGCCGAAGTGCTGATGAACGCCGGCATCGTGACCACCGTGCGCAAGACGCGCGGGGACGACATCGACGCCGCCTGCGGCCAGCTTGCGGGCGAGGTCAAGGACCGCACCCGGGTGGCCGAGCGCATGGAAAAGATGGCCGAATACCAGAAGAAGTTCGGCGCCGATTTCGGCCGCATCGTGGAGATCCCGACCTGATGAAATTCGCCGCCGCCTGGCTCGCATTCGCATCGACCCTGTCCCTCGCTGTGCTGGCCGGTTGCGCCAGCACGGGGGCGGGCGGCGCGGCGACCGCGCGCGACGGCGAACTCAGGACCGCCTCGGACCAGACCGCGCTGGAAAAGCGCGCCTCGATCCGGGTGCAGCTGGCGGTCGGCTACTACCAGGAGGGCAAGCACGAGATCGCCCTCGACGAAGTCAAGCAGGCGCTGGCGGCCGATCCCAACTACGCCGACGCCTACGGCCTGCGGGCCCTGATCTATACCTCGATGGGGCAGTTCCCGCTGGCCGACGAGAACCATCGCCACGCGTTGCGACTCGAACCGGGCAATCCCGAGTTCGCGAACAACTACGGCACCTTCCTGTGCCAGTCGGTGAACAAGCCGGCCGAAGCACTGCGTTATTTCGATGCCGCGCTCAAGAGTCCCACTTACCAGACGCCGCTGTCCGCGCTGATCAATGCGGGTGGGTGCAGCATCAAGAACCGGAATGTCGACGCGGCCGAGCGCTACCTGCTCGAGGCCCTGCGTCTGAACCCGACGTTGCCGGCGGTGAATGCCGGCCTGGCGCGGGTGTACTACGAGCGGCGCGACATGCAGCGCGCCGGTTTTTTCGTGAATCGCCTGATCGAGTCGGCAAGCATCGAGACACTGCCGGCCGACGCGCTCTGGCTCGCGCTGCGCGTACAGCGCAAGCTGGGCGACCGGACCCATGAAGCGACGCTGGCGGCCCAGCTGCGGCGGCGCTTCCCCGGTTCGCCCGAGTACGCGGCGTTCGAGCGCGGCGCTTTCGACGAGTAAGCAAAAAAACAAGCTCAACTAGAAGCTCACACGGACAAGGACGAGGACAATGAACGAGCAAGCAGATCAGCCGGCTACGCCAGGCAACCAGCCCGGCATCCCTGGCAAGACCCTGCAATCCCAGCGCGAGGCGATGGGCTGGAGTGTGGAACAGGTGGCGGACCAGCTGAAGCTGGCCCCGCGCCAGGTGGTGGCGCTGGAAGCGGGCGATTACGCTGCGCTACCGAGCCCGGCAGTGACACGCGGCTTCGTGCGCGCCTATGCCAAGCTGCTCAAGATCGACGCTGCGCCGCTGGTGTCGATGATCGAACTGAATATGCCGCCGGAAGCCCAGGCCGGTGCTCCCATCAATACCGGCGCCGTGCGCCGCGAACAGCGTCCGGCCACGTTCTCCGAGAACCGTTTCCCGATGGGCGGAAAACGCAACCGCCTGCCGCTGGGCTGGATCGCCGCCGCCGTGGTGGTGGCCGGCGCCGCCGTCGCGGCCTGGCAGTTCGACCTGATTCCAAACCTGCAGCGCGATGGCGAGCCGGGCGACGCCACGGTGCTCGAGAATCCTGCCGCCGGCGTCGTTGCGCCGGGTTCGGCGCCCGCGAGTGGCGCCCACCCAGGCCTGATCAATCCGTCGGTACCGCTGATCTCGGTGCCGGCGCCGGCCGGAGAAAGCACGCCGCCAGCGGCAGCTCCCGGCTCGGCACCGGATGCCGCGCCGGCCACCCCGACCGCACCGATGCCAGCCGTGCCGCCGCCGGCCGCCGGCACGCCGAGCGCCGCCTCACCTGGTGCGACGCCGGCCCCTGGCGTCTCGACCGCCGCAGCGCCGGTCATCGCCGTTGCGCCCACCGCCGGCGCCAACACCCTGGTGCTGAACGTGCGCGAGGATTCGTGGGTCGAAGTGCGCCCGAGCGCCGGCGGCCGTCCGCTGATCTCGCGCCTGGTCAAGGGCGGCAGTACCGAATCGATCGAGCTGACCGGCCCCGCGACCCTGGTCGTCGGCGCGCCTGGCGGCGTGAGCGCAACCCTGCGCGGCGCCGATATCGCGCTGCCGCCGCAGCCGGGCCGCACCATCGCGCGCGTGGCGCTGAAATAATTAGCTGGAACAAGCTGGAACAAAACCGATGAACTCGTTGAATCAAGGCTGCATCTCCGAAGCAATTCCCTCCGGCCCGCTGGCGCGTCGCGCCAGCCGCAAGGTGGCCGTCTCGCACGGCGCCCGTACGGTGTGGGTGGGCGGCGACGCGCCGGTGGTGGTGCAGTCGATGACCAATACCGACACCGCCGACGCGATCGGCACCGCGATCCAGATCAAGGACCTGGCGCGCGCCGGTTCCGAGATCGTGCGCATCACGGTCGACACGCCGGCGGCGGCTGCCGCCGTGCCGGCGATCCGCGAACAGCTCGACCGCATGGAAGTCGACGTGCCGCTGGTGGGCGACTTCCACTACAACGGCCACCTGCTGCTGCGCGACTATCCGGAATGCGCGCAGGCGCTGTCGAAATACCGCATCAATCCGGGTAATGTGGGGCAGGGCGCCAAGCGCGACACCCAGTTCGCCCAGATGATCGAGATCGCCGCCAAATACGACAAGCCGGTCCGCATCGGCGTCAACTGGGGCAGTCTGGACCAGTCGCTGCTGGCCCGCATCATGGACGAGAACGCCGCGCGCGCCAATCCGTGGAGCGCCCAGGCGGTGATGTACGAAGCCCTGATCACGTCGGCGATCGAGAACGCCGTGCGCGCCGAAGAAGTCGGCCTGGCGCGCGACAAGATCATCCTGTCGTGCAAGGTCTCGGGCGTGCAGGACCTGATCGCGGTCTACCGCGAACTGGCGCGCCGCTGCGACTACCCGCTGCACCTGGGCCTGACCGAGGCCGGCATGGGCAGCAAGGGCATCGTCGCCTCGACCGCGGCATTGTCCGTGCTGCTGCAAGAGGGCATCGGCGACACCATCCGCATCTCGCTCACGCCTGAGCCGGGCGGCGACCGTACCCGCGAGGTGGTGGTGGGCCAGGAAATCCTGCAAACCATGGGCCTGCGCAAGTTCACCCCGATGGTGATCGCCTGCCCGGGTTGCGGCCGTACGACCTCGACCGTGTTCCAGGAGCTGGCGGACAATATCCAGACTTTCCTGCGCGAGCAGATGCCGGAATGGAAGAAAACCTATCCAGGCGTGGAAGCGATGAACGTGGCCGTGATGGGCTGCATCGTCAACGGCCCGGGCGAATCGAAGCATGCGAACATCGGCATCAGCCTGCCGGGCACCGGCGAATCGCCGGCCGCGCCGGTGTTCGTCGATGGCCAGAAATTCGCGACCCTGCGCGGTGAGCGCATCGTCGACGAGTTCCAGGCCATCGTGCTCGATTATGTGAAGAAGAATTACGGCCGAGAATCGGTAACGCAATAGAATACGGCCACCGGCCACAACACGTCGTTCCCGCGAAGGCGGGAACCCAAGTTTTCCAGCGCTGCCGTAACGCATGCAAACTTGGGTTCCCGCCTCCGCAGGAACGACGGTGATTTGAGAGCTAACACTTATGTCCAAACCAGAAAAAATCGTCGCCATCAAAGGCATGAACGACATCCTGCCGCAAGATGCGCCGCTGTGGGAGCTGTTCGAGAACACCACCGAAACGATCCTCAAGAGCTACGGCTACCAGAAGATCGTGACCCCGATCGTCGAGCAGACGGGCCTGTTCGCGCGCGCCATCGGCGCCGTCACCGACATCGTCGAGAAGGAGATGTATTCCTTCGAAGACTCGATGAACGGCGACCAGTTGACCCTGCGTCCGGAAGGCACGGCCAGCGTCGTGCGCGCCGTGCTCGAGCACAACCTGGTCTACGACGGCCCGCGCCGCCTGTGGTACAAGGGCCCGATGTTCCGCCACGAGCGTCCGCAGCGCGGCCGCTACCGCCAGTTCTTCCAGTTCGGCGCCGAAGCGATCGGCTTCTCGGGCCCGGACATCGACGCCGAGATGATCATGATGTCGCGCCGCCTGTGGGATGACCTGGGCCTGCAGAACGTGCGTCTCGAACTGAACTCGATCGGCAATGCCGAAGAGCGCAACCGCCACCGCGCCGACCTGATCGTGTATCTGGAAAAGCACGAAGACATCCTCGACGCCGAAGCCAAGCGCCGCCTGCACAGCAATCCGCTGCGCATCCTGGACACCAAGAATCCGGCGATGCAAGAGATGGTCAATGCCGCGCCGCGCCTGCTGGATTACCTGGGCGAAGAGTCGCTGGCCCACTTCAACGGCGTCAAGGCGCTGCTGGACAAGAACGCGGTGCAGTACACCGTCAACCCGCGCCTGGTGCGCGGCCTGGATTACTACAACCGCACCGTGTTCGAGTGGGTCACCGACGAGCTGGGCGCCCAGGGCACCATCTGCGCCGGCGGACGCTACGATCCGCTGATCGAGACCTTCGGCGGCAAGCCGACCCCGGCGGTCGGTTTCGCGATGGGCATGGAACGCATCATCGAGCTCATGAAAGGCCTGGGCGAACCGGCCGAGCCAAACGTGTGCGACGTCTACATGGTCCACCAGGGTGAAGAAGCGCAACTGCAGTCCTTCATCCTGGCCGAGAGGATTCGGGATGCCGGCCTGGATGTTGTGTTACATTGCGCAACTCCAACGGGTGCGGGCAGCTTCAAGAGCCAGATGAAGAAGGCCGATGGCAGCGGCGCGGCCTTTGCCGTCATCATCGGCCAGGACGAGATCGCGAACAATGCCGCGCAAGTGAAGACCATGCGCGGCGAGATTGGCGAACAGCAGCAGGCCAGCGTGCCGTTCGAGGAAGTGGTCGACTACCTGGTCGACCAGATCGTCGGTGGACATGTTCACGGCCCCGACTGCGACCACGACCACGACCACGTGCACCGGCATTAATCCCGGCACGGGCCACATTTTCGAACCACTCACTACAAGAATACGCACATGGCATACGATCACCAGGAACAGGAACAGCTTGATTCCTTCAAGGCGTTCTGGTCGCAGTACGGCAATATCATCATCTGGGTCCTGATTCTCGCGCTCGGCTCCTACGCCGGCTGGAACTACTGGAAAACCCACCAGCGCAACAAGTCGGTCGAGGCGTCGGCGCTCTATGACGAGCTGCAGACCTCGCTGCTGGCGAACGATAATGCCAAGGTGCAGCGCGTCGCGGGCGACATCCGCGCCAAGTACGAATCGTCGGCCTACGCCACGATGGCGGCCCTGGCCGCGGCCAAGACCGCCTTCGAAGCCAACGACCTGAAAACTGCCAAGACGCACCTGCAGTGGGCGGCCGAGCACGGCAACGACGAATACAAGTCGATCGCCAACCTGCGCCTGGCCGGCGTGCTGCTGGACGAGAAGGCATTCGACGAAGCGCTGAAGGTCTTGAACGGCAAGTTCCTGCCGCAGTTCACGTCGGAAGTGAACGACCGCAAGGGTGACGTGCTGGTCGCGCAGAACAAGTTGAACGAAGCGCGCGCGGCCTATGTCGCGGCGATCGCCGCCATGGATCCGAATGCGCCGGGCCGCCAGCTGGTGCAGATCAAGCTGGAAGCGATCGGCGGCACCGTGCCGGCAGATAAGAAATCGGAAGCAGCTGCCGAGCAAAAGGCAGCCGCGTAATCCTCCCCCATGAGAGGGCCCGCGCACGCCTGACGGCGGCGCGGGCCTTGCGTCCTCTATAGTCCAGGAACAAGGTAGAACAAAATGCGTATTTGCAGCAAGCTTGTTGGTGTCGGCGTACTGGCCCTGATGACGGGTTGCTCGACCCTCAATTCGCTCAATCCATTCGCGTCTGAAAAGAAGGGCGACCAGCCGGCCAAGCTGGTCGAGCTGAAAGGCAGCATGGCCGTGCGTACCGCATGGAAACTTGATATCGGCAAGGCGCACGGCTACACCTTCTCGCCCGCGCTGACCGGCAACACGGTGGTCGTGGCCGGCGCCGACGGCGCCATCGCGCGCGTCGAAGCCGCGAGCGGCAAGCAGCTGTGGCGCATCAAGGCCGATACCGAACTGTCGGCTGGCGTCGGCACCGACGGCAACCTGATCGTGGTTGGCGCCGACAAGGGCCAGCTGCTGGCCTTCGACATGGACGGCAAGAAATTGTGGACGAGCCAGCTGTCGAGCGAAATCCTGTCGGCGCCGGTGGTGTCGCAAGGCATCGTCGTGGCGCGCTCGATCGACAACCGCATCGTCGGCATCGATGCCGCCAATGGCAAGACCAAGTGGACCGTGCAAAAGGTCGCGCCGCCGCTCACCCTGCGCAATGCGCCGGGCATGATCGTGGCCGGCGGCGACGTCATCGTCGCCCAGCCGGGCGGCAAGCTGTCGTCGATGATCCTGGCCACCGGCGCGCCGCGCTGGGACGTCGAGGTGGGCGTCTCGCGCGGCGCTACCGAACTGGAGCGCGTGACCGATATCGGTGGCGCCCCGGTGCTGTTCGAGAACGAGGTGTGCGCCGCGTCCTATCAAGGCCGCGTAGGCTGCTTCGACCTGGTCACCGGTTCGGCCAAGTGGACGCGCGACCTGTCGTCCGACGCCGGCGTCGCCGTCGACCAGTTGTATGTGTTCGCACCCGACGACAAGGGCGCCCTGCATGCCTTCACCCGCGACACGGGTTCTTCCAGCTGGAAGAACGACAAGCTGGCCTTCCGCCGCCTGTCGACCCCGCTGTCGTATGGCCGCGCCGTCGCGGTCGGCGACTTCGAGGGCTTCGTGCACTTCCTGTCGCGCGAGGACGGATCTTTCCTGGCGCGCGCAGCGACCGATGGCAGCCCGATCATGGGCACGCCGCTGGTGGCCGGCACAAACCTGATTTTTCAAACACAAAATGGAACTGTGACCGCCATCGCGGTCGAATAGAATAAAACATGAAGCCGGTAATCGCACTCGTAGGTCGTCCCAACGTCGGGAAATCGACCTTATTTAACCGCCTGACCCGTTCGCGTGACGCGCTGGTGGCCGACCTCCCTGGCCTGACACGCGACCGCCACTATGGCGAAGGCCGGATTGGCGAACGGCCATTCCTGGTCATCGACACGGGCGGTTTCGAGCCGGTCGCCAAAGAAGGCATCATGCACGAAATGGCGCTGCAGACGCGCCAGGCCGTGGCCGAGGCCGACGTGGTCGTGTTCATCGTGGACGGCCGCCAGGGCCTGACCCCGCACGACAAGACCATCACCGACTTCCTGCGCAAGAGCGGCCGCAAGGTCATGCTGGTGGTGAACAAGTCGGAAGGCATGAAGTACACCTCGGTCACCGCCGATTTCTATGAACTCGGCATGGGCGACCCTTACGTCATCTCCGCCGCCCATGGCGACGGCGTCACCGACCTGGTCAACGAGGCGCTCGACATGGCTTTCGAAGGCCGTCCGGAAGAGCCCGAAGAGCTCGAGCCGGCCGACCACGGCTTCAAGATCGCCATCGTCGGCCGTCCCAACGTCGGCAAGTCGACCCTGATCAACACCCTGGTCGGCGAGCAGCGCGTGATCGCCTTCGACATGCCGGGCACCACCCGCGATTCGATCGAAGTGCCGTTCGAACGCGACGGCAAGCGCTTCACGCTGATCGACACCGCCGGTATCCGCCGCCGCGGCAAGGTGTTCGAGGCGATCGAGAAATTCTCGGTGGTCAAGACCATGCAGTCGATCTCGGACGCCAACGTCGTGATCCTGCTGCTCGACGCCCAGCAGGATATCTCGGAGCAGGATGCGCACATCGCCGGCTTCATCCTTGAGTCGGGCAGGGCGCTGGTCGTGGCCGTGAATAAATGGGATGGCCTGCAGACGCAGGACCGCGACGAGGTCAAGATCGACCTCGACCGCAAGCTGGACTTCCTCAGTTTCGCCAAGACCCACTTCGTGTCGGCGCTGCGCGGCACCGGCGTGTCGCAGCTGATGAAATCGGTCGAAGCGGCCTATGCCGCCGCCACCGCCAACCTGTCGACGCCGCGCCTGACGCGCGCGCTGCAAGAAGCGGTCGAGAAGCAGGAGCCGAAGCGCAAGGGTACCTCGCGTCCGAAGATGCGCTACGCCCACCAGGGTGGCCAGAACCCGCCGATCATCGTCATCCACGGTAATGCCCTCGAAGGCATTACCGAGCCGTACAAGCGTTATCTGGAAAAGCATTTCCGCGAGACGTTCAGCCTCGTCGGCACGCCGCTGCGGATCGAGCTGCGTAGCGGTAAAAACCCGTTTGCCAAGGATTGATTTGCCGAGGCGATTAAGTCGTTCTTAAACTTAGCAGTACGACAAAAACCGGCAAAACAGGTTACAGTAGGCTTAGGGCTGCATTCGCTCACGCAGAATATGGCCCTAGCTACTTGAAAACCGGCAAATCGCCTCAAACTTTTAACTACAACAACATTACGGAGCTGTTATGAGCAACAAAGGGCAACTGTTACAAGACCCATTCCTCAACGCCTTGCGCAAGGAACACGTCCCTGTCTCCATCTACCTCGTCAACGGTATCAAACTCCAGGGCCATATCGAATCCTTCGACCAATACGTCGTTCTGCTTCGTAATACCGTGACCCAGATGGTCTACAAGCATGCCATTTCCACCGTCGTGCCGGCACGTGCCGTCAACCTCAACCTTGACTCCAACGAAGCCGAGTAAGGCCGATGGCTGACGCCCCCGGCACTCCCACCTTGCGCGCAGCGCTGGTCGGCATCGACTTTGGGACTGGCGACTTTGCCGCCAGTCTCGAAGAGCTGTCGCTGCTTGCGCGCTCCGCCGGCGCCGATCCGATCACCACGATCACGGCGAAGCGCAGCAGCCCGGACCCCGCGCATTTCGTCGGCAGCGGCAAGGCCGACGAAATCGCCCTCGACGCCAAGGCCCTTGGCGCCGAGATCGTCATCTTCAATCACGCTCTCTCTCCCGCCCAGCAGCGCAACCTGGAACGCCGTCTCCAGCTGCGCGTGATCGACCGTACCAGCCTGATCCTCGATATCTTCGCGCAGCGCGCCAAGAGCCACGAGGGTAAACTCCAGGTCGAGCTGGCGCAACTGCAGCACCTGGCCACGCGCCTGATCCGCGGCTGGACCCACCTTGAACGTCAAAAGGGCGGTATCGGCCTGCGCGGTCCGGGTGAAACCCAGCTCGAGACCGACCGCCGGCTGATCGGCGAGCGGGTCAAGATGCTGCGCGCGCGCCTGGCCAAGCTGCGCAAGCAGCACGAAACCCAGCGCCGCCAGCGCGGCCGCAACAAGACTTTTTCGGTGTCGCTCGTCGGTTATACCAATGCCGGCAAGTCGACCCTGTTCAACACGCTGACGAAAGCCGGCGTGTACGTGGCGAACCAGCTGTTCGCGACCCTCGACACCACCAGCCGCCGCATGTACCTGAACGACGAGGTGGGCAGCGTCGTGATCTCGGACACCGTCGGTTTCGTGCGCGAACTGCCCCACCAGCTGGTGGCGGCTTTCCGCGCCACGCTGGAAGAAACCATCCATGCCGACCTCTTGCTGCACGTGGTCGACAGCGCCTCCCCGACGCGCATGGAACAGGTCGAACAGGTCAATGAAGTCTTGCGCGAGATTGGCGCAGATCATGTTCCGCAAATTTTGGTATGGAACAAGATCGATGCCGCCGGCCTGGAACCTGGGATCGAGCGTGATGAGTATGATAAGATCAACCGGGTTTTCATCAGCGCCCACAGTGGCGCCGGCCTGGATCTGCTGCGTTCGGCAATCGCCGAGGCAGCCGCGTCCGCGCCGGGGTCAGGCGGGTACAGCAACCCAGAAAACGAAGAGCAGGACGAAGCCTTCGGGCTCGCCGAGGACGACGCGTCGGTGGACGCGCACCCCGGCGGTCTTGCCGACAATATGCCAACTTCCACCCATGTCAGGCCCAACTAGCCTATGCTTGTTTCTCTACTAAAAAGATTCGGCGTCAAACTGTCGCTGAACGACCCACGCTGGGGACGCAACCCCGAAGACGACCGCAAGGCCCAGGATGGTCGCCGCCCCGGTGACGGTCCTCCCGACCTCGACCAGATGTGGCGCGATTTCAATGCGCGCCTGAACCGCATGTTCGGCGGCCGCGGCAACAATAACGGCGGCGGCGACAATGGCAGCCCGCGCGGCGAGATGCGCGGCGCCGGCATCGGCGCCGGCGTGATCGCCATCATCGTCGGCTTCATCTGGCTCGCCAGCGGCGCCTTCATCGTGCAAGAGGGCCAGGTCGGCGTCGTGACCACCTTCGGCAAGTACAGCCACTCGACCACGCCGGGTTTCAACTGGCGCTGGCCGTATCCGTTCCAGGCCCACGAGACCGTCAACACCTCGCAGATCCGTACTGCCGAGATCGGCTACCGTGCGAACGTGCGCAACAAGCAGCCGCAAGAAGCGCTGATGCTGACCGATGACGAAAACATCATCGACATCCAGTTCGCGGTGCAGTACACGCTCAAGGACCCGGTCGCCTGGTTGTTCAACAACCGCGACCAGGACGACAGCGTGCGCCAGATCGCCGAGACCGCGATCCGCGAAGTGGTCGGCCGCAACAAGATGGACTTCGTCCTGTACGAAGGCCGCGAGAAAGTCGCCGCCGACGTGCATTCGATGATGCAGGCGATCGGCGACCGCTACGCGCTGGGCGCCCTGATCACCAACGTGACGATGCAGGGCGTGCAGCCGCCGGAGCAGGTGCAGAGCGCCTTCGACGACGCCGTGCGCGCAGGACAAGACCGTGCCCGTGCCCGTAATGAAGGTGAAGCGTATGCCAACCAGATCATCCCGGCTGCGCGCGGCCAGGCCTTCCGCCTGCAGCAGGACGCCGAAGCGTACCGCTCGATGGTGGTCGAGAACGCGACCGGTAACGCCTCGCGCTTCGACCAGGTGGTGGCAGCTTACTCGCGTGCCCCGGCCGTGACCCGCGACCGCATGTACATCGACACCATGCAGCAGATCTTCACCAGCACCACCAAGGTGATGATCGACTCGCGCGCCAACAACAATATGCTGTACCTGCCGCTCGACAAGCTGATGCAGCAGCAGGCAGCTAACGACGCCCAGGTCGGCAGCAAATCCGGTCCGGTGCAGTTGCAGCAGAACGGCCAGCCGGCCGAAGTGACCCAGGCCTTGGAAGCGGTGCGCCAGCGAGACGAGCGTAGCCGCGATACCTCACGCGACAGGGAGACCCGCTGATGAACCGCCTCGTAACTATTTTCGTCGCGGGCTTCATCGCACTGATGCTGCTGTCGTCCACGATCTTCGTCGTCGACCAGCGCCGCTTCGCGATCGTGTTCGCGCTCGGCCAGGTGAAGGAAGTGATCGCCCAGCCGGGCCTGCACTTCAAGCTGCCGCCGCCGTTCCAGAACGTGATCTACCTGGACAAGCGCATCCTCACGCTGGACACGCCTGACGCCGACCGCTTCATCACGGCCGAGAAGAAGAACATCCTGGTGGATGCCTTCATGAAATGGCGTATCGAAGATCCGCGCCTGTACTACGTCAGCTTCGGCGGCGACGAAAGCCGTGCCCGCGACCGCATGTCGCAGATCATCAAGGCGGCGCTGAACGACGAGATCACCAAGCGCACCGTGCGCGAAGTGATTTCCGGCGAGCGCGCCGCGGTGATGGCGGCGGTGCAGGCCAAGGTCGTGGCCGAAGCCAAGGAGATCGGTGTCGGCATCGTCGACGTGCGCCTCAAGCGCGTCGATTACATCGAGCAGATCAACAACTCGGTGTACGAACGCATGCGCGCCGAGCGCGTCCGCGTCGCCAACGAGCTGCGTTCGACCGGCGCCGCCGAGTCGGAACAGATCCGCGCCGATGCCGACCGCCAGCGCACCGTGATCATCGCCGAAGCCTTCCGCGACGCAGAGAAGGTCAAGGGTGACGGCGACGCGAAAGCCTCGGCCATCTACGCCGACGCCTTCGGCAAGAACCCGGAATTCGCCCGCTACTACCGTTCGCTCGAAGCCTACCGCGCCAGCTTCAAGGACCGCAGCGACGTGCTGGTGGTGGATCCGAGCTCGGAGTTCTTCAAGTACATGAAGCAGCCGGGGGCATCGGGCCGCTGATGTGTGGCTCCGCTTGAGTGCGGGGCTGTTCATGCATTACTTGGGTTCCCGCCTTCGCGGGAACGACGGTTTTGAAGCTAGGTGAGAAACGTATAGCGCCTCTGTTCACCTCCTGCCAAAGCACGTCGTTCCCGCGAAGGCGGGAACCCAAGTCATTTGCAAGCCACCACCCCGATCAGCACCTCAAACCGTGGCAGATTATCAACCTGCCACCATGTCTAGACAGCATTCCATTCCTTGATCTGCCCGTTTTCGGGTAAAATCACCGATTCGGCGTTCGCGCCATGCGCTGGCACGCCCATCGCAAATACAATCCCAACTCCCATCTGTTGCCCATGCCGAACTGGCTATTGCCTGAGAATATTGCCGATGTCTTGCCGTCCGAAGCGCGCAAGATCGAAGAGCTGCGCCGCCTGATGCTCGATAACTTCCGGCTCTACGGCTACGAGCTGGTCATGCCGCCGCTGCTCGAGTACACCGAGTCGCTGCTGGCAGGCGCCGGCGAAGATACCGATTCGAAGACCTTCAAGGTCATCGACCCGCTGTCGGGCCGCCTGCTCGGCCTGCGCGCCGACATGACCACGCAGGTGGCGCGCATCGACGCCCACCTGCTGAACCGCGAATCGATCACCCGCCTGTGCTATGCCGGCAGCGTGCTGCATACCCGTCCGTCGGGCCTGCACGCCACCCGCGAGCCGGTGCAGATCGGCGCCGAGATCTACGGCCATGCCGGCCTGGAAGCCGACGCCGAGATCCAGGAACTGGCCCTCGGCTCGCTGGCCCTGGCCGGCTTCACCAATGTGCGCCTGGACCTGGCCCACGTCGGCGTGCTGCGCGCACTGCTGAACGAAGACCCGGCCGCCAAGCGCGACGAGACCCAGATATATTGCCTGCTGCGCGCCAAGGATGCGCCGGGCCTGGACGAGATCTCGACCAATTACTACCCGCAGACCCGCCAGGCGCTGCTGGCGCTGCCGCACCTGTACGGCGACGTCGAGGTGCTGGCCAAGGCGCGCGAACAGCTGCCGGCGCTGCCGGGGATCGGGCGCGCGCTGGCCGAACTGGCGGCGCTGGCGGCTGGCGCCATCGGCCGCGCCGACGTGGCGATCGACCTTGCCGACCTGCGCGGCTACCAGTACGAAAGCGGCGCCATGTTCGCGCTGTACGTGCCGGGCCTGCCGAACGCCGTCGCCCGTGGCGGGCGCTATGATCATGTGGGCGAAGCCTTCGGACGCGCGCGTCCGGCGACCGGCTTCTCGCTCGACCTGCGCGAACTGGCCCGGCTGCTGCCGACGGCCGAGCGCAAGCATTCCATCCGCGCGCCGTGGGGCAACGCCCCCGAGCTGAAGGAAAAAATCGCTGACCTGCGCAAGGCAGGCGAAGTCGTGATCCAGAGCATGCCTGGTCACGACAATGTTCAGGACGAGTTCGAGTGCGACCGCGTGCTCGTCCTCGAAAACGGAAATTGGATTCTCAAAAACTTAGGTTAAGTGATGTCAAATACTAACGTGGCAAAGAACGTCGTTGTCATCGGCACCCAGTGGGGCGATGAAGGCAAAGGTAAGATCGTCGACTGGCTCACCGACCACGCCGCCGGCGTGGTGCGTTTCCAGGGCGGCCATAACGCTGGTCACACCCTGGTGATCAAGGGCCAGAAGACCGCGCTGCAGCTGATCCCGTCGGGCATCATGCGCGAAGGCGTGGCCTGCTACATCGGCAACGGCGTCGTGGTCTCGGTGCCGGACGTGATGCGCGAGATCGACAAGCTGCAGGCTGCCGGCATCGAAGTCGTGTCGCGCCTGAAGATCTCCGAGGCGTGCCCGATCATCCTGCCGTACCACGTCGCCATCGACAAGGCGCGCGAAGCCAAGCGCGGCGAGAACAAGATCGGCACCACCTGCAAGGGCATCGGCCCGGCGTATGAAGATAAAGTCGCGCGCCGCGCGATCCGTATCGCCGACCTGCTCAACGCGGAACGCTTCGCCGAGAAGCTCAAGGAAAACCTGGACTACCACAACCACGTGCTGGTCAACTACCTGGGCGGCGAAGCAATCGACTTCCAGACCACCTACGACGATGCGATGGCCCTGGTGCCGCGCCTGCGTCCGATGGTCGCCGACGTGTCGTCGCTGCTGTACGCAGCCCACAAGGCCGGCGGCAAGCTGCTGTTCGAAGGCGCGCAGGGTTCGCTGCTCGACGTCGACCACGGCACCTATCCGTTCGTCACTTCGTCGAACTGCGTGGCCGGCAATGCCGCCGCCGGCGCCGGCGTCGGCCCGAACATGCTGCACTACATCCTGGGCATCACCAAGGCCTACACCACCCGCGTCGGTTCGGGCCCGTTCCCGGCCGAACTGCCGACCGAAGAAGGCGTGGGCGAGCACCTGTCGCGCATCGGCCATGAATTCGGCACCGTGACCGGCCGCGCCCGTCGTTGCGGCTGGTTCGACGCCGCGCTGCTGCGCCGCTCGGTCCAGATCAACGGCGTGTCGGGCATGTGCCTGACCAAGCTGGACGTGCTGGACGGCATCGAATCGCTGAAGCTCTGCACCGGTTACAAGATCGACGGCCGCGAGGTCGACATCTTCCCGGTCGGCGCCGAAGAAGCCGCCCTGTGCGAGCCGGTGTACGAAGAAATGCCGGGCTGGACCGAGACCACCGTCGGCGCCAAGTCGATGGAAGAGCTGCCGGCCAATGCCCGCGCCTACATCAAGCGCATCGAAGAACTGGTTGGCGTGCCGATCGACATGGTGTCGACTGGTCCGGACCGTGAAGAAACCATCGTCCTGCGTCATCCGTTCGCAGCATAAATCAAGAAGAATCTGGAGTAGAAGATGAATACCCCCGTATCGACGGACAAGGACCTGTGGGTCTCCTGGGATGAATACCACCGCCTGATCGAGCGCCTGGCGCTGCAGGTTTATGAATCGGGCTGGAAGTTCGATCAGGTGCTGTGCCTGGCGCGCGGCGGCGTGCGTCCTGGCGACGTGTTCTCGCGCATCTTCGACGTGCCGCTGGCGATCCTGTCGACCAGCTCGTACCGCGAAGAAGCCGGCACCAAGCAAGGCGACCTGGACATCTCGAAGTACATGACCATGACCAAGGGTCCGCTGGCCGGCCGCGTGCTGCTGGTCGACGACCTGGCCGATTCGGGCGTGACGCTGCGTAAAGTCAGCCAGCACCTGACCGAGAACTACCCGCAAGTGACCGAAGTGAAATCGGCGGTCATCTGGGTCAAGGGCACGTCGTCGATCCGTCCGGATTACTTCCTGGACGATCTGCCGCACAATCCGTGGATCCATCAACCGTTCGAAGAGTATGACGGCCTGCGCCCGCACCAGCTGGCGGCGTGGTTGAAGAAATTCGAGAAGTAAGCAGACCGCTGCAGCTACCCAGTTAGCCGCCGCCCGCCCGTCGTCCCCGCGCAGGCGGGGACCCAAGTTTTTCAGCGCACCACTTGCTTCAAGCGAAGTGGCTGCGCAAGCGAGCTTGGGTCCCCGCCTTCGCGGGGACGACGTCGTTTCGGGCCTCTGGTAGTATTGCGTCACCAAAACTTTTGGCATCCCAACAATAACAAGCCATGACCCAAAGCTTCTTCCAGACCTTTATCCTGCTCATCCTCGTCACCGACCCGTTCGGTAACGTTCCCCTGTTTGCCGCCGCCCTGAAAGACACGCCGATCGAGCGCCGCAACAAGATCGTGATCCGTGAGTGCGGCATCGCCTTCCTGCTGCTGTTGACGTTCATGTTCTTCGGCAAGCACTTCCTCGAAGCGCTGCACCTCTCTCCCGTCGCACTGCGCATCGGCGGCGCCGTCATCCTGCTGATGATCGCGATCCGCATGATCTTCCCGCACCCGGACGGCGTGCTGGGCAAGAGCGAAGGCGGCGAGCCCTTCATCGTGCCGCTGGCGATTCCCGCGCTGGCCGGTCCGTCGGCGCTGGCGACGGTGCTGCTGTTTTCTTCCACGAGCTTCACCGACACGATGGTGCACGTCGCCGCGCTGGCTGCCGTGGGCATCGTGTGGCTGATGGTGTTCCTGAGCGCCGAGAAGCTGCAGCAAAAACTCGGCCCGCAAGTCATGACCGCCTTCGAGCGCCTGATGGGCCTGATCCTGACGGCGATGTCGATCGAGATGCTGCTGGGTGGCATTCGCGAATTCGTTCAGTCGCTGTAACTGTCGGGTTTCTTTACAGTGATCGTGGTGTAGGGTGTGATGCAACTTTAGTTGCTTGATTCCTAAGGAAATTGTTGGTGTGGTGTGCTTTTTGCTTAGGCAGAAGCACCTTCCTTTCGATGGGAGGACACAAGACCAACTATTTCTGAAGGGATGTCAGATGAAATTCGCAAAACAACTTGCCGCCACGTTCGTCCTGGCGGCCGCGGTCATCGCACCGGCCAGCGCCAATATCGTCGTCGACGGCAGTTTCGAGGCATTCGGCGACGAAGGCGCATGGCAAACCGAGAGCTGGAGCCAGTACCAGCGCGGCACGCAGGACGGCGGCTTCTCGGCGGGTACCGGTTGCACCATCGGCACCAATTTCGGCTGCACGCTCAGCCAGACCCTGACCACTGTCGCCGGTCAGCGCTACGACCTGAGCTTCTGGCTGTACGCCGACGGCGTTGTCGACAGCAATGGCAACATTGTGTCGAATTTCGATAACGGCTTGCGGGTCTGGTTCGGCGACGAGATCGTCCAGACCATCATCAATTTCCCGACGACGAATACGAGCGGGAGCTTCAACCCCGGTGGACCTTCGACGCTGATCACCATCAGCAATATCCTGGCGACTTCCGCATCGACCGTCCTGCAGTTCGCCGGCTACCACAATCCGGCCGGCATCTATCTCGACAACGTCGTGGTCGAGGCAGTGCCTGGCGAAGAGCCGGGCGAGGTGCCGGAGCCGGGCACGCTGTCCCTGCTCGGCCTGGCAATGGGCGGACTGGCGCTGGCGCGCAGGCGCCGCGTGCGTGCCGGCTGAGGAGCAGGTCCTGCCGTCCTGAAGCCATCTGTGCAGGACTCGCCACCGCATTGACTCCCGTCAGATGGCGTTCCTTGACTTCGTCCTCGTGAAAATCAATCATCGTTTACTCCCGGATGTGTTCAGAGGAGGTCTCGATGAAATCCGTAATGCGTGTTGCCGCGGCAATCCTGCTTGCGGTGGCGGTCGCCGTGCCGGCAAGTGCCAATATTGTCCGCGACGGCAGTTTCGAATTGAACGATGGCACGTGGGAACTCACCGAAGGCTGGTTTCTGGGCGACGCCGGCCGCGGCGCGCAAAGCGGGGTCAACTCGCTCAGTACCGGCTGCTTCGGGCCCGAGTTCTCCTGCTTCGCCACCCAGGTCCTGCCGACGACGATCGGCCAGCGCTACGACCTGAGCTTCTGGCTGTACGCCGACGGCGTGATCGGCCCGGGAGGCTTCCCGATATTTCAGTTTGATAATGGAATACAGGTGATGTTCGGCGACGCGCTGGCCACGGCCATCTACAACTTCCCGACCACGAACACGTCCACCGATATCACGACGGGCGGCCCGTCCACGCAGATCGTCATCCGCAACCTGCTGGCGACATCGGCGTCGACCATCCTGCAGTTATCCGGCTACCACGACCCTTCGGGCATCTTCTTCGACGACGTCTCGGTCGAGCTGGCGATCAGCCAGATCCCGGAGCCAGGAACCTTGTCGCTGATCGGCATGGCGCTCGGCTGTCTCGGTCTGTGCAGGCGGCGGCGCGCGCGGGGAGACTGAGCGGCAAGCAGCCCTGTTCCGGTCATCCGTGCGGGAGTCGCCGGACAAATCTGTCACACTGCAATTGCGTAGACTGTACGCGACTCCCGGCACAAGAATGAATCAGGAATCCGCGTTACCGACCGAATGGCTGCCCTTTCTCAGCGGGGGAGGGGTGATGGGCGCGATGATGCGCGCCCACGACTGGTCGGCCTCGCCCCTGGGGCATCCGCGCACCTGGCCGCAGGCGCTACGTACGACGGTCGGCCTCATGCTCAACTCGAAGTTCCCGATGTTCGTCGCCTGGGGCGGCGAGCTCGGCTTCCTGTACAACGACTCCTACATCGCGATCCTGGGCGACAAGCATCCGGCCGCGCTCGGCAGGCGATTCCACGACGTCTGGGCCGAGATCTGGCTCGACATCCATCCGCTGGTCGTGCGCGCGCTCAAGGGCGAGGCGAGCTATATGGACCGCCTGCCGCTGCGCATGCGCCGTCACGGCTACGACGAGGATACCTGGTTCCGCTTTTCCTACTCTCCGGTGCGCGACGAGGACGGCACCGTGGCCGGCATGTTCTGCGCCTGCGTCGAGATGACGGGCGAGGTGCTGGCCCAGCGCTACCGCGAGGAAGAGAATGAGCGCCTGGTGACCTTGTTCGAGCAGGCGCCCGGCATCATCGCCGTGCTGCGCGGCCCGGACCATGTGTTCGAACTGACCAACCGCTCCTACCTGCAGCTGGTGGGCCACCGCGCGCTGGTGGGCAAGGCCGTGCGCGACGCGCTGCCCGAGGTGAAGGGACAGGGCTTCTTCGAGCTGCTTGACCACGTGTACCAGACCGGCCAGCCGTTCGTCGGCCATGCGGTGCCGCTGCGCGTGCAGCGCGACCGCGATGCGCCGCTGGAAGAGCGCTTCATCGACTTCGTCTACCAGCCGATCCACGACCAGCACGGCAAGGTCTCCGGCATCTTCGTCGAAGGCAGCGACGTCACGGCGCGCAAGCACATCGAGGACGAGCTGCGCGCCGCCAACCGCCAGAAGGACCAGTTCCTGGCGATGCTGGCGCACGAGCTGCGCAACCCGCTGGCGCCGATCACGACGGCGGCTCAGCTGCTGCAGCGCGGCCAGATGGACGCGCCAGGCATCCAGCGCGCCAGCGACATCATCGCGCGCCAGGCCCAGCACATGACGTCCCTGGTCAATGACCTGCTCGACGTCTCGCGTGTGACACGCGGCCAGGTGACCATCACCAGGGAGGCGCTGGAAGTACGCGAGATCGTGGGCGCCGCGGTGGAGCAGGTGCGCCCGCTGATGGATGCGCGCGGCCACGAACTGCACTGCGAGATCGCCTCCGGCGCGCTGCGCGTGGAGGGCGACCGCACGCGCCTGGTCCAGGTGGTCTCGAACATCCTCAACAACGCCGCCAAGTACACGACGCCGGGCGGATGCATCGTGCTCAGCGCGCGCATCGAGGCGGGCGACGTGCGGGTGGCGGTGCGCGACAACGGGCAGGGCATCGATCCGCCGATCCTGCCCTACATTTTTGACCTGTTCATCCAGGCCGAGCGCACGCCCGACCGCTCGCAGGGCGGCCTGGGGCTCGGCCTGGCGCTGGTCAAGAGCCTGGCCGTGCTGCATGGCGGACGGGTGGAGGCGCATAGCGAAGGCCTGGGCAAGGGCAGCGAGTTCGTGGTGTATCTGCCGTGCCTGGCCGCGGCGCCGGAAGCGGGCCCGCCGCGGCTCGACGTGCAGTCGCGTGGGGCGCGCGGACTGAAGGTGCTGGTGGTCGACGATAACGTCGATGCGGCCCAGATGCTGGGGACGCTGCTGGAGATGAGCGGCTACGAGGTCAAGGTCGAATACGACGGCAAGGGAGCATTGGCGAGCGCGCTGCAGGCGCCTCCGGACGTTGCCCTGCTCGATATCGGCCTGCCCGACATCGACGGCCACGAACTGGCGCGCCGGCTGCGGGCGATGCCCGAAACCACGCAGGCGATGCTGGTGGCGCTGACGGGGTATGGGCAGGAGGAAGACCGGCAGCGTGCGCACCATGCCGGATTCGATCATCACATGGCCAAGCCGGCGGATCTGGCGAAGCTGCTGGAGTTGCTGGCGGCGGTGGCGGTGTAGGGCGTCAGCACCGTACGAAGGTAATCCTGTCCGCTGCCAAAAAACGTCGTTCCCGCGCAGGCGGGAACCTAAGTCGCCTGCTGAGAGACTACGTTTGAGGCAGTCGACATAGCGTCAGCGTTAGGTTCCCGCCAAGGCGCCCGGCGAGGGCGGGAACGACGGGCGAGCGTTGCGAACTGGCGGGTGCGTTACTTGCCCAACATCGACACCACATTATCCGCCCCCGGCGCCCCGAACGCCTGCTGCTTGAGCACATGCAGCTGATCGCGCACCTGCGCCGCCTTCTCGAACTCGAGGTTCTTGGCATGGTCGACCATGAGCTTCTCGAGGCGCTTGATCTCCTTGCTGATCTGCTTCTCGCTCATCGACTCGACCTTGGCCGTCGCCGCATCCTCGTGCACGCCCTCGACCATGGCCTTCTGCGCGGCGCTGCTGTACACGCCGTCGATCATTTCCTTGATCTTCTTGTGCACACCCTTCGGCGTGATGCCATTGGCCTCGTTGAAGGCGATCTGCTTGGCGCGGCGACGCTCGGTCTCGTCGATCGCGCGCCGCATCGAATCGGTGATCTGGTCGCCGTACAGGATCGCCACGCCGTTGAGGTTACGCGCCGCGCGGCCGATGGTCTGGATCAGCGAACGTTCGGAGCGCAGGAAGCCCTCTTTATCTGCATCGAGCACCGCCACCAGCGACACCTCGGGCAAGTCCAGGCCCTCGCGCAGCAGGTTGATCCCGACCAGCACGTCGAAGGTGCCCAGACGCAGGTCGCGCAGGATCTCCACGCGCTCGACCGTATCGATATCGCTGTGCAGGTAGCGCACCTTGATGCCGTGGTCGCCCAGGTATTCGGTGAGCTGCTCGGCCATGCGCTTGGTCAGCGTGGTGACCAGCACGCGCTCGTCCTTGGCGACCCGGTCGTTGATCTCGCTCATCAGGTCGTCGACCTGCGACAGGGCGGGGCGCACGATGATCTGCGGGTCGACCAGGCCGGTGGGACGCACCACCTGCTCGACCACATTATCGGCCTTGCCCTGCTCGTAATCGGCCGGCGTGGCCGAGACAAAGATCGTCTGGCGCGCCTTGCTCTCGAATTCCTGGAATTTGAGCGGGCGGTTGTCCAATGCCGACGGCAGGCGGAAGCCATAGTCGACCAGGTTGGTCTTGCGCGAGCGGTCGCCGCTGTACATGGCGTTGAGCTGGCCGATCATCACGTGCGACTCGTCCATGAACATCAGGGCGTCTTTCGGCAGGTAGTCGATCAGCGTCGGAGGCGGTTCGCCCGGCATCGCGCCGGACAGGTGGCGCGAGTAGTTCTCGATGCCCTTGGTAAAGCCGATCTCGGCCATCATCTCGAGGTCGAAGCGGGTGCGCTGTTCGAGGCGCTGCTCTTCGATCAGCTTGTTCTGCTGGCGGAATTCCTCGAGGCGATCGCGCAACTCGGCCTTGATCGACTCGACCGCGCGCAGGACCGTCGAGCGCGGGGTCACGTAGTGCGAGCCCGGATATACGGTAAAGCGCGGGATCTTCTGGCGTACGCGGCCCGTCAGCGGGTCGAACAGCTGCAGCGATTCGATCTCATCGTCGAACATCTCGACGCGGATCGCCAGCTCGGCGTGCTCGGCCGGGAAGATGTCGATGGTGTCGCCGCGCACACGGAAACTGCCGCGCGAGAAATCCATCTCGTTGCGGGTGTACTGCATCTGGATCAGGCGCGCGATGATGTCGCGCTGCGCCACTTTATCCTTGTGGCGCAGGGTGAGGATCATCTTGTGGTATTCGTTCGGATTACCGATACCGTAGATCGCCGACACGGTGGCCACGATGACCACGTCGCGCCGTTCCATGAGCGACTTGGTGCACGACAGGCGCATCTGCTCGATGTGCTCGTTGATCGACGAGTCCTTTTCGATGAACAGGTCGCGCTGCGGCACATAGGCTTCGGGCTGGTAGTAATCGTAGTAGGAGACGAAATACTCGACCGCGTTCTGCGGGAAGAATTCGCGGAACTCCGAATACAGCTGGGCCGCCAACGTTTTGTTGGGTGCGAACACGATCGCCGGACGCCCGGCGCGCGCGATCACATTGGCCATCGTGTACGTCTTGCCCGAGCCCGTCACGCCAAGCAGCGTCTGGTACGACAGGCCATCGTTGATGCCGTCGATCAGGCCCTCGATCGCGGTCGGCTGGTCGCCGGCCGGCGGGAAGGGCTGGTGCAGCTTGAAGGGCGAATCCGGGAAGGTGATGACCGTCGGTTCCGGGGAAGTTGCGATGGATAAATCAGCCATACTTACAGACCTTTGTTAGAATGAGAATCCGCTCGCGGCCCTGCAACACAAGGGCCGCTGTCTATACAACCGCTGTCAACCCAGCCGAAACAACTGAGTTTATCACGATGACTTCCACTGCCTCTGCCAGCCTTTTTGGCGCCATTGAGATGGCCCCGCGCGACCCGATCCTGGGTATCACCGAAGCCTTCAATGCCGATACCAACCCTGCCAAGATCAACCTCGGCGTGGGCGTCTATTATGACAATAACGGCAAGGTGCCACTGTTGGAGTGCGTACAGAAAGCGGAAGCGAAACTGATGGAGCAGCCTGCGCCGCGCACCTACCTGCCGATCGACGGCCTGGCGGCGTACGACAAGGCCGTACAAGAACTGGTATTTGGTGCCGACAGCGCCGTAATTCAAGAGAAGCGTGCGATCACCGTGCAAGCCCTGGGCGGCACCGGCGCGCTCAAGATCGGCGCCGATTTCCTCAAGCGTTTCCTGCCGAATTCGGACGTGTACATCAGCGACCCGAGCTGGGAAAACCACCGCGCGCTGTTCGAAAGCGCCGGCTTCACCGTCCACAACTACGCCTACTACGATCCAAGCACCCGCGGCGTGAACTTCGACGGCATGCTGGCCGCGCTCAAGGCCATGCCGGCCGGCGCGATCGTCGTGCTGCATGCCTGCTGCCACAACCCGACCGGCGCCGACCTGTCGCAAGAGCAGTGGGATCAGGTTATCGCCGCCGTGCAGGCTGGCGGCCTGGTACCGTTCCTGGACATGGCCTACCAGGGCTTCGCCAACGGTATCGATGAAGACGGCGCCGTCGTGCGCCGCTTCGCCGCGACCGGCATGCCGCTCCTGGTGTCGAACTCGTTCTCGAAGTCGTTCTCGCTGTACGGCGAGCGCGTCGGCGCGCTGTCGATCGTCGCCACCAGTGGCGAAGAGGCGGCCCGCGTGCTGTCGCAACTCAAGCGCGTGGTGCGTACCAACTACTCGAACCCGCCGACCCATGGCGGCAAGGTCGTCGCGACCGTGCTGTCGACCCCTGAGCTGCGCAAGCTGTGGGAAGAAGAGCTGGCCGGCATGCGCGTGCGCATCCGCGAAATGCGCGGCGCGATGGTCGAGAAGCTGAAGGCCAAGGCCCCGGGGCACGACTTCGAATTCGTGCGCGAACAGGTCGGCATGTTCTCGTATTCGGGCCTGACCAAGGAACAAGTGGGCAAGCTGCGCGACGAATCGATCTACGCCGTGGACACCGGCCGCATCTGCGTCGCCGCGCTGAACTCGACCAATATCGATCGCGTCGTTGACGCGGTTGCCAAAGTTCTCTAAAATCCCGGCTCTCCGCAAGCGTTACGGCGTGTGCGGAGAGCAGCAGGAGTGGCGGTTGCGATCTGGGCAAATTTGACAGAAACGTTTCAGCAGCCATATAATGCAAGCATCAATTCCCTGATAGCTCAGTTGGTAGAGCGACGGACTGTTAATCCGCAGGTCCCTGGTTCGAGTCCAGGTCGGGGAGCCAGAATTAGAAGAGGCCGCATCTGAGGATGCGGCCTTTTTCGTTTTGCGGCGTGCCTGATTGGCGCTGTCGGGCACCATAGGAGATACCCGCGTGAAGCAACTTCCGAAAAGCCATGCCACCCTGATCGAAGGGCAGATGTTCCGCTTGATGAAGTCGGGGCAGGGCAAGCCGTCGATCGTGCTGATCAATGGCGCGGGCGGCCCGCTCGATGGCTGGTACAAGCTGTATCCCGAGATCGAACAGCTGGGCACCGTGTTCGCCTATGACCGGCCCGGTGTCGGCGGCAGCCCCAAGCCGCGCGAGGCGCAGTATGGCGAGACGGTGGTGGCGCAGCTGCGCCTGCTGCTGCAGACGGCCGGCGTCGAGCCGCCGTTCGTGCTGGTCGGCCATTCCTTCGGCGGCCTGCACGCCAACCTGTTCGCACGCGCTTTCGCGGACGAAGTGGCCGGCGTGCTGTTCCTGGAGGCGACCGCGCCGGACGACGTCACCACGCTCAAGCAATTCCAGTCGCCGCTGCAGCGCGGCTTCATCAATCTGCTCGACCGCATATCGCCGCGCGATCAATTTGACGAGATCCGGCACGAAGCCGAGACCGTGAAGGATATCCAGGAGGCGCCCGCGTTCCCGCCGGTGCCGGTCACGGTGCTGTCCGGCACGAAGCGCCTGCCGCGCTGGATGGTGCCTGCGGCGCTCGTGCGCGAACGTGAGCGCACGCAGCTGGGGCTGGCCGCCTTGTCGCCGCTGGGCGAGCGAATCGAGGCGCGGCGCAGCGCCCATTTCCCACAGCTTACCGAGCCGGAGCTGGTGCTGGGCGCCCTGAAGCGCCTGGTCGCGCGGACGAAAACCTAGTTTCACGTTTTTTCGTCGTGTGAATGCTTGCGAAATCGAAATCAGCAGGTATAATGCGGCCTCCTTTCCCTGATAGCTCAGTTGGTAGAGCGACGGACTGTTAATCCGCAGGTCCCTGGTTCGAGTCCAGGTCGGGGAGCCAGAATTGAGAAGGGCCGCATGCGAATGCGGCCCTTTTTGCTTTGGTGGCCCGGATCAGCCGCGCGTCAGCGTGGCCAGTACCTCATCCGTGCTGCGCACCTGCGCATACTCATCATGAAGGTTGGCCAGCGCCATCAGATGCACCTCTTCTGCGCTGCGCCACGTGCCGCCGAAATCCTGCTTGTCGAAGGTGAAGCAGGCATCGGACACGACCACGACGTCGAAGCCCAGGTTGCCGGCCGTGCGCGCCGTCGCCTCCACCGAATTGTTGGTGCTCACACCAGCGATCACCAGCCGGCGCACTGCCCGCGCATGCAGCCATCGCTCCAGGCCCGTATTGATGAAGGCATCGGGCACGTTCTTTTCGACGACGTGCTCCTGTGGCCGTGGCAGGAAGCGCTCCTGGAACGCGGCGCCGGGCTGGCCAGGCGCGAACAGGGAGGTCGGCGAACGGCTGATGTGCCGCACCGAGACCAGCGGATGCGGCGTGTCGCGCCAGGCGCGCTGCAGGCGGGCGATATTGTCTTCAGCCGCGGGATTATTGCGGGGCGCAAGCGACTCACTGCGCATCGCGTTCTGCATGTCGATGACGATCAATGCAATCGGGACGTGCATGGTGATTGTCCTTATTCGATGATCTAGGCGCCAAGATGTTGCGCATAAAACCGCGTCATGCGCTCGATCGCCAGATCCACATATTCCGGCTTGTAATACATATCATAATGGCCGGCGCCATCGATGACCAGCAGGTCTTTGTCACCCGTCGGGGCCATGCCGAACAGCGCCTTTCCCGCTTCATGCTGGCCGGTGCTGCCGCGCTTGCCGCCGACGATGACCAGTAGCGGCTTGGTGAGCAGCTTGGGTACGAGGTGGAAGGCATCGAATGCCAGCAGCGGGCCGTAGCTCGCAAACAGCAGGCGGTTGGTCGAACGCGGGTGGCGGTAGGGCGACTCGCGATAGAAGGCGACGGCTTCCAGCACCTCGGGGTCGCGCACGCCCGCTTCACGCGCCTGGGCCAGGCTGTCGGGAATCCACGGATCCCTGCGCGGCGCTGCGCCGCGCGCCTGGGCGCTTCGCTCCTTGCCGACTTCTTCCAGCGTCGCGCGCACGTCGGGCAGCATCCGGCGAAATGCCGCGCCGATGTCGGTGGCGACGACCGTCGCGAGCGCCCTGAAGCGGTGTTCGGTTTGCGCGGCGCTCACCGCATAGCCGCCACCGGCGCAGATACCCAGCATGCCGATGCGCGCTTCGTCGACGAAGGGCTGCGTCACCAGGAAATCGACGGCGCAGCGCAGATCCTCGACGCGCACCGACGGGTCCTCCAGATCGCGCGGCTCGCCGCCGCTCTCGCCCTGGTAAGAGGGATCGAATGTCAGCGCCACGAAGCCGCGCGCGGCGAGCCGCTCGGCATAGACGGCGCCGATCTGTTCTTTCACGCTGCTGCCGGGCGTGGCCAGCACGATTGCGGGGTAGGTCCTGGATTCATCGAATCCGTCGGGGACGTGCATATTACCTACGACGTCGACGCGCCGGTTCCTGAACGATATGCGCTTCCACATGCTGTTCCTCCACGTTCGTTTCTAGCATCTATTGGATCAGTTGCGCAGGCAAACCGCCATGCCTGCATGCCCGAAAAACTTGCCTGATCCTGCAGGCGGCGTCGGGGGCAGCGTTCAGAACGTCGCGTGCAGGCTCAGTTCGACGCTGCGCTCGGCGCCCATCCAGCAGTTGTCGGTGTCGAAGCAGGCGCCAACATAACGCTTGTCGCCCAGGTTGCTGGCGGTGAGGCCGATGCGCCAGGTTTTATCCAGCCTGAACATGGCGGCAGCGTCGAACACGGTGTACGACGGCACGATGCCGGTGTTGAGCGCGTCCATCTGGCTTTCGCCCACGTAGCGCGCGCCGGCGCTCAAGTCCAGCCGGTCGAGCGGCTTGTAGTTCACCCACAGCGACGCTTGCTTCTCGGCGACCCAGACCGGCGTCTTGCCGACCAGGGCGGTGTTTTGCTCGTTCTCCGTCACCTGCATGTCCAGATGGGTCAGGCCCAGCGTCAAGTCGAGGCGGTCGGTGATGGCCTGGTTCCATGAGACCTCCATACCTTTGGAGCGCACTTCGCCGTTCTGCGTGTACTTGCCGAAGTCCGGCGTGTTGACCACCACATTGCGCTTCTTGATGTCGAAGTACGCCGCGGTGAGCTGGGTGGCGCCGTCCTGCGAGCGGTATTTCAGGCCGCCCTCGAACTGCTTGGCGGTGGTGGGCTTGAAGGCCTCGCCGGTTTCGGTGTCGACACCCGAGGTCGGCTCGAACGAGGTCGAGTAGTTCAGGTAGGGCGCCAGGCCGTTGCCGAGCTGGTAGATCGCGGCCACGCGGCCGCTGGTGCGGTACTGGCGGATCTCTGTGATGCCGGCCGACGGGAATCCGTCGTAGCTGGTGCGCGCGTCGTCCTCGCTGCGGTAGCGGTCGCGCCGCACGCCGGCCAGCAGGGTCAGGGCGCCGACCCTGGCTTCGTCCTGCAGGTACAGACCCAGCTGCGATTGGCGGATTGCGTGATTCTCGGTATAGAAGCCGAACGGCAGCGCCGCGGTATCGAACAGGTGGTGGTTCGGCGCGCCGAGGTCGATCGATGGCGTCGCCGTGCCGAGGGTGTCGCCATAGCCGACGCCGGTACGCAGGCGCTGGTAGTCGAGGCCCGCCAGCACGCGGTGCCTGAGCGGACCGGTGTCGAAGCGTAGCGCGAACTGGTTGTCGATCACCCAGCCATGCATCTCTTCGTCGGTGAAATAGGCGGAGCGTCTCAGCGTGCGGTCATCCGGCGCCAGGCCGTTGTTGTAGGTATTGCGCTGGAAGCCGTTGGCCTTGGTATAGCGGAAGTTCTGCAGGAAGCTCGCCTTGTCGTTGAAGGCGTGTTCGAACTTCCAGCCCGCAAGCGTCGTTTCGCGCTGCATGCCGGACCAGCCGGCGTCGCCGGCAAAAGCGTCGGCGTCCAGGCGGCCGTAAGGCGCATCGTGCAGGGTGCCGACGGCGGGCAGGGGCGTCGACGGGATCAGGGCCGGATCGTCCTGGTAGTACAGATTGACGTTCAGGCGCGTCGATGCGCCGATGCGCCAGGTGACGGATGGCGCCACCAGGCGGCGTTCTTCCTCGGTGGTCGCCTGCTGGCCGTCGCGCTCGCGCGCCAGGGCCACCAGGCGATAGTCGACGTCCTTCGACAGCGGGCCGGTCGCGTCCAGCGCCAGCTCGCGCAGCGCATTGGTGCCGACACGGGCGCGCACGGTGGTCTCCTGCTTCGAATGCGGTTGCTTGGCGGTCTGGTTGACCATGCCGCCCGGCGGCGCCGAGCCGTACAGCACCGACACCGGGCCCTTGAGCACTTCGACGCTGCCGGTGGCGAAGGCGTCGACCTGCGGCACCAGGTTCCACAGGCCGTCATACTGCAGCGGCAGGCCGTCATAATAGTTGCGGTAGCTCTCGAAGCCGCGGATCGTGTACTGGTCGAAGATGGTCACCGTCGCGCGGCTTTCCGGCGTCACGCCCGGCACGTAGCGCAATGCCTCGTTGACGCTGTCGGCCTGGCGCGCGCTGAGCAGTTCGGTGTCGTAGACCTCGTAGCTCATCGGCGCCTCCAGCGGCTTGAGGTCGGACTTGGTGCCGGTGGTGCGGTAGCCGGTGGCGGTGACGACTACCTGGGCGGTGTCGCCGCCGGTCGGAATCGCGGCGTCCTGCGCGCAAACGGGCGATGCAGCGAGTGTTGACAGGACGAGCAGGCGGGGCAGGCCGCGGCGGGGAAGAACGGTGACGGGCATGGTCTTCTTGCTTGTGCCAAAATGATAATGAGAATCATTATCATTTCGTATCCCGTGCCTGTCAATCGGGTGTTGCAGGCGCTTAGCGCTTGCCGGACACCGGCCTGACCTTCGACGCCGCCTCGAGCGCACGCTGGCGCGCGGTCTCGACATCGTCGGCGCTCGCCAGCGCCACGCCCATGCGGCGGCGCGCGAACGATTCCGGCTTGCCGAACAGGCGTAGGTCGGCGCCCGGCACGCGCAGCGCCTCGGCCACTCCCTCGAAGGCGATGCCGGCTTCGTCCAGCTGGCCATAGATCACGGCGGAGGCGCCGGGCGCGCGCAATGCCGGGTTCACCGGCAGGCCGAGGATGGCTTTCGCGTGCAGTTCGAATTCGCTCTGCAACTGGCTCGCCATCGTCACCATGCCGGTGTCGTGCGGGCGCGGGCTCACTTCCGAGAACCACACCATATCGCCCTTGACGAACAGCTCGACGCCGAACACGCCCAGCCCGCCCAGGTTGGCGGTGACCTTGCTCGCGATGTCGCGCGCCCGCTCGAGCGCCAGCGGCTGCATCGGGTGCGGCTGCCACGATTCGACGTAGTCTCCCTGCACCTGCTTGTGGCCGATCGGTTCGCAGAAGCTCGTTTCGATCTTGCCGTCGGCGCCCAGCGAGCGCACCGTCAGCAGGGTGATTTCGTAATCGAAATCGATGAAGCCTTCGGCGATCACGCGGCCGGCGTCGACCCGGCCGCCCGCGGCGGCGTAGGCCCAGGCATCGGCCACGTCGGCGGCGGAATCGAGTTTCGACTGGCCCTTGCCGGACGACGACATCACGGGTTTGACCACGCAGGGGAAGCCGACCGCTTCGCAGGCTTCCTGCAACTCGGCCAGGCTGCTGGCGAAGCGGTAGGGCGAGGTCGCCAGGCCCAGTTCCTCGGCCGCCAGGCGGCGGATGCCTTCGCGGTTCATGGTCAGCTGGGCCGCGCGCGCGGTGGGGATGCAGGTGATGCGACCCGCGGCTTCGAGTTCGGCCAGCTTGTCGGTGGCGATGGCTTCGATTTCGGGCACCACCAGGTCGGGGCGTTCGCGGTCGATCAGCGCCTCCAGTGCGGCGCCGTCGGTCATGTCGATCACGTGGGCGCGGTGCGCCACTTGATGGCCGGGCGCGTTCGGGTAGCGGTCGACGGCGATCACTTCGACGCCTAGGCGCTGCAGGGCGATGATCACTTCCTTGCCCAGCTCGCCGGAGCCGAGCAGCATGACTTTGGTTGCGGAAGGGGCGAGCGGGGTGCCGAGGGTGCGGGAAGTGGTCATGGTTTGTCTGTGAGGTCGGACTGTGATGAGATTGCAGGCCGCAGGTGGCGGCGAAGCCGAAACTATAGCAAAGCGGGAGGCGCTGGATCGGGTCGTGGCATCGATTCACAAGAGGCACTGGTCAAACTGCAATCGCCCGGCTATAATATTGCCTCAATTCCCTGATAGCTCAGTTGGTAGAGCGACGGACTGTTAATCCGCAGGTCCCTGGTTCGAGTCCAGGTCGGGGAGCCAGAATATGAAAAGCCTTGTGGGGAACCACAAGGCTTTTTTCGTATTGCTCCACCGGGTTGCTTGGTCGGGACAGTTTCCCGAACCCGAATTTGTCAGGGCGGACGTGATGGAGGGTTGATTGATAGAGCGATTTGGTGCTGATGGCCAGTTCAGGTTCCATGTGAATGCAAGTATTCCCGTGGTGCTGAAGGCCAGCGATGAGGCAAGCGCGCTCGACTTCTGGCAGCTCATGGAAGATTCCGTGTTGCGCGAACCCGGAGGCGTATGGCGGCTGATCCAGGGAGCGATTTGCAATGGCATCGAGTGGCCGATATGGTGGGCGCAGCACATCATCGATCGAGATCGCTACTTCGAACAGACCGCCGGCTTAGCCTTCCTGTGCGATACAAAGTTCGCCAATGATGCCGCGGCGCGCGCCGAGAAATGGCGAAGGGTCGACATCTGCGTCGCGCTCCAGGGGCTTGTCTCGGAAGATGTCCATTTCCCTGACTTCTACGAGACCATATCGCTAGTGTCGTCCGAAGACGTCATACCGCAGATTCGTTGGATGAGCGACTACCAGTTACAAAATTACGTCATCCAGTGCTATGAGAAACATCGTTTGTTCAGCATGAGTGATGTCCCGCTCGCCGACGATAATTTCTGGCCGGAGGAGGCGGATGAGCTCGAAGCAAGAGGCCTTGTTACATCGGGGATAAGTATTCCGCTTCGTGTGCTCCTCAGCGGTATGCGAAACGCTGACTTGCGCACGCTCTTGCTGAAGTTCGGCAAAAAGCCATACGCTCGTCGCTTGGATAACGAAGCGGCGCTGTATGCACTGAGCAGCCTGTCGCCCGACGTGGTTGAGGCAATTCGCTTAGCCGGTACGACACCTGAATTGCGCTGCAAGATGCCTCCTCAAGGCGTGACATGGGAGCAGCTCCAGGCTTATCGATGGCAGATACGGGGAATGATTGGAACGTTGTACGATTTTCTGCAGAATCCACAGACACTACGCCATCGGTTTCCAGCGGTATTCGCGGAAATTTTCAAAGATAGCGGCCTCGACGTAAAGAACTGCGGATTCATTTTTTAGCGCTATACGCGGTTTCCTGCGCATGCCCGTTCCCGGCCGGATCGCCAGGGCTGGCTCGATGTTGTTGGCGCCACTCCAGTAGTTCGTACACCGCCATCCCCGCCACCATCGCCAGAAAGAACAGCAACGGCTTGACACCGCCAACCAGGATCGACGCCACCGCCGGCCCGGGACAATACCCGGCCAGCCCCCAGCCACCGCCGAATACCAGGCTGCCCACCAGCAGCCTGCGGTCGATCCGGGTCGCGGTGGGCAGTTGCAGCGGCTCTCCCAGCAGGGAAAGCCGTCGGCGCCGCGCGAGCGCATACGCCGGCGTGGCCGCCAGCAGCGCACCGAGCATCAAGATCCCCAACGACGGATCCCAGGCCCCAGCCAGGTCGAGAAATGCCAGTACTTTGGCCGGATTGGTCACCCCGGAGAGAATCAGCCCGGTCCCGAACAGCAGGCCGGCCCCCAGGGCGAACAGGATGTTCATGTGGAGCTCCCGAGCACATGGCGCAGCAGGTAGACGACCGCGAAGCCGGCGCCCATGAAGGCGGCGGTCGCCGCCAGCGAGCGTGGCGAGCCGCGCGCCATGCCGCACACGCCGTGGCCGCTGGTGCAGCCGCCGGCGTAGCGGGTGCCGATGCCGACCAGCAGGCCGGATGCGATCAGCGCCAGCCAGCCCGCATCGACCTCGACGTGGGGCGGAGAGGCAAGCAGGCTATAGAGCAGGGGAGCGCAGGCCAGGCCCGCGAGGAATGCCAGGCGCCAGCCGGTCTCGCCATGCGCCGGATGCAGCAGCCCGCCGAGAATCCCGCTGACGCCGGCGATGCGGCCATTGAACAGCAGCAGCCCGCCGGCCGCCAGGCCGATCAGCAGTCCGCCAGCCAGCGCCGACCACGGCGTGAAATTGACCCAGTCGATGTCCATCGTGCGCCCCCAATCCGCCTTGGACCGCGGATGCGCGGAAAAGTTATTGCAAGCATATCGCTCAGCGGCTCTTCTTCTTGTTGGATGTGTAAGTACGGGTATAGAACTCGGGCGGCTTGTTGGCCACCCAGTCGATGAAGGCGGCGATGTCCTCGTGGCCGCGCAGCGCGTCCCAGGTGTGATACTGCCGCAGCAGTTCACGCTCGGTCAGCGCAGAGTGAATCTTGCGGTGGCAGATCTTGTGGATCGGGAACTGCTCCTTACCCTTGAAGGTCCTCGGGACCAGGTGGTGGCGGTCGATATTGACAGTCCCGAGAGGCCGTCCGCACAGGGGACAACAGTTGTCGATCACATCCTGCTCCGGGTTGTGTTTGCTTATCGATTGCGATATGGTGGGCTAGAACGCGTTGCACAAGTCTTGACCCGATAATTTCAATGGAGAAATGCGTGTGCGCATTGTGTAAAATAGGAAACGTGTAAAATTCACCCTTGGTCTTTGTGCAAGACATTCACCTCTCTAGCCTGAAAGCGACGCAGTTGCATGATTGAAGCCGACTCGACCCGCTGCTCCGTGTTGTTGATTGACGATGAATCCTTTGCCCAGGACATCATCGCGCACGGTCTGAAAGGTTGTGTCGGCCATCAACTCATGTACGAATCGGACTCGTCGCGCGCCGTCGACATGGCGCGCGAGGTCGATGCAACCGTGGTCATCGTCGACCTGCGCATGCCGGGTGGAGTCGATGGCTTCGATGTCATCGCCAGCTTGCGTGCGCATCCGGATACCCACGACATTCCCGTCATCCTGCTCTCGTCCGAGGACGATCCCGACATCAAGGCCAAGGCCTTCGCCATCGGCGCCAGCGACTATATGGTCAAGTGGCCCGATCCGCGCGAACTGGTGGCGCGGGTGCGCCACCACAGCGGCGCCTGCATCGCCCGGCGCGAGCGCGACCAGGCCTTCGCCTCGCTGCGCCGCAGCCAGGAAGAGCTGGCCGCCAGCCAGTCGGCGCTGCAGCAGGCGCAGAAGATGGAGGCGATCGGCCAGCTCACCGGCGGCGTCGCCCACGACTTCAACAATGTGCTGCAGATCATCGGCGGCAACCTGCAACTGCTCAGGATGGTTGGCGGCCTGAGCGATGCGGGGCGCTCGCGGGTCGAGATGGCGCTGGCCGGCGTCGAGCGCGGCGCCAAGCTGGCGTCGCACTTGCTCGCTTTTGCGCGTCGGCAGCCATTGCAGTCGATCGTGATCGATCCGGGCGGTCTGCTGCGCGAGCTGGACGATATGGCGCGCCGCCTGCTGGACGCCAATACCTTTGTCCGCAGCGAGATCGCTGCCGACCTCGGCAGCACGGTGATCGATCCGAACCAGCTCAATAATGTGCTGCTCAATCTGGTCATCAATGCGCGCGACGCGATGCCTGGCGGCGGTACCCTGACCATTCGCGCCACCAACGTCGGCCCCGGCGACGAACGGCCGGCGGAAGTGGCATCCGACGACTTCGTGATGATCGAGATCGCCGACACCGGCAAGGGCATGCCGCCCGACGTGATGGCGCGCGCATTCGAGCCATTTTTCACCACCAAGCCGACCGGGCAGGGCACTGGCCTGGGCCTGTCGATGGCCTACGGTTTCGTCAAGCAGTCAGGCGGCGAGATCGTGCTGCGCAGCGAAGCCGGCAAGGGCACCAGTGTGTGCATCTATCTGCCGCGCAGCAGTGCGGCGCCACAGGTCGCCAGCGAGCATCCTTACCACCTGCCGCTGGCCGGCGGCCTGGAGACCATCCTGGTGGTCGAGGACGAAGAAGACGTGCGCTCGTCGACCTGCGGCATCCTGTCCGCGCTCGGCTACGACGTGCTGGAGGCGGGGGACGCCGCGCAGGCAGCGGCGATCATCGAGCAGGGGCGTCACATCGATCTGGTGTTCACCGACGTGGTGATGCCGGGGCCGCTCACCAGCCTGCAACTGGGCGAGATTGTGCGCAGCAAGCTGCCGGAATGCGAGGTGCTGTACACCTCGGGCTATGCCGAGGGTGTGCTGACCCATGAAGGAAAATTGGACGCATCGGTCCATTTGCTGCAGAAGCCCTACCATCCGGAAGCGCTGAGCGCGCGCATCCGTCACCTGCTGCGGCGCGCCAGGCGCGCCGCCGGCAAACCGTCAAGCGCAACTCATTTCGGCTTGATGTAGCGGTGCGAGCCTGGCGGCGGCTCGTTCAGCACCGCCCAGAAGATGCCAAGATCGGCGATCGCGCGCACGAATTCATTGAAGTCCACCGGCTTGACCACATAGGCGTTCACGCCCAGCGCATAGCTGCGCACCACGTCCTGCTCTTCCTTGGACGAGGTCAGCATCACTACCGGCACCGGCTTGAGCGCCTCGGTGTTGCGGATTTCCTTGAGCACTTCGAGGCCGTCGACCTTGGGCAGCTTGAGGTCGAGCAGGATCACGGCCGGGCTGCCCAGCTGGCGGTCGGCGAACTCGCCGCGCCGGTGCAGATAGTCGAGCGCTTCGGCGCCGTCGCGCACCACCACGACTTCGTTGGCCAGCTGGCTCTTCGACAACGCGATCAGCGTCAGTTCGAGGTCGTGCGGATTGTCTTCTACCAGAAGAATGGGTTTGAGCATGGTACGGTCTACGGATTGATGGGTTGTTTTGGAAGGCTGAAGGAGAACGTCGCCCCTTCGCCCAGTATCGAGTCGGCCCATACGCGGCCGTTATGGCGCTCGATGATGCGGCGTACGTTGGCCAGGCCAATGCCGGTGCCCTGGAAGTCTTCCATCCGGTGCAGGCGCTGGAATACGCCGAACAGCTTGTGCACGTAGTTGGGGTTGAAGCCGGCGCCATTGTCGGCCACGTGGAATACGAAATCGTCGGCGGTCTCGTCGCAGGTGATCCGGATCACGGCCTGTTCGCGTTCGCGTGTGAACTTGACCGCGTTCGACAGCAGGTTGTACATCGCCAGGTGCAGGAAGGCCGGGTCGGCGCAGACGACCGGCATGCCTTCGATATGCCAGTCGACCTTGCGCTGGCCGATGTCCAGGGCCAGTTTGTCGATGCAGCCCGACACCAGGTCTGTCATGTCGATATTGGTCGGACGCAGGGCGGCGCGGCCCATCTGCGAGAACGACAGCAGGTCGTCGACCAGCTTGCCGGCCAGGCGCGCCGATTCCTTGATGTTCTTTAAAAAGCGCTGGCGCATGGCCACGTCTTCGCTGCCGGCCGATTCGATCAAGAGGTCCGAGAAGCCCGCGATGTGGCGCAGCGGTGCGCGCAGGTCGTGCGACACCGAATACGAGAACGCTTCGAGCTCCTTGTTGGCGCGGCCCAGTTCTTCGGCCAGTTCGGCCATCTGTTCCGCGCGCTCGAGCGCGATGCCCAGTAGCGCACTGCGAAACTCGGTGGTCAGCTCGATCTCGGCGGCATGCCAGGGCAGGCTGTGGCCGTGGATGGTCTCGCGCCAGGCGGCGAAACTCTGGCGCGGCGACAGGCTGGTCGGCGCATTGGCGGCGGCCTGTTTTTCATACGGATTGCCGGCCCATTCCACGGTCTGCACCAGCTCGGGACGGAACCACAGCAGGTAGTGTTGGTGGATGCGCGAGATCGGCAGCGCCAGCAGGCCGCTGGCGTTGCGCGTCAGTTCCTGCGCCGGCGGGTAGGCGTCGGCCAGGTGATTGGTATGGAACACCTCGTGACCGTGCACCGCGAGCCAGGTGGCCAGCGACCGGATCGACGCGTCGTTCGGCGTGTCGCCATAGGTCAGGATGCGGTCGTCCACCACGATCGCCACGCCGCCGGCGCGCGCAAAGCGCAGCAGTTCGGGGAACACGCCGGACAGGTTGTCGATGAAGTCGGAACCATTGGTCAGGCGGCCCAGCATCTCGACCATGATGCGGCGCACGTCGAGGCGGAACTGCAGTTCGCGCGCATCCTCGCGCGACTCGACGCACAGCGCCAGGATCTGACCCAGTTGCTCGCAGGCGGTGCGCTTTTCGACCGACACCTGGCAGGGCGTCGCGTTGTGGCACGAGATCAGGCCCCATAACTGGCCCTTGACGATCAGCGACACCGACATCGAGGCCAGTGTGCCCATATTGCGCATGTACTGCAGGTGCACCGGCGAGACGCTGCGCAGGGCGGCGAAGGACAGGTCGTTGCGCGCGCCGGTGGCCGGATTGACGTCCGGGACCAGTGGGGCGGCCTCGTAATTGGCGTCTTGGATCACACGGATCGGCGACAGCGTATACAGTGCGCGCGCCTGGACCGGGATATCGCTGGCCGGGAACGATTGATCGAAATACGAGTCGTAATCGTCCGCCTTCGACTCGGCCACCACCCGGCCATGGCCGGTGGGGTCGAACTGGTAGACCATCACGCGGCCGTAGCCGGTCACCGAACGCACGTGGCGCGCGGCCAGGTCGGTCAGGGCCGGAATGGATGCATGGTCGCCCACGCGCGCCAGGAAGTCGGTGATGAGCGGGTACAGGTGGCGAAAATCGGCCGGCTGCGCGCGCATGACCGATTCGAATTCGGCGATCACCAGGCCATCCCAGGCGTGCGCCAGCACGTCGAAGTGCTGGCCGTTGCCGGTCGTGACGGTGCCGAGGTAGGCCGGACGCTGGCCCAGCGTGCCGCTGCCCAGTTCCAGGGCCAGGTGGGCAACGGCCGCTTCGCCGATCGCGGCGGCCAGCGGCCGGCCGATCGCGGCGCCGGCTTCGACGCCGGTCCACCCGGCGAGATTGGCGCTCGCCTGCAGCACGTCGAGTGCAGGCGACAGCGTCAGCATGAAGCCATGCGGCTGGATGCTGCCCGGCGTGCGGATCGGTTCGCGGTCGCAGCCGGTGATGTCGAGGTGGTCGGGAGAGGCCTGGGTCATGGAGCCGCTTTGTAACGAGCAGGGAACAAGGCGCATTGTAACGTGAAAAGCTGGTATCTCATTCTATATAGAATGTTTTTCAACACCCGATGCCCAGACGTATTGCCATCGTGGCTATCCGTCTTGACAACTGGTTACCCCCGCGCACGTACATATTTTCGCATGGCGTGTTCGGCGAAAGCAGATGTATGATGGGCTACTTTTTTGACCCCGTAGACAAGGACGCGGTATCGCCCCATGGACACTTCTCTACCCGTCAAGCAGACGCTGACCGACGAACAACGCTTCCAGTACCTGATCGCCGGCATCAGCGATTACGCGATTTACATGCTCGATCCGCAGGGATACGTCAGCAGCTGGAATGCCGGCGCCCAGCGTTTCAAGGGCTACGTCGAGCACGAGATCCTGCAGCAGCATTTTTCCCGTTTCTATACGCCGGAAGACCGCGCCACCGGCCTGCCGGCGCAGGCGCTGGCCGAAGCGCTCGCGCACGGCCGTTACGAATCCGAAGGCTGGCGCGTGCGCAAGGACGGCGGCCGCTTCTGGGCCCACGTGGTGATCGATCCGATCCGCGACAGCGGCGGCGTCCTGATCGGCTACGCCAAGATCACGCGCGACGTCACCGAGAAGAAGCGCGCC
Organism: Massilia sp. CFBP9026; assembly: GCF_034045165.1. Classification (NCBI taxonomy): domain Bacteria; kingdom Pseudomonadati; phylum Pseudomonadota; class Betaproteobacteria; order Burkholderiales; family Oxalobacteraceae; genus Massilia; species Massilia sp. CFBP9026. The sequence continues at coordinate 231,004 of NZ_JAXCWH010000006.1, forward strand.
GAAGATGCGCTGCGCGACAGCGAGCGGCGCTTCCGGCTGCTGGTGCAGGGCGTGACCGACTACGCGCTGTACATGCTGACACCCGAGGGGATGGTGTCGAACTGGAACGTCGGCGCCGAGCGCATCAAGGGCTACAGCTACGACGACATCGTCGGCCACCATTTCTCGCGCTTCTATACCGACGAGGACCGCCTGCGCGGCCTGCCGGTGCGCGCGCTCATGACGGCCGGCGAGGTCGGCCGCTACGAGGCCGAAGGCTGGCGCATGCGCAAGGACGGCACCCGGTTCTGGGCCAATGTGGTCATCGACGCCATCCGCGACGAGGACGGGCGCCTGGTCGGCTTTGCCAAGATCACGCGCGACCTGACCGAGAAGAAGGCGGCCGCCGAGGCGCTCGACAAGGCGCAGGCTGCCCTGTTCCAGGCCCAGAAGATGGAATCGATCGGCCAGCTCACCGGCGGCATCGCGCACGACTTCAACAACCTGCTGTCGGTGATCTCGAGCGGCGTCGAGGTGCTGAGCATGCAGCGTAATCCCGGCGGCGACGCCAAGACGCTCGACAGCATGCGGCGCGCGATCGACCGCGGCGCCACGCTCACCCAGCAACTGCTGGCCTTTGCGCGACAGCAGCCGCTGGAACCCGAGACGCGCAACGTCAACCGCATCATCAGCGGCTTCGAATCGGTGTTGCGGCGCGCCGCCAATTCGTCGATCGACTTCGTGCTCAAGCTCGACCCCAAGGCGCCGAACGCCGTGATCGACGCCGCACGGCTGGAGTCGGCGGTGCTGAATCTTGTCGTCAACGCGCGCGACGCCATGCCGGGCGGCGGACGCATCGTGGTCGAGACGGCGGGCGTGGCGCTGGTGCAGGGCGAACAGGCGGGGCTGGCGGCCGGCTCCTATGTGCGCCTGAGCGTGAGCGACACCGGCACCGGCATGACGCCCGACACCATCGCGCGCGCCTTCGAACCCTTCTTCACCACCAAGGAAGTCGGCAAGGGCACGGGCCTGGGGCTGTCGCAGGTGTACGGCTTCATCAAGCAGTCTGGCGGCGAAGTGACCATCGAGAGCACCGTGGGCGAGGGCACCAGCATCGTCATCTGGCTGCCGGCCGTGACCTCGCACGCGCACGACCTGGCCGAGATCGAGACCGAGACGGTGCTGATCGTGGAGGACGAGTCCGACCTGCTGGACGTCGCATCCTCGCTGTTCCTGAGCATGGGCTACGACGTGATGACCGCCGCCAGCGGTAACGATGCCCTGAACCTGCTGGCCAGCCGCGACGTCGATATCCTGTTTACCGACGTGGTGATGCCGAACGGGATGAACGGCATCGAGCTGGCGGCCTACACGCGCAACAACTATCCGAACGTGAAGGTGATGCTGGCCTCGGGCTACCCGCAGCCGGCATTGAAGCTCGACCGCTCGCGGCTGGGGGAGTTTGCCTTCGTCAGCAAGCCGTACCGCTTGTCGGATTTGGCGCGGAGCCTGCGCAGCGCGCATTGATGCCTGCTGCATGCCCGCGCGTCGACACTGCTGTATGCGTTTGCGTCGGCACGCGCGACAATCTGCCGGGTCCCGAGGCGTCGCTGGATGACCGCGCCACCAGTTGACGCGCCTCGCTCGGCTACCTGTTCCGTTCTTTCAAACTTACGCAAAGCTAACCGTAGTTAACTTTCCTGTTGAATTCCTGCTTCACCGGAAATGGTTTCACCTGACAACGTACGTGCCAGGCCAGCGCCTTCTCCTCCACAGGCAGGGGCGATGGAACTCACCGCCAGCAGCTTCACCAGCAACCAGATGCAGCCGTCGATAGTTGTAAGAGTGCCGAGAAAAGAGATAGTTCCCGAAATTGTCTCATCAAACGTGCGCAATCTGGCCGACAAGCATTACGTCTGCTATCAAAGCAGTGAGCAAATTTGCTCAGCGTCCTCTTCCTGTCCCGAACCGTTTTACTGACAGTATTCGTACCTGACAGGCGTAACTTTCCAGCCTCCCGCCAGCAACACACTAGCGACAGTGCCGGGCGCGGCCGCCGATCGCGCCGCGAAGGCGCCGGTGGCGAGCCGTATCTCCATGCCATCGTGCAGTAAATAAGTATCCCGACCACGTTCAGGTCCTCATCTGCTGTGCTTGATTTTCGCAACATCGATGAATACTTCGATCACGCTCCGCTTTACCCGCTTACGTACTATCAGACACTAAACCCGCAACTAGAGTTCCGCTCCAACTGCAGCTACGCCCACGGCTGCGTATTCGGCGAACGGCGCACGGCGTTCCTGAGCCTGAACCATGGCTGGTGAACCATGGCCCAAGAAGGGTCTTTATTGAAATGAGAATTATTCTCATTTAGAATGGTGGTCGTGGCGCGCGGTGCGCCGCGCTTCTTGGGAGGGGATGCAGATGCTGGCGGAACGGGACGTCGATCGACTGCTATGCGAGCATGGGGCGCTGTTGCGGGCCCACGCCCAACTCCAGGCGCGCTGCACGGTCTTGTTGCGCGAACAGACTGAGCGCATCCGCCAGCTCGACGTCGAGCTGATGCGCACGCGCGCGGCGGCGATCCGCAGCCTCACCGCACTGGCCTGGGAACGCGAAGACCGCGCCGCGCTCGAACAAGCGGCGCCGGGCCTGCAGCGACGGGCCGCCATGGGCCGCCAGGTCGAGGCCTTGCAGGCGCGCGTGCATGAGCTGACGCGCAGGCTGCATGCGCGCGAACTGGCCGACCATGCCGCGCGTGCCGACGATGCCTTGCCGCGCGCGCTCGAAGCCAGCCTCGAAGCCAGCCTGGAAGCGGCAGACCTGGTGATCTGCCAGACTGGTTGCCTGAGCCATGGCGACTACTGGCGCGTGCAGGACCACTGCAAGCGCAGCGGCAAGGTATGCATGCTGGTCGACCGGCCCGACCGCATGCACATCGTGCGCATCGAGAGCCTCGCGTAAATCCTACAGCGCAAAAATGATGTCGCTGACCTGCTCATAGAGCTTGTCGGCCGATGGCCCCTGGTTGGGCCAGTTCAGGATGTCGAAGTGGTCGTAGCCCTTGTAGTTGCCGAGGAAATTCCAGGCGCCGCGCACGGCCGTGCCGTCGTAGTCGCGCGCCGGGTGGCCATTGGGCGAGCGCATGCTGATCGTGTTGACCACGCCGTCGTTCGAGAACCAGTCGCTGTCGATGCGCACCCGGTTGGGCAGGTCGAGGGTATAGCTGCCCATGCCGCGCTGCGCCACCGAGGGCACGATCCACTCGCCGGCGAAGGATTTGAAATAGGGGATCATGTCGGCGCGCGCATACTGGAACAGCGTGGTCTGGACCGGGGCGACGATGCGGTCGGTGCCGTTGCAGCACCAGGCGCCGCCTTCGGTGGCCACCGTGCCGACTGAAAAATAATAGATGTGCGGCGAGGTGCGCGCCCACAGATTGAATTCGCGCGCCCCGTCCGGCGCCAGTTCCCAGCCCGCCACCCGGTGCCCGAGCACGTCGCGCAGCGGCAGGCGGATGCCCGGCAGGATGTTGAACACGGCATCTGTGAGGGTGGTGCCATTGTGCGGCGCCGAGATCGTGGTCACGCTGCGGATCCAGCCCACCTTGCCGCCCTTGAACAGCTCGCCGTCGCCTTCGTCTTGCGGAGAGCCATGTTCCAGCAGTTCGATCAGCGCCCGGATCGTGGTGCCGCCCTGGCTGTGCCCGATCATGTGGATCGGGTGGTCCTGATCCCAGGCCGGATACAGGGCCAGCGGATAGTCTTGCGGGTTGTTGCGCGGATCGGCGGCCCAGCATTTGCCGGGCGGCTTTTGCACCTGGCCGGGCAAGCCGTGATCGCGCACATGGGCCTTGCCATAGTCGACACAGCCGCCCTTGATCTGGGCATAGAGGTCGGCCGCGCGGTCCCAGTTGGACGAGATCGGCCCGACCGCTGCGGCGAACACGGCGCGCGGACCGCGGTAGATCTGCATCTGCGAGGCGATGTCGCCGTAGCCGCCCCAGTAATTGAAACCGCTGTGCTGGAATTCCTCGGGCCCGAAGCCGAGGAAGCCGTGGACGAGGATGACGGGATAGTTATTCGCCGCGCTGCAGGCGGGGGCGGCAAGAATGCCCAGCGCCGTCAACAGGGCGGCGCAGGCGCGATAGAACCGAACCATCTGGCTTCTCCGATAAATGCGTCAAGCACATTGTCGGAGGTAGGACGACGGTCGGGTTTGCGCTGCATCGACCCGCGGCGAAGGAATTAAACTTCACGCAAGGAAACATGCGCATGCGGCTTGACAACGCGGTGTCACATTCGCTGCGTTTATTACTTTCGCGATCAACGCACCGTGGTGCTGCCGACCGAGGTGGTCGGCTCCGAGACCGCCGTCGCCGGCGTCGCGCCCGGCACCGGCGCGGTCGACGCGGTGGCGGCCGCCTTCTCGGCCTGCTCCAGGCGGCCGTCGGTCCACACCACGTAGTCGTCGACCGAGTACAGGCGGCACGGGTCCTTGCTCTTGGCCGAGCAGGTGGCCAGCGCGCGGCCTTCCGGGTCTTCGCCTTCCTCGGCCCAGGTCCAGCCGCCGCTCGGCGACACGGCAAAGGCGCGCGGCGTCATCTTGGTCAGGTATTCGCGGTAGGCACGGCGGCCGTGCTCGGACAGGAAGGGCACGGCGTCGACGGCATCGACACTGGCGAAATCGGTGCGCGGCTGGCTCGGCGGGGCCGCCACGTCGACCACGACTGCGGTCGGCATGCCGATCTCTTTCAAAAAGCGTTCCGTATCTTCCAACCACACCTTCTCGCCGTCGCGGCTGGCCAGCATGCCGTGGGCATCGCGCTTGAACGAGGGGAACTCGACCAGGCGGCCACGGCCGCCGGCCTGGAGGTAGGACGCGTGCATGCGGCCGGCCAGTTCGGGGCCGAACAGCGAGTCGTTCTGGCCATACATCCACAGGCTCGGCAGCTTGGCCTTGGCGCCGTACTCGCCGAAGGCCGCCACCAGTTGCGAGCGCCAGGCGCAGCGGTCGCTGTCGTCGCGCAGGCCGCCGGCGAAATTGATCAGGCCGCGCACGCCGGGCAGGTTTTCGGTGCCGAGGGCGATCGTGGCCAGGCCGCCATACGACTGGCCGGCCACCACCATGCGCTCGGCATCGACCCAGGGCTGGCTGCGCGCATAGTCGAGGGTCGAGCGGATGTCTTTGGCCTGCGTATAGCCGTTGGCCGTCATGTCGCAGCCATGGTCGCGGTAGCGGCCGCCCGACTTCGAGAAGCCCTGGCGCATCGGCACCATCACCGCATAGCCGCGCTTCACGAAGGCGCTGGCCATGTGATAGAAGCGATCACGCGGCTGCAGGGCGGGGCGACCGGAATCCTTGCCGTGGTTGATGACGATCAGTGGAAACGGACCGGCGCCGTTCGGCTGGAACACGGTGGTCTCGAGCGTGACGCCGCCGTCGCCGGCCGGCACCTGGACGATGCGCTCGTTCATGCGGTAATCGAGGGAGGCGGCCGACGAGGCGGCAGTGGCAGGCAGTTCCTGTAGGTGCGCCACGGCGGGCAGCATGGCCAGCACGGCAATCGAAGCGGAGATCAGGGTGGACAGTGTTCTCGACATGGATGACTCTGGAAATGCGCGGTGCGTGTTTACTGCCATACGGAACAATTTCCGCAGGGAATAAACCGAGTCTAGGACGAGTAAATCTTTAGAGCAATATCCGGTTGACCAGATCGGGAGGAATATTTTTGTGTGTGGCGAAAGTGTCATCCGACGCGTTTTTCCTCGAAGGAGTATCATCGCGCCCTGTGAGTAGCAAGGGAAATTACGCATGAGCAAGTATGCGCCGCGCGAGTGGGCACCCGATGAGCGGCCGATGATGCCCGGCTCGCCGTCGACGCCGGCCCACCCGACTCCGCTGCGCTTTGCCTACCTGTTCGTCGGCGTCCTGATCACCATTACCGGCGGTCTCGGCAATGCACTGGTCACCGTCAACCTGGTCCACCTGCAGGGTGTGCTGGGCGCCTACTCCACCGAAACCACCTGGCTGCCGGCCGCCTATGTGATGGCCAATGCCTCGATGAACCTGCTGCTGGTGAAATTCCGGCAACAGTTCGGCCTGCGCCTGTTCACCGAGATCTTCCTGGTGCTGTATGCGCTGGTGACCTTCGCCCACCTGTTCGTCAACGACCTGGCCTCGGCGATCGCGGTGCGCGCCGCCCACGGCATGCTGGCGGCGGCGGTGTCGCCGCTGGGTCTGTATTACATCCTGCAAGGCTTCAAGAAGGAATGGCGGCTGCGTGGCGTGGCGCTGGCGATGGGCGCGGCCCAACTGGCGCTGCCGCTCGCCTACATCTTTTCCAACGACCTGCTGCAGATCGCCGAATGGCGCGGGCTGTACCTGTTCGAGCTGGGCCTAGCGCTGGTGTCGCTGGGCGCCGTGCTGCTGCTCAAGCTGCCGTCGGGCGACTACATCAAGGCTTTCCGGCCCACCGACTTCGTCACCTTCGCCCTGTTCGCGCCGGGCATGGCGCTGCTGTGCGCGGCGATCAGCTTCGGCCGGGTGGAGTGGTGGTTCGAGCGCGCCTGGATCGGGATGGCGCTGGCGGGCGCGATCGTGCTGCTGGCGGCCGCGCTATGCGTCGAGCATAACCGCGCCAATCCGCTATTGAACCTGCGCTGGCTGGCCAGCGGCAATATCGCGCGCCTGGCATTGTCGATGCTGCTGGTGCGCATCGTGCTGTCGGAGCAGAGCGTGGGCGCGGTGGGCTTCCTGCGCGCCGTGGGCCTGGACAACGACCAGTTGCAGACCCTGTATGCGATCGTGCTGGCCGCCACGGTGGCCGGGATCGTGGTGTCGGCGCTGACCATCAACGTCAACCACCTGGTGTCGCCGCAGGTGATCGCGCTCTTGTGCATGGCGCTGGGCGCCTGGATCGATGCCCATGCCAGCAACCAGACCCGGCCCGAACAAATGTACCTGAGCCAAAGCCTGCTCGCCTTCGGCGGCACGCTATTCCTCGGCCCCCTGGTGGTGTCGCTGCTCGGGGCCGTGATCCCCAATCCGCAAAACCTGATCAGTTTTTCGGTGCTGTTCGGCCTGACGCAGAACCTGGGCAGCCTGCTGGGTTCGAGCCTGGTGGGCACCTTCCAGGTAATCCGCGAAAAATACCATTCCTCGCTGATCGTCGAGGGCCTCTCTAGCCTGGATCCGCTGGTGGCCAGCCGTATCCAGTCCGGCGCCGCCGCGGCCGGGCGCCTGCTGGCCGACCCCGCGGCCGCGACGCGCCAGAGCCTGCAATCGTTGTCGGCGACCGCGACGCGCGAAGCCAATATCCTCGCCTACAACGACGTGTTCCTGGTGCTGGCCATGCTGGCCGCCGGGAGCGCGGCCTGGATCTTCCTGCATGCCGTGTGGCTGCATTACTTCCCGGCGGTGAAAGCCGTGCCGACCCCCGCGCCCAAGCCGGGAACCCCACCACCACCCGACCCTGTGACCGACTGATATGCCAGAACCATCGACCGTGCCAACCCGTTCCCGCCGCCGCATCCTGCTGAGCGCACTCGCGTTCGGCGCCATCGCCCTCGCCGGCGTGTTGATCGTGCTGTATGCCTGGAACCTGCCGCCGTTTCGCAGCACCCTGCAGAGCACCGAGAATGCGCTGGTGCGCGGCCAGGTGACGATCATCAGCCCGCAACTGAGCGGCTACGTGGTCGAGGTGCGGGTGCAGGATTTCCAGATGGTCAAGAAGGGCGAGCTGTTGATGCGCATCGACGAGCGCATTCCCACCCAGCGCCTGGCGCAGGCGCGCGCGGAACTGGCGAACCGCCAGGCGGCCCTTGCGAATTTTGCCCAGAGCCAGTCGAGCGCGCGCGCCACCATTGCCCAGAACCAGGCGCTGCTGGCGTCGAACGAGGCGCAGTCACGACGCGCCCAGGCCGACCTGCGCCGTGTGGAAGAGCTGGCGGCCGACGGCTCGCTGTCGGCGCGCGAACTCGATGCCGCGCGTGCAACGCAGGCGCAGGCGAGCGCTTCGCGCGACCAGTCGCGCGCCGCGATCGAGATCGCACGCCAGAACCTGCGCTCGGTCGACGTCAACCGCGCCGCGCTCGAGGCGGCGGTGGCCAATGCCGAAGCGACCGTCAAGTTGGCCGAGATCGACATGGCCAACACCCACATCACCGCGCCGCGCGACGGCCAGCTGGGGCAGGTGACGGTGCGCCAGGGCGCCTATGTGAACGCGGGCGCGCAGCTGACGGCGCTGGTGCCAAGCACGATGTGGGTCATCGCCAATATGAAGGAAACGCAGATGGCCAACGTGGCCGTCGGCCAGCCGGTGACGTTCAGCGTCGACGCACTCGGTAATGCGCGGCTGCGGGGCCAGGTCGAACGCATCTCGCCGGCGACCGGCTCGGAGTTCTCGGTGATCGCGCCCGATAACGCCACCGGCAACTTCGTCAAGATCGCCCAGCGGATTCCGGTGCGGATCAGCATCGATCCGAACCAGCCGCTGGCCGCGCGCCTGCGGCCGGGCATGTCGGTGGTGACCACGATCGATACGGCGCAAGTCGGAGCCGCGCGGTGAGCCGGCGTGTGCTCGTCCTGGCGGCGCTGCCGCTGCTGCTGTCGGCCTGCGCGATGGCGCCGCAGCCGGCGCCGGAGCCTTCCCTGACCGTTCCTCCGGCCTGGCGCACGGCCAGCGCTGGAGTCAGCGCTGCCATCGACCGTGACTGGTGGCGCGCCTTCGGCGATCCGGCGCTCGACTCGCTGGTGCGGCGTGCGCTCGACAATAACGGCGACCTCAAGATCGCGCGCTCGCGCTTGCAGGAATACCAGGCCCGCATCCGCGTGGCCGACAGCGCGCGCCTGCCGGCATTGAACCTGTCGCTGGGACCGACGCGCTCGCGCACCATCGGCGCGCTCGGCGAGCCGGTCGAGACCACGTCGGTGGTCGGCGCGGTGCAGGCCAGTTATGAACTCGACCTGTTTGGTCGCATTGCCGGCAGCATGGAGGCCGCGCGCTTCGAGTCGCTGTCGCAGGAGGCGGCGCTGGAAGCCGCTGCGCTGGCGATAGCGGCGAATACGGCGTCCGGCTACCTGAACCTGCTCGGTCTGGACGCCCAGCTGGCGCTGGCGCGCGCGACCCTCGAATCGCGCGAGCGCTCGTTTGAACTCGCGCGCCACCAGTTCGAGGTCGGCTATAGCTCGCGCCTGGAGATGTCGCAGGCCGAGGCCGAGCTGCACTCGACCGCCGCCACCGTGCCGCAGCTGGAGCGCCAGATCGCGCTGCAGGAGCAGGCGCTGAACCTGCTGCTCGGCGCCAGCCCCGGCCCTGTGGCGCGCGGGGCCGAACTCAAGGCATTGCATGAACCGCGGCCGGCGCCGGGACTGCCGTCCGAACTGCTGCGCCGACGTCCCGACATCGCGCAGGCCGAGCGCCTGGTGGCCGCCAGCGACGCCAGCCTGGCGGTGGCGCGCGACGCACTGCTGCCGTCGATCCGCCTGACGGCCTCGCTGGGCGCGCAGGGGCACAGCCTGTCGCAGCTGCTGCGCGATCCGACCGAGTTGTGGAGCATCGGCGGCAGCGTGCTGGCGCCGCTGTTCGACGCCGGCCGGCTGCGCGCCCAAGCCGAGATCGCGGGTACGGTGCGCGACCGCGCGGTTTATACCTATGAATCGGTGGTGCGCACGGCGTTTGCCGAGACCGATAACGCGCTGGCCTCGATCGACGGCTTGCAACGGCAACTGGTCGAGGCCGAGGCGCGGCGCCGGGCGGCGGGCGAGGTATTGCGGGTGGCGGCCAACCGCTATCGCAATGGCTACGCTTCCTATCTGGAGGAACTCGACGCCCAGCGCACGGCCTTCAATGCCGACCTGAATGCGCTGCAGTTGCGCGCCAGCCTGCTGGCGGCGCACGTCGACCTGTACCGCGCGCTGGGTGGCGGATGGAGGCCGGCGCCGTGAACACCAATCCCGTCGTTCCCGCGAAGGCGGGAACCCAAGTCCCTCGATACGCCGATAGCGCCGACTTATCATGAAACGCCCGACATGCCCCACCTGCCTGCGCGCGCAATCCACTTGCATCTGCCACTGGATCGCCCACGTGGAACCGGAGGCCCGCTTGCTGGTCCTGCTGCATCCGCTCGAAACCGGCAATGCCAAGAACAGCGGGCGGCTGCTGCACCTGAGCGTCGCCGGTAGTGAGCTGATAGTCGGTGAAACGTTCGATGCGGATGTGCTGGACAACCTGCTGCATGCCGATGGACGCACGCCGGTGCTGCTGTATCCGCAGACGCCGGATGACCGGAGTGTGCCGCCCCCGCCGGCGCTTCCTTCGCTGCCGGCATCAATGCTGCGCCTGGTCGTGCTCGACGCCACCTGGCGCAAGAGCCGCAAGATGCTGTACCTGAATCCGGGGCTGCAGAAATTGCCGCGGCTGGCGCTGAGCGACGTGGCGCCGTCCAACTACCGTATCCGCAAGGCGCATGCCCCGCATCAGCTGTCGAGCCTGGAAGCGGCGGCGCAGGCGCTGGGCCAGCTGGAATGCGATGGCGGGCGGTACGGGGCGCTGCTGGAAGCCTTCGACGGGTTCGTTTCGCAACAGGCATCGTACGTGCGCGCTTGAATTCGGCACGGGGTCGTCGTAATATACTGTACAAATATACAGTATCGGAGCGCCGACCATGGGCACCATCGATTTTCCACTCCAGCGCGAACCTTTCGACGACGGGCATGTCGCCCTTGCGCCGTCACCGCCGCCGCTCGCGCGCAAGGGGCGTGGCGCAGTGTCGAACCTGCAAGGCCGCTACGAGGTCAACGGCCGCGAGCGCTTCGACGACGGGTGGGCGGTCGACGACGATGAAGCGCCAGCCTTCAAGACCGTGGTCACCGACGAGATCGCCAAGAGCATCCTGTCGCGCAATACCTCGCCAGACATCCCATTCAGCGTCTCCCTCAATCCGTATCGTGGTTGCGAGCACGGCTGCATCTATTGCTTCGCGCGGCCGACGCACAGCTATCTCGGCCTGTCGCCGGGGCTTGATTTCGAGAGCCGCCTGTTCGCCAAGATCAACGCGCCCGAGCTGCTGCAGCGCGAGCTGGCAAAACCCGGCTACGTGCTCGAGCACATCGCCATCGGCGTCAACACCGATGCCTATCAGCCGTGCGAGCGCGAGCGCAAGCTGACGCGTTCGGTGCTCGAAGTGCTGGCCGAATGCCGCCATCCGGCTGGGCTGATCACCAAGTCATCGCTGATCGAGCGCGACATCGACATCCTGGCGCCGATGGCCGCGAAAGGCCTGGCGTGCGCGGCCATCACGCTCACCACGCTGGACGCGGAGATTTCGCGCACGCTGGAACCGCGCGCGGCGGCGCCGATGCGGCGGCTGCGCACCATCCGCACGCTCACAGATGCTGGCATCCCGGTAAGCGTCAGCGTGGCGCCGATCATTCCTTTCGTAACGGAACCCGAGATCGAACGCATCCTGGAAGCGGCGCGCGATGCCGGCGCGGTGGGCGCGCACTACACGGTGCTGCGCCTGCCGCACGAGGTCAATCCCTTGTTTCAAGAATGGTTGCAGGCGCACTTCCCGGATCGCGCGCAACGGGTGATGAACCGCATCCGCGAGATGCGGGGCGGCAAGGACTACGACAGCGATTTCGCCACCCGCATGAAGGGCGAGGGCGTGTGGGCCGACCTGATTCGGCAGCGTTTCGAGAAGGCGTCCGAGCGGCTTGGTTTCTCGGATTTGCGCGGGCGCTTTGGACGGCTCGACAGGTCGCAGTTCAGGCGGCCGCTGGTGGTGCCGCTGACGCAGAAGCGGGATACGAAAGGGGCGGGGCAGCTGGATTTGTTCTAGGTTGCGAGTCGGGCAGTATGCTGGGGAGTGCGTTGGCGTTCTCCGGCGTACAATGCCGTCTGTTGCTCCTTTCTACATCCTATGGCCACCTCAGTTCCCGCAACGCAGAGCGGACATCCTGCGAGTCCCACCGGGCAGGGCGCCGCCGCAGTGTCGGTGGAGCAGGGCCTGCAGGCCGCCGGCGTCGGCCGCTTCCAGTACCGCATCTTCACGATCTTCGGCCTGGTCTGGCTGGCCGACGCCATGCAGGTGCTGTCGATCGGCTTCAGTGCACCGTCGATCGCCAGGAGCTTCGGCTTGAGCATGCCGCAAGCCCTGCAGACGGGGACGCTGTTCTTCGTCGGCATGCTGATCGGCGCTTTCGTGTTCGGCCGGCTGGCGGACCGGATCGGCCGCCGCCCCGTGCTCCTGATCGCGGTGCTGATCGACGCCTGCTTCGGCGTGGCGTCCGCCTTCGCCCCCGACTTCACCTGGCTGCTGGTGCTGCGCTTCCTGACCGGCGTCGGCGTCGGCGCGACCCTGCCGGTCGACTACACGATGATGGCCGAATTCCTGCCCAGCGACCGGCGCGGCCGCTGGCTGGTGCTGCTGGAATCGTTCTGGGCGCTGGGGACGATCTGCCTGGCGGTGCTGGCGCTATGGGCGGTGCAGTGGGGCGACGACGCCTGGCGTGTGATCTTCTTCGTCACCGGCCTGCCGGCCCTGGTCGGCGTGGTCCTGCGTTTTTATATTCCCGAGTCGCCGATGTACCTGCACCGCAGCGGCAAGATCGAGGAGGCGCGCGCGGTGCTGGCGCGGGTGGCCAGGACCAATGGCCGCGCGGTCCACATCCCGGCGCTGCAGCCCGAGCGCAGGCAGGCCACGTCGCTGCTCTCGCTGTTCAGGGGCGGCCTGCGCCGCCGCAGCATCTCGCTATTTCTCGCATGGGCGCTGATCTCGATCGCCTATTACGGCGTGTTCGTCTACCTGCCGATCAAGCTCGGCGCCGAAGGTTTCGGCTTCATGCGCGGCCAGGAATTCCTGATCGTGCTGGCGCTGGTCCAGTTGCCAGGTTTCGCGCTGGCGGCCTATGGCGTCGAGCGCTGGGGGCGCAAGCCGACCCTGGTCGGCTTCCTGTTGCTGAGCGCCGTCGGCTGCCTTGGCTATAGCCTCGGCAGTGCCACCGCGCTGGTGGTAGGATCGACGCTCTTGATGAGTTTCGCCCTGCTCGGCACCTGGGGCGCCCTGTATGCGTTCACGCCCGAGGTCTATCCGACCCGCTTGCGCGCAACCGGCATGGGCATGGCGGGCGCGGTTGCGCGCTTTGGCGGCCTGTTCGCGCCCGCGATCGTGGCGCCGGTGATGGCGACGCATTTCACGCTGGCGCTGGTGATGCTCTCCAGCTTGTTGCTGGTCGGGGCTGTCGCTATCCTGTGCGTCGATACCGAGTCGCGCCAGCGGGCGCTGGAGTGAGGATATAGAGGTGAAACGAGTGGGTGCACAACAGCAGCAGGCCGACATGATCGTGTTCGTCGGCGCGGAGTCGACCGGCAAATCAACCCTGGCGCAACACCTGGCGCAGCGGCTCGACGCCGGCTTCGTGCCCGAAATCGGCCGCTTCATCTGGGAAGAAAAGCAGGGCCGGCTCACGGCCGACGATTACGTCGAGATCTCGGAACGCCACCGCGCTGCCGAAGACGCCGCGGTGAGGCAGGCATCGGGACCCTGGGTCTTCGTCGACACCAATGCGCTCACCACGCTCCTGCTCGGCCTGTGCTTCGGCCAGGTCACCGAACCGGTTCCGCCCGTGCTGCTGCGCCATGCCGACGAGTGCCGCAGTCGCTACCTGCACCATTTCGTCTGCGCCGACGACATCCCGTACGAAGAAGAACCCGGCGTGCGCGAGAACGCCGACTGGAGAACGCACATCCAGCGCCTGGTGCTGAAAGACCTCGACCGGCGCGGCATCGACTACACGGTGTTGACGGGCACGCTGGAACAGCGCGCAGCGAAGGTGATGGAGGTCCTGTCCACGATCGGCCAGGACCGCGAGGCTACGCGCGCAGCTGCGTAACGCCGAAATCGGCCAGGTGCCGCTCGAGCGCGAACACGTGCGGATCGGGCTTGCCGAGTTCGCGCAAGGCTTGCGCCAGGCCCAGCAGGTATTCGCTGTTCGGCCCACTCGGTCCACGGGCCGTGGCGATCTGGCGCGCGATGTCGACTTCGTCGGCCGGGCCGAGATAAGCCTCGTTCTCGTGCGTCGCGATGTAGACGATCCCTTCGTCGCTGCTGCCGTCGTCGAAATGCATCTCGGTTGCCAGGCGCAGGTAGCCGTTCTTTTCGCGGTGATCCAGATGCGCGAATTCCTCTGGCGTCACCAGGTAGGCCATGCCATGGCACAGCGCGCCGGAGTCGGGCACCAGGGTCACCACGCGCCCCGGCGCCGTCTCGGTGCCGCGGTGGTCGTGCGAACCTTGCCAAAAGCGCCGCGACCAGCCGCCGATATAGGCGGGGCGCCGGTCGATGAAGGGGAAATCGGCCTTGAAGATCAGTGAACCGTAGCCGAACAGCCAGACACGCTTGTGGCTGTTGAACTTGTTCATCCGCTGGTTGATCGCGATCGTATTGTGTGACATCGTGAGGTCAGGGCTAAGACAGATGCTGTTCATTGTAGCGCGCCAGGCTCCATCAGCGTTGCGACCGTTTTACATATCCAAACAGGAAATTAATATAACTCTCGGCCGCCGGCGACAGGGAGCGGCCGGGGCGGGTGTAGACGAAGAAACGCCGGGTCAGCACCGGCTCATCCAGCGGCCGCAAGAGCAGGCCGTGCAGCTTCACCAGCGGCTCGGCATACGGCAGGCAGACCGTCACCCCGAGCCCGGCACTCACCATCGCCAGTGCCGTGGTCATGAAGGTCACCTCATGCGCCGGCTTGATGGGCGTCTCGCGCAGCGACGCGTGCATATCGTCCAATAGCCGCTCCGTGAACTGGCCCTGCAGCGAAATGAAGGGGAAATTCGCCACGTCGCGCCAGGTCAGGCGCGGCAGCGAAGCCAGCGGATGATTTTCTGGAAACACCAGCGCGAACGGCATCTCGAACAGCTCGCGCGCCTCCAGCGGCGGCGCCGGCACCCGCTCGGGGCCGATGCCCACATCCGCCTCGCCCGACAAGACGCGCGCGATCACGCCTTCGACCTCGGTATCGCTCAGGCGCACCTCGATCGCCGGGTGCTCGGCCCGGTAGGCCGCGATCGCCTGCGGCAGCAGGGTGCACGACATCAGCTGCGGCGCCGCGATCCGCACCAGCCCCTTCTTGAGGCGCGTGTGATCGGCGACGTTAGCCAGCGCACCGTCCAGGTCATCGATCATCTGGCTAAATAAGGGAAACAATTCGCGGCCGATGTCGGTCAATACGATGCGGCGCGTGCTGCGGTCGACCACCCGCGCGCCAAGGGTCTGTTCGAGCTCCTTGATCAGCCCGGACAGTGCCGACTGCGTCACGTGGATCGCCTGCGCGGCGAGCGTGAAATTGCCGGTCTTGGCCAGGGCGACGAAGGCGCGCATCTGGCGCAAGGTTGGATTCATAAGAAAACCTGATAAATCGGGTTGAAAATACTGTTTGTATGATAGTGGCTTTTGATTTGTAATGGTGGCTACTCAGCAATAAGGAAACGCCCATGAAACTCGCCACCCTCAAATCCGGCGGCCGCGACGGCTCCCTGATCGTCGTCAGCCGCGACCTGGTCACCTATCAGGCCGTGCCCGAGATCGCGCGCACCATGCAAGCCGCGCTGGACGACTGGGATGCGGTCGCGCCGCGCCTGCAGCAGGTCTACGACCAGCTCAACGACGGCAACGCCGACGGCGCCGAATCCTTCATCGAGCAGGAATGCCACTCGCCGCTGCCGCGCGCCTACCAGTGGGCCGACGGCTCGGCCTACATCAACCACGTCGAGCTGGTGCGCAAGGCGCGCAATGCCGAAGTGCCGGCTTCGTTCTATACCGATCCGCTGATGTACCAGGGCGGCGGCGATTCCTTCGTCGGGCCCTGCGACCCGATCGCGGCACTGTCCGAGGACTGGGGCATCGACCTCGAGGCCGAGGTGGCGGTGGTCACGGGCGACGTGCGGATGGGCGCAAGCGTCGAGCGCGCCGCGAGCGCGATCCGCCTGGTCATGCTGGTCAACGACGTCTCGCTGCGCAACCTGATCCCGAACGAGCTGGCCAAGGGCTTTGGGTTCTACCAGTCCAAGCCGGCCAGCGCCTTCTCGCCGGTCGCCGTCACGCCGGACGAGCTGGGCGACGCCTGGCAAGGCAGCAAGCTGCGCCTGCCGCTGCTGGTAACGCTCAATGGCGCCGCCTTCGGCCGTCCGAATGCCGGCGAAGACATGACGTTCAGCTTCGCCCAACTGGTCGCGCACGCGGCCGCTACCCGTGAGCTGTGCGCGGGCAGCATCATCGGTTCGGGCACGGTGTCGAACAAGCAGGGCAGCCTGCACGGTTCGAGCGTCGAAAACGGCGGCGTCGGCTACTGCTGCCTGGCCGAGGTGCGCATGTACGAGACCATCGAAGAGGGCAAGCCGAAGACGCCATTCCTGCGCTTCGGCGACACGGTGCGCATCGAGATGCTGGATGCCGAGGGCGCCAGCATCTTCGGCGCGATCGACCAGGAAGTGATGCGTTATCCAGAGAAGTAAGAGAGGCAGCGATGAAGCTCTACACCTATTTTCGCAGCTCGGCCGCGTACCGGGTGCGCATTGCGCTCAACCTGAAGGGCATGGCCTACGATGCGGTGCCGGTGCACCTGCTCAAGGACGGTGGACAGCACCTGCAGGATGAGTACCGCAAGATCAATCCGAGCGGCCTGGTGCCGTCGTTCCAGGACGACCGTATCACGCTGACCCAGTCGATGGCCATCATCGAATACCTCGAAGAGATCCATCCCGAGCCGCCGCTGCTACCGAAGGATGCGCCGGGCCGGGGCCGGGTGCGCGAGCTGGCCCAGATCATCGGCTGCGACATTCATCCCATTAACAACCTGCGCGTGCTGAATTACCTGGTCAAGCACATGGGCCTGTCGGACCAGGCCAAGACCGAGTGGTATCGCCACTGGATCATCGAGGGCTTCCAGTCGCTCGAGGCGCATCTGGCGCGCGATCCGGGCGCCGGACCGTTCTGCCATGGCGACCATCCGACCATCGCCGAATGCTATCTGGTGCCGCAGGTCTTCAATGCCCAGCGTTTCAATATCGATGTCTCGGCCTATCCGAATATCGACCGTATCAACTCGCTGTGCGTCGAGCTCCCGGCGTTCAAGGCGGCGCATCCGTCGCATCAGCCGGATACGGAATAAACGCTGCAGGCGAAGCGGTTGACGCATTGTTGCGTGCTAGCATGATGATTTTATTGAAGAAGTCACATGCCGATTCAGCAGACGAAAGGTGCAATCCTGGTCCTCGAAAGTCCGTGGGGACTCGACGAGCGCGATGCGAACCGCAGTAGCGTGAAACCATTCATCGAGGGCATGGCGAAGTATGCCGGCGACATCGAGGTATGCCACACCGTTTTCTATGACGAGGATAGTTTTGAAGACGGCCTGGAAAAGCTATGCAAGACGCCATTCAGAAATACGCTGGTGTATGTGGCGGCCCATGGCAGCCAGACGCACGCCGGCGCTCATCTCACCGACATCAGCTCGGCAGTCCGCAAACGCTCTAAGGATTTCAATATCACGGGAATGCTGCTTGGGAGCTGTTATGCCGGCAGTATCACCGACGCGCACAAGTTGACCTTGCAGGGCAGCAATCTACGTTGGATCATCGGTTATGCATCCGCGTGTGAATGGCTCACCGGCACCATGATCGATTGTGCGCTCTTGAACGAAGCGGTGAGATTTCATCAGAACAGCTACGGGCAAGACAATCTCGTCAGGCGATTCAGCCAGGCCCTCGCGCCTTTTTCCGCCGGTGCCGCAATTGGCGGCAATGTGGAAGGTCACCCAACGGCTTTGCGCGACTCCCTGCAATTTGTCGTCCAGTCCCCAGGAAACGGAAATCGGCCTGCCGTTATCAGCGAGGAAGTGTTTGCCGCACATGCGAAGCTGCGGATCTGACTGATATGCCAGCTGCTGGACGCAATCCGAGCGTGCGCGAGCTGGCCCAGATCATCGGCTGGGACATCGGGCTTCCAGTCGCTCGATACGCACCTGGCGCGCGCGATCGTATCAACTCGCTGTGCATTGAGCTGCCGGCATCGGCGCCGCGCATCATATCCTCGCATTCCTCCTCCTAGACACTTATGACATTCCGGATTGTCTATATCCGGGACCGCCGATTGGTTTAATAAAATCGCTAAACATCAGAATAATTTTACTAAACTGGTGTGATTATTTTGACCGAACTTTATTAATCGGTTCTCGGCTACAGCAATGATTTCTATGGGGAATATTTAAATTTCCGATAGTAAATTTGCTACACAATTATGACAATTTAGTGTCGAGCTGCCATAGACCGACAAATACGGCAGCCCTAGAATCACTTATCCATTTCCCCTGTATGTATCCAGTCATTTTTAAATCAATTCCGGTTATTTGCTGGAAGGGGTGGATATTGTCTTTTTTTTAAATACTCATAAGGGAAGATCATGACCTTGCATAAATTAATGTTTGTGTTGGCGCTTTCTCTGGCTGCTACCGTCGTCAAGGCCGCACCGGCCTCGTCATTCGTCGACTTTTCCAACGGCGCCCAGGGATGGGAAGGCTCGCAGCCTGCCAATGGCGTGGGCGGGTCATGGATCGATACCAGCCTGGGCAATGGCGCTCCTGCGCTGCATACCGTGATGGAAAACTTCGGCATCGGTTTCAGCAACAGCAGCCAGAATTACGTGGGCGATTACTCGAAGCTCGGCAGCGTGACCATCGGCCTGGACATCATCGCCAATTCGATCAACTATTTCGGCCAGCAGGTGTCGCGCAACCTGATCGTCGAATTGCGCGACTACGACAATACGCCGGAAGGCATGCCTTATTCCAGCGTTTGGTTCGACCTGGGCGTCATCGACGCCACGCTCGGCTGGCAGCACCTGTCGGTGACGATCGCCGATACCACCATGGCGGCCCTGCCGGCCGGCTGGGGCGGCTACGGTACGACGGATGACGCCCAGGGCCCGGGTCTCCCGCCCGGCCGCACCTTTGCCGATGTGCTGTCGAGCGTGGATGAACTGGTATTCTCGACCCTCGTTCCCGGCTGGTTCTACGGCTTCACCGACTTCGACGTCGCGATCGACAATATTTCGGTCAGCGCCGGCGTGGCCGAGGTGCCGGAGCCGTCGAGCGTCGCGCTGATGTTCGGCGGTCTCGGCATGCTGGGCTGGATAGCGCGCCGCCGTTCGCGCCCCATGCCGAGGGCCTGACCGACAGCTGGCCGAAGGCTGGCGAACCGGATCGACGGGGCGGGATACAATCCGGCCTCGTCTTTTTTACCGGTACGCCATGACTTCCGTCGACGCCTCCAAGCCTTCTTCCCCGATTCCCGCCCCGATCCTGCAAGCCCTCGACCTGGCCGACGCCTCCTGGCGTCCCGTCCTCGCAGCCGGCCTCGAGGCCGTGGCGACGGCCAATCCCGGCTACCTGCCGGCGCTGGCCGTCGACGACTACCTGCCCACCGAAAACCGCCTGTTCGCCGCCTTCGCCCAGCCACTCGACAAGGTTCGCTACGTCCTGGTGGGCGAGGGCCCATACCCGCGCGCCGAAAGCGCGACCGGCGTCTGCTTCATGGATGGGGCAGTAGGAGAGTTATGGTCCAAGAGCGGTCTGTCGAAGCCGGTCAACCGCGCCACGTCGCTGCGTAACTTCATGAAGATGCTGCTGGTGGCGAGCGGCCAGTTGCAGCCTGACGCGACCGGCGGCGCGGCGCTGGCGCCGATCGCCCAGGCGGCCAGGGACGATGGCTCGATCCAGACCCTGGCCGAGCTGCAGGACAATCTGCACGGCCACGGCTTCCTGCTGCTGAACGCAGCGCTGGTGTTCCGTAAACACGTCGCGCCGGCGATCGACGCGCGCGCCTGGCTGCCGTTCCTGCAAACGGTGCTGGCGGCGCTGGCCGAGCGGCCACAACCGCCGACCTTGGTCTTGTGGGGCAAGATCGCTGAACAACTGAAAAAGCTGCCCGCGACGGCCGCTTTCCCGCAGGCGCTGGCCGAGCATCCCTACAACCTGAGCTTCATCGGGCATGCGGGAATGCAACAGCTGTTTGGACCGATGGAGCTGTTGCGCAAGCGATAACGGCCGGCGTCGTGGCGTTCAAACAAAAGGGAGAGGAAGCGGGAGGCCCATTTTTGGGGCCTTCAAGACAAGATGTCCGCGATTTGCTATACTTGACTAAATCGTTCAACTAATCGGGTTTTTAGCCTGGTCCCGCAAGAGAAGTCGGCGGCAGGACGGGATAGTTGGACAAGAGGAATATTTTAACATTAACCGGGGTTGTAATGCGTCTGACCACCAAAGGCCGTTTTGCTGTTACCGCGATGATCGATCTTGCCATGCGTCAAGGCAACGGTCCGGTCACGCTGTCGGGCATCAGCCAGCGCCAGGCCATTTCGCTGTCCTATCTGGAGCAGCTGTTCGGCAAGCTGCGCCGCCACGAGATCGTCGAATCGATCCGCGGCCCGGGTGGCGGCTACAGCCTGGCCCGTCCGGCGGGTAAGGTGACGGTGGCCGACATCATCATCGCCGTCGACGAGCCGCTGGATGCGACCCAGTGCGGTGGCAAAGAGAATTGCCATGGCGCCCATACCGATGGCGCCCGCTGCATGACCCACGAATTGTGGACCACGCTGAACGAAAAAATGGTCGACTACCTCGATTCGGTATCGCTGCAAGACCTGGTCGACCAGCAGCGGCAAAAAGAACAGAACGTCGTGCACGTGCACCGTGGCGCCCCCGCCGCCGTCGGAACAAACTGAAGCTTACTGGAGTGAATTGATGAACGCGCCTTTGGACAAGAAAACCGAGCAGAGCTTCGCGACTGCGCCCCATTTCCCGATCTACCTGGACTACTCGGCCACCACGCCGGTCGATCCACGCGTCGCGGACGCCATGATCCCGTTCCTGCGCGAGCAGTTCGGTAACCCGGCCTCGCGCAGCCACGCCTACGGCTGGAGCGCTGAAGCGGCGGTCGAAGAGGCGCGCCAGAACGTCGCGAACATGGTCGGCGCTGATCCGCGCGAGATCATCTGGACCTCGGGCGCGACCGAGAGCAACAACCTGGCGCTCAAGGGCGCGGCCCAGTTCTACAAGACCAAGGGCAAGCACATCATCACGGTCAAGACCGAGCACAAGTCGGTGCTCGACACCGTGCGCGAACTCGAGCGCGTCGGCTTCGACGCCACCTACCTCGAGCCGCAAGACAACGGCCTGATCACCGTCGCGCAGCTGGAAGCCGCGCTGCGTCCGGACACCATCCTGGTCTCGGTCATGCTGGTCAATAACGAGATCGGCGTGGTCCAGCCGATCGAAGAGCTGGCCGCACTGTGCCGCTCGAAAGGCATCATCTTCCACTGCGACGCCGCGCAAGCCGTCGGCAAGGTGGTCATCGACCTCGAAAAATCGAAGGTCGACCTGATGACCTTCACCGCGCACAAGGTCTACGGCCCGAAAGGCGTCGGCGCCCTGTACGTGCGCCGCAAGCCGCGCGTGCGCCTTGAAGCGCAGATGCACGGCGGCGGCCACGAGCGCGGCCTGCGTTCGGGCACCCTGCCGACCCACCAGCTGGTGGGCATGGGCGAGGCGTTCCGCCTGGCGAAGGAAGAGATGGAAGGTGAGCTGGTGCGTATCCGCGCGCTGCGCGACCGCCTGGCCAAGGGCCTGCTCGAGATCGAAGAAGTCTATATCAACGGCGACATGGACCACCGCGTGCCGCACAACCTGAACGTCTCGTTCAACTATGTCGAAGGCGAGTCGCTGATCATGGCGGTCAAGGACATCGCCGTGTCGTCCGGTTCGGCCTGCACCTCGGCCAGCCTGGAACCATCGTATGTGCTGCGCGCCCTGGGCCGCAGCGACGAACTGGCGCACAGCTCGATCCGCTTCACCATCGGCCGCTTCACGACCGAAGAAGAGATCGACTTCGCCGTCAACCTGCTGAAATCGAAGGTTGGCAAATTGCGCGAACTGTCGCCGCTGTGGGACATGTTCAAAGAGGGGATCGATCTCAATTCGATCCAATGGGCAGCCCACTAAATCAAGATTAAGGAGCATCACCATGGCATATTCGGACAAAGTACTGGATCACTACGAAAACCCGCGCAACGTCGGCGCCTTCGACAAGGGCGACGATGCAGTCGGCACCGGCATGGTCGGCGCGCCGGCCTGCGGCGACGTCATGAAACTGCAGATCAAGGTCAACGACCAGGGCCTGATCGAAGACGCGAAGTTCAAGACCTATGGCTGCGGTTCGGCCATCGCATCGAGCTCGCTCATCACCGAATGGGTGAAGGGCAAGAGCCTGGACGAGGCGCTGGCGATCAAGAACACCCAGATCGCCGAAGAACTGGCCCTGCCGCCAGTCAAGATTCACTGCTCGATCCTGGCCGAAGACGCGATCAAGGCCGCCGTCGCCGACTACAAGGCGAAGCACGAAAAGGCAGCAGCGTAATTTTTTAGTAGAACAGAGCTGGAGAAGCACATGGCAATCACCCTGACCGAAAAAGCCGCGAAGCACGTCAACCGTTACCTCGAACGCCGGGGCAAGGGCATCGGCTTGCGCTTCGGTGTGCGCACCACCGGCTGCTCCGGCCTGGCCTACAAGCTCGAGTACGTCGACGAGAGCGCCGCCGAAGACGCGGTGTTCGAGTCGCACGGCGTCAAGGTCTTCGTCGACCCGAAAAGCCTGGCCTACATCGACGGCACCGAGCTCGATTTCGCCCGCGAAGGGCTCAACGAAGGCTTCCGCTTCAACAACCCGAACGTCAAGGACAACTGCGGCTGCGGCGAGAGCTTCCGTATTTAAGCCGATGCAGAATCACTTCGACCTGTTCCAGCTGCCGGCCCAATTCGAGGTCGACCAGGATGCCCTCGATTCCGCCTACCGCGAAGTCCAGGGCCGCGTCCACCCGGACCGCTTTGTCAACGCCACCGACGCCGAAAAACGCGTCGCGATGCAGTGGGCGACCCGCGCCAACGAGGCCTATCAAACGCTGCGCAACCCGCAGAAGCGCGCGCAGTACCTGTGCGAGCTGAACGGCGTCGACCTGCAGACCGAGTCGAATACGGCCATGCCGCCGGCCTTCCTGATGCAGCAGATGGAATGGCGCGAAGAGCTCGAGGACGCACGCGCGGCCAAGGACGCCATCGCGCTCGACCGCCTGGAAGCGCAGCTGCGCGCCGAGCGCAAGAATATGCTGGCCGCCGTTGCGCGCCAGCTCGACGCGGGCGACTTCAGCGGCGCCGCGCAAGGCGTGCGCGGCCTGATGTTCCTCGATAAATTCGGCGACGAAGTGCAGTACGCCTTCGAGGCGATCGACGCCTGATCCGCTGCGGATCGCTTGTCGAACGGTCCATCGTTTGACTCCCGGCGCAGAAAAACAATATTGGTATCACGACTATGGCACTCCTCCAAATCGCCGAACCCGGCATGTCCACCGCCCCGCACCAGCACCGCCTGGCCGTGGGCATCGACCTGGGCACCACCAACTCGCTCGTCGCCACCGTCCGTAGCGGCAGCCCCGAAGTGCTGAGCGACGAGGAGGGCCGTTCGCTGCTGCCGTCGATCGTGCGCTACCTGCCGAACGGCCACGCCAATATCGGCCACAAGGCGCGCGTGCACCAGACCACCGACCCGAAGAACACGATCGTCTCGGTCAAGCGCTTCATGGGCCGCGGCCTGAAGGACATCGCTCACGCCGAGAACCTGCCGTACGACTTCGTCGAAGGCGCGGGCATGGTCCAGCTGAACACCGTCGCCGGCGTGAAAAGCCCGGTCGAGGTCTCGGCCCAGATCCTGGCCACGCTGCGCCAGCGCGCCGAGGACTCGCTGGGCGACGACCTGGTCGGCGCCGTGATCACCGTGCCGGCGTATTTCGACGACGCCCAGCGCCAGGCCACCAAGGACGCGGCCCAGCTGGCCGGCCTGAACGTGCTGCGCCTGCTGTCCGAGCCGACCGCCGCCGCCATCGCCTATGGCCTCGACCATGGCAAAGAGGGCGTCTACGCCGTCTATGACCTGGGCGGCGGCACCTTCGACATCTCGATCCTCAAGCTGTCGAAGGGCGTGTTCGAGGTGTTGTCGACCGGCGGCGATTCGGCCCTGGGCGGCGACGATTTCGATCACCGCCTGTTCTGCTGGATTACCGAGCAGGCCAAGCTGGCGCCGCTGTCGGAGCACGACACCGCGACCCTGATGGTCAAGGCACGCCAGGCCAAGGAACTGCTGTCGACCAATGAAGAAACGACGGTCGAGGCGATCCTGAAGTCGGGCGAACTGGTGCAGGTGACGGTCACCGCCGAAGTGTTCTCCGAGATTACCAAGCACCTGGTCGGCAAGACCATGAATGCGATCCGCAAGGCGATGCGCGACGCGAGCGTCAGTGTCGACGACGTCGACGGCGTCGTGATGGTGGGCGGCGCGACCCGCATGCCGCACGTGCGCCGCGCCGTCTCGGAATTCTTCCAGACCATCCCGCACGCCAATATCGATCCGGACCGCGTGGTGGCGCTGGGCGCCGCGATCCAGGCCGACCAACTGGCCGGCAACCGCGCCGAGGGCGACGACTGGCTGCTGCTGGACGTGACCCCGCTGTCGCTGGGCATCGAGACGATGGGCGGCCTGGTCGAGAAGATCATCCCGCGCAACTCGACGATCCCTGTCGCACGCGCCCAGGAATTCACGACCTTCAAGGATGGCCAGACCGCGCTGGCAGTGCACGTGGTGCAGGGCGAGCGCGAGCTGGTGTCGGATTGCCGGTCGCTGGCGCGCTTCGAGCTGCGCGGCATTCCGCCGATGGCGGCCGGCGCGGCGCGCATCCGCGTCACGTATCAAGTCGACGCCGACGGCCTGCTGTCGGTGGCAGCGCGCGAAATGCGTTCGGGCGTGGAAGCGTCGATCACGGTCAAGCCATCCTATGGCCTGGCCGACGACGACGTGGCGCGCATGCTGCAGGAATCGTATAGCTCGGCCTCGGAAGACATGCAGATGCGCGCGCTGCGCGAAGAGCAGGTCGAGGCTGAGCGCATCCTGCTGGCGACCCAGTCGGCGCTGGATGCCGACGTCGATCTGCTGGCGCCGGAAGAGCAGGCCGCGATTGGCCAGCAACTGCAGGCGGTGCGCGATGCCGTGACGGCGTCGAACGACGCGTCGACCGCAGCGGGCCAGCGCCAGGACGCCTTGCACAATGCAGTGCAGGCACTAGCCAGGGGCACCGAGGAATTCGCCGCCCGCCGCATGGACAAGAGCGTGCGCAAGGCGCTGGCGGGCAAGTCGCTGGACGAGATCTAAGCGATTACACGCACCGCCCGCACGTCGTTCCCGCGCAGGCGGGAACCCAAGTTTCATGCGCAGCCACTCATATTGATCGAAGTGGCAGCGGAAATGACTTGGGTTCCCGCCTTCGCGGGAACGACGGATCAAAGGCAGCGGCATAGAATAAGCAGTAGCGCACCACACACAACATACCAACCGAGGTAACCCAAGTGCCACAAATCGTCATCCTCCCCCACCCGGTGTTCTGCCCAGACGGCGCCGTGCTTGAAGCTCCGGCCGGCAAGTCGGTCTGCGACGTCCTGCTCGACAACGACATCGACATCGAGCACGCCTGCGACCGCGTCTGCGCCTGCACCACCTGCCACGTGATCGTGCGCGAAGGCTTTGAATCGCTGAACGAGCAGGAAGAGAAGGAAGAAGACATGCTCGACAAGGCCTGGGGCCTGGAGCCGAATTCGCGCCTGTCATGCCAGGCCATCGTCGCGGAAGAAGACCTGGTGGTCGAGATCCCGAAATACACGATCAACCACGCCGCCGAAAAGAACCACTGAGCCGTCCATGAAGCGTCTTGAGCAAGCCCGGAAAGTCCCGGCACCACAGGAACTGCCGCCGGAGGTCCGTCCCGGCCAGTCGATCGAGCTGCTCAAGGAGCTGCACATCCTGACCCGCGACGGCAAGTTGAACCAGGACAGCCGCCGCAAGCTCAAGCAGGTCTACCACCTGTACAACTTCATCGAGCCGCTGCTTCGCGACGTGAAGAACGAGAAGGGCAGCGTCTCGCTGGTCGACCACGGCGCCGGCAAGTCCTACCTCGGCTTCATCCTGTACGACCTGTTCGTCAAGGCCGAGGGCGAAGGCTCCCACATCTACGGCATCGAGACCCGCGAAGAGCTGGTCAGCAAATCGACCGAGCTGGCCGCGCGCCTGGGTTTCAATGGGATGTCGTTCCTGCCGCTGTCGGTCGCCGAGTCGACCACTTCGACCGCGCTGCCGGAGTCGATCGACATCGTCACCGCGCTGCACGCCTGTAACACCGCCACCGACGACGCCATCGACTTCGCCCTCAAGAAGAAGGCGAAGCATATGGTGCTGGTGCCGTGCTGCCAGGCCGAAGTCGCGACCGTGCTGCGCAAGAACAAGGGCCAGGACATCAAACGCAGCGCGCTGACCGAGATCTGGCGCCACCCGATCCATACCCGCGAATTCGGCAGCCAGATCACCAATGTGCTGCGCTGCCTGCAGCTCGAGGCCCACGGCTACCAGGTCACGGTCACCGAACTGGTGGGCTGGGAACACTCGATGAAGAACGAGCTGATCGTCGCCACCTACAAGAACCTGCCGCGCCGCCGGCCGAGCGAACGCCTGCACGAAGTGCTGCATGAGGTCGGCCTTGACGAAATGAAGAGCCGTTTTTATACCCAGGCAGAGACCACGGACTAAGAACATGAGCCAAGACCAACAGCGCTGGATCGACCTGCGTAGCGACACCGTCACCCAGCCGAGCGCCGCGATGCGCGCCACCATGGTGGCCGCGCCGGTCGGCGACGACGTCTACGGCGACGACCCGACCGTCAACCGCCTGCAGGACTATGCGGCCGAGCTGTTCGGTTATGAGGCCGGCATGTTCGCCCCGAGCGGCACCCAGACCAATCTGATTGCCTTGATGACCCACTGCGGCCGCGGCGACGAATACCTGGTTGGGCAAGAAGCGCACACCTACAAGTACGAAGGCGGCGGCGCCGCGGTGCTGGGCAGCATCCAGCCGCAGCCGATCGCGAACCAGCCGGACGGCTCGATCGCGCTGGCCGATATCGAGGCCTATATCAAGCCGGACGATATGCACTTCGCGCGCACCCGTCTGCTGGCGCTGGAAAACACCATCGGCGGCCGTGTGCTGAGCCAGGAATACATCGCGGCCGCGACCACGCTCGCCCACGATAAAGGCCTGGCGACCCACCTCGACGGCGCGCGTATCTGCAATGCCGCCGTCAAGCAGGGCATCAGCCTGGTCGATGCGGTCAAAGGTTTCGATACGGTGTCGGTCTGCCTGTCGAAGGGCCTCGGCGCGCCGGTCGGCTCGGTCCTGCTGGGACCGAAGGCCTTCATCGAGCAGGGCAAGCGCTGGCGCAAGATGCTGGGCGGCGGCATGCGCCAGGCCGGCGTGATCGCCGCCGCGGCCCACTACGCGCTGGAGCACAACGTCGCGCTGCTCGCCAACGACCATGACAACGCAGCCGAACTGGCGCGCGGCCTGGCCAGGATCGAACAGCTCAGCGTCGGCACGCCGCAAACGAATATCTTCTGGATGGACGTGCCGGCCGCTGCCTGCGCGCCGCTGCGCCAGGCGCTCGAGCGCGCACAGATCCGCGCCACGGTCGGCCCCAAAATGCGCCTGGTGACCCATCTCGACATCTCGAATGCCGACGTCAAGCGTACGATCGACGTATTCACCGAATTTTTCTCTGATTGGCACGCATGACCGCACCATCGAACACCGACGACGGCATCCGCCTCGCGAAACGCGTCGCTGACGTAGCGGGGTGCTCGCGCGCCGACGCCGAACGCTATATCGCCGGCGGCTGGGTCAGCGTCGATGGCGTGGTGGCCGAAGATCCCGCCACCCGCGTCACGGCCGCGCAACAGGTCGCGATGCTGCCTGGCGCGACCCCGGTCGAGCCGGAGCCGGTCACCATCCTGCTGCACAAGCCGGCTGGCGTCGAGCAGGACGCGCTGCTGGCGACGATCGGCGCCGACACGCAAGTGCTGGACAATGGTTTCGGCAAGCCTTTCCTGCGCCGGCACCTGTTCAAGCTGGCGCTGGCGACGCCGCTTGAGACGACGGCATCCGGCCTGGTCGTGTTCAGCCAGGACTGGCGCGTGATGCGCAAGCTGGTTGAAGATGCGCCGCGCAACGAGTACGAATACGTGGCCGAGGTGGACGGAAAGATCGCCGAGGGTGGCCTCGATAAACTGGGCCGCATGTTCCGCGCCAGCTGGCAAAGCGAGGCCCGCCTGCGCATCGCCGGCAAGAATATCCAGCGCGGCCAGATCGAGCGCCTGTGCGGCGACGTCGGCCTGAAGGTCACCGCGCTGCGCCGCCTGCGCATCGGCCGCATTTCCATGGGCAGCCTGCCGCCGGGCGGCTGGCGTTACCTGCGCGACGTCGAGCGCTTCTGAGTTTTTCCTGATATGCCAAGTTCGTTCCGCCTGGTCGCGACCAGCGTCCTGTTTTTCCTGTTGCTGGGGCCCGTGATCCCGGTGATCGAATTCACCCTGGCCACCTTGTTTACCAAGGGCCGCATCGAGCTCATGCCGTCGTTCTACCTGGCGGCGCTGCTGTTCGGCGCCTTGATCGCGGGCGCGCTCGGCCTTGCACACGGCATGCTGGTGGCGTTGGCCGTCAAGCTGGAACCGCTGCGCCGCCGCCTGCAGACCACGCCGCGGCGCGTGCTGCTGGGCGCGGGCGCGGCGCTGCTGTGCGGCTTTGCGATGACCGCGCTCACGCTCTACATCGCGCGCCATTCCTATGGCGACCTGCTGGGCGGGATGGACCCGAACAACCCGGATCCATGGAAGATCATCCGCGCCTATATGGTGATCGAGCTATTCATCCTGCCGGCGCTGGCCTGCGGCATCCTGTTCCAACTGCTGCCATGGCCGCGCAAGCTGATGCAGCGCGCCGTCGAACGGGCCTGAGAAGTCATACGGCTGTCATCTTGCGTCAATATGCTGTCGATTTTTCATCCTTGGAAAATCGACAACCATGTTCCTGCGCCGCGCCACTAAACCTTCCCGTTATCTCCCGATGTTGAGCGCGATCGCGCTGGCCTGCGTGCTCGCGGCCTGCGGTGGCGACGACGACGATCCGACCCCGACCACGCTCGCGCTGCAGAAGATCGGCGGCTACAACGGCGGGGCGGTTGGCGCGGCCGAGATCACGGCCTATGATGCGGGCAGCCGTCGCCTGTTCGTCGTCAACGGCGCCAACGGCACGGTCGACGTGCTCGACCTGTCGGCGCCGGCAACGCCGAAACTGATCGGCACCATCAATGTGGCCAGCCTGGGCAAGGCGGTCAACAGCGTCGCCGTGCACGACGGCCTGGTGGCGCTGGCGATCGAAGCCAATCCCAAGACCCAGCCGGGCACCGTCGCCTTCTACAATGCGGCCGACCTCAAGCTGGTCAACAGCGTCAAGGTCGGCGCGCTGCCCGACATGCTGACCTTCACGCCGGACGGCACCAAGGTGCTGGTCGCGAACGAGGGTGAGCCGAGCGGCTATGGCGTGGCCGGCACGACCGATCCGGAAGGTTCGGTCAGCGTCATCACCGTCAATCGCGGCGGCACGCCGTCGGTGGCCACCGCCGACTTCCGCGCCTTCAACGGCCAGGAAGCCGCGTTGCGCGCACAGGGCATCCGCATCTTCGGACCGAACGCCAGCGCGGCCCAGGACTTCGAGCCGGAATTCATCACCGTCAGCGACGACGGCCGCATCGCGTGGGTAACCCTGCAAGAGAACAACGCGATCGCCATCGTCGACGTCGCGACCGCCAAGGTCACCGCGGTCAAGCCGCTCGGTTTTAAAGACCACAGCGTCGCCGGCTTCGGGATGGATGCGTCGGACGAGGATGGCGGCGCCAATACCAATAGCGGTTCGCCGGCCATCAAGATCGGCCCGCAGCCGGTGAAAGGCATGTACCTGCCGGACGCCATCGCCAGCTATTCGGTGGACGGCAAGCATTACCTGATCACCGCCAACGAGGGAGACGCCCGCGCCGACTGGCCGGGCTTCAACGAAGAGAGCCGCGTGCGTGCGCACTGCACGGCAGGCCTGGACCCCGCAGTCTTCCCGGACGCGGCCAACCAGATCTTCGATTCGAACCTCGGCCGCCTGCGCATCACGACGACACCGAACGGCGGCAAGGATGGCAAGAACGCAGCAGGGCAGTGCAACGAGCTGTACACCTTCGGCGGCCGCTCGTTCTCGATCTGGGACACCGACATCAAACGCGTCTACGATTCGGGCGACGAATTCGAGCAGCGTACCAAGGCGCTGCCGAACGTCAAATTCAACGCCAGCAACGACAACAACGACCTGGAAGACCGCAGCGCCTCGAAGGGGCCGGAACCGGAGGGCGCCGTGGTCGGCAAGTTCGGCAACAAGCACTACGCCTTCATCGGCCTGGAGCGCGTCGGCGGGGTGATGGTATATGACGTGAGTAAACCATCCCAGGCTTCCTTCGTCACCTACCTGAACACCCGCGACGGCGACAAGGGCGACCTGGGTCCGGAAGGCCTGACCCTGATCCCGGCTTACAAATCGCCGAACGGCAAGCCGCTGCTGATCGTCGGTAACGAAGTCAGCGGCACCACCGCCGTCATGCAGATCAACCTGACTTACTGATCCGCGCGCTTGCGCAGCAGCTGCATGCCGATTGCGGCGGCGACCACCGCCGCACCGGCCACCAGGGCCTTGTTGGCCGGCTGGCTCGGCTGGGGACGACGCTGATTGAGCCGGCTCGGATCGGCATGCAGGCCGCTGGCGCCACGCGGCGCTTCGTACAGCGCGCCGCGCGTATCGGGCGTGCGCTCCGCCCGTTTGGCCCACGCATCCATGAAGCGATTCATCCCGGCCGCGACGAGATTCGGCGCCAGCTGGGTGGCCTTCATGGCGGCGGCCGGCGCCCCGATCACGGTCGTGTCGCGCGGATGGCGGGCCAGCTTGACGACGGCATCGGCCACGGTTTCCGGCGCCAGCGCGCCCGGCGGATACGAGAGATGGGCGCCCGAGTAGTTGGCCGCATGGCTGAAGCCTGGCGAATCCACGAAAGTAGGGTACACGTCGCAGACGTGGATATGGCGCCGCTTGCCTACCTCGGCGCGCAGGGCCTCGCTAAAGCCGCGCAGGCCGAACTTGCTGGCCGCGTAGGCCGCCGCATAGGGCGTGGCGACGTAGCCGCCGGACGAGATCATATTGACCCAGATGCCGCGATCCTGCTCCAGGAAGATCGGCAGCACCGCGTGCGCGTCGTTCATGTGAGTGAGCAGGTTCGTTTCGATCACCTGGCGGTGGTCGTCCATCGGCACGTCCTGGTATTTGCCGACCACGCCGGCGCCGACATTGCTGAACCACAGGTCGATCTGTCCCAGGATGGACCGCGCTTCGCGCGCGAAAGCGGCCACCGCCTTGGCGTCGGTCGCGTCGACCACCACCGTTTCGGCCCGGCCGCCGGCCTGAAAGCATTGGCGGGCAACCTCGTCGAGGCCTTCCTTGCCGCGCGCGCCGAGCACCAGGTCGGCGCCTTCGCGGGCAAAGGCGATGGCGGTCGCGGCGCCAATGCCGCTGGAGGCGCCCATGATGACCACGCGGAGATTCGATGGCTTCATCGTTGACCTTTCATTCACAGTGAAAAGGCCGATTATTCCGCGATTCCGGATGCCGCCGCGTTCGAATGCCGTGCGGCAAGCTGAAGAATGGGCTAGCGCTTGATCTTGGGCAGCTGGACCTGGCGGGTGCCGGCCAGGCGGTCGTGCAGGAACTGGCGGTCCTTGTCGAGGAAGGCGGTGAGCGCCCAGAGGACGATGCCGACCGTCAGTGCAACGGCGATCTCGCCCTTGGCGTGCAGCCCGGCCGCGGCGCACACGAGCAGCGCCGGCGCAAACCAGCCCCAGGCCAGCAGGTAGCGCACGAGGGCCGTGCGCCATGGCAGGCGCGCGTGGCCGGCCTGGACCACCTTGATGCGCCAGGTCTTCATGGCCAGCGTGTGGCCGCTGTCGCGCCAGCACCAGGTGAAGTACAGGCCTGTCACCAGGAACAGCCAGAGCTTGAGCCCATGCTGGAACAGCGGTTCCTGGCGGTTGCCGGTGAGGAGGATGTAGACCAGCACCGCCAGCATCTCGACGGCGAACAGCAGGAAGAATTCATAGACCATCACCGTCACGCGGCGCTTGACGGTCGGCGTCGGCAAGGAAGTCGCGTGCGTCGGCGTGGCCGCGCCCGCAGCGGCAAGCGGCTCAGTTGCTTGCATTGGCGGCCTGCGCGGGTGCCTGCTGGCCGCCCGGGGCGGCGATCGCGCCGCCATCGGCGGCGGAACTGGCCGCCGGACCCGGCGTCACCGGGGAACCGGGAGCAGGGGCGCTCTGCACTGCCGGCGGCACGCTCGCGGTGTCGGTCGGCACCACGGTATCCGTGCCGACCAGGATGCATTCGGCGCCGCGGCGGGTGGTGTTCGGCGGGCAGGGCGTCGGCGTGACCAGCATCGGCGCTTCAGGCAGCGCCACCGGGATGCTCTTGTTGCGCGCCGCTGCCGGGCTGTTGGCCAGCTTGCGTTTCTGGTCATCCGACAGCTGCTTGTAGTTTTCCCAGTTGGCCGCCTTGTCGCCCTGGGCCAGGCGGCTGGTGCGGCTGTAGTTCTCGCGCGCGAGTTCGCGCTGTTCGGGGGTGAGCTTCATCCACTGGCGCATGCGTTGGTGCACGCGCTGCTGCTCGGACGCGGGCATGGAGGCGAAGCGGGCCGACATCTCGATCCACTTGCGCTTGCGCGGTCCTTCCATCTGGTTCCACTCGGGTTCCAGCGGCGCCAGCGCCACTTGCTGGGCGCTGCTCAGATCGTTCCACAGGGGCTTGTCGAAGCTTTTGGGCGACGCGCGCTCGCCATCGACGACGTCGGCCACCGACGGCAGTACGGACGGGGTGTCGAAACGGTCCACGATGACCCAGGCGATGACGCCGGCCACCAGCACTCCGGCCACCGTTTTCAGGACGGGAAACCGTGCTTTCGAGGCGCCGGGCTTCGATGCGCGAGACTGTGAAGCGTCGTTCTTTGTCATTGCCGGCGCTGCTGCGACTCCAGATAGGCGGAAAAGCCCGGGTCGAGGTACGCGTTGAGCGGCAGTTCATCGGACAGCACGGCCGCATCGATGTCGGCCAGCTCGGCGATCTGCTGTTGCTGTTCGTGCTGGTAGACGCCGCCCATGCCGATCACCAGCGCCAGGATCGGCACCGCGACGGCCAGGCGCGACATGGCAGGGCCGCTCAGGGCATTGCCAAAGCCGGCCAGCATCTGGCGCCAGCCGGAAGGGGCCGGCTTGAAATACTCGACCGGCGCGTCCGCCTTCTTGCGCGCGAGCGCGGCGGCGCGCGCGGCAGCCAGCCGGTTGGTGGTCGATGCCGGCAGGGTATCGAGCTGTTCGTTCAGTGCATGGCGGATTTTATACGCCAGGTTGATGTCGTCGGTATTCATAGTGTGATTCCCTTGGCCTTGAGCGCTGCGGCGAGGGCGTGGGTGGCACGGGAGCAATGTGTCTTGACGCTGCCTTCGGAGCATCCCATTGCTTCGGCCGTTTCGGCCACGTCCATATCCTGCCAGTAACGCATGAGGAAGGCTTCCCGTTGACGCGTTGGGAGCTTTTGTACTTCTTCTTCGATCAAGCGCAAAGTTTGTTCACGCTCAAGCTGGTCCGCACTCGACTCTGCCGCGGCCGATCCATCTTCAGCCGCGTATGAGGCAAGTATATCAAAGTCGTCATCGTCATCTCCCTCACGGCGGCTGAAGCCCGAAAACAGGCTGACCCAGGTGTTGCGCACCTTTTCGCGGCGGAAGTAATCGAGGATCGTCGTCTGCAGGATGCGCTGGAACAGCATCGGCAGCTCGGCGGCCGGCTTGTCGCCATATTTTTCGGCCAGCTTGATCATGGCGTCCTGGACGATGTCCAGCGCCGATTCGTCCTTGCGCACCGCATACACCGCCTGCTTGAACGCACGCCGTTCGACATTCTCGAGGAAGTCGTTGAGTTCTTTATCTGTGGCCATGCGGGTTCAAGGAAGCGCTCGTCTTACTCGTGCTTTAGGGAAAACCTTCGCATCCTAGCAAAAAACGTCCTGGCCTGCACCGTAATCGCTCAGTGGAGGGAGGCGGTAATGTCATATGCATAACGTTTAAAAACTGCATGAAGATAGGCGAAATCATTCGTTGTTCGCCTATTGGAGCGTCATTACGCTGTCAACACGACCATACCCGCCTCCGCCATCATGCCGCTCGACATTCCCCGCCAAGCATTTGCTATCCACCCGATCATCGGCGCCCCGCTGGGCGCCGAAGTCGTCGGCCTCGACCTGTCGCGTCCGCTCAGTGCGCAAGACTTCGAACGCCTGCACCGCGCCCACCTCGACTACCACGTGCTGGTGTTCCGCGACCAGCACATCACGCCGGCCGAGCAGGTGGAGTTCAGTCGCCGTTTCGGTCAGTTGCAGATCCACGTGCTGCGCAATTTCCAGCTGGCAGGCCATCCCGAAGTATTGATCGTCTCGAACATCCGCGAGAACGGCGAGCCGATCGGCCTTGGCGATGCCGGCCATTTCTGGCATTCCGACCTGTCGTACAAGGAAACGCCGAGCCTGGGCTCGATGTTGCATGCGCAAGAGTTGCCGGCGGAAGGCGGCGACACCCTGTTCGCGAACCAGCACACGGCCTGGGACGCCTTGCCTGACCATCTGAAGCGCGAGGTCGAAGGCTTGCAGGCCGAGCACTGGTATCTGGCGAAGTATGAAGAGCTGCGTCAGAAAAACCCGTTCCGCCCGAAGCTCACCCAGGCCCAGATCGACGAAGTCAGGCCGGTCAGCCACCCGGTGGTGCGGACCCATCCCGAGACCGGCCGCAAGGCCCTGTTCGTCAGCGAGCACTTCACGACCCGCATCCTGGGCGTGACGGAACAGCGCAGCCGCGAACTGCTCGACGCGCTGTTCGACCACAGCACGCGCGCCCCGCACGTGTACCGCCATCAGTGGCAGCCGCACGACATGGTGTTCTGGGACAACCGCTCGCTGATGCACCTGGCGGCCGGCTGTCCGGACCACCTGCGCCGCAAGCTGTACCGCACGACCATCGAAGGCGACGTTCCGTTCTGACTCAACCCGGGAAACCCATGAAATACCACAAGAAGTTCATTGCCTTAGGTGCTGCACTGGCCCTGACGCTTCCATCATTTGCCCAGGCCGAAGGCCAGATCCGCATCGCCGAGCAGTTCGGCGTGGTCTATCTGCTGCTGAACGTGGCGCAAGACCAGAAACTCATCGAAAAGCATGGCAAGAAGCAGGGCGTCGACATCGATGTCGGCTGGATCAAGCTTTCCGGCGGCGCCGTGATCAACGATGCGCTGCTGTCGGGCTCGATCGATATCGCCGGGGCCGGCGTCGGCCCCCTGATGACGATCTGGGACCGCACCAAGGGCCGCCAGAACGTGCGCGGCGTCGCCTCGCTGGGCAGCTTCCCCTATTACCTGGTCAGCACGAATCCGAACGTCAAGACCATTGCCGACTTCGGCCCCAAAGATCGCATCGCCTTGCCGGCGGTGACGGTATCGGTGCAGGCCCGCATCCTGCAGATGGCCGCCGCCAAGCAGTGGGGCAATGCCCAATTCAAGAAACTCGACCCGATCACCCAGACCTTGCCGCACCCGGACGCGGCCGCGGCCCTGATCGCCGGCAAGACCGAATTGAACGCCCACTTCGGCGGGCCGCCATTCCAGGAGCAAGAGCTTGCCGGTAACCCGAACGCGAAGATTGTGCTCGATTCCTACCAGGTGCTGGGCGGGCCGGCCTCGGCGACGGTGCTGTATGCCACCGAAAAATACGTAAAGCAAAATCCCAAGACCTACCGCGCCTTCCTCGATGCGCTGGCCGAGGCCGCCCAGTACATCGCGACCAATCCGGACGGCGCAGCCGATGCCTACCTGCGGGTCAACAAGGGCAATATCGACCGCGCGCTGCTGCTGAAGGTGATCAAGGATCCGAAGACGCAGTTCCGCGTCGCGCCGCAGAATACGCTGGGCCTGGCGCAGTTCCTGCACCAGGTCGGCGCCATCAAGAACAAGCCGGCCTCGTGGAAGGATTACTTCTTCGAGCATCCGGTCATTGCCAACGGGAGCTGACATGATCACCCCTGTCATACCGCTGAACCTGGTCCAAAAAGTTGCAACGTCGGAACCACTGCTGCGCGCCGAGCACGTCACCCTCGAGTATGCGAGCGAGCGCGGCATCGTGCGGGCCACGGACGACGTCAGCTTCGACGTCCACCGCGGCGACCGCTTCGTGCTGCTGGGACCGTCCGGCTGCGGCAAGTCGACCTTGTTGAAAGCGATCGGCGGCTTCATCGCGCCGCGCGCCGGCAGCCTCAGCCTGTCCGGCAAGCCGATCACGGGGCCGGGGCCGGATCGCATCGTCGTGTTCCAGGAATTCGATCAGCTGCCGCCATGGAAGACGGTGCGGCAGAACGTGATGTTCCCGATGCTGGCGGGCGGCGTATCGCGTAGCGAGGCCGACCGGCGTGCCCGCCACTGGCTGGGCAAGGTCGGGCTGGCGCGCTTTGCCGACGCCTATCCGCACACCTTGTCGGGCGGCATGAAGGCGCGGGTGGCCATTGCCCGCGCGCTGGCCATGCAGCCGGCCGTGCTGCTGATGGACGAGCCGTTCGCCGCGCTCGACGCGCTGACCCGGCGCAGCATGCAGGAAGAATTGCAGGCGCTGTGGGACGAGATCGGTTTTACGATGCTGTTCGTGACCCACTCGATCGAGGAAGCGCTGGTGGTGGGCAACCGCATCCTGCTGTTGTCGCCCCATCCGGGCCGGGTACGGGCCGAGCTCAATAGCCACCAGTTCAGCTTGTCGAGCGCCGGTAGCCAGGAATTCCAGGCGGCTACCCAGCGCATTCATGGCTTGCTGTTCGATGGCGATACCGCACCGGATGTGCGCCAGGATGAAGACCGCATGGCGGAGGCGCACTGATGACGACCCTGCGCGAACCGCCGATCCGTCCCGAGTACGTCCTGCCATTGCGGCCCGCCGTGGCTGTCCCCGCCGCGGCATCGATCTCGCTGGACCGCTTCGGCTGGTTGAGAAAACCCGCCATCCTGCTGGCGCTGGCCGTCGTGTGGGAAGTGTTGGCGCGCTGGTTCGATAACGACCTGCTGCTGCCGGGCGCGCTGCAGACCGGTCGCGCCTTCGTGGATGGCATGTTGTCGGGCGAGCTGATCGGCTATGTCTCGGTGTCGCTGGCGATCCTGAGCCAGGGCTTTCTGCTGGGCGTGGCGGGTTCCTTCCTGCTGACCTGGCTGGCGGTCTCGAACCGCTTCGGACGCGAGCTGATCGATACCTTGACCTCGATGTTCAACCCGCTGCCGGCCATCGCGCTGCTGCCGCTGGCGCTGCTGTGGTTCGGGCTGGGCAAGGGCAGCCTGTTGATGGTGCTGGTGCACTCTGTGCTATGGCCGCTGACCCTGAATGCCAGCGCGGGATTCCGCGCCGTGCCCGAGACCTTGCGCATGGCCGGTCGCAATTACGGTCTTGGGGGATTACGCATGGTCCTGCAAATCCTGATTCCGGCCGCATTGCCGTCGATCCTGTCGGGTCTCAAGATCGGCTGGGCGTTCGCCTGGCGCACCCTGATCGCCGCCGAGCTGGTGTTCGGAAGCACTTCGGGGCAGGGCGGGCTGGGCTGGTACATCTTCCAGAGCCGCAATGAGCTGTTCACCGACAAGGTGTTCGCGGGACTGGCGACCGTAATCATCATCGGGCTGGCGATCGAGCACTTCGTGTTCCAGACGCTGGAACGCGTCACCGTGCGGCGATGGGGCATGCAGCGTTAAACTCCCTTCACGCAAAAACCGCGCACTTTTCGGATAGTCGGCCGAATTTGTTGCACCATTTTCGTTCATGAAGCGATTTTTATCTTTCCTTCTTGACCAAAATGGTGCGGCGCGGTAAGGTGTCCCTCACGCTTTGCACCCCCAAGGCTTTTACGTCATCCGGATTCGGCACACAAGGCCCAGTCCGGTTGTGACACGCTTTCATTTGTAGGCAGTTTGCTCCGACCCGCGCCACAAGCGCGAGAGATGCGTAAGACCGCTACAAACACTCACGCTCAACGAGTTGCGCCCAGCGCCGGTGCGTAAGGACCCTACGGTGTCCGAAACATCGACGTGCACGCAGAAAGTAGTCAAGCCTGAGGGTTGTCGCGCAAAGACGCATATCGTTAGGAACGGGCATCCGATCAATCTCCCATTGGGTTTTGAAAGGAATGTACATGAGTAACGATTCAGCCGTCCCGATCACGGGCGCTGAGATAGTGGTCCGTTGTCTGGCAGAAGAGGGCGTCAAGCACGTCTTCGGTTACCCGGGCGGCGCGGTCCTCTATATCTACGACGCGATCTTCCAACAGGACAAATTCCAGCACGTCCTCGTTCGCCACGAACAGGCCGCGGTGCATGCCGCCGACGCCTATTCGCGCAGCTCGAACACCGTGGGCGTCGCCCTGGTCACTTCCGGTCCGGGCGTCACCAATGCCGTCACGGGCCTGTCCACCGCCTATATGGATTCGATCCCGATGGTCGTGATCTCGGGCCAGGTGCCAAGCCATGCGATCGGCCAGGATGCCTTCCAGGAATGCGATACCGTCGGCATCACCCGTCCGGTGGTCAAGCACAACTTCCTGGTCAAGGATGTGCGCGAGCTGGCCTCGACCATCAAGAAAGCCTTCTTTATCGCCCGTACCGGCCGTCCAGGCCCCGTGCTGGTCGATATTCCGAAGGACATCACCGTCAATAAATGCCTGTTCGAGTACCCGCGCGAGATCGAAATGCGCTCGTACCGTCCGGTCGACAAGGGCCATGCCGGCCAGATCCGCAAGGCGGTCCAGCTGTTGCAGAACGCCGAGCGCCCGATGATTTATGCGGGCGGCGGCGTGATCCTGGCCAATGCCTCGGATGAACTGAACCGCCTGGTCGAGAAAACCGGTTTCCCGATCACGAATACGCTGATGGGCCTGGGCGGATCGCGCTCTTCCGATCCGCACTTCGTCGGCATGCCGGGCATGCACGGCACCTATGAAGCGAACATGGCGATGCAGCACTGCGACGTCCTGATCGCCATCGGCTCCCGCTTCGACGACCGCGTGATCGGCAATCCGAAGCACTTCGCCTCGAATCCGCGCAAGATCATCCACATCGACATCGACCCCTCGTCGATCTCGAAGCGGGTGCGGGTCGACATCCCGATCGTCGGCAACGTCAAGGACGTGCTGGTCGAACTGCTGTCGCAACTCGATGCCGGCAACGTCTCGCCAAACACCAATGCGCTGCAGGGCTGGTGGAAGCAGATCGCCGAATGGCGTGGCCGCGACTGCCTCAAGTATCCGACCTCGGACATCGTGATCAAGCCGCAGGCCGTCATCGAGCAGCTGCATAAGGTGACCAATGGCGACGCCTTCATCACCTCTGACGTCGGCCAGCACCAGATGTGGGCTGCGCAGTACTACGCCTTCGACAAGCCGCGGCGCTGGATCAATTCCGGCGGCCTGGGCACGATGGGCGTCGGCCTGCCGTACGCGATGGGCGTGCAGATGGCCAATCCGGATGCGACCGTGGCCTGCGTCACCGGCGAGGGTTCGATCCAGATGTGCATCCAGGAGCTTGCCACCTGCAAGCAATACCACCTGACGCCGAAGATCATCCTGCTCAACAACCGTTTCCTGGGCATGGTGCGCCAGTGGCAGCAGATCGACTACGGTTCGCGCTATTCCGAGTCGTATATGGATTCGCTGCCCGATTTCGAAAAACTGGCCGAGGCCTATGGTCACGTCGGCATGCGCATCGAAAAGCCGGGCGATGTCGAGGGTTCATTGCGCGAAGCGTTCGCCATGAAGGACCGCCTGGTCTTCATGAACTTCATCACCGACCAGAACGAAAACGTCTGGCCGATGGTCAAGGCGGGCCGCGGCCTGAACGAGATGCTGCTCGGCTCGGAGGACCTGTGATGCGACACATTATCTCTGTCCTCCTGGAGAACGAAGCCGGCGCGCTGTCGCGCGTGGTCGGCCTGTTCTCGGCGCGCGGCTACAACATCGAAACCCTGACCGTGGCCCCGACCGAAGACGCGACCCTGTCGCGCATGACGATCGTCACTTCCGGTTCGGACGACATCATCGAGCAGATCACCAAGCACCTGAACCGCCTGATCGAGGTGGTGAAGGTGGTCGACCTGACCGAAGGCCAGCACATCGAGCGCGAGCTCATGCTGATCAAGGTGCGCGCGGTCGGCAAGGAGCGCGAAGAAATGAAGCGCACCGCCGACATCTTCCGCGGCCGCATCATCGATGTCACCGAAAAGACCTACACGATCGAGCTCACCGGCGCCAAGTCGAAGCTGGACGCCTTCATCGACTCGATCGACCGGGCTTCCATCCTCGAGAC
This sequence comes from Massilia sp. CFBP9026, assembly GCF_034045165.1. Lineage (NCBI taxonomy): Bacteria > Pseudomonadati > Pseudomonadota > Betaproteobacteria > Burkholderiales > Oxalobacteraceae > Massilia > Massilia sp. CFBP9026. The sequence continues at coordinate 271,523 of NZ_JAXCWH010000006.1, forward strand.
CGTCCGCACCGGCGGCTCGGGCATCGGACGCGGCGAACGCATCCTAAAAGTCTAAGAACGAACTGTAGGGTGGACGGCTCCGCCGTCCACGCGCAACGCCCCCATACTCATACATAACTATTTATATACAGGATCCCAAAATGAAAGTTTTCTACGACAAAGACTGCGACCTCTCCCTCATCAAAGGCAAGAACGTCGCCATCATCGGCTACGGCTCGCAAGGCCACGCCCACGCCCAGAACCTCTCTGAATCGGGCGTCAACGTCACCGTCGGCCTGCGCCGCGGCGGCGCGTCGTGGGGCAAGGTCGAGCAAGCCGGCCTGAAGGTCGCCGAGGTCGACGAGGCAGTGAAAAACGCCGACGTCATCATGATCCTGCTGCCTGACGAAAACATCGCCGAGGTCTACAACAAGAACGTCGCGCCGAACGCCAAGCAGGGCGCCGTGCTGGCCTTCGCCCACGGCTTCAACGTGCATTACGGCCAGGTCGTGCCGCGTGCCGACCTCGACGTGATCATGGTCGCGCCAAAGGCACCGGGCCACACCGTGCGCGGCACCTACACGCAAGGTGGCGGCGTGCCGCACCTGGTCGCCGTCTACCAGGACAAATCGGGCGCGGCGCGCGACATCGCGCTGTCGTATGCCATGGCCAACGGCGGCGGCCGCGCCGGCATCATCGAGACCAACTTCCGCGAAGAAACCGAGACCGACCTGTTCGGCGAGCAGGCCGTGCTGTGCGGCGGCGCCGTCGAGCTGATCAAGGCTGGTTTCGAAACCCTGACCGAAGCCGGCTACGCGCCTGAGATGGCGTATTTCGAGTGCCTGCACGAGCTGAAACTGATCGTCGACCTGATCTACGAAGGCGGCATCGCCAATATGAACTACTCGATCTCGAACAATGCGGAATACGGCGAATACGTGACCGGCCCGCGCATCGTCACCGAGCAGACCAAGGAAGCGATGCGTCAGTGCCTGAAGGACATCCAGACCGGCGAATACGCCAAGAGCTTCATCCTGGAAAACAAGGCCGGCGCCCCGACCCTGATCTCGCGTCGCCGCCTGACCGCCGAGCACCAGATCGAAGAAGTCGGCGCCAAGCTGCGCGGCATGATGCCGTGGATCGCCAAGAACAAGCTGGTGGATCAGTCGAAGAACTAAGTTTTTTGGCACGGTAGCGCAGCGATTGCGCCACTAAAGCGAGGGTCAGGTCTGACATTCGGACACGGCCTCGACTGCAAGCGTTTCCATGGCTGGGGTCGTGTCTGAATGTCAGACCTGACCCCGCTGTTATTTTGTGACCCCGCTGTTATTTTGACCGCGGTTGTTACAAATTCGACCGTAAACCTACTCATTTGCAACTGTCCATTACAAAATCACGATGGAATCATTGTGATTGGTATCGTATAAGTGCTGTCAGACATCTGTCGCAACTTATAGGAGAACAATAAATGGCTGTTTCTAAATCCCTCGTCGCCGCCGCCCTGGTCCTGGCCTTCAGCGCTGCCCAGGCGCAAACCCTGCCGTCGCCGGCCACCAGCGGCACCATGGTCGTGGTCCCGGCCTTCGGCGAAGTGAAGCACGCCAATGACCAGGCCACCGTCGTTTTCGCCGTCGAAGAGCACGACAAGGACAAAAATGCCGCCGCCGACCGCGTCAACCGCAAGATGAAAGAGGGCACCGAGATCGTGCGCCGCGCCGATCCGAATGCCGAACTCAAGACCCAGGGCTATTACACCTACCCGGTCTATCCGGAAGTCCCGCCGCAGCCGGTCGGCCGCACCACGCAGCAGCCGGTCAAGCCAGTGCCGATCGCCTGGCGCGTCGGCCAGTACCTGGAAGTGAAGACCACTAACCTGGCCGCGCTGCCGAAGACCGCCGCCGCCGCCCAGAAGGTGCTGCAGATCAATGGCGTCAATTTCGGCCTGAGCCCTGAACTCGAAAAGCGCCTGGACGACCAGCGCATCGCCGCAACCTACCAGAACCTCAACGAGCGCATCGTCTCGATCGCCAAGGCCATGGGCCGCCAGCCGACCGACGCCATGCTCGATACGGTCGACTTCGAAGGCTCGGGCAATTACGCGGGCGATGCCGCGGCGCCACAGGCCATGATGATGCGCAGCGCCAAGCGCGAGATGGCCGACGAGATGTCGGAACCGAGCTTCGAACCGGGCGAAACCACGCTGCAAATGCGCGTGGTGGGCAAGGTCAAGTTCAAGTAAAAGCTGGCTGTGTTCAAGTAAGCGCCAGGCAATCGCCAGTCGGGTTAGCGTAGTGTTTCGCTAACACGTGTCCCCGCCTCTATAATGTGGGGGAACTGTCGCTCGGCGACTTACTTGAATACGAATCCTTATGCCAACCTTTCCACGAAGAAGAACACCAGGGACAACGCCAAAGGGTCCACGATTTTCCCGCCTGAAAAAGCGTTTCGGCCGCCGTGCGGAAGACCGCCAGGCCGGCGAACGTGGGCGCGGCATCTACCTGCTTCCCAACGCCTTCACCACCGCGGCCCTGTTCTGCGGCTTCTATGCCATCGTCATGGCGATGAACCAGCGCTTCGAGCATGCCTGCTGGGCCGTGTTCATTGCCATGATCCTCGACGGCCTGGACGGACGCATCGCGCGCCTGACCAATACCCAGTCCGAGTTCGGCGCACAATACGACAGCCTGGCCGACATGGTCTCGTTCGGCGCCGCGCCGGCGCTGGTGATCTATGAATGGTCGCTGCGCGGCCTCGGCAAGCTGGGCTGGATCGCGGCCTTCATCTACTGCGCCTGCGCGGCGCTGCGCCTGGCGCGTTTCAACACCAATATCCAGGTGGTGGACAAGCGCTTCTTCCAGGGCTTGCCGAGCCCGGCCGCCGCGGCGCTGGTGATCGGCTTCATCATGATGATGATCGACCCCGACATCAGCGTCAGCGCGCGCAAGGTGGATTGGGTGTCGTGGTGCATCGCCGTGTTCGCCGGCCTGACCATGGTGTCCAACGTGCCGTTCTACAGTTTTAAAGACATCAATTTCAGGAAGTCGGTGCCGTTCATCGCGGTGTTCCTGATCGCGCTGGTGCTGGCGCTGCTGGCGATCGATCCACCCAAGGTCCTGTGGCCGATCTTCGTGGTGTATGGTCTGTCGGGCTATGCCGTATATGTCTGGCAGAAGGCCAAGGGCAAGCCGGTCAGCATCATTCCGCTCGACGACGAGCCGGACGACGTGCGCCGCTAATGCCGGTGATTGGCTTCCGTCTGCGGTTGACGAAGATGCTCGCCGTTGCCGCGGCGGCGCTGGCCGTGCTGGTCCTGGCCGGCGCCCTGAGCGCCTGTTCGCCGCTCGGCCTGGTTAATGCGGTGTCGCCGGGCGGCACCGCGCGCTCGGTTGCAACGGCCGCCTTCGGTCCCGACCCGCGCCACGTGCTGTCCATCTACCGGCCCGCATCGGGCGCAAGCAAGGCGCCGGTGATCGTCTTCTTCTACGGCGGCAATTGGGTCAGTGGCGAGCGCGACGATTATGCCTTCGTCGGCCGTTCGCTGGCCAAGCGCGGGTTCGTGGTGGTGATTCCCGATTACCGCCTGTATCCGCAGGCCAGCTATCCCGACTTCCTGCACGATGGCGCGCGCGCCGTCGTCTGGACCCAACGCCGGATCGCGGCCTATGGCGGCGATCCGAAACGCCTGTTCGTCATGGGCCATAGCGCGGGCGCCTATAACGCGGCGATGCTGGCGCTCGACCCACGCTGGCTGCGCCAACAGGGGAGTAGTCCCGACACTCTGCGCGGCTGGATCGGCATGGCGGGTCCGTATAACTTCTTGCCTGTCGAGAACGAGACCACGCGTCCGGTTTTCCACTATCCCGATACGCCGGCCGACTCGCAGCCGGTCGCTCACGTCACGGCCGGGGCGCCGCCGGCGCTGCTGATCGCCGCCCGCAACGACACGACGGTGAACCCGGAACGCAATACTGGCGTGCTCGCGGCCAGGATGCGCAACGCCGACGTTCCCGTGCGCGAGGAATACTACGACAACGTCAACCACGCCACCCTGGTCGCCACGCTCTCGTCCACGCTGAGCCGCCTAGCGCCAAGCCTGGACGCGGTCGAGGATTTCGTGCGCAGCGACGGCGGTCGACGAACCTCTCCGGCTGCTCCGGCAAAGTAACGCTCAGAAGCCGAAGCGGTCGCGTGGTTCGTACATCGGATCGGGACCATTCATCATCTGCCGCACGACGCCTTGCTCGTCGAAATGGACGTGCATGAGCGAATTCCAGACGCCGGCTTCCTTGTAGCGATAAGACCAGACCTCATAATCTTTCATGGCGACATGTGACCGCTCGGCGGGGCGGCCGACGGTGTGCAATACCTGCTCCCTGGTCGCTTGATCGATTTTAATCGTGGCAAATTTCTCGCTCGTGAGGACTTGCTCGTAAGAGAGCAGGCGGCCATCCGGGCCGAGGTGCGCCATCCAGGTGTTTTGACCCATGGGGCCGGTGGCGTATTCGAGAGTGCGAGACGCGCCATCGACATACACCGCGGTTGGCGTCCCCATCTTGGCCTGGATCACATCCTGCGTGTCGCCGGGGTTCGGCGGCGTGCGCATGGCGCAGGCCGTCAGCAGCAGGGTGGCGATGAATATTGTTCGTTTGATCATTGTGTTTTAATCGTCGCAGCACTCACCAGATGCCGCGATCCTGTGGGTTATACATGGGATCCGACGCATTCATCATCTGGCGCACCACGCCTTGCCCGTCAAAATGGACGTGCATCAATGAATTCCACACGCCGGCCTCCTTGTAGCGATATGACCATACCTCATAGTCGTGCATGGCGACGCGCGAGCGCTCGGCCGGATGGCCGAAGGTGCGCAGCATGTCGTCCTTCGTCGCGTGGTCAATTTTAACAGTGGCAAATTTCTCGCTTGTGAGGACTTGCTCGTAGGAGGCGAGGCGGCCATCCGGGCCCAGGTGCGCCATCCAGGTGTACTGGCCCATGGGCCCGGTAGAGTACTCGAGGGTGCGTTGCGCGCCCTCGGTGTAGACCGCGGTGGGTGCGCCCATCTTGGACTGGACGACGTCCTGCGAATCGCCGGGATCCGGCGCCTGGCGGATGGCGCAGCCGGCCAGCAGCAGGGCGGCTGCCAGTGTTGTAATTTGGCTCATCTTGTTCATGATTGTCACCTGTGTCGAGCTTGCCAGCTGGGCGACGTCCTGTCCAATCGCCGAAGGAAGATAGCAAACACTGGTTCGGGCCGGCGTTTTGCACTATACTGGCGGGTCTGTCCAATCCGGACAGTTATTTGATAAATCACGGTGCTCTGGGTTCCGACTCTTGCACCGCATGTGAAAGGTAACATCATGTCGGTTGAAAACATCAACAAAGCCGCGATCATCGCGGACAACGCACGTGGCCAAAACGATACCGGTTCGCCGGAAGTCCAGGTCGCACTGCTGACCGCACGCATCAACGAACTGAACGGCCACTTCAAGGCACACCAGAAGGATCACCACTCGCGTCGTGGTCTGATCATGATGGTCAACCGCCGTAAGAGCCTGCTGGCTTACCTGAAGAACAAAGATCTGAATCGTTACCGCGACCTGATCGCCAAGCTGGGCCTGCGTAAGTAATCGCAAGCTCTTGCTTCAGACGGTTTAGTCAAAAATGCCTGCGCCAGTTGTCTGACGCGGGCATTTTTCGTTTTTGCTGTCTGGTTGTTTGTTGCAAGGCCATTTCTTGATGGCCCGTGGTGAGAGGTGAACGACAGCTCCTGAAAATCTGTCGGTAAAATGAAAGGGATTACCCAATGTTTAATAAAGTTACGAAAACCTTCCAGTACGGTCAACACACGGTCACCCTGGAGACGGGTGAAATCGCGCGCCAGGCAAGCGGCGCCGTCGTCGTGTCGGTCGAAGACACCGTCATCCTGGCAACCGTGGTTGCTCGCAAGGACGCCAAGCCGGGCCAGGATTTCTTCCCGCTGACCGTCGACTACATGGAGAAAACGTACGCTGCGGGTAAGATCCCTGGCGGTTTCTTCAAGCGCGAAGGCCGTCCTTCCGAAAAAGAAACGCTGACCTCGCGCCTGATCGACCGTCCGATCCGTCCGCTGTTCCCGGAAGGCTACCTGAACGAAGTCCAGGTCATCATCCACGTGCTGTCGGTCAACCCTGAAATCGATCCGGACATCCCAGCGATGATCGGCGCCTCGGCAGCCCTGTGCATCGCCGGCATCCCGTTCGCCGGTCCGATCGGCGCCGCCCGCGTCGGCTACGCGAATGGCCAGTACATCCTGAACCCGACCACCACCGAGCTGAAAACCTCGCAGATGGACCTGGTCGTGGCCGGTACCGAAACCGCCGTCCTGATGGTGGAATCGGAAGCCCAGCAACTGTCCGAAGAAGTCATGCTCGGCGCGGTCGTGTTCGGCCACGAGCAAATGAAGGCCGTGATCGACGCGATCCACGACCTGGTCGCCGAAGGCGGCAAGCCGGAAGTCGAATGGGCGCCGGCGCCAAAGAACGAAGAACTGATCGCCCGCGTTGGCGAACTGGCCGGCGCCAAGGTCCGTGACGCCTACCAGACCCGCGAAAAATCGGCGCGCCAGCAGAAGCTGAAGTCGCTGTCGTCGGAAGTGATGGCCGAGCTGTCGGCACAAGGCGTCGCCGCCGATGCTGGCGATGTCGGCAACATCCTGTTCGACATGGAAGCCAAGGTCGTGCGTTCGCAGATCCTGGACGGCGAGCCACGCATCGACGGTCGCGACACCCGCACCGTGCGTCCGATCTCGATCCGCTCGAGCGTCCTGCCGCGCACCCACGGCTCGGCCCTGTTCACCCGCGGCGAAACCCAGGCGCTGGTCGTTGCCACCCTCGGCACTGCCCGCGACAGCCAGAAGATCGACGCGCTGATGGGCGAGTACACCGACGACTTCATGATGCACTACAACATGCCTCCGTTCGCCACCGGCGAAACCGGTCGCGTGGGCACCCCGAAGCGTCGCGAAGTCGGCCACGGCCGCCTGGCCAAGCGCGCGCTGATCGCTGCGCTGCCTAACCCTGAAGACTTCAGCTACTCGGTCCGCCTGGTCTCGGAAATCACCGAGTCGAACGGTTCGTCGTCGATGGCCTCGGTCTGCGGCGGCTGCCTGGCGCTGATGGACGCCGGCGTGCCGATGAAAGCGCACGTGGCCGGTATCGCCATGGGCCTGATCAAGGAAGGCGGCAAGTTCGCAGTCCTGACCGACATCCTGGGCGACGAAGATCACCTGGGCGACATGGACTTCAAGGTTGCAGGTACCGCCGCTGGCATTACCGCACTGCAGATGGACATCAAGATCCAGGGCATCACCAAGGAAATCATGCAAGTGGCGCTGGCGCAAGCCAAGGAAGGCCGCCAGCACATCCTGGGCGAAATGCAGAAGGCCATGCCGACCGTGAAGACCGAGCTGTCGGACTTCGCACCGCGCCTGATCACCATCCGCATCAATCCTGAAAAGATCCGTGACGTGATCGGCAAGGGCGGCGCCGTCATCCGCGCGCTGACCGAAGAAACCGGCACCCAGATCGACATCAGCGACGAAGGTGTGGTCACCATCGCGTCGGTCGACGCCGCCGCCGGCCAGGAAGCCAAGCGCCGCATCGAAGAGCTGACCGCATCGGTCGAAGTGGGCAAGACCTACGACGGCACCGTGCTCAAGCTGCTGGACTTCGGCGCGATCGTGCAAGTCATGCCAGGTAAAGATGGCCTGCTGCACATCTCGCAGATCGCCAACGAGCGCGTCAACGCCGTTGCCGACTACCTGAAAGAAGGCCAGCAAGTGCGCGTCAAGGTCCTCGAGACCGACGAGCGCGGTCGTCTGAAACTGTCGATGAAGGCGGCTGATCCGGTTGAAGGCGCAGCGCAGTAATCCTGTACCCGCAGCGGTTCGCCGCTGAATGAAAAAACCGCCAGTGCGTGAGCCTGGCGGTTTTTTTATTTGGCGTTCGCTATGTATGTTTTCGCACGGAACGGTTCGATTCCCGGTTCTATGCTGGGCTCGTGGATTGGATAAATACAAACCACGGGACCGCAGACACCGGCGCCGGGATGGCGATGGGCGCCGCTGTCGACAAGGATGATAGCAAGACCAGTCATGTCCTGCGGCCGGACCTGACCGGGCATGGGCACCACACGAATCATGAAGACCCCTACGCAGACGTCGAACGATGGAATCACTGGCGACATTCCAGGGTCAACGAAGAAACGACGCAGCGGCGCGACCTTGTCGGTGGCTGCGTGGAAGCAGTTCATTGGCGTCGCCAAGCCTTACTGGCTGGGCGACGAGAAGGGCAGGGCGTGGCTGCTGCTCGCGCTCCTGATCGTGCTGATGCTGGTGGAAACCAAGCTCGCGGTCATGCTCAACGACCAGGCCGGGGAAATGACCTCGGCGCTGGCAGGCCGGGATCGCCCCCGTTTCTGGACCTCGGTCCAGGCCTGCCTGGTCGTCCTGGCGTTCGCCGTGCCGATCTATGCCTTCTACTACTATATGCGCGACCTGTTCGCGAACCAGTGGCGGCGCTGGCTCACCCGACGCTTCCTCGATGGCTACCTCGGTGGACGCAAATACTACGAGCTCGGGTCGAACCGCGAGATCGACAATCCGGACCAGCGCATCAGCGAGGATGTCAACACCTTCACCGGTCGCTCCATCCATTTCATGCTCATCTTCCTTGGCTCGCTGATGCAGCTGGTCGCCTTCAGCGCCGTCCTGTGGTCGATCTCGCATGTGCTGGTGGGCGTGCTGGTCGCCTATGCACTGGTGGGGACGATGGTGGCGCTGTACGTGTTCGGCAATCCACTGATCCACCTGAATTTCTGGCAGCTGCGGCGCGAGGCCGATTTTCGGTTCAGCCTGATACGCGTGCGCGAAAACGCCGAGTCGATTGCCTTCTATGGCGGCGAGGCGCAGGAGCGCGCCCGCATCGACAACAAGTTCAACAAGGTCATCCATAATTTCTCGCGCCTGATCAAGAAGCAGCGCGCACTCAACCTGTTCCAGCGCACCTTCAGCCAGCTCACCCTGGTGCTGCCGTTCGTGATCCTGGCCGATGCCGTGCTGTCGGGCCAGCTGGAGGTCGGACGCGCTGTGCAGGCTGCCGGCGCCTTCACTGCGGTCCTGACGGCGGTGGGCGTCATCGTCGACAACTTCGAAAGCCTGAGCCGCTTCGTGGCGGGAATCGGGCGCCTGCAGACCCTGTCGAGCCATGTGCTGCCGGCGCCGCAATCGGCGAGCGAACCGGCATGTGATCCGTCATCGCGTATTCAACGCACGCCCTGCTCGCACCTCAGGATCGAGTCGCTTACGCTGTGCCCGCCACAATCCGAACGCGTCCTGATCAAGGACCTGACGCTGGCGGTGCAGCCCGGCGATGCCTTGCTGATCACTGGTGACAGTGGATGCGGAAAAAGCTCGCTGCTGCGCGCGATCGCCGGCCTGTGGCACCAGGGCAGCGGCACGATCCACCATCCGCCGCGCGAGGACTGCTTCTTCCTGCCGCAGCAGCCGTATATGCAGCCGGGCACCCTGCGCAGCCAGCTCATCTATCCCAGCGACCGCACCGACCTGAGCGACGAGCAGCTGCTGGCCATCCTGGAGCAGGTGCACCTGCCTTATCTGGCCGGCCGCGTCGGCGGCCTCGATGCCGTGCTGGATTGGGAAAAACTGCTGTCGATCGGTGAGCAGCAGCGGCTGGCCTTCGGGCGCGTGCTGGTGCACGAGCCGCGCATCGTCATCCTCGACGAAGCCACCAGCGCGCTCGACAGCGCCAACGAGTCGTCGCTGTACAAGCGCCTGCGCGACAAGGGCACGACGCTGGTCAGCATCGCCCACCGCGCCGGTGTGCTGCGTCACCATACCCATGTGCTGTGGTTGACGGGGGATGGCGGATGGGAGGTGCATGCCGCCGGTGATTATCAGTTTGACGTGACGATGCCCCGTGCCAGCGTCGCCCAGGGAGTGCCAGTATGGCCGTCGCGCGACACAGTGATGGCGAGCTAGGCCGGCAACTCGCGCATGAATCAAACCACCAGTGCGCGAGCCTTGCGGTTTTTATACGGCCTGCCTGTTCGGATCGATCCGCAATTTTGTGTGAGAAAAGGACATTGGCGCGCGGGATATACTTGGGCGGTCTCGATACGGTCCGGCTTATGCATCCTGATAAAGAAAAACGGATAGCGCTATGGTGGCCCAACAGGCGTGACGCGATCCGCTGGATCGTGGGCACTCCCTGTATATGCGTGTTCTGGCTCGGGATGATGTTGCTGTTTGAAGGGGAGCGGGTCGCAAGCTGGTCTGACCGCGATCAATGGATGACTGTCATGCTCGTGTTCGGTAGTGGATGCGCGACGGTGGTGCTCGTGTTTATCATGGGGAGGCAGCGCCTAGAGATCGATGGCACGACGATACGCTCGGCAAACCCGAGAACCTGGTACCGCTGGCGCACCATCGACGCGCATGAGGTGGAAGAGATGGAGGTCAGCCTGGGTGGCCGCGGAAGCATGCTTGCTGTGCTCAGGTTGAAACTGGCGCCAGCGCCGCACCGGCAGTGGAACAGGCTCGAGGTGGTGGCTGTGTTTGCCGGGTCCGAGGACGATACCATCGACAACCGGTTTTTTCTGCCTGTCGCAGAAGTAGTGGCAGCGGCCAAACCGTCGATCCGGATCGCCCATCTACCACCGAATTACAAAGGCGCCCTGAATTATTTGAGGGCCGCAAACCGCTCGCCGCCAATATGAAAAGATTGCAGTGCTAGCAGCTCTCCTGGGATGTGCCGCTGTGTTCCCCCCAGCTGTTGCGCATTGGTCCGATTACCCTGATTGATCATTCGTGCAAGTCCGCGGCATAGGCAATCTCCTTTTGCGCATCGAGCCGGGCCAACCGTTCCGTCAGGGCGGTGCGAATCGATTGATACGCGGTCGAGCCCAGTGTGATGCGGCGCGGTGCCGGCGCCTGGCCCGCCGAGTCGATCATGATCTCGACCATCCGCACCCCGTCGCCCCTGAGCTTGAAGCTGCCATCCGCCAGCGCCCGTCGCACCCCGCCGGACGGCGTGTCGGCATACTCCGGCATGGCCGGCGCCGCATCGAGACCTGCCGCGAAGTTGGTCGGCGTCGGCCCAGGTTCTGCCAAGGTGAACTCGATACCGAACGGCGCGACTTCCTGCGCCACCGATTCCACGAACCCTTCTATGCCCCATTTAGTGGCGTGATACACGCTGAAGTTCGGATAAGCCATCTGGCCGCCTTCCGACGAGACCTGGATCACCCGTCCGCCACCTTGCGCGCGCAGATGGGGCAGGGCGGCGCGGATCAACTGGATCGATCCGAGCAGATTGGTATCGAGCTGTCGCTTCACTTGCGCGTCGGTCAACTCCTCGGCCGCGCCGAACAGGCCATAGGCCGCATTGCTGACGACGACATCGATGCGCCCCAGTTCCGCGAAGGTGCGCGCCATCACGCTGCGGATCGCCGCATCGTCGGTGACGTCGAGCTGCGCTACCCACAGCTGCCCGGGATGCCGTTCCTGCAGCTCGGCCAGCACGGCAGGATTGCGCAGCGTGGCCGCAACGCGGTCGCCCCGCGCCAGCAATTGTTCGGTCATGATGCGGCCAAAGCCGGTCGAGGTGCCGGTGATGAACCAGGTGCGTTGCATGGTCGTTCTCCTTGTCTTGGTGGTCGCCGGATGGCTGCCTTGAAAACAGAATAGACGAACGCATTGCTGTTATCATCCATCCAATCTCGCATGCATTAGTGAAGGAGCGCCATCAATGTCCCAGCCCGACCTCGACAGCCTGCGCGCCTTCGTGGCCATCGTCCATCGCCGGAGCTTTCGCAAGGCCGCCGACGAACTCGGCGTATCTCCCTCGACCCTGAGCCACATGATGCGGGTGATGGAAGAAAAGCTGGGCGTGCGCCTCCTGAACCGCACCACCCGCAGCGTGGCGCCGACCGAGGCCGGTGAGCACTTCCTGCGCCGGCTCGAACCGGCGCTGCGCGAACTGGGCGCCACGCTGGAAGACGTCAACGGTTTTCGCGAGCGACCAGGCGGCAGCCTGCGCATCAACACGGCCGAACCGACGGCGCGCTGGCTGCTCCAGCATGCGGTGCCGGTGTTCCAGGAACGCTATCCGGAGGTGTCGCTCGACCTGTTCGTCGAGAATGGCCTGGTCGACATCGTCGCCGCCGGCTTCGATGCGGGCGTGCGATTGCTCGAGGCGGTCCCGCAGGACATGCACGTCGCTCCGTTCGGCGCGCCGGTGCGTTTCATGCCGGTCGCATCGCCCGCCTACCTGGCGGCGCGCGGCACGCCGCAGGTGCCAGACGATCTGCTGCAGCACCAATGCATCCGCATGCGCATGCAGAGCGGGAAGATCTATCGCTGGGAGTTCGCGCGCCACGGCCAGGCCTTCGCGCTGGACGTGCCGGGCACCCTGGTCCTGAACCAGGTCGGGCTGATGGCCGAGGCCGCCATCGCCGGACGTGGCATCGCCTACGTGCCGGACACGACCGTGCGCGATCATTTGCAGGAAGGCCGCCTGGTACCTTTGCTGGAGGACTGGTGCGAACCGTCGTCCGAGCTGGCGCTGTACTATCCGGGACATCGCCACGTGCCGGCGGCGCTGCGCGCCTTCGTCAAGGTGCTGCAGGAGGTGTACGCACCGGCGTGAATCCTGGATCGATTCCGTTACGCGATATGCGGGAATCGCAGCGAACGGTACGAATGTGCTTGACCCTGTAGCGGCTACAGGGTATTTAATAGCTGGTAGAAAAAATTGGCCGACCGGCCCTGCGCTACCTGACCACCCTGACGCGATGCGACGCCTGCTCCTGATACTCCTGCTGCTCATGATGCCACTCCAGGCCGCCTGGGCCGCCGGCGCGCCGTATTGCACTCATGACGAACAGACCATGCATCCGGGTCACCACGTTCACAAGCATCCGCCATCGAGTAACCAGGACGATGGCACACCGGGCGAGCATTGCGACGATTGCGACGCCTGCCACCACCTGACGGCGAGCGCCGTGCTGTCCGCACAACCCAATCTGCCGCTGCCCAAGGGCGCCCCGCATATGCGTGGTGAATTGCGGCGCTACGTCTCCCACGTCCCCGACCTGATTCCTCCGCCAGACCGCCCGCGCCGCGCCTGAGGCGGCGGGGACTTTCACAGAGCCGCGTGACGCGGCAACGCCATCGCACCCGCCGGACATCCACTCGTTCGGAGCATCATCATGAAACATCGTTTGACACCGCTGCTGGCGGCGTTCGCGCTCGTCTGCGCGTGCGTGCCCGCAGCGGCATGGTCATCACCATTGACCCTGGAAGCGGCCATCGACCTGGCCCTGCGCGCCAACCCGACCCTGCGCGCGGCCGGCAGCGAAGTGGCGGCGCAAGAGGGCGCGCTGACCCAGGCCGGGACGCTGCCCAATCCCGAGCTCGAGCTGCTGCGCGAAGGCGAGGGTAGTGGCAACCGCACCACGACCGCCACCCTGAACATTCCCATCGAACTGGGTGGCAAGCGCAGCGCGCGGGTCGATGCGGCACGTCAGGAAAGGCAACTGGCGACGATCGCACTGGAGACGGAACGGGACAAGGTCCGCGCCGATACCGCCGCCGCCTTCCACGACGTCGTCGCGGCGCAGGAACGCGAGCGCATGGCCCAGGAACTCGTCGCGCTCGCCGGCCGCGCGCTGGGCGCAGCCGGCAAACGGGTCGAGGCCGGGACCTTGTCGCCGGTGGAAGAGACCCGCGCCCGCGTGGCCCAGGGCAGCGCCCGGATCGAGGCGCTGCAGGCGGGGCGCGACCTGGAAGGCGCGCGCATCCGCCTGGCCGCCCTGTGGGCCGGCGATGCGCGCCAGCTCACCATCGTCGCGCCGCAAGCCGCCGCGCTGCCCCTGGCGCCGCCGCTGGACAAGCTGCTGGCGCAGCTCGACCAGGCGCCCGCGATGCGCCATGCGCGCACCGAGGTGGGCCACCGCGAGGCGCTGGCGCGGCTCGAGCGCGCGCGGCGCACGCCCGACGTCAACGTGATCGTCGGCGCCCAGCGCGAAGGGCCGGACACCCGCAACCGCGCGGTGCTAGGTTTGTCGGTGCCGCTGCCGCTATTCAACCGCAACGACGGCGCCGTGCTCGATGCGCTGCGCCGGGTCGACAAGGCGCGCAGTGAGGCAGATGCGGCAGGAGCGCGCCTGCGCGCCGAACTGGCCCAGGCGCATGCGCGGCTGACGGCAGCGCTGGCCGAATGCGCGCTGATTGCCGACGAGGTGCTGCCCGGCGCCGAAGATGCCCAGCGCGCTGCCAACCGCGGCTTCGAGCTGGGCAAATTCGGACTGATCGACGTGCTCGACGCCCAGCGCGTGCTGGCCCAATCGAAGAACCAATACCTGAACGCCGTCGCGGAGAGTCATCGCGCGGCGGCCGATATCGCACGGCTGCTGGGACATGCAGCCGTCCAGGAGAATCCATGAACAAGCAGCAAAGCAAGGTCATCGCCATCATGCTGGCGATCGCCATCTTCCTCGCCGCCATCGTGCTGTTGCGCGACCGCGCCCCAGGCGGTGCGGATGAACACGACCATCAAGAGAAGCAGGAACACACGGACGAACACGGCGAAGAAGGTCACGCGGACGACGGCGTGATCCGCTTCACCGAGCAGCAGGTCGGCGTGGCCGGCATCACGATCGCCAAGGCCGGCCCGGTCCACCTGGACACCTTCATCCGCATGCCCGGCCAGATCGCGCTCAATGAAGATCGCACCGCCCACGTGACGCCGCGCGCCGCCGGGGCGGTCAGCGAAGTCAATGCCACCCTCGGCGAGAAGGTGCGCAAGGATCAGGTGCTGGCCAGCGTCGCCAGCGCCGACGTGGCGGCCCAGCGCGGCGCGCTGACGACGGCCGAGCGCCGGCTCGCGTATGCGCGCAAGATCCATGCGTCCGAAAAAATGCTGTGGGAAGAGAAGATATCGGCGCGCCAGGACTTGCTGCGCGCCGAACAGGAATTGCACGAAGCGGAGATCGCCGTGCAGAGCGCGCGCCAGCAGTTGCAGGCGCTCGGCGCACGCGACGCCGGTTCGTCCAATCTCCTGAAAATCCGGGCGCCGTTCGATGGCGTCATCGTCGAAAAACACATCACGATGGGTGAAGTCGTGGGCGCCGATACCCGCGTGTTCACGCTTACCGACCTGTCGACCGTATGGGCCGACGTGGTGGTGCCGGCACGCGACCTGGACATCGTCCGGGTCGGCACCGATGCCGTGATCCGCTCGATCGCATCGAACACGACGGCGCCGGGCAAGGTGTCGTATGTGAGTTCGCTGGTAGGCGAGGAATCGCGCTCGGCCAAGGCGCGGGTGGTGCTCGACAATCCGGGCGCGGCCTGGCGTCCGGGGCTGGCGGTGAACATCGACATTGTCACCGGCTCGAGCGACGTGCCGGTGGCGGTGGCGCGCCAGGCGATCCAGACGGCGGACGGGCGGCAGGTCGTCTACAAGCGGGTCAAGGAAGGTTTTGTCGCGCAGCCGGTGGCCACCGGCCGCTCGGATGGACGCTTCATCGAGGTCACCTCCGGCTTGAACGCGGGCGACGCCTATGCGGCGGCCGGTAGTTTCGCGGTCAAGGCGGAGCAGGGCAAGGGGGAGGGCAGTCATGAACACTGAGCAGCCGAACCAATCTACAACCCTGTTCGACCGCCTGATCGCCACCGCGATCGCGCGCCGCTGGCTGGTGATGCTGGCCGTGCTGGCGATGGCCGGCATCGGCGTCTACAACTATGGCCGCCTGCCGATCGACGCGGTGCCGGACGTGACCAATGTCCAGGTGCAGATCAATACCGCGGCGCCGGGATATTCTCCGCTCGAGACCGAGCAGCGCATCACCTATCCGGTCGAGGCGGTGCTGTCGGGCCTCCCGCATCTTGAACAGTTCCGTTCCCTGTCGCGTTACGGCCTGTCGCAGGTGACGGTGGTGTTCGAGGAGGGCACCGACATCCAGTTCGCGCGCCAACTGGTCAGCCAGCGCCTGCAGGACGCGCGCGAAGGCCTGCCTGCCGGCGTGATCCCGACCCTCGGCCCGATCGCGACCGGCCTGTCCGAGATCTACCAGTGGACCGTGGAGACCGAGCCGGGCGCGAAGAAGCCGGACGGCACGCCGTACACGCCGACCGACCTGCGCGAGATCCAGGACTGGATCATCAAGCCGCAGCTGCGTACCGTGCCGGGCGTCACCGAGATCAACTCGATCGGCGGCTTCGACAAGGAATACCTGGTGGCGCCGAACACGGCCACTTTGTCGTCCTATGGGCTGGAACTGGCCGACATCGTGAATGCGCTGGAGCGCAACAACAGCAACGTCGGCGCCGGCTACATCGAGCGCGAAGGCGAGCAATACCTGGTGCGCGCGCCGGGCCAGGCCGCGTCGATCGACGACATCGGCAATATCGTCGTTACCAGCATTCGCGGCATCCCGGTGCGGGTGCGCGACGTGGCCGAGGTGACGATCGGCCAGGAGCTGCGCACCGGCGCCGCCACCGAGAACGGGGTCGAAGTGGTGCTCGGCACCGTGGTGATGCTGATCGGCGAGAACAGCCGCGCGGTGTCGAAGGCGGTCGACGCGCGCATGCTCGAGATCAACCGCAGCCTGCCGAAGGGCGTCAAGGCCGTCACGGTGTACGACCGGACGGTGCTGGTCGAACGGGCCATCGCCACGGTGCGCAAGAACCTGGTGGAGGGCGCGATCCTGGTGGTGGCGGTGCTGTTCTTCTTCCTGGGGAACCTGCGCGCTGCGCTGCTCACCGCCATGGTGATCCCGCTGGCGATGCTGTTCACCTTCAGCGGCATGGTCGGCAACAAGGTCAGCGCCAACCTGCTCAGCCTGGGGGCGCTGGACTTCGGCATCATCGTCGACGGCGCCGTGGTGATCGTCGAGAACTGCGTGCGGCGCCTGGCCGCGGCCCAGCACCGGCTGGGACGGGTCCTCACGCGCGAGGAGCGCTTTGCCGAGGTGTTCGAGGCGGCGCGCGAGGCGCGCCGGCCGCTGATCTACGGCCAGCTGATCATCATGATCGTCTACCTGCCGATCTTCGCCCTGACCGGCATCGAGGGCAAGATGTTCCACCCGATGGCCTTCACCGTCGTGTTCGCGCTGCTGGGCGCGATGATCCTGTCGGTGACCTTCGTGCCGGCCGCCGTGGCGCTGTTCATCGGCCGCTCTGTCGAAGAAAATGAAAGCCGCGTGATGGGCGCCGCGCGCCGCTGGTATGCGCCGGCGCTCGACTATGCGCTGGCCAACCGCGCCGTGATGCTGGTGTTCGCGGCCGTGGTGATCGCGCTTGCCGCCCTGATGGCTACGCGCCTGGGTACCGAGTTCGCGCCCAACCTCGACGAGGGCGATATGGCGGTGCTGACGATGCGCGTGCCCGGCACGAGCCTGACCCAGTCAGTGAAAATGCAGCAGCAGATCGAGACCACCCTGATGAGCGAATTCCCCGAGATCGCGCGCGTGTTCGCCCGCATCGGCACCGCCGAGATCGCGTCCGATCCGATGCCGCCCAATGTGGCCGACAGCTACATCATCTTCAAGCCCGAGAAGGAGTGGCCCAAGCCGAGGCGTTCGCGCGCTGAAGTGGAAAGCGCGATCCGCACGACGCTCGAGGGCCTGCCCGGCAATAATTATGAGTTCAGCCAGCCGATCCAACTGCGCGTGAACGAATTGATCTCGGGCGTGCGCAGCGACGTCGCCGTCAAGCTGTTCGGTGACGACCTGGGCGTGCTGGAGGCCACCGCGGGCGAGATTGCCGCCACCTTGCGCCGGGTTCCGGGCGCCAGCGAAGTGCAGGTGGAGCAGACCAGCGGGCTGCCGATGCTGCAGATTCGCGTGGACCGCGAGCGCGCCGCACGCATGGGCCTGAACATCGGCGACGTGCAGGAAATGATCGCGACCGCCACCGCCGGCCGCGCCGCCGGCACCCTGTTCGAGGGCGACCGCCGCTTCGACATCGTGGTGCGCCTGCCGGAATCCGTGCGCGGCGACATCGACGCGCTGCGCCGGCTGCCGGTGGCGCTTCCGGGCAGTGCGGAGGGAACCCGCAGCTTCATCGCCCTGGGCGAGATTGCCACCTTCGAGGTGGCGCCGGGCCCCAACCAGCTCAGTCGCGAGCAGGGCAAGCGCCGGGTGGTGGTCAGCGCCAATGTGCGCGGGCGCGACATCGGTTCCTTCGTCGCCGTGGCCCAGGAGCGCATCGCGCAGGAGGTGCGCATCGCGCCCGGCTACTGGATCGCCTGGGGCGGCCAGTTCGAGCACCTCGCGAAGGCGGCCGAGCGCCTGCAGCTGATCGTGCCGGCCTCGCTGCTGCTGGTCTTCGTCCTGCTCTACCTGGTGTTCAACAATGTGCGCGACGGCCTGCTGGTGTTTACCGGGATCCCGTTCGCACTGGCCGGCGGCGTGGCGGCCCTGTGGGCGCGCGGCATTCCGCTGTCGATTTCGGCTGCGGTGGGGTTCATCGCCCTGTCCGGGGTGGCGGTGCTCAACGGCCTGGTGCTGATTTCCTTCATCCGGGGGCTGCGCGAGGATGGGATGTCGGTGCCGGAGGCGGTGCGCCAGGGGGCGCTGGCGCGCCTGCGGCCGGTGCTGATGACGGCGCTGGTCGCTTCGCTCGGCTTCGTGCCGATGGCGCTGGCGGTCGGCACCGGGGCCGAGGTCCAGCGGCCACTGGCCACGGTGGTCATTGGCGGGGTGCTGTCGTCGACCGTCCTGACCCTGCTTTTGTTGCCGGTTTTGTATGAATGGACGCATCGGGAACGGCCTATACGGGTCGTTTCGCCATTCGTGCGTGGGTTTTTTCGCGGGGACAGCAAAAATATCCCATAGACAACCGTGCGCCACATATTGCTCTATTTGAAAATGGTATAGTTGGATGTTTAACAGAATTCGCCCGTGCCGGCGGCCAGCCGGCCCCGGCGCAGCGCCAATCACCATTACAAGGGATCAGACAGATGAGCATGAAGGATTACGCGGATCGCATCAGCCAGACAATCCTGGACCAGGAGGCCGCCATCGGCGCCGAATGGCTCGCCCAGCTCGAAGCGCTGAGCGTGCGCAGCAACGCCGCCGCGCGCGAGCAGCTGCGCTCGCACTGCAACCAGTTCCTGAAAGCGTTCGCCGCCGCCACCCGCAGCGGCGAACTCGAGAACATCCAACACCGCTCGTGGGATGAGGTGCGCGACCTGCTGGCCGAGATCTCGTCGACCCGCGCCAAGTCGGGCTCGACTCCGAGCGAGACCGCCACCTTCGTATTCTCGGTCAAGCAGCCGCTGTTCAGCCGCCTGCAGGAGGCGTTCGCGGACGATCCGGCGGGACTGGCCGCGGCGACGTGGATCACCACCAACCTGCTCGACAAGCTGGGCCTGTACACCATCGAGGTGTTCCAGAAGACCAAGGACCAGATCATCGTACGCCAGCAGCAGGAGCTGCTCGAGCTGTCCACGCCCGTGGTCAAGCTGTGGAACGGCATCCTGGCGCTGCCGCTGATCGGCACCCTGGATTCGGCCCGCACCCAGGTGGTGATGGAAAACATCCTGCAGAAGATCGTCGACACCGGCGCCATCATCGCCATCATCGACATCACCGGCGTGCCGACCGTCGACACCCTGGTGGCGCAGCACCTGATGAAGACCATCGCCGCCGCGCGCCTGATGGGCGCCGACTGCATCATCAGCGGCATCCGTCCGCAGATCGCGCAGACCATCGTGCACCTGGGCGTGAACCTGGAAGACGTGATCACCAAGGCCACCCTGGCCGACGCCTTCCTGGTGGCGCTCGAGCGCACCGGCGCCGCAATCACCATCAAGCAAGCCTGAGGTCCGCGCCATGGAACGCATCCCGATCCTGCGCATGGGCGACCTGCTCCTGGTGACGATCCAGGTCGACATGCACGACCGGCTCGCCATGCAGCTGCAGGACGACCTGACCGAGCGCATCGTGAGCGACGGCGCCAAGGGCGTCCTGATCGACATTTCGGCGCTCGACCTGGTCGACTCCTTCATCGGCCGCATGATCAGCAATACCGCCGCCATGGCGCGCGTGCTGGACGCGCGCACCGTGGTGGTGGGCATGCAGCCGGCGGTGGCGATCACGCTGGTCGAGCTGGGCCTGACCCTGCACGGCGTGAAAACCGCGCTGAACGTCGAGAAGGGCATGGCCCTGCTCGGAAAGAGCTATAAATAATGGTCGGCGCGCATACCGATGCGGTCCAGTTCGAGACGCATCTGCTCGACCATCACCGCCAGCAGCGCACGGCGCGCGTGACCCTGCCGTTGCGTTCGGACGTCGACGTGGTGGGCCTGCGCAAGCAGGTGCGCGAGCGCGCGGTGGCAATCGCGCTGTCGCTGGTCGACCAGACCAAGCTGGTGACGGCCGCCAGCGAACTGGCGCGCAACACGATCAAGTACGGCGGCGGCGGCGAAGTGCATTTCGATGCGCTCGACGACGGCCTGCGCAAGGGCATCGGCCTGCTGTTCGTCGATGCCGGGCAAGGCATTCCCGACATCGACAGTGCCTTGCGGGATGGTTTTACTACCGGAGGTGGCCTGGGCCTGGGCCTGGGCGGCTCCAAGCGCCTGGTCGACGAATTCGACATCGACAGCCGTCCGAAGGAGGGCACCGCGGTGCTGATCGTCAAATGGAAACGCTGATCAGTTCGCAGTCCCCGCAGTATGTCTTCGCCGTTTCCCACGCCAGCGACGTCGCCGCGGTGCGCCGCGCCGGACAGAAGGTGGCCGATTCGCTGGGTTTCAACGAAACCCGCGCCGGCCAGCTGGCCCTGATCATTACCGAAGCGGCCACCAATATCCTCAAGCACGCAGGCGAGGGCGAAATCCACGTCGGTCCCGCGCAGTCCCCTAGCGGCATCGGCGTCGACGTGCTGGCGCTCGATAAAGGTCCGGGCATCGCCGACCTCGCCAGCAGCCTGGTCGACGGCGTCTCGACCGCCGGCACCGCCGGCACCGGCCTGGGGGCCCTGCACCGCCTGTCCGACGAATTCGATGTGTATTCCACGCCCGGCGAGGGCTCCGTTTTCTTCATGCGCCTGTGGCGCGACGTGCCCGGCCCGACTCCTTGCGGGGTCGAGGTGGGCGCGCTGTGGACGCCGATCCGGGGCGAGGAGGCTTGCGGCGACGGCTGGGCGGTCGCCTGCGAGGCTTCCGGCGCGACGCTGCTCGCCGCCGATGGACTGGGACACGGTCCGGACGCGGCGCGCGCCGCCAACGCCGCCATCGGCGCCCTCGAGCGGCGCGGACCGGTCGGGGCGAGCGAGATGATGCACCTGGCGCACGAGGCCTTGCGGCCCACGCGCGGCGCGGCGCTGGCCGCCGCGCGCATCGATTTCGATGCCGACGAGCTGCGCTTCGCCGGTGTCGGCAATATCGGTGCGGTCGCGTTCGACCAGACGCGCCGCGCACTGGTGTCGCACAACGGCATCGTCGGCCACAATATGCGCAAGATACAGGAGTTCGCCGTGCCGTTCGGTCCCGGCGCGCTGTGCGTCCTGCATTCGGACGGCATCGAGACCCGCTGGGACCTGGACAAGTACCCGGGTCTGCAGGGACGGAGTCCGGCCCTGATCGCGGCGGTGCTGATGCGCGACTACATCCGCGGCCGCGACGATGCGATGGTGCTCGTGGTGCGGCGCCTGGCGGGGGCGGGATGACTGCCCAGCGCATCCTGAACGTCGGCCTGGACAGCGACCAGGACGTGGTGCTGGTGCGCCAGCGCGCGCGCCAGATCTCGGCGCTGCTGGGCTTTTCGCAGCAGGACCAGGTGCGCATCGGCACCGCCGTCTCGGAAGTCGCGCGCGGCGCCAGTCTCCAGGGCCGCGGCGGCAGGGCGCTGTTCCAGCTGGGCGAGAAGGATGGTCGCCAGTACCTGGAGGTGCTGCTCAGCGGCGGCGCGGGTAGTGGCAGCCCGGCCGCGACCGACGAGGTCGAATCGCTGCGCGAACTGGCGATCGTCACCGCACACCGCCTGATGGATGCCTGCGAGGTCGATCCCGGCGAGGCCGGCGCGTCGACCGTCACGGTACGCAAGATGCTGCCGCGTCACGAACATGTGACGGGCGCCAGGCTGGCCGAAATCGGCGCGCGCCTGGCCGACACCCCGGTATCGAACCCGGTGCACGAGCTGCAGCTGCAGAACCAGGAATTGTTGTCGACCCTGGCCGAATTGCGCGAGCGCCAGGACGACCTGATGTCGCTGACGCGCGAACTGGAAGACACCAATCGCGGTATCGTGGCCTTGTACGCCGAGATCGAGG
The DNA here is from genome assembly GCF_034045165.1 of Massilia sp. CFBP9026. Classification (NCBI taxonomy): domain Bacteria; kingdom Pseudomonadati; phylum Pseudomonadota; class Betaproteobacteria; order Burkholderiales; family Oxalobacteraceae; genus Massilia; species Massilia sp. CFBP9026. The sequence goes on from NZ_JAXCWH010000006.1 coordinate 293,841, forward strand.
ACAAGGCCGAGCGCCTGCGCCGCGCCGACGAAATGAAGTCGCGCTTCCTGTCCAATACCAGCCATGAATTGCGCACACCGCTGTCGTCGATCCGCGCGCTGGCCCAGCTGCTGCTGGACCGCATGGATGGCGACCTGACCGACGAGCAGGAACGCCAGGTGAAGTTCATCTCCACCGCGGCGGCCGACCTGTCGGAGCTGGTCAACGACCTGCTCGACCTGGCCAAGATCGAGGCCGGGCGGGTCGAGACTCACGTCGAGCCGGTGGTGGTCGAGAACCTGTTCCGCGCCCTCAAGGGGATGCTGCGTCCGCTGGTGGACGAAGCACGCGTGGAGCTGATCTTCGAGCCGTCCGGCATCGAGGAGCCGTTCTATTCCGATGAAGGAAAAATCTCGCAGATCCTGCGCAACTTCATCTCTAACGCATTGAAATTCACCGAGCATGGCTCGGTGCTGGTATTCGCGGCTCACGATCCGGAAGCCGACACCATCGCCTTCGCGGTGGCCGACACCGGCATCGGCATCAGCCAGGACAATCTGCAGCTGATCTTCGAGGAGTTCAGCCAGATCGAGCATCCGCTCCAGCGCCGCAGCAAGGGCACGGGCCTCGGCCTGCCGCTGTGCCGCAAGCTGGCCGACCTGCTCGGGGGACGGGTCGACGTATCGAGCACGCCGGGCGTCGGCTCGACGTTTACACTGACCTTGCCGCGCACCTTGCCCAACACTACGCCGAAACCGCCCATGGATCCTGATGGAACCGCATCATGAATAGTCATCCGACCCAGATTCTCAACGTTGACGACAACGATGGGGCCCGCTACGCCAAGACCCGCATCCTGCAAAGCGCCGGTTTCGACGTCATCGAGGCCGCCAACGGCACCGATGCGCTCGACATGGTCAAGCGTCTGTCGCCGGCGCTGGTGCTGCTCGACGTCAAGCTCCCCGACATCAACGGCATCGAGGTGTGCCGCCGCATCAAGGCCGAATCGGACAGCAGCAGCGTGCTGGTGCTGCAGACCTCGGCCGCGCTGACCGGCCGCGCCGACAAGATCCGTGGCCTGGAGGGCGGCGCCGACAACTATCTGGCGGCGCCGATCGAGGCCGATGAGCTGATCGCCAACGTCAACGCGCTGCTGCGCATGCGCCGTATCCAGGTCGACCTGCGCGACAGCGAAGAGCGCTTTCGCCAACTGACCGACAATATCGACGACGTGTTCTGGATGTTCTCGGTGCCGGCACGCGCGCTGGTCTATGTCAGCCCGGCCTACGCCCCGATCTGGGGTCTCAGCGCCGAGTCGCTGCGTGACGATCCCGGCGGCTGGCTCGAGGCCGTGCACGCCGACGACCGCGCGCGCATGACGGCGCGCTGGGAGCGCCTGGCGCAAGAGCCTCACTACGACGACGAATTCCGCATCCATGGCGCCGACGGCCAGCTGCGCTGGGTGCGCGACCGCCTGTTCCCGGTGCGTAACTCGCGCGGCGAGGTGTACCGGGTGGCGCGCATGAGCAGCGACATCACGGCGCGCAAGGAGATGGAGGCGCTGCTGCGCACCGCCGACAGCAACAAGAACCAGTTCCTGGCCACGCTGGCGCACGAGCTGCGCAATCCCCTGAGCCCGATTCGCAACGCGGCAGCCCTGCTCGGCGCCAGCGGCGAGGGCGCGGCCGAGCGCCAGGCGCGCGCGCGCGACGTGATCACACGCCAGGTCGACCATCTGGCCCATCTGGTGGATGACCTGCTCGACGTGGCGCGCATTTCGGAAGGCAAGATCGTGCTGCGCAACGAAGAAGTGAACCTGAGGAGCGTGATTGCGCAGGCGATCGAGACCGCTGCCCCGCTGATCGCCAGCCGCGGACACGACCTGGACGTGCGTCAGCCGGACGAAGACCTGTGGGTGACGGGCGACCCGGTGCGCCTGGCCCAGTCGGTCGGCAACCTGCTGCACAACGCGGCCAAGTTCACGCCGGCCCGCGGCGTGATCATCCTGGGCGTGGAAGTGAGCGGCGAGGGAGAGGACCAACGGGTGCGCATCTCGGTGCGCGACAACGGGATCGGCATCGACGCCGACAACCTGCCGCGCATCTTCGGCATGTTCGCCCAGGCCGCGGTGCCGCCGGACCGCGCGCCGGAAGGGCTGGGCATCGGCCTGTCGCTGGTGTCGCACCTGGCCGAGCTGCATGGCGGCCGGCTCGAAGCGGCCAGCCCCGGCATCGGCCAGGGCAGCACCTTCACGATCGAACTGCCGCTACTGCACGCCGCGTCCGGCGCGCCCGCGGCCGCGCCGCAGGAAGCTGCGGACAGCAGCGACGCCGGCGGCATGCGCGTGCTGCTGGTGGACGACAACGTCGACGCGATGGAGATGATGGGCTTCCTGCTGGCCGAGATGGGCTACCAGCCGGTCACCACGGCCGACGCCAGCGAGCTCGAGGCGCTGGCGCTGCGCCACAAGCCGCAGGTGATCGTGCTCGACATCGGCCTGCCGGGCGTGGACGGCTACCAGGTCGCGCGCCGCATCAAGGGCAACCCGGACCTGGCGCACATCCGCCTGGTGGCGCACACCGGCTACGGCTCACCCGAAGACCGGCGCCGCGCGCAGGAGGCGGGTTTCGATGCGCACCTGGTCAAGCCGGCCGAGTTGTCCGATCTGGAAGCGGCGCTGCGGGGCTGACATCACCCGCAACGTCGTTCCCGCGGAGGCGGGAACCCAAGTGCGCTCGCAATTACGCTGCGCGCGACGTATCGACTACGCAGGCTAACTTGGGTACCCGCCTTCGCGGGTACGACGATTACGCTAGCAGCGCCACCGCCTTCACCTGCGCCCACAGCGCACACCCAGGTTCCACCCCCAGCTCGCGCCGCGAGCGCTCGGTGATGCGCGCCAGCAGCGTGGTCTCGCCGATCTTCAAACGCACCAGCACCTGGCCCGGCGCCGCCGCCGGACCCACAGCATCGACGACGGCCGGCAGGATGTTGGTGATGCTGCTGCCGCGCGGGCGCTCGAGCGCCAGGCTGACGTCGCGCGCATGGATGCGGCAGCGCACCCGGCTGCCAATGGCGGCGTCACGCCGGCCGACCAGCAGCACGCCGCCGGGGAAGGCCAGGTGCGACAGGCCGTCGTCATCGCGCCCGGTGAACACGGTCTCGATCATCACGCCGGCATCGTCCTCGAAGTTCGCGGCCAGGTCGAGCCGCGCCAGGGTGTCGGCCAGCGGACCGCTGGCCAGCACGCGGCCCTGTTCCAGCACCACCAGGTAGTCGGCCAGGCGCGCCACTTCGTCGGCCGAGTGGCTGACGTAGACCACCGGCAGCGCCAGCTCGTCGTGCAGGCGTTCGAGATAGGGCAGGATTTCCTGCTTGCGCTTCATGTCGAGCGCCGCCAGCGGTTCGTCCATCAGCAGCAGGCGCGGCGAGGCGAGCAGGGTGCGCGCGATCGCGGCGCGCTGGCGTTCGCCGCCGGACAGCGTCGCCGGGCGCTTGTCCAGCAGATGAGCGATGCCGAGCAACTCGGTGACTGGCCCGATTTCGAAGCGGCGCGCGCCCGGCGGCAGGCGCTTGAGGCCGAACTCCAGGTTGGCGCGCACGTCGAGATGGTCGAACAGGCTCGCCTCCTGGAACACGTAGCCGATGCCGCGCCGATGGGTCGGCACGTACACGCCGCGCGCATCGTCCTGCCAGGTTTCGTCGCCCACGGCGATGACGGCGCCGGGCGCGCGTTCCAGGCCGGCCAGGATGCGCAGCAGCGTGGTCTTGCCCGAGCCGGAATGGCCGAACAGGGCGCTCACGCCGTGGTCGGGCAGGTCGAGGTCGGCGTCGAGGGCGAATGCGCCCCGATCGAGTCTTACCTTGATGCGTATGCCGCTCATCGGCGTGTCCCCCTGACCGATTGTGGATACAGCGTGTACAGCACCAGCAGCACCACGAACGAGAACACCAGCATGCCGCCGGCCAGCCAGTGGGCTTGCGCGTACTCCATCGCTTCCACGTGGTCGTAGATCTGGGTCGAGACCACGCGTGTCTTGTCGGGGATGTTCCCGCCGATCATGAGCACCACGCCGAACTCGCCGATGGTGTGGGCGAAGCCGAGGATGGCGCCGGTAACGAAGCCGGGCCGCGCCAGCGGTACCACCACCGACCAGAAGGTGTCCCAGGGACTGGCGCGCAGGGTGGCCGCCACTTCCAGCGGCCGCGTGCCGACCGCCTCGAAGGCGTTCTGCAGTGGCTGCACCACGAAGGGCAGCGAATAGAAGACCGAACCGATCACGAGACCCGTGAAGGTGAACGACAGCGTGCCCAGGCCCAGCGCCGTGGTCAGCTGGCCGAGAGGGCCGTTGGGGCCCATCGCCAGCAGCAGGTAGAAGCCGATCACGGTCGGCGGCAGCACCAGCGGCAGGGCCACCACCGCCCCGACCGCGTGCCGCAGCCTGGAGTGCGTGCGCGCCAGCCACCAGGCCAGCGGCGTGCCGAATACCAGCAAGAGCAGGGTGACGACCGTGGCCAGCCTGAGGGTCAGCCAGATCGCGGCGAAGTCGGACGAATCGAGCACCTCAGACTTCGTAGCCGAAGGTACGGATCAGCGCTTTCGCCTTGTCGGTACGCAGGTATTGCAGCAGCGCCTGGGCAGCAGGATTCTTCGCGCCCTTGGCCAGCAGCGCGGCGTCCTGGCGGATCGGCTCATGCATATTGGCCGGGACGATCCAGCCCGAGCCCGAGGTGAACTTGCCGTCGCGCCAGACCTGGGCCTGGGCCACGAAGCCCAGTTCGGCGTTGCCGGTGCTGGCGAACTGCCATGCCTGGGCGATGTTCTCGCCCTGGACGATGCGCGGCTGCACGGTGTCGTACAGGCCGAGCTTTTGCAGGGTGGCGACGGCGGCGGCGCCATACGGCGCGGTCTTCGGGTTGGCGATCGCCAGGTGCTTGTAGCTGCCGGTCTTGAGGACGTTGCCGTTGGCATCGACGACGCCATCCTTCGCCGACCACAGCACCAGGCGGCCGGTGGCATAGGTAAAGCGGCTGCCGGCCACGACCTTGCCTTCGGTTTCCAGCTTGGCCGGGGTTTCGTCGTCGGCCGCCAGCAGCACCTCGAACGGCGCGCCGTTGCGGATCTGGGCGTAGAACTTGCCGGTGGCGCCGCTGGCGACGATGGCCTTGTGGCCGGTGTCGCGCTGGAACTCGGCGGCCAGCTTTTCCATCGGGCCTGCGAAGTTGGCGGCGACCGCGACCTGGACCTCGCCGGCATGCGCCGTCCCCGCGATGGTCAGTACGGCGAGCAGGCTGGCAAGGCGTTTCATGTGTTTTCTCCGGATAGGGATGGGACATCGTGGTAGCCTGCCGTATTGATGAGCAAGCGCTATGTATTAAAGTATATAGCGAAACTTCGGACGGCAACAGATGAGTACGGAAGACAAGGAAATCGCCCTCGAGGGCAAGGTCTGGATGACGGTCGGCGGCGAGAACCTCGGCGGCGGCAACCGGGTCGAACTGCTGGCCGCGATCGGGCAGCTCGGCTCCATCACGGGCGCGGCCAAGGCGGTGGGCCTGAGCTACAAGGCGGCCTGGGATGCGATCGACACGATGAACAATCTCGCGGGCGAGGCGCTGGTGGAGCGCGTCACTGGCGGCAAGGGCGGCGGCGGCACGCGGCTCACGGCGCGCGGCCAGCAGCTGGTGGACAATTTCAGGACGATCGAACAGGTGCACAATGATTTTCTCGAACGACTCAACCGCCAGGCCGGCGCCGTGGCCGACGACCTGGCACTGTTTACGAGGTTCAAGATGAGGACGAGCGCACGCAACCAGTTCTTCGGCACGGTGGCCCGGGTGGCGCGCGGCGCCGTCAATGACGAGGTCGAGCTCGGGATCGCGGGCGGGCAGACGATCGTCGCCATCGTCACGCGCGAAAGCGCCGAGAACCTCGGCTTGGCGCCAGGACGGCAGGCCTTTGCGCTGATCAAGTCGTCGTCGGTGATCGTGATGACGGCCGGCGAAGGCGCGCGGCTGTCGGCGCGCAATCAGCTCCAGGGCCAGGTCACGCGGCTGATGCGCGGTGCGGTCAATTCCGAAGTGGTGATCGAACTGGCGGGCGGCGGCAGCGTGGCGGCCACGATCACCAATGACAGCGCTGATGCGCTCGAACTGGCCGAGGGCGTGGCGGCGACCGCGCTGTTCAAGGCCTCGAGCGTGATCCTGGGTGTGCCGGAGTAACTGCGCTGAACAAAATCTGTAACTTGCTGTTTTACTGAAAATATCGAAGACTTAATCGTGCTGACGGTCTGGTTTCGGCCAAAAGCGGTCCTTCCTAGTGTCGCAATCCAAAGCCTAGGCTGGCGAGGCAACGACATTGAACCATCCAGGCGTGGCTTCAATGACAGCCCACAGCTTGTGAGGAATGCGTGCCGATGCCACGTCAGCGGCAGAAATGGCCAGGGGGATGTCGCTGTCGCGACCGGTGAGCGCATCAGCGACCCAGTCTGGGTTGATCACGAGGCCTTGACCCACGGCTACCAGCGATAGGCCCTGATTCAACGCGTTTTGAGCCTGCCGAGGCGTCTTGATTTGGCCTGCTGCCACTAGCGGAATGCGCCCGTCGATGTGGTCGTGCAGTATGCTGACAATCGTCGCATCGGGGCGGCTTTTGGCCGGTTTCTGATCTAACGCGCTACCTAGCGATACATGCAGGTAGTTAATACCGGCGTCGACCAGACTGGTTACCAGCTGGAGCGAATCAGCCAGCTGCAGGCCGCCTTCGAACTCTTCCTCGACCGTGATGCGATAGCCCAGCGCGAATGGCTTATGGGCGTGTTCGGCAATCTCTGCCTTGACTGCCGCAACCACCGCAAGGGGAAAGCGCATGCGGTTTTCCAGCGAACCGCCCCATTTGTCCGTGCGGACGTTGAAATGCGGAGAGAAGAAATTCTGTAGAAGGAAACCGTGGGCGCCGTGCAGCTCGATGCCATCGAAACCGGCGACGATGGCCCGGCGAGTGGCTGCGGCGAAAGCATCGATGACTTCCATGACTTCGTTGTCTTCCAGTGCCCGTGGGACGATGGCGCCCGCGAACGGTCCTGCATGGCCCGGCACTGCGCTGGCAGCGATAACATCGCCCACCAGCTCTGGCAGCGTTTTCACTCCTGCATGGAAAATCTGCAGGATGGCCGGAGCACCTCCGCTTTTGGCCGCCGTGGCCAACTTACGCAAGCTTGGAATGAAGGTGTCGTCATAGGCGGCAAACTCACCGGTGAATCCCACGCCATTTGACTGCACGTGAGTGCAGCCAGTGATGACGAGACCGACATCCTTTGCCCTGCAGCGATAGTACGTATCTTCTTCGTCGGAAATGGTACCGTCGTCGTTGCTGGCCCAGGTAGTCATCGGCGCCATCACAATCCGGTTGCGCAGGACGAGATCCGGCATGAGCGCCATTGGCGCGAATAGTTTTGGGTGTTTCAAAAAGTTGTACCTTGATATAGATGAGGCGCAATTTATGCGCGGCGCCCAGCGAATCAGATCGTGTAGTCGATCTTCACGTCATTAGCTGCGGTCAAGTGCAAGCGCTGAGCACCAAGGTTTCCGGCAGGTCAGCCTCGGTGCGCGTGCCTAGAAAGAACACGATGTACGGGCTCTGCGCTATTAGCCAGGCCAGCGCTACCTGCGACGTTAAGCGAGGGTGCGGGTAAAAAATGGGGTCAGTTTGGCCATCGCCAGGCCGACTCCCGGTCCGTCGTACAAGTCCATGTGCGTGGCACCCGGGATCAATGCCAGGTCTTTCTTCCCCGGAGCCTTCGCAAACAATGCCTTGCTGTGCCACAGCGAGCCGGCTTTAGTGCCGGCGACAATCATGATCGGCTGGGTCAGTGTTTCGACGCGGTCGAAGCCGGTAAAAGAAATCATGTAGTTGGCACTGGTAAGCAACATCTTGTTGGGTGCGTTCTTGTGCTGGCCGCGTGGAGTCAGGTAATAGTCGGCTGCTTGCTGGAGATCGTACGGGGCCGAACGATCGCCCACGGCAGGCACATAAGGGATATACACCGGAGCGGCGCCGCCCGCTTCAGCGGTGCGTTGTTGGGCTGCAGCGTCCAGGGTCTTGAGCTGGTCAGCGATCTTTCCCTTTCCATCCCAGCCCTGACGAAATGCCGCGCCGACGTCCACAGCACTGACAGTACCGATAGCCTTGATACGACGATCGGTCGACGCGGCCTTGACGCTCGCCCCACTGCCGGCGCAAATACCAAGTGCGCCGATGCGCGTGTCATCCACGTACGCGAGGGTCGTCATGTAGTCAACAGCGCTATAGATGTCACCCACGCGGCGCATTGGGTCGTCCAGGAAGCGTGGCATGCCGCCACTGGCGCCTTGGTGCGACGCATCGAACGCGAACGTGACGAAGCCCTGTTGCGCCAATGCCTTCGCATACACGCTGGCAGTCTGTTCCTTCACGCCGCCTCCTGGATGCACCACAACGATTGATGGGTATTTGACGCCCTCCTTGAATTTTTCCGGAAAGAACAGGATACCGGCCATCGTAATGTCATTGTTCTGGAACTGGACGTCCTGTGTCCGGATTCCACTAGCCGTTTCAGTCGTCGTCGGGGGAGTGGCAGCGAAGGCACCAATCGACAGCATGGCGGATGCAGTGGCAACTGCGCTACCGGCCAGAACCGAGCGGCGAGTTGCATCTGGTTTGTACATGTTCGTGGATTCATGTTTCATCGATTTTCCTTCGGCATCGCAGTAGAGTTGATCAGTGACATCCACTATAGCCGCGACTCGCTTGCTAGATTAGCCCCTATAATGTGTGTGAGCCTATAACGTGGAGTAATGAATGCGTCGGGAAGAAATGGCCGATTTGACGGTGTTTCTGGCGGTAGCCGAGGCGCGCAGTTTCACGCGTGCAGCTGCCAAGCTCGGGCTGTCGCAGTCGGCATTGAGCCAGATCGTGAGACGGCTGGAAGAGCGCCTCGGCATGCGTCTGCTGACCCGCACGACACGCAGTGTCGCGCCGACCGAGGCTGGTGAACGGTTGATCGACACGCTTGCCCCTGCGCTCGATCAACTTGATGCCAGCCTAGCCGCGCTCAGCGAGCTGGGTGGGAAGCCGACGGGCACCATTCGCATCACCTCGGTCGAGCACGCGACGAAAACTGTCCTCTGGCCGGTACTGAAAAATTTCTTAGCGCAGTACCCTGAAGTGAAAGCTGTCATTACCTCAGATTACGGCCTGGTCGACATCGTGGCCGAACGTTACGACGCCGGCGTTCGCATGGGCGAGCATGTCGACAAGGACATGATTGCCGTGCGCATCGCGCCGGACTTCCGCGCAGCCATCGTTGGATCACCTGCTTACTTCAAGAACCATCCGATACCGAAAACACCGCAAGAACTCATTGCGCATCAATGCATTAACCTGAGCCTGTCGGCATCACGGGGCCATTACGTCTGGCATTTCATCAAAGAGGAGCGCGAATTAAAGGTACGCGTGGATGGCGCCGTCGCCTTTAACAGCATCAGCATGTTGAAAGACGCAGCATTGGCTGGATTTGGCTTGGCATACCTTCCAGAGGACGAAGTCCAAATCTGCATTAAGGAAGGCAGCTTGGTAAGGGTGCTAGAAGACTGGTGCCCATTGTTTCCCGGCTATCATCTTTACTACCCTAGCCGCAGGCAGCAGGCGCCCGCATTTGCATTGTTTGTGGAAGCCCTTAGGCATAACGCCACGCAGAAATGAGCATTAACACCCTCTGAACGCTCAGATGGTCGCGGCAATGTCTGCTTTGGGTCGGATCCGGCCCTTCGTGAAAGCGTGTGACTTTTCGCTCGTGACAAGCTGCTATCCTGATCTCAACGGCCGCGGTGGCCAGCGCTAGCGTCGACGTCGCCGCCATGCTCGCACCTTCCGGTCCATCAGGCAATCGTTCCACTGTCTTGCTCACTCGTCTGCCTGCGCTATGCCGAACGGCTTCGTCGGGCGCTCCCTGGCCGGCTACTGGCCGCACAGTTGTTGCGCCGCCAGGAGGCGGGGCGGCGGATCGCAGCGGCACAGGCACAGGTCGCCGTCGAGCGCATATTGCCTGCCGTCGTGGCGCGCCGACAGGCGCGGGCCGTCGAGGCCGATGATGCCCGTTGTTCCGCAGACGGGGCAGGACACCTGGTCGCCTTCGAGCGCGACCTTCACGCCATCGAGCGCCAGCAGCGAGCTGGCGGAGGTGACGGTGCCGCCAGCCGTCGTGGATGCGCCGAGCGTGATGTAGTAGCGCGTTGCCATTGTCCACTCCTCGTATGCAAGGATCCAGCATAAGGATGGACCGGCTGGCCGTTTTTGACAACTCATAAAAAAAGCCCCGCCAACGACGCGGGGCTTTCGGGTCAGCATCTACGCTGGATCACTTGTCCGTCACCTTGAAGTCGCCATACGGTTTGAGCTGCTCCTCGAGCTTGGACGGATCGCCGACCACCACGATCGACTGGTTGTCGGGCGCGAAATACTTCTTCGCCACGGCGCGCACCTGCTCCGGCGTGACCTTCTGGATCTTCGGCACGTACTCGCCCAAAAATTCCGGCGGCAGGCCGACCAGCCAGTTGGCGGCGAGGGTATTGGCGACCGAACGCTGCAGCTGGTTGCTGAGCAGGTAGCCACCCGCGACATAGCGCTTGTTCATGTCCATCTCCTTGGCCGGCACCAGCTCCGAACCGAGGCGCTTGTACTCCTTGAAGTACTCCTCCAGCGAAGCGCCGGTGACTTCGTTGCGCACGTCGGCGCCGCCCACCATCATGCCGCCCGCGCGGCTCATGCGCGCGCCGGCCGAGGCGCCGTAGGTATATCCCTTTTCTTCGCGCAGATTGGTGTTGATGCGGCTCGAGAAGCCGCCGCCCAGGATGGTGCTGGTCAGGCGCAGCGGGATCTGGTCCGCCGCGCTGGCCGCGATGCCGGGACTGCCCAGGCGCAGGGTCGACTGCACGCTGCCGTCGCGCTTGAGCAGGATGCGGGCCGGCTTCACATTCGTCGCCGCCGCCGTGGTGTCGGGCAGGGCCGCGCCGCTGGCCTTCCAGTCGCCGAACGCCGCCTTGGCAAGCTTCATGGCCTCGGCTTCGGTGATGCGGCCGGTCACCACCAGCAGCGCGCGGTCGGGACGGAAGCGCTTCGCGTGCTCGGCGCGCAGCATGCCGGCGCTGACGGCGTTGATCGACTCGACCGTCGGGTCGGTGCGGCCATAAGGGTGGTCGGCATAGACCGCCTTCTTGATTGCGCGCTCGGCGCGAAAAGCCGGTTGGGTCTCGGACACGCGCAGCGACTGCAGCGCATTGGCCTTGGCCAGCGTCACTTCGTTCTCGGGGAAGGACGGCTGGCGCACGATCTCGGCCATCAGGTTCAGCATGCCGCTCGCCTGCGAGGCGAGGGCGTTGCCCGAGACGATGATGCCGTCGGCGGCCGGGCTGGCCGCCACTTCGCCGCCCATGCCCTGGGCCGCTTCGGCGATCGCGCGCGAATCGCGCTTGGCCGTGCCTTCGTTGAGCATGCCGGCCAGCATGGCGGCAAAGCCGCTCTGGTTCGGCGCGTCGGCCGCGAAGCCGGCGCCGCGCAACGCCAGCACATAGTCCACGCGCGGCAGGCCCTCGCGTGGAACGACCCATACGGTCAGGCCGTTGGACAGGGTCTCTTTGGCGATCCTGGGCGCCGGGATCGATTTTTCCTGGCCGTAGGCAGGCATGCCTGACGGCGGCTTGACGTCGGCGGAATATGCCGCCGGCGCAAATGCGAGAGAAACGGCGACTGCGAGCATCAGTTTGTTCATGATGCGCTCCTTATTTGGTGTTGGTGGCGGCCGAGGCAGTCTTGGCCGCCTCGATCATGGCGGCCGGCTTGCGGTCGATGACGGTGCGGTTGGCCGGCACCAGGTAGGTCTTGACCGCGCGCTGGATATCGCTCGAGGTCACGCCCTCGATCCAGCCCGGGATCTTGTTGACCACATTGGCGTCGCCCCACAAGACCTGCAGCTTGGCCATCGTGTCGGCGCGGTTGACGAAGCTTTCCAGCTTGTTGTTCCAGTCGGCCAGCATGCGCGTCTTGACGCGCTTCAGGGTCGCGTCATCGACGCCATCTTTCGCGATCTTGGCGATCTCTTCGTCCATCGCCTTGAGCACGGCGTCGGCGCTGCTGTCCGGCTTGTACAGCGCGAACACGGTCATCAGGGTCGGGCCGTTGTATTCCCACGGACTGGTCAGGCCGAACATGGTGTCGACGTTGAGGGCGATCTCGCGGCCCTTCACCAGGCCCTGGTAGAACAGCGAGGCGTCGCCGCCGCCCAGCAGCTCGGCCAGCACCGCGATCGGCGCCTGGTCGCGGCTGCCGCGCTCCGGCACCTTCCAGGCCGCCGCGACGGCAGGCACCTGGGCCAGGGCGTCGCTTTGCTCCAGCCGTTTTTCGGCGGTGCCCAGCGGCTCCGAGAAATCGGTGCCCTTCGGCACCGGGCGCGCCGCGATGCCGCCGAAGTATTTCTGGGCCAGGGCGAAGCCCTGCTGCGGCGTGATGTCGCCGGCGATCGCCAGCACCGCATTATTGGGGCCGTAGTAGTCGCGGTGGAAGGCGCGCACGTCGTCCAGGCTGGCGTTTTCCAGGTCTTCGAAGCTGCCGTAGCCGTCGTGGTTGTTTTCCCATTTCTGGAAGGCGTGCTGGCTGATGTCGATCCACATGAAGCCGCCGTAGGGCTGGTTCTTGACGTTGACGCGGATCTCTTCCTTGACCACGTCTTGCTGGTTCTTCAGCGTCGTGGGGTTGAAGTCGAGCGTCTTCATGCGGTCGGCTTCCAGCCACAGGATCGGTTCCAGGCTCGAGGCCGGGGCGGTCTCGATGTAGTTGGTGAAGTCGGGACGGGTCGAGCCGTTGTTCCAGCCGCCGCCGGCAGTGATGGTGGTGTCGAACACGCCCTTCGGTGCGTTCGGCGTGCCCTGGAACATCAGGTGCTCGAACAGGTGGGCGAAGCCGGTGCGGTTACGCGGCTCGAGGCGCATGCCGACGTGGTAGACCACCGAGACGCCGACGGTCGGCGAGCTGCGGTCTTCCGACACGATGACGGTCAGTCCGTTGTCGAGTTTCTTGGTATTGACCGGCAGGGTCCACTGGTCGCTTGGGGCGGCGAAGGCCGACATCGACAGGGTGAGCCCGGCCATCAGGACAGGTAATTGGCGCATGCGCATGGAAACCTCATGATGAATGGTAGGGCGATGGCGCCATGGCGCCACCGGCGGCTCATCTTAGCGCAATGGCATGTTGATAAGTGGTCTTTTTATTGTGCCATCGCACGGCTTATGCCTGTCCATGCCGATGTCATGCAGACGGCATCCATCCGCGGCGTGTGCATTTCGGGTGGCGATTCGTGCAGTTCGTCGCATGGGCCATCGACCCGCTTGGCTTTCAGGCTATAGTTGCAACATGACAAGTCCCGGCGCCAAGCCGGCGCAAGAATTTACTGGAGAGAATGGATGAACCACCTGATCAAGCTGGGCGCCGCCATTGCCGTGCCGTGCGCCTTGTTCTGGGCGGCGATCGGCGTTGCCGAGGCCGCCCCGGAGATGAGCACCGAGACCCGCCCGATCGACGCGCGGGTAGTGCGCGTCAAGCTTGAGGGGCTGGGCGACCTGAAGATCCGGCAGGGCGCGACCCCGGCCCTGGTGCTCACCGGCGATGCGCGCCTGCTGTCGCGGACCACGACGTCGCAGAAAGGGGATACCCTGAACATCGAGACCGAGGGCCGCAATTCCGGCTTCAGCTTCGGCCGCTCGTCCGGCCTGCAGGCCGAACTGGTGCTGCCGAACCTGCAGGCGGTGTCGTCGGAAAGCCTCGGTTCCACCACCGTGAGCGGCTTTGCCGGCGAAACGCTGAGCATCAACCTCGATGGCGCCGGCTCGATGTATGTATCATCGTCAGAATACCGCACCATCAAGGCCAGCCTGGGCGGCGTCGGCAACCTCAAGATCCAGGGCGTGAACAGCGAGCACGTCGACCTGAGCCTGGGCGGCGCCGGCTACGTGACCCTGAGCGGGCGCAGCAAGAACCTCAGGGCCGAGCTGGGCGGACTGGGAGGGCTGGACGCCCAGGCCTGCATGGTCGATTCGGTCACGCTGGATTTATCGGGCCTGGGCAACGCCACCGTCACTGCGCAGCGCAGCGCCAACCTCGCGCTGTCGGGCATGGGATCGGTGACGGTGTTCGGCAAGCCGGCCAACCGCAAGGTCGCCCTCGATGGCCTGGGCAAGGTCAACTGGAAATAACGATCCAGATTCTGTGCACGAGACATGAAAAAAATACTCCTTGTGACGCTGCTTGCCATCGGCCTGCAATTCGGCCTGCAGGCGAGCGCCCGGGCCGGCTTTGCGGAGGGCGCGAGCGCCTATAACGCCCGCAACTATGCGCTGGCACTGAAAGAAATCACTCCGCTGGCCAAGGCCGGCGATCCCGACGCCCAGCACCTGCTGGGCCTGATGTACTACATGGGCCGCGGCGTCACGCGCGACTACAAGCAGGCCTTCGCCTGGCACCTGAAGGCGGCCGGGCAGGGCAAGGCCGACGCCCAGTACGTGGTGGGCGCCATGTATTACACCGGCAACGCCGTGCCGCAAGACCAGAAGCATGCGGTGAGCTGGTTCCGCAAGGCGGCCGAGCAGGGCAATCCCGACGCCCAGCACGCGCTCGGGCTGATGTACCGCTACAGCGTGGCCGGCGTGCCGCAGGATCCGGTGCTGGCCTATATGCTGTACAACCTGGCCGCGGCCGGCGGCCACCGCAACGCGGTCGAACAGCGCGCCGCGATCGGCAAGAAGATGACGCCGGAACAGGTCGAGGAAGCGCAGGCCTTGTCGCGCACCTGGAAGGCGGGGACGGCCTTGCCGACCGCGTCGAAGACGGGCGCCAATCCGTAGGCGTTCAGCGGCGCGGCAGCGTCAGCGGCATCGCCTCGCCCAGCGCCTGGTAACCACGGTCGTTCGGATGCAGGTGGTCGCCGCTGTCATAGGCCGGCAACAGCCGGCTGGGGCGCGCCGGGTCGCGCAGCACGCGGTCGGCGTCGAATACCGCGTCGAACTCGCCGCTGCTGCGGATCCAGGCGTTCACCGCCTGGCGTAGCGCATCCTTTTCAATCGAGTAGCGGGCCGCGCCTTCGAACGGCGCCAGCGTGCCGCCGACCACGGCGATGCGCGCGGCATGGGCGCGCGCGATCAGCTGGCGATAGCCGGCCACCAACTCCTCCAGCGTGAGCGGATTGGCCGCCGAACTGTGGCCGATATCCTCGATGCCGATCATCAGCACCAGCTGGCGCACGCCGCTGGTGGCCAGCACGTCGCGTTCGAAGCGGGCCAGGGCGCTGCGTCCGGCCAGCGGGTTGGCCGGGTCGTCGCCCAGCAGGCGGTTGCCTTTGACGCCGCGGTCGATCACGCCAGGGCGCGTACCGGCATTGCGTTCGGTCTGCAGGCGCCGCGCCAGCACGTCGGTCCAGCGCCGGTCGGCGTCGCCCAGTACGACGACGGTGCCTTGCATGCCATCGACTTCCAGCGCCGTCAGGAAAGGCCAGGCCGCGATCGTGCGTTGGACCGGCAGGCTGGCGCTGGCGGTATGGTCGCCGCTCGAGGACACATAGCCGGTCTGGCGCGCCTGGACGTGCACGGTGGCCGCCTGCACGGCGCCCGGCAGGTACAGGCTGACGGCCACCTGCGCGAGCGGCGCCAGGTTCAGTTCGACGGGATCGGACAGCGCCGGCGCGCCGGCCGGGATCGTCACGCCGGCGCGCCCGCCAAAGGTCAGGGCGCGGTCGGTGCCGGGCGCCAGGTCCGAACCCTGGGCGCGCAGGCCGATGCGCGCCGCGCCGATCCGCAGCGGTGTCGACCCCAGCTCGTTCGACAGGCGGATGCGCACCCGGTTGCCGCCCACGCTGGACTGGACGATCAGGCGCAGGGTCTGGTTATTGAAGGCATGCAGGCTGGCGTCCGGCGGCGGTCCGGCCGGCGCCGCGCCCCAGCTCGCGGTCCAATGGCTGGTGTCCCATGATTGGGCCATTGCCGGCTGACAGGCCAGCGTGATGGTGACGGCCAGGGCGGACAGAAAACGGTTCATGTGCAGCTCCTCGGGCGCCCATGCGATAAGCATGAGCTCGTAATGACAATCTAGCGGCGATACAGGATGTGGAAAAGATGGCAAGCCGCCGCATCGTTGCGCGATATCGAAGCCCATTTTGATTGTGATTCCAACAAGAAAATTCCAGCCATCTAAAGTTAGCCGTAAGCGATCTGGCGAACTGAGCGGAGCGCCGATGGGGTCCAGCATGGTGCCTGGATACATCGATGAGGAGATGACGATGGCGGATGTTGAATTGACGATGACGACCCAGGTGCCGGTCTCGACGCAGGAGGCCTGGGCCTGGTCGACCTCGCTCCAGAGCGTGCGCGCCGAAATGCGGCCTTTGCTGAAGCTCGTCTTTCCGAAAGGGATGACGGATATCGGCGCCAATACCATGCTCGGCAAGTCGCTGGGCCGCTGCCAGTTCCTGCTGTTCGGTGTGTTTCCGGTCGATATGTCGAAGTTGACGTTCACCGAGATCGTGCCGGGCCATCGCTTCGTCGAGCAGTCGCAACTGCTCTCGATGCACGCCTGGCGGCACGAGCGCGTGATCACGCCGGCTGCCGACGGCCGCGGCGCCCTGATTACCGACCATCTGAAGTTCTCGCCCCGTTTCGCCACCCCGGTCGTGCGTGCCATGGTCAAGCTGCTGTTCGCGCACCGTCACAAGATGCTGGCGCGTGCGCTGGGTGCGCAAAGCCAGGAAATTGCCCAAAACAGAGATGGAAGGGCGCGCCGGGACAGGTCCGCGTGGTAGGCTTCGGCTTCGACTCACGCGCGCGCGCCTGTCAATACAGTGGCTATGGCGCGGCGACCATTTGGAGCATGTATGTTGATTGCCACTCACGGCGGCAAATTCCACGCAGATGATGCGTGGGCGGTCGCCGTCCTGAAGGTGCTGTTCCCCGAGGCGGACGTCGTCCGCACCCGCGAACAGGCCAGGATCGATGCCGCCGACTTCGCGGTCGACGTCGGCGGGGTCTGGGACCCGGCCACCGGCCGTTTCGACCACCACCAGAAGGAATTCGACGCCACCCGCGTGTCCGGCGTGCCCTATGCCAGCGCCGGCCTGGTCTGGCGCGATTACGGCGCGCGCTGCGTCGCCGCCCTGGCCGAGCGCCATACCGGCGAGCGGCTGAGCGACGACACGGCCCAGCAGATCGCCTACGCAATCGATGCCGACATCGTGCAATACCTCGACCTGTCGGACGTCGGCGTGGCCAAGAATGCGCCGGGCAGCTATGGCTTGTCGGCGGTGGTGTCGGGCTTTAATCCCGGCTGGCTCGACGAGCAGCGCCTGGGATATGGCGAGGCGGTCGAGGTCTACCGCATGGGGCAGTTCATGCGCGCCGTCGAGTTCCTGACCGACATCATGGGCAATGCCGTGCGCTACCGCGTCGGCGCGATGCTGGCGGTGACCCAGGTGCGCCAGGCCGAGGTGCTCGAAGACGGCAAGCTGCTGTTCCTCAAGAATGCCGCGCTGCCCTGGAGCAGTGTGGTGCGCAAGGAGATGCCGAAGATCCTGTTCGTCATCAGCCACAGCCTGACCGAGCAGCGCTACATGCTGCACACGGTGTCGGTCGACACCGAGAGCTTCGATGCGCGCGCCGACCTGCCGGAAGCCTGGGCCGGCCTGCGCGAAGCCGAGCTGGCGGCCGTCACCGGCGTCGAGGACGCCGTGTTCTGCCATACCGGCCGCTTCATCGCTGCCGCCCGCAGCTATGCCGGCGCCCTGACCATGGCGCGCCAGGCGCTGGCGGCGGTGGAGGCGGGCGCATAAGGCATTCACGGCGGCGCGCAAGCCGGGCCCGACTCCCGTACAATTACGGTTTTGCTAACACGGGAGCAATCAACCATGCGCGCCATCGAAATCACTCAGCCCGGCAAGCCGGAAGTCCTGCAGCTGTGCGAGCGCCCGACGCCGGTCCTGAAGGCCGGCGAAGTGCTCATCAAGGTTCACGCGGCCGGCATCAACCGGCCCGACGTGCTGCAGCGGATGGGTAAATACCCGGTGCCGCCCGGCGCCTCCGACCTGCCGGGCCTGGAAGTGGCGGGCGAGATCGTCGACGGCGACCTGGAAGGCAGTGACCTCAAAAAGGGCGACCTGGTGTGTGCGCTGGTGCAGGGCGGCGGCTATGCCGAATACTGCGCGGCGCCGCTCGAACAATGCCTGCCGGTGCCGCAAGGCCTGAGCGCGCTGGAAGCGGCGACCTTGCCGGAAACGTATTTCACCGTGTGGAGCAATGTATTCGACCGCGCCCGCCTGTCCGAGGGCGAGAGCCTGCTGGTGCAGGGCGGCAGCTCGGGCATCGGCGTGACCGCGATCCAGCTGGCCAAGGCCCTGGGTCACCGCGTGTTCGCCACCGCCGGCAGCGCCGACAAATGCCGCGCCGTCGAGGCGCTCGGCGCCGACCGCGGCATCAATTACCGCGACGAGGATTTCGTCGCCGTGGTCAAGGAACTCACGAACGGCAAAGGTGTCGACGTTATCCTGGACATGGTTGCGGGCGACTACGTGGCGCGCGAGATCGATTGCCTGGCCGACGACGGCCGCCTGGTCGTGATCGCGCTGCTGGGCGGCGCGCGCGCCAACGTCGACATGGGGCAGGTGCTGCGGCGCCGCCTGCACATCACCGGCTCTACCCTGCGGCCGCGTCCGGTGGAATTCAAGGCGGCGATCGCGCAACAGCTGCGCGAACATGCCTGGCCGCTGTTTGCTCAGGGCAAGATCAAGCCGGTGATCCACCAGGTTTTCGCCCTGGAGCAGGCGGCAGAGGCGCATGCGCTGATGGAATCGAGCACCCACGTCGGCAAGATCGTGCTGCAGGTGCAGCCTGGCTGAAGGGTAGGGAAAAGGGGCGTGCCGGCGGGGCCAGGACGGTCTCGCGGGGACGCAGTGGCGGCGGTTTCCAGGCAAAAAATCAACGAGCTGAGCAGCTCAGCCTGTGTTTGACCGCCATATGATCGACCGCTAGAATAGCGGGTTATTTGACATGGGGTAGTATGCGTCCCAAACTCGTCGTAGGTAACTGGAAGATGAACGGCAGCCGTGCAGCCAATGCACAGCTGCTGCAAGGTATTCTCGCTGGATTGGACGATACAGGCGCCGCGAGCGCCGTCTGCGTCCCCGCTCCCTACCTCTTTCAGTGTGAACAACTTCTCGCAGGCAGTTCGATGGCCTGGGGCGCGCAAGACGTCGCGACCGAGCCGTGCGGCGCCTTCACCGGCGAAGTCTGTTCCTCGATGCTGCAGGATTTCGGCTGTCGTTACGTGATCGTCGGTCATTCCGAGCGCCGCGCCTACCATGGCGAGTCGAATGCGCTGGTAGCGAGCAAGGCCAAGGCGGCGCTGGATGCCGGCCTGACCCCGATCGTGTGCGTCGGTGAAACGCTGGACCAGCGCGAAGCGGGCGCTACGCAGGACGTGGTCGGCGCCCAGCTGGATGCGGTGCTGGAAGCGGTCGGCGCCGATGCCGTGCCGAAGCTGGTGCTGGCCTACGAGCCGGTGTGGGCGATCGGCACCGGCAAGACGGCGACGCCGGCGATGGCCCAGGAAGTGCACGCCTTCTTGCGCCAAAAACTGCGCAACTGCAACGCCGAGGCGGCGGAGAACGTACAAATCCTTTACGGCGGCAGCATGAAGCCGGAGAATGCAGGCGATCTGATGGCGCAGCCGGATATCGATGGCGGCCTGATTGGTGGGGCGGCCTTAAAGTCGAGTGATTTCCTTGGGATTATTCGGGCCGCGTAAGCGCGCAGCATAAGATTTGGCTATAGGTATCACGAATTTTCGAATCTTTTGAAAATATAAGAAATTTAAAAACGTTGTTTTAAACTTGGAATGGAATTGCAATGATCTGGTTCAATTTGATTATCGTCGTGCAAGTTGTTTCGGCCCTGGCCATTATCGGCCTGGTCTTGATGCAGCACGGTAAGGGCGCCGATATGGGCGCGGCCTTCGGTTCGGGCGCCTCGGGCAGCCTGTTCGGCGCCTCGGGTTCGTCGAACTTCCTGTCGAAGTCGACCGCGGTCGCGGCCGCCATCTTCTTCGGTTCGACCCTGGCCCTGGCCTATATCGGCAACAGCGGCAGCGGCGAGAGCGGCGGCGGCGTCATGGGCCGTGTGACCGTGCCGTCGAGCCAGGCGCCAGCTACTGGCATCCCTGGCGGCGCTCCAGCCCAGACCGCACCGGCCGACGTGCCGACCCTGCCGGCCAACAGCGCCGCACCGGCCGCAGCCATTCCGGCAACCCCGGCAGCACCAGCGCCAGCCACGCCAGCGCCGGCCGCTCCAGCCAAGTAATGGGGTAGGGCGCGGCAATCGCGCCACACTTGTTGTTCATAAACGCGCCGTTCTACGGCGCGTTTGTGTTTTTAGGCGTAGAATGCTGCGGCGCGTGGCTAAAGTATCAAGCCACGTGGTACGTGACCCTGGAATATTGACACGTACCGTGTTTAGCAGTGCGGTCTGTTGGCGTAAATAATTGATGAGCCATCGATTATTCGGCGATGTGATTCAAAAAATTCGCAAATATCCTTGTGATTGCGCAATTTGAGCATTGATAAGTAATGCTAAGGCAGGGTAAAATACTGGTCTCCAGCCGACGTGGTGAAATTGGTAGACACGCTATCTTGAGGGGGTAGTGGCGCAAGCTGTGCGAGTTCGAGTCTCGCCGTCGGCACCAAAATTTAGAAAGAAAGCCAGCAAGGGCGCACGAGTTTTTCCTCATGCCTGAGCTGGCTTTTTTACGAGGATCGTCGTCCGGTCCTGGTGGCAGGCTTTAAGCCAGGTTCGCACGATTCGGTGCTGCATCCCCGCAGCATTTCATTAACCGATCGTTCAGGAAGCTTCAGCTGTGAACCTCGAAAATTATCTCCCCGTTCTTCTCTTTATCCTGGTTGGCATCGGTGTCGGTGTTGCCCCGCAGGTGCTCGGTCGCCTGCTCGGTCCGCACAAGCCCGACGATGCCAAGCTGTCCCCGTATGAATGCGGCTTCGAAGCGTTCGAAGACGCACGCATGAAGTTCGACGTCAGGTACTACCTGATCGCGATCTTGTTCATTTTGTTTGATCTGGAAACGGCATTCTTCTTCCCATGGGGCGTCTCGATGCGCGAGCTGGGTTGGACCGGTTTCATCACGATGATGGTGTTCATCGCCGAGTTCGTGGTCGGTTTCTGGTACATCTGGAAGAAAGGTGCCCTTGATTGGGAATAAGCCATGGCAATTGAAGGCGTATTAAACGAAGGTTTCATCACCACCACAGCCGACAAGCTGATCAACTGGGCGCGTACGGGATCGATGTTCCCGATGACGTTCGGTCTGGCCTGCTGCGCGGTCGAGATGATGCACGTGGGCGCGGCCCGCTATGACATGGACCGCTTCGGTATCGTGTTCCGTCCATCGCCGCGTCAGTCCGACGTGATGATCGTCGCCGGCACCCTGTGCAACAAGATGGCGCCGGCGCTGCGCAAGGTCTATGACCAGATGGCGGAACCGCGCTGGGTGATCTCGATGGGTTCCTGTGCCAACGGCGGCGGCTACTACCACTACTCGTATTCGGTGGTGCGCGGCTGCGATCGCATCGTCCCGGTCGATGTGTACGTGCCAGGCTGCCCGCCGACTGCCGAAGCTCTGCTGTACGGCATCATGCAGCTCCAGAACAAGATCAAGCGCACCAATACCATCGCGCGCTAAAAACGGACGGCGTACTCCATGACGACAAAACTCGAGACCCTTGAACTCGCCCTGAAAAATGCATTGGGCGAGGGCGCCGCTATTTCCGCGGCGCTGGGCGAAGTGACGGTGGTGGTCAAGGCCGCGGACTACATCAAGACGATGCAGCTGCTCCGCGACGACAGCACCCTGGCATTCGAACAGATGATCGACCTGTGCGGCGTCGACTATTCGACCTATGGCGAAGGCACCTATGAAGGCCCGCGCTTCGCGGTCGTGGTGCACCTGCTTTCCCTGGCGAAGAACTGGCGCGTCCGCGTGCGCGTGTTCTGCCCGGACGACGACATGCCGCTGGTCGAATCGATCACCGGCATCTGGCGCGCCGCCAACTGGTTCGAGCGCGAAGCGTTCGACATGTTCGGCATCCTGTTCGACGGCCACGGCGACCTGCGCCGCATCCTGACCGACTACGGCTTCATCGGCCACCCGTTCCGCAAGGACTTCCCGATCTCGGGCTATGTCGAAATGCGCTACGACCCGGAACAGAAACGCGTGATCTACCAACCCGTCACGATCGAGCCGCGCGAGAACATCCCGCGCGTGATTCGCGAAGAGACCTACGGGACGAAATAATGGCTGAGCTTAAGAACTACACCCTGAACTTTGGTCCGCAGCACCCGGCAGCGCACGGCGTGCTGCGCCTGGTGCTGGAACTGGACGGCGAAGTGATCCAGCGCGCCGACCCGCACATCGGCCTGCTGCACCGCGGCACCGAGAAGCTGGCCGAGACCCGCACCTACCTGCAGTCGGTGCCGTACATGGACCGCCTCGACTACGTGTCGATGATGTGCAACGAGCACGGCTATGTGCTGGCGATCGAAAAGCTGCTCGGCATCGAAGCGCCGATCCGCGCCCAGTACATCCGCACGATGTTCGACGAAGTCACCCGCATCCTGAACCACCTGATGTGGCTCGGCGCGCACGCGCTGGACATCGGCGCCATGGGCCCGTTCCTGTACTGCTTCCGCGACCGCGAAGACCTGTTCGACGTCTATGAAGCGGTGTCGGGCGCGCGCATGCACGCGGCCTACTACCGCCCGGGCGGCGTGTATCGCGACCTGCCGGACACCATGCCGCAGCACAAGCAATCGCCGATCCGCAGCGCCAAGGCGATCGCCGAGCTGAACGAACACCGCCAGGGTTCGGTCATCGACTTCCTGGACGCGTTCACCAAGCGTTTCGATGGTTATGTCGACGAGTACGAGACCCTGCTGACCGACAACCGTATCTGGAAACAGCGCACCGTCGGCATCGGCGTTGTGTCGCCGGAAGACGCGAAAGCCATGGGCTTCACCGGCGCCATGCTGCGCGGTTCGGGCATCGCCTGGGATCTGCGCAAGCACCAGCCTTACGCCGCCTACGACAAGGTCGAGTTCGACATCCCGGTCGGCACCAACGGCGACTCCTACGACCGCTACCTGGTGCGCGTGGAAGAACTGCGCCAGTCGAACCGCATCATCAAGCAGTGCCTGACCTGGCTGCGCGCCAACCCGGGCCCGGTGATGATCGACAATAACAAGATTGCGCCGCCGAACCGGATGGACATGAAGTCCAATATGGAATCGCTGATCCACCACTTCAAGCTGTTCACCGAAGGCTTCCACGTCCCAGAGGGCGAGGCGTATGCCGCGGTCGAGCACCCGAAGGGCGAGTTCGGCATCTATATCGTCTCCGACGGCGCCAACAAGCCATACCGCCTGAAAATCCGCACTCCGGACTATGTCCACCTGCAGAGCCTCGACGAGATGGCACGCGGCCACATGATCGCTGACGCGGTGGCCATCATCGGTACCCAGGACATCGTGTTCGGTAGTATCGACCGGTAAGAGGAAGGGCAGAGAAAAACTATGTTATCCGCGCAGTGCTATCAAAAAATCGATCGCGAGCTGGCCAAGTACCCAGCCGATCAACGCCAGTCGGCCGTGATGGCTTCGCTGGCCCATGCCCAGGTCGAACTGGGCTGGTTGTCGCCTGAAACCATGCAAGAGATTGCCGACTACATCGGCATGCCGGCCATCGCCGTGCAGGAAGTGGCGACTTTCTACAATATGTTCAACATCAAGCCGGTCGGCCAGCACAAGATCACCGTGTGCACCAACCTGCCATGCGCCCTGTCGGGCGGCGAACGCGCGGCCCAGCGCATCAAGGACGCGCTCGGCATCGACTTCCGCGACACCACCGCCGACGGCAAGTTCACGCTGATGGAAGGCGAGTGCATGGGCGCCTGCGGCGACGCACCGGTGATGCTGGTGAACAACCACCGTATGTGTTCGTTCATGAGCGACGCCAAGATCGACGCCCTGCTTGAGGACCTGAACAAATGACCAGCCTGCACGACCGTCACATCAAACCGCTGATCCTCGCCAACCTGAACGGCGAAAACTGGCACCTGGCCGACTACGTCAATCGTGGCGGCTATTCGGCGCTGCGCCGCATCATCGAAGAAAAGATCACCCCTGAGCAGATCATCGCCGACATGAAGGCCTCGGGCCTGCGTGGCCGCGGCGGTGCGGGCTTCCCGACCGGCCTGAAGTGGAGCTTCATGCCGCGCCAGTTCCCGGGCCAGAAATACCTCGTCTGCAATACAGATGAGGGCGAACCGGGCACGTTCAAGGACCGCGACATCATCCGCTACAACCCGCATGCGCTGATCGAAGGCATGGCCATCGGCGCCTACGCGATGGGCATCACCGTGGGTTACAACTACATCCACGGCGAGATCTTCGAAGACTACCTGCGTTTCGAAGAAGCGCTGGAAGAAGCGCGCGCGGCGGGTTTCCTGGGCAATAACATCCTGGGTTCGGAGTTCAGCTTCCAGCTGCACGCCCACCACGGCTACGGCGCCTACATCTGCGGCGAAGAAACCGCGCTGCTCGAATCGCTGGAAGGCAAAAAAGGCCAGCCGCGCTTCAAGCCGCCGTTCCCGGCCTCGTTCGGCCTGTACGGCAAGCCGACCACGATCAACAACACCGAGACCTTCGCGGCCGTCCCGTTCATCCTGAACATCGGCGCCGAGAACTACATGGCGTTGGGCAAGCCGAACAACGGCGGCACCAAGATCTTCTCGATCTCGGGCGACGTCGAGCGTCCAGGCAACTACGAAGTCCCGCTGGGCACGCCATTCGCGACCCTGATGGAACTGGCTGGCGGCATGCGCGGCGGCAAGAAGATCAAGGCCGTCATTCCTGGCGGTTCGTCGGCGCCGGTCGTTCCTGGCGATCTGATGATGCAGACCGACCTCGACTACGATTCGATCGCGAAAGCCGGTTCGATGCTGGGTTCGGGCGCCGTCATCGTCATGGACGAGACCCGCTGCATGGTCAAGTCGCTGCTGCGCCTGTCGTACTTCTATTATGAAGAATCGTGTGGCCAGTGCACCCCGTGCCGTGAAGGCACCGGCTGGATGTACCGCATGGTCCATCGCATCGAGAACGGCCAGGGTCGTCCGGAAGACATGGATCTGCTGAACAACATCGCCGACAACATCAAGGGCCGCACCATCTGCGCGCTCGGCGATGCGGCTGCGATGCCAGTCCAGGCGATGATCAAGCACTTCCGCCAGGAATTTGAATATCACATCGAGCACAAGCACTGCCTCGTGCCCGCATACCTTTAAACCAGGTCAGGTAACGATCAAATGGTTGAAATCGAATTAGACGGCAAGAAAGTCGAAGTCCCACCGGGTTCCATGGTGATGGACGCCGCAAACAAACTCGGCACCTATATTCCACACTTCTGCTATCACAAGAAATTGTCGATCGCAGCGAACTGCCGCATGTGCCTGGTCGAAGTGGAGAAGGCGCCCAAGCCCCTGCCAGCATGCGCCACGCCCGTGTCGCCAGGCATGATCGTGCGCAGCCACAGCGACAAGGCCGTGCAGGCCCAGAAGTCGGTGATGGAATTCCTGCTCATTAACCACCCGCTGGATTGCCCGATCTGCGACCAGGGCGGCGAATGCCAGCTGCAGGATCTGGCCGTCGGCTACGGCAAGAGCGGCTCGCGCTACGAAGAAGAAAAACGCGTGGTGGCTCCGAAAGAAGCGGGCCCGCTGATCTCGATGGAAGAGATGTCGCGCTGCATCCAGTGCACCCGTTGCGTGCGTTTCGGCCAGGAAGTGGCCGGCGTCATGGAATTCGGCATGCTGGGCCGCGGCGAACACTCCGAGATCACCACCTTCGTCGGCAAGACCGTCGACTCGGAAGTGTCCGGCAACATGATCGACCTGTGCCCGGTCGGCGCGCTGACCAGCAAGCCGTTCCGCTACTCGGCACGTCCTTGGGAACTGCAGCGCCGCAAGTCGGTGTCGCCGCACGATTCGCTGGGCGCCAACCTGATCGTCCAGGTCAAGGGCGGCAAAGTCATGCGCGTGCTGCCGCTCGAGAACGAAGCGGTCAACGAGTGCTGGCTGTCGGACAAAGAGCGTTTCTCGTACGAGGCGCTGGACAATGCCGATCGGTTGACCCGCCCGATGATCAAGCAGGACAACAGGTGGATCGAGACCGAGTGGTCGACCGCCCTTGAATATGTTGCTCACGGCCTGCGCAATATCCGCCACGAGCACGGCGCCGACAGCCTCGCGGCCGTCGCCACCGCTCACTCGACGGTGGAAGAACTGTACCTGCTGAACAAGGCCTTCCGTGGCTTCGGTTCGGAGAACATCGACTTCCGCCTGCGCCAGAGCGATTTCGCGCTGGACGGCCAGGTGACCCCATGGCTGGGCATGCCGATCGCGCAACTGTCGACCCTGAAGCGCGCCCTGGTCATCGGCTCCTTCCTGCGCAAGGATCACCCGCTGGTCACCACCCGCCTGCGCGCCGCCAGCAAGGCCGGCCTGCGCCTGTCGGTGCTGGGTGGCAGCGATGAAGAACTGCTGATGAAGGTCGCCCACAAGCTGGTCGCCGCACCGAGCGATTGGCTGGTCGCCCTGTCGGAAGTCGTGGTCGCCATCGCCGCCGACAAGAACATCGCCGTGCCGGCCGGTTTCGAAGGCATCGAAGCGTCGGAGCACGCGCGTGCCATCGCCGCCTCGCTGGTCGTCGTCGGTGACGTCGAAGTCCCAGGCGCTATCCTGCTGGGCAACGCCGCTGCACAACACCCGCAAGCTTCGCAGATCCACGCCGCCGCGCAGTGGATCGCCGAGCAGACCGGTTGCTCGTTCGGCTACCTGGTCGACGCCGCCAACACCGTCGGCGGCCACCTGGTGGGCGCTGTCTCGGGCAAGAAGGAATCGCTGTTCGCCACGCCGAAGAAAGCCTATGTGCTGCTGAACGCGGAACCGGAACTGGATGCGGCCAACCCGCAACAAGCCGTCGCCGCCCTGAAGGGCGCCGAGATGGTGGTCGCGATGTCGGCCTTCAAGCACGGCATGGATTACGCCGACGTGCTGCTGCCGATCGCGCCGTTCTCGGAAACCTCGGGCACCTTCGTCAACTGCGAAGGCCGTGCACAGAGCTTCAACGGCACCGTGCGTCCACTGGGCGATGCGCGTCCGGCCTGGAAAGTGCTGCGCGTGCTGGGCAACCTGCTGGGCCTGACCGGCTTCGACTACGAGACCTCGGAATCGATCCGCGACGAAGCCTTCGGCAAGGGCAATACCGATCTGTCGGCCAAGCTGAACAACGTGGCGAGCCTGGTCCCGACCGCGGGCAGCTATGCCCCGGCCGGCCAGCTCGAGCGCCTGACCGACGTGCCGGTGTACTTCACCGACGCGCTGGCCCGCCGTTCCGAGCCGCTGCAGCGCACCGCCGACGCGAATGCGCCGCTGGTCACGCTGTCGACGTCGGTCGCCGAATCGATCGGCGTCACTGCCGGCGACAAGGTCAAGGTCACGCAAGGCAACGGTTCGGCCGTCCTGGTCGCCAGCGTCGACAAGACCCTGCCGTCGAACGCGGTGCGTGTCGCCGCCGGCCATCCGGCCGTCGCCACGCTCGGCGCGATGTTCGGTTCCATCCAAGTTGAAAAAGCAGGGGAGGGCAAGTAATGGCAACGCCCGGTTACATCGATTCATTCAACGCCGGCGGCGCCGACCTGCTCGGCCCGGTCTGGCCCCTGGTCTGGACCATCATCAAGATCGTCGCGGTGGTCGCACCGCTGATGATCGCGATCGCCTACGCCACCCTGTGGGAACGTAAATTCATCGGCTGGATCCAGATCCGTATCGGCCCGAACCGCGTCGGTCCTGGCGGCCTGCTGCAGCCGATGGCCGATGGCCTGAAGCTCTTGATCAAGGAAATCGTGATCCCGGCCAAGGCGAACCGCAACCTGTTCATCATCGGCCCGATCATGACCATCATGCCGGCGCTGGCCGCCTGGTCGGTGGTGCCGTTCGGCCCGCAATTCGCGCTGGCCGACGTCAACGCCGGCGTGCTGCTGCTGCTGGCGATCACCTCGGTCGAAGTCTACGGCATCATCATCGCCGGCTGGGCCTCGAACTCGAAGTACTCGTTCATGGGCGCGATGCGCGCCTCGGCACAGATGATCTCGTACGAAATCCCGATGGGCTTCGTGCTGGTGGTCGTGCTGATGGTCTCGGGCACCCTGAACCTGTCGGGCATCGTCGCCGGCCAGCAAGTGGGCATGTTCGCCGACATGGGCATCAACTTCCTGTCGTGGAACTGGCTGCCGCTGTTCCCGCTGTTCATCATCTATCTCGTGTCGGGCCTGGCCGAGTGCGGTCGTCACCCGTTCGACGTGATCGAAGGCGAATCGGAAATCGTGGCCGGCCACATGGTCGAGTACTCGGGCATGTCGTACGCGATGTTCATGCTGGCCGAATACGGCAACATGATCCTGATCGGTACCCTGGCTTCGCTGTTCTTCATGGGCGGCTGGTCGGCGCCGTTCGCCTTCCTGGAAGTGGGCGGCACCATTGGCGGCTTCATCGGCTTCTTCTGGCTGTTCCTGAAAGCCTTCCTGTTCGTGACCTTCTTCATCTGGGTCCGCGGTACCTTCCCACGCTACCGCTACGACCAGATCATGCGCCTGGGCTGGAAAGTGTTCATCCCGCTGACCCTGATCTGGCTGGTCGTCGTTGCCGTCTGGATGCAGACGCCGTGGAATATTTGGAAGTAAGGAACGGACATGTCTCGAATGAAAGAAATCCTCGGCAGCTTGATGCTGACCGAGTTGATCAAGGGCCTTGCCCTGACCGGGAAATATGCGCTGTCGCGCAAGATCACGGTCCAGTACCCGGAAGAAAAGACTCCCATGTCGAACCGCTTCCGCGGCCTGCACGCGCTGCGTCGCTACCCCAACGGGGAAGAGCGCTGCATCGCCTGCAAGCTGTGCGAAGCAGTGTGCCCGGCCATGGCCATCACGATCGAATCGTCGCAGCGCGATGACGGCACCCGCCGCACCACGCGCTACGACATCGACCTGACCAAGTGCATCTTCTGCGGCTTCTGCGAAGAATCGTGCCCGGTCGACTCGATCGTGGAAACCAGCATCTTCGAGTATCACGGCGAAAAACGCGGCGATCTCTACTACACCAAAGAGATGCTGCTCGCCGTGGGCGACCGCTACGAAGCCGACATCGCCGCCGCCCGCGAGGCGGACGCGAAGTACCGCTAAAACATAAGGGTCCTGGGTAAGTCATGACATTTACAACTGTTCTGTTTTACGTGTTCGCGGCCATCATGGTGCTGGCCTCGCTGCGCGTTATCACCGCCAAGAATCCGGTCCACGCCGCGCTGTTCCTGGTGCTGGCCTTCTTCAACGCGGCCGGCATCTGGCTGCTGCTGAAGGCCGAATTCCTCGCCATCGTGCTGGTGCTGGTCTATGTGGGCGCCGTCATGGTGCTGTTCCTCTTCGTCGTCATGATGCTCGACATTAATATCGACCGCATGCGCGAAGGCTTCTGGGGCTACCTGCCCGTGGCGGCCGGCGTCGGCGGCCTGATCGTGCTCGAGATGGGCGCTGTCCTGTGGCATGGCTACAGCAACTTCCAGCAAACGCCGGAAGCTGCCGCGCTGAACATCGGCGGCACCAAGGAACTGGGCCTGCAGATCTACACCCGCTATATCTACGGCTTCGAAATCGCCGCCGTGGTGCTGCTGGTGGCGATCATCGCCGCCGTCGCCCTGACCCTGCGCCGCCGCAAGGACACCAAAGCCATCGACCCGGGCCAAGCGGTTCGCGTCAAGCGTAACGACCGTCTGAAGATCGTCAAGGTCGAGACGGTCAACCAGCGCGCCATCGACGCAGCGAACGTCGAGAAGGCCGCAGCAGCCGCAGCCGCTGCCGCCGCCGCCGCCGAACCGAAGGAGCCAAAATGACTTTGACGCTCGCACACTACCTGATCCTGGGCGCGATCCTGTTCGCGATCTCGGTGGTCGGCATCTTCCTGAACCGGAAGAACATCATCATTCTGCTGATGGCCATCGAATTGATGCTGCTGGCAGTGAACCTGAACTTCATCGCGTTCTCGCATTACCTGGGCGACGCGGCGGGGCAGATCTTCGTGTTCTTCATTTTGACCGTCGCGGCCGCCGAATCTGCAATCGGCCTGGCGATCCTGGTGGTCCTGTTCCGTAACCTGGACACGATCAACGTGGAAGACCTCGACAGCCTCAAAGGCTGATGAGCTCGGCTCGATAACTAATAACGAATAAGGTTCAACATGGCGGGGCAAATTTCAACCTCACTCTTACTGGCGGTGCCTCTGGCGCCGTTGGCAGGCTCGGCGATTGCCGGCCTGCTCGGTACCAAGTTCCTGGGCAATGTGGTCGGTCGCAAGGTTTCGCATACGGCGACCATCCTCGGCGTGCTGATCGCGCTGATCATCTCGGTGCAAACCCTGATGGCCACGCTCGACGGCTTCAAGCTGAATGAAGATCTCTACACCTGGATGACGGTCGGCACGCTCAAGCTGGCGGTCGGCTTCCAGATCGATACCCTGACCGCGATGATGATGTGCGTCGTGACCTCGGTGTCGCTGATGGTCCACATCTACACGATCGGCTACATGGCCGAAGACGACGGCTACAACCGCTTCTTCTCGTACATCTCGCTGTTCACCTTCGCGATGCTGATGCTGGTCATGTCCAACAACTTCCTGCAGCTGTTCTTCGGCTGGGAAGCGGTGGGCCTGGTCTCGTATTTGCTGATCGGTTTCTGGTACACCCGTCCGACCGCGATCTTCGCGAACATGAAGGCTTTCCTGGTCAACCGCGTGGGCGACTTCGGCTTCATCCTCGGTATCGGCCTGATCCTGGCCAGTGCCGGCACGATGAACTACGCCGAAGTGTTCGAAAAAGCCGACCAACTGGCCCTGATGACCGTGCCTGGCACCGACTGGCCGCTGCTGACCGCCGCCTGTATCTGCCTGTTCATCGGCGCGATGGGTAAATCGGCGCAGTTCCCGCTGCACGTCTGGCTGCCTGACTCGATGGAAGGCCCAACCCCGATCTCGGCACTGATCCACGCTGCGACCATGGTTACCGCCGGCATCTTCATGGTGTCGCGCATGTCGCCGCTGTTCGAGCTGTCGGATGGCGCCTTGAGCTTCATCATCGTCATCGGTTCGATCACCGCGCTGTTCATGGGCTTCCTGGGCATCATCCAGAACGACATCAAGCGCGTGGTCGCTTACTCGACGCTGTCGCAGCTGGGTTACATGACGGTTGCACTGGGCGTGTCGGCTTACTCGGTCGCCGCCTTCCACCTGATGACCCACGCCTTCTTCAAGGCGCTGCTGTTCCTTGGCGCGGGTTCCGTCATCATCGGCATGCACCACGACCAGGACATGCGCAACATGGGCGGCCTGCGCAAGTACATGCCGATCACCTGGATCACCTCGCTGATCGGTTCGCTGGCCCTGATCGGTACCCCATTGTTCTCGGGCTTCTACTCGAAGGATTCGATCATCGAAGCGGTGCACGCAAGCACGCTGCCGGGTTCGGGCTTCGCCAACTTCGCGGTGCTGGCCGGCGTGTTCGTCACGGCGTTCTACTCGTTCCGTATGTATTTCCTGGTGTTCCATGGCGAAGAGCGTTTTGGTAAAGCACATGCACACGATCATCATGACGATCACGCGCATACCAAAGCTGCTGCGCACGATCACTCGGATCCGCACGCCAAGCACGATTCGGACGCGCACCACGAAGAAGAACACGATGACCACGGCCACCACGGCCTGGCCCCAGGCCAGAAGCCGCACGAGTCGCCATGGGTCGTGACCCTGCCGCTGATCCTGCTGGCAATCCCGTCGGTCGTCATCGGCTACCTGGCGATCGGTCCTATGTTGCACGGTAACTTCTTCGATGGCGTGATCACGGTCAATCCTGCTCACCCTGCGATGGCGGAACTGGGCGAGATGTTCCATGGCGCCGGCGCGATGGCCCTGCACGGCCTGCAGACCGCACCGTTCTGGCTGGCACTGGCAGGCGTCGTTGCCGCCTACTACTGCTATATGGTCAATCCGCGCGTTCCGGCCTGGTTCTATGCCAAGCTCAAGCCGCTGCACACCCTGCTGGACAACAAGTACTACATGGATGCGTTCAACCAGAAGTTCTTCGCTGGCGGCGCATTGGGCGTGGGCAAGGGCCTGTGGAATGTCGGCGACCGCGGCCTGATCGACGGCCTGGTCGTCAACGGCAGCGCCAAAGTGGTGGCCTGGTTCTCGACCGTCACCAAGCGCGCGCAGACCGGTTACATCTATCACTATGCATTCGTGATGATCGTCGGCGTACTGGCAGCGATGCTGTACTTCTTCCCGTTCTGGCGCGGTTAATCACAGGCAGAGATAAAGAAAAATGATGCAGTCAACAATTTCTACGTTTCCACCGTACCTGAGCCTGGCAATCTGGCTCCCGATCCTGTTCGGCGTGCTGGTCCTGGCCATCGGCCGCGACAAGAACGCCGGGATGGTGCGCATGATGTCGCTGGTCGGCGCCGTCGTCAGCCTGCTGCCGACGATCCCGCTGATCGCCAATTTCGACAACGCCGCCCACGGCATGCAGTTCTATGAACAGGCGGCCTGGATCGATCGCTTCAACGTCTTCTACCGCCTCGGCGTGGACGGCCTGTCGCTGTGGTTCGTGCCGCTGACCGCCTTCATCACCATCATCGTGGTGCTGGCGGCGTGGCAGGTGATCGAAGAGCGCGTGGCCCAGTACATGGGCTCGTTCCTGATCCTGTCGGGCCTGATGATCGGCGTGTTCTGCGCGCTGGACGGCCTGCTGTTCTACTTCTTCTTCGAAGCCACCCTGATCCCGATGTATATCATCATCGGTGTGTTCGGCGGCCCGAACCGGGTGTATGCGGCATTCAAGTTCTTCCTGTACACCTTCTTCGGTTCGCTGCTGACCCTGGTCGCGATCGTCTACCTGTACACCCAGTCGCAATCGTTCGACATCCTGGCCTGGCATCAGTTGCCGCTGACGATGAAAGAGCAGGTTTTGATCTTCATCGCCTTCTTCATGGCCTTCGCCGTGAAAGTGCCGATGTGGCCGGTGCACACCTGGCTGCCGGACGCCCACGTCGAAGCGCCAACCGGCGGTTCGGTCGTGCTGGCCGCGATCATGCTGAAGCTGGGCGCCTATGGTTTCCTGCGCTTCTCGCTGCCGATCACCCCGGACGCGAGCCAGTACCTGGCGCCGGTCGTCATCGGCCTGTCGCTGGTGGCCGTGATCTACATCGGCCTGGTGGCTTTGGTGCAGAAAGACATGAAGAAACTGGTCGCCTATTCGTCGATCGCGCACATGGGCTTCGTGACCCTGGGCTTCTTCATGTTCAACGACCTGGGCGTGCAGGGCGGCCTGATGCAGGCGATCTCGCACGGCTTCGTGTCGGGCGCGATGTTCCTGTGTATCGGCGTGCTGTACGACCGTGTGCACTCGCGTGAAATCGCCGACTACGGTGGCGTCGTGAACACGATGCCGAAGTTCGCTGCCTTCGTCGTGCTGTTCTCGATGGCCAATGCCGGCCTGCCGGCGACCTCGGGCTTCATCGGTGAGTTCATGGTGATCCTGGGCGCGGTCGAGTTCAACTTCTGGACCGGTGTCGCATCGGGTACCGCCCTGATCCTGGGCGCGGCCTACTCGCTGTGGATGGTCAAGCGCGTCATCTTCGGGCCAGTGGCCAACAAGAAAGTCGCCGCGTTGACCGACCTGAACGGCCGTGAGTTCGCCATCCTGTCGGTGCTGGCAATCGCCACCCTGGCGATGGGCCTGTACCCGGCGCCGATCGCCGAGACGCTGCAAGTCTCGGTCACCGACCTGCTCCAGCACGTCGCAGTCAGCAAAGTGCCTCAATAAAACGCCATGAATGAAATGAACTCGACCCTGTTATCGGCTGCCGACACCAATCTGGCGCCGGTCTATGCCGAAATCTTCCTGCTGATCGCGACGTCGGCGATCCTGCTGATCGACCTGTTCCTGAAAGAGGGCAAGCGCAACCTGACCTATGGCCTGTCGCTGCTGGCGATCGGCGGCTGCGCGATCTTCTCCTTCATGGATTTCGACTCGGGCGCGACCGTGTACACCTTCAGTGGCATGTACGTGTCGGATCCGATGTCGAACCTGCTCAAGATGTTCACCTA
Source organism: Massilia sp. CFBP9026 (assembly GCF_034045165.1). Lineage (NCBI taxonomy): Bacteria > Pseudomonadati > Pseudomonadota > Betaproteobacteria > Burkholderiales > Oxalobacteraceae > Massilia > Massilia sp. CFBP9026. Next base: position 328,211 of record NZ_JAXCWH010000006.1, read on the forward strand.
CCTGGCCACGGCCATGACCATCGTCTACTCGCGCCAGTACGCCGGCGAGCGCGGCATGATGTCGGGCAACCTGGGCGGTGAGTTCTACACGCTCGCGCTGTTCTCGATGCTCGGTCAGATGATCATGATCTCGGGTAACAGCATGCTGTCGATCTACCTGGGCCTGGAACTGATGTCGCTGTCGCTGTATGCGCTGGTGGCTCTGCGCCGCGACCACGCGATCTCGACCGAAGCCGCGATGAAGTACTTCATCCTGGGCGCCCTGGCATCGGGCTTCCTGCTGTACGGCATCTCGATGATCTATGGCGCGACCGGTTCGCTCGACATCAATACCATCGCGCAAGTGACCGCTCTTGATACCGCCAACCGCACCATCCTGGTGTTCGGCCTGGTGTTCGTGGTGGCCGGCCTGGCCTTCAAGCTGGGCGTGGTGCCATTCCACATGTGGGTGCCGGACGTGGTGCAGGGCGCCCCGACCGCCGTGACCCTGCTGCTGGGCGGCGCGCCGAAGATCGCCACCTTCGCCATCGTGATCCGCCTGCTGGCCGAAGCGCTGCCGTCGATGGCCTTCGACTGGCAGCAGATGCTGCTGGTGGTCGCCGTGCTGTCGCTGGCCTTCGGTAACGTCACCGCGATCGCGCAGACCAATATCAAGCGCATGCTGGCTTACTCGACGATCGCGCAGATGGGCTTCGTGGTGCTGGCCCTGGTGGTCGGCAACGTCGATGGCGACACCACCAATGCCGCAGCCGCCTACAGCGCCGCGATGTACTACACCATCATCTACGTGCTGACCACGGTGGGTACCTTCGGCCTGATCATGATGCTGGCGCGCGCCGGCCATGAGGCGGAACTGATCAGCGACTTCAAGGGTCTCGGCAAGCGCAGCCCATGGTTCGCGATCGTCGCCACGATCCTGATGTTCTCGCTGGCCGGTGTGCCGCCGATGGTGGGCTTCATCGCCAAGTATGCCGTGATCCAGGCCGTCGCCGACGCCGGCATGGTGTGGCTGGCCGTCGTGGCCGTGATGTTCTCGCTGATCGGCGCGTTCTACTACCTGCGCATCGTCAAGACCATCTGGTTCGACGAAGCGGTGGACACTGCAGCGATTTCGACCCCGACCGATATGCGCGTCATCATGTCGCTCAACGGCGTCGCCATCGTCGCGCTGGGCGTGGTGCCGGGCGGCCTGCTGGCGATCTGCTACAGCGCCATGCAGGCGACCCTGGCGAATTAAGCCATGGATAGCTCGCTGGCCGCATTGCTGGTGATTGCCCTCGCGCTGGCGGGGGCCAATCTGCCGTTCGTGAACGAGCGCCTGTTCGGCTTCGTGCCGGTCCCGGCCGGCAAGGCGGCAGCGGGGGAGCTCCGCAACAAGGCTTTCGCGCTGCGCCTGCTCGAGCTGGTGGTCTTGTACTTCATCGTCGGACTGGTCGCGAAGCTGCTGGAATCGCGTATCGGCTCGGTGTTCGTGCAGACCTGGGAGTTTTATGCGGTCACTGGCTGCATGTTCCTGGTGCTGGCGTTTCCCGGGTTCGTGATGCGGTATATGCGCAAGCGTCGTTAAGTTCATTAGTTAAAGCAGGCACGTCGTTCCCGCGCAGGCGGGAACCCAAGTTTGTCAGCGTATCGATAACGCGAGCACACTTGGGTTCCCGCCTCCGCGGGAACGACGTTTTTGGGCTAACAATATCTCGTGCGGCGCGGGTTTCGCTTATGATTCTTACCATTGCAGTCTCAACTAACTGGAGTGAAAAGTGCCGGATCTGAAAGAAACCCGCATCGACGGCGGCGTCGTCTACGACGGCCATTTTTTGAAAGTCGAGAAAGACCGCATCCGCCTGCCGGACGGCTCGGAGAGTCAGCGCGAGTTCTTCCGCCATCCTGGCGCCGTCGTGATCCTGCCGCTGCTGCCCGATGGCCGCGTGCTGCTCGAGCGCCAGTTCCGCTATCCGAACGGGCAGGTGTTCATTGAATTCCCGGCCGGGAAGATCGATCCGGGCGAAGACCACCTCGAATGCGCCAAGCGCGAGCTGAAGGAAGAAACCGGCTACACGGCGGGACGCTGGCGCTTCGTCTGCACCATCCATAACGCGATCGCCTATTCGGACGAGCACCTCGAGATCTTCCTGGCTGAAGACCTGACCGCGGGCGAGCAGCAGCTCGACGCCGGCGAGTTCCTGGAGATCTTCAGCGCCACCGTGCCCGAGCTGCTCGAGATGGTGCGCAAGGGCGAGATCACCGACGTCAAGACCATCATCGGCACCTTCTGGCTCGAGAAGATCCTGGCCGGCGACTGGACGCCTGCCTGACGATCATGCGGCCGTGTCGGAGCCTGTCCTTGCTGTCGGCTGCATTGGCGATTCTAGCCGCCGCCCCGGCCGCAGCCCAGGCCCGCACCCCGTTCCAGGCCCAATGCGAGGACACCATCGGCGAGACGATCTCGGTGCTGTCCAGCCGTGGCGAAGGCTACCGCATCGACAATACGCGTTCCTACTATGACCTGACGCGCCTGAAAGGCAGCGTGCGCCGGGGTTCCTGGGTGCTGGGCCTGACGCATACCGAGGCGCGGGTGAGCATCAAGGTCGGCGGACGCATGTTGACGGATCGCGCCAGCGGCCATGAATGCGTGGCGCCGCGCATCGACGTCAACCTGTATTACGCGCCCATCGTGATTTATGTCAGCCGCGAATTCCCGCCGGGATCGTGTGCCTACCGCGAAGTGCTGGCCCACGAGATGCGCCACCTGCAGACCTACCAGGATTTTTTGCCGAAGGCCGAAGCCATCGTCCGCGCCCGGCTGGCGGCGCGCTTCGCCGGCAAGCCGCTGTATGCGCCGATTGGACAAGCGCGATCCCTGCTCCAGCGCGAAGTCGACCGCAGCTGGATGCCCTACATTAAACGTGAGATGGAAAAGGTCGAAGTATTGCAGGCGGCCATTGATACGCCGCAGGAATACGCTCGCCTGGGCAAGGTTTGCGCAGGTGAGGTACAGTCTTTGCTTAGACAGGCAACACGAAGCAGTTCATGACCACCGAGCAAGCAAACGAAACGAACACGGCAGCGCGGCAGCACGTCGCCCTCATTCCGGCGGCCGGCGTCGGCGCCCGCATGGCGGCCGGCAGCCCCAAGCAATATCTGGCCATCGGCGCCAAGCCCATGTTGCGCCACACGGTCGACGCCTTCCTTTCCAGCCCGCTGATCGCCCACACCTATGTGGTGGTGAGCGCGGACGATCCCTTCATCGACGGCGTGCTGCCCGACGCAAACGAACAGGGCAGCCGCGTCACCGTGCTGCGCTGCGGCGGCGCGACCCGCATGGAGTCGATCCGCAACGGCCTGCATGCGCTGCGCGATGTGATCGGTGCACAAGACCGCGTGCTGGTCCACGACGCCGCCCGGCCGGGCCTGAATGCCGCGCTGATCGAACGCCTGATTGTCGAGACCGGCGACCATGCGGCCGGCGGTCTGCTGGCACTGCCGGTGGTCGATACCGTCAAGCGCCGGGACGCCGACCGTGTCGCGACCGTCCCGCGCGACGGGCTGTGGCTGGCCCAGACCCCGCAAATGTTTTCCTACGCGCTGCTGTGCCGCGCGCTCGACGCGGCCCTTGACCCGGCCGCGATCACCGACGACGCCAGCGCGGTCGAGGCGCTGGGCCTGGCCCCGAGACTGGTCGAAGGCCATCCGTGCAACCTGAAAGTCACGCTGCCATCCGACATCCGCATCGCCGAGATGTACCTGGCGCTCGATTCCACCATTTGAACGACACGAACCACACACCATGGCACTCGCATCCTATAATCCTCATCCTCCGTTTCGCATCGGCACCGGCTACGACAACCACGCGCTGGTCGAAGGCCGCAAGCTGATCGTCGGCGGCGTTACCATTCCGCACCGCCTGGGCCTCCTGGGCCATTCCGACGCCGACGTGCTGCTGCATGCGATCATCGATTCGCTGCTGGGCGCGGCCGCGCTGGGCGACATCGGCAAGCACTTCCCGGACACCGACCCGATGTTCGCCGGCGCCGATTCGCGCACCCTGCTGCGCGAAGTCGCGCACCGCGTGCTGAACTCGGGCTATACCATCGGCAATATCGACGCCACCATCATCGCCCAGCAGCCGAAGATGGCGCCGCACATCCCGCTGATGGTCTCGCGCATCGCCGAAGACCTGGGCGTGTCGCCGCAGCAGGTGAACATCAAGGCCAAGACCAACGAGAAGCTGGGCTACCTGGGCCGCGAAGAGGGCATGGCGGCGCACTCGACGGCGCTCTTGATCCGGGCCGCGACGGAGTCGTAGCAGAGTAGTATTGACGGGGTTCGGCAAAGGTCGAAAAGGCAATCTATAATTGCCTGATGACCAACGCCAACCCGACACTGTCGCCGCGCGCGGCCTGGACCCTGATCCTGGTCGCCAGCGCCATCATGATGATCACGATGGGCGCGCGGCTGACCAGCGGCCTGTTCCTGTCGCCGCTGAATACCGCGACCGGGCTCGGCGTGGCCAGCATCAGCTTCGTGATGGCGGTGGCCCAGCTGATGTGGGGCGCGGCCCAGCCGGTGTTCGGCGCCGTCGCCGACAAGTACGGGCCGGGCAGGGTGATCGCCCTCGGCGGCCTGATGCTGGCGGTGGGCACCGCCGCCACGCCCTTCGTCGATTCGCAGTGGGCGCTGCTGCTCACGATGGGCTTTTTGTCGGCGGCCGGGGCAGGCGCCGGCAGCTTCTCGATCCTGATCGGCGCCACCGCCCAGCGCCTGCCCGCCGAGCGGCGCGCCTTTGCTTCGGGCTTCATCAACGCCGGCGGCTCCTTTGGCCAGTTCGTGTTTGCGCCGCTGATGGGCGCCATCATCGCCGGCGCCGGCTGGATCTGGGCCATGCTCACCATGGCGGCGGCCACCTTGCTGACCATTCCGCTGGCCTGGCCGCTGCGCGGCAGGAAAGCCGCCGCCGTCCCTGTTACTACTCCTGCCGCTGCGCCTGCCGTGTCCCAGCCGGCCGCGCCCACGATCGCGCTCGGCCAGCAGCTGCGCCAGGCCATGCGCGACCGCAGTTATATCTGCCTGCACCTGGGCTTTTTCACCTGTGGCTTCCACATCGCCTTCCTGGTCACCCACCTGCCGGGAGAAGTCGCGATGTGCGGCCTGCCGGCCAGCGTCTCGGCCACGGCCCTGGCGCTGATCGGCCTGTTCAACATCGCCGGCAGCCTGGGCGCCGGGATGCTGGCCTCGCGCTACCGCATGAAGTCGCTGCTGTTCTGGATCTATGCCAGCCGCGCGGTGTTGGTGGGCATCTACCTGCTGGCGCCGAAGACCGAGTGGACCTTCTATCTGTTCGCCGCCGCGCTCGGCGCCACCTGGCTGGCCACCGTCCCGCCGACGGCCGGCCTGGTAGGCAAGCTGTTCGGCGTGCGCTACCTGGCGACCCTGTTCGGCATGACCCTGCTGTCGCACCAGATCGGCGGCTTCTTCGGCGCCTGGCTGGGCGGACTGGCCGTGGTGCACACGGGCGACTACAGCTGGATGTGGTATGCCGACATGATGCTCGCGCTGGCAGCGGCGCTGGTGAACCTGCCGATCCGCGAAGCCGCCGTGGTGCGCGCGCCCAAGCTGGCGCGAGCCTGATCATGGCGCGCGACGCCTGGGCCTACCGTGAGGTGGCGGTCGAATCGGCGCTTGACCCGCGCAGCGGCAAGCCGCGCATCCGGCCGGTGTCGGGGCAGGCCTTTGCGACCGATATGCGGGTGCAGTGTTCGCGCAGCCTGCTCGACACGGCGCGCTATCCCGTGGGCACGCGTTTCCTGCTGTCCGTACGGATCAGCGACCGCCAGGGTGGCGAACCGTTCCTGTACGCCTGGCATGGCGACCCGGTGACAGTCATGAGCAAGGCAAAGGTGGCGAGCTTCTTGCAGATGTACCGGCGCTTGCGGCTGTAAACGGGACGAAAAAAAAGGCCGCGAATTGCGGCCTTCGATATTCAGTCGATGGTGGGAGGAGGGACGCCGACCCCGGTGGCCAGCACGAACAGGCTCAGGGCGATCCCGGTGCCTGCGATGGTCGCCAGCAGCGCCGCGGTGCGCGGCTTGGCGTTCTTGTGTGAGCGCCAGGCGGCATCGAGCAGGCCGATGCCGATCACCAGGTTCACGAACAGCATGGCGTCCATCGCGGCTTAATCCCAGTCCAGCGCGCCTTTTTTCCACTCGTAGGCCAGGCCGATCGTCAGCAGGCCCAGGAACACCATCATGGCCCAGAAACCGGTCGAGCCGATGTCGGTCACGACGACCGCCCAAGGCACCAGGAAGGCCACTTCCAGGTCGAACAGGATGAACAGGATCGCGACCAGGTAGAAGCGCACGTCGAACTGCATGCGCGCATCGCCGAAGGCTTCGAAACCGCACTCGTACTGCGACAGCTTCTCGGGATCGGGACGGTGCGGACCCAGCACGCGGCCCAGCACCTGGGGCGCGACGCCGACCAGGATGCCGATGATGATGAACATGAGTACGGGGAAGTATTCTTCGAGATTCATGGTTCTGCTGCGCGGTGATGCGCGTGGGTTGATAAAGGAATGATGCGGCCTCGACAGGCAAAGTTGGGCTCGATTCTAACCGCATATAACCCTGTTGCCAACCAGGCATTTTGCGTGCAATTACTGTGTTTACGTCGGTATTTACGCGTAACTGGCATCGATCCGCTCCGTGCGCGAAGCAAACTGGTTATCATCAGGGGTTGGCAAATCGACCTCATCCAAAACCAAAAGGAGCACCATGGCCTCGAAAAAAATCGCCGTCCTCGTCGGCAGCCTGCGCAAGGATTCGTACACCCGCCGCGTCGCCCATAGCCTGATCGAATCGGCGCCGGAAGGACTCGAACTGACGATCGTCGAACTGCGCGACCTGCCGCTGTATAACGAGGACGACGAGACCGATCCGCCTCCTAGCACGTTCGCGGCCTTCCGCGATGCCATCCGCCAGGCCGACGGCATCCTGTTCTGCACCCCGGAATACAACCGCTCGGTGCCGGGCGCGCTGAAAAACGCGATTGACGTCGGCTCGCGTCCCTACGGCAAGGCGGCCTTCGCCGACAAGCCCTGCGCCATCGTCAGCGTCTCGCCGGGCGCGCTGGGCGGCTTCGGCGCCAACCACCACCTGCGCCAGATGCTGCCTTTCCTGAACATGCCGACCATGCCGGCGCCGGAAGCCTATGTTGGCGGCGTCGCCGGCAAGTACGAGGGAGACAAGCTGGTCGACGAATCGTCGCGCGCCTTCTTCCAGAAATTCATGGCCGCCTTTGGCGCCTGGGTGGAGCAGCATGCCAAATAATGGCCTGGCTGCGCCGGCGGGAAACTACTACAGATGATTCGCGCGACCGACAGCAAGATCGATAGCAAGTTCGTGCCAACCCCGCCGCGCGACCTTCCCACGCTGCTGGGCCGCCCGCCGGACGGCTGGCGCGCGCGCATGTTCGATGTCATCTTCGGCAACGACACGCCGGCCGGTCGACGCTTCGACATCGTGCTGGTGATCCTGATCCTGCTCAGCATCCTGGTGGTGATCCTCGACAGCGTGCCCTCGATCTACAGCCAGTATTCCGGCGTGACCTCGGTGCTCGAATGGGGCTTCACGATCCTGTTCACGATCGAATACATCGCGCGCCTGGTGTGCATCCAGCGCCCGGTGCGCTATGCGCGCAGCTTCTACGGCATCATCGACCTGGTGTCGGTGCTGCCGACCTATCTGTCGCTGCTGCTGCCCGGCAGCCAGGTGTTCCTCGACGTGCGCATCCTGCGCCTGCTGCGGGTGTTCCGCATCTTCAAGCTGACCTTGTATATCGAGGAATACACGCGCCTCGGCGAAGCCCTGGTCGCCAGCCGGCGCAAGATCATGGTGTTCCTGTCGGTGGTGCTGATGCTGATCCTGATCCTCGGCACCGTGATGTACGTGGTCGAGGGGCCGGACAACGGCTTCACCAGCATCCCGATGTCGATGTACTGGGCCACGGTGACCATCACCACGGTGGGCTACGGCGACATCGTGCCGCACACGCCGGTGGGCAAGGCGATCGCCTCGTTCATGGTGCTGCTGGGCTGGGGCATCCTGGCGGTGCCGACCGGGATCGTCTCAGCCGAGATGACGTCGCAGAAGATGTCACGCCACGCCCCGCGCGGCACGCCGCGCCAGTGTGGCGCCTGCGGCAGCGGCGACCACGACCCGCGCGCCCACTTCTGCAAGGATTGCGGCGCGCCGCTGGCGCCGGCGGAAGGGTAGTACAACCTTACTGCGCGCGCACCGCGCACCATGATGGCGAGCGGTGCACCGCGAACGCTCAGGCCATTGCAGCGTGCATCGTGTACCGCGACGGTGCGTGTACTGGTGCATGCACCGGCGCGCGCGGCGGCGCAGGGCGCGCCAGCGTGACCGGCGGCGGCACGGCTGCGTCGCGCTCGAGCCAGTAGTTGAACTGGCCGAAGCTGGGCTGCGCGCCGGCGTCGACGTCCTGGAAGAAATCCTCGAGCATCTGGCGATAGGCGGCGCGGCGCGAGAAGCCGTCGTTGCTGGCGGCATAGCGCGCGGCGGCGGCGCGGAAGATCGCACGCATCCGTTCATCGGCATTGGTGCCGGTGCCCGCGCCCTTGCGCGGACGGCCGCGCTTGATGCCGGCCGTGACTGCGCGGGTGCGGCCCGGGGCGCCCGAATTGCCGTAGTCCGGCAGCAGGGCGTCGGGCGTCTGGCCGCGCTCCCAGTAACGGCGCAGGTAGCGCAGGATGCTCGATTTCGACATGCCGTGGGCGGCGGCGTAGCCGGCCATCAGCGTGGCGCGCTGGCGCGGATCGTACAGCGCCTGGCGGTCGGTGTGCAGGGCGCGCACGGCCGACCAGGCCTTGGCCTGTAAGTTCAGATAGCCCTGCGGCACCGGTTCGCGCGGGGGCGCCGCGGCGAACGGGTCGACCAGCAGGCGCCGCGCACGGCCGGATGCCAGCGCTTCTTCCAGCGTTGCCACCGGCGTCGGTTCGGGCATGGCGGCATGGCTGCCCAGTTGATAGGTCCAGGCCAGCGCCTGCGGCTGGTCGATCCACAGTACGCGGACCGTGCAGCCCGGCATGCCCGCGAATTCGACTACATCGTTCTGTCCAATCATCTTTACCTCCCACAAAGCCCTTGGAATCCAGGGTGCTTTCTGACATGCAAGGATCGGGCCAGCCCGGTTTGTGGGGGAGCCTGCACGTTTGGTGCACCTCAACTGTGCACGAGTGGGAGACCTTTAGTCTGGTTGTTCGTGCCCAGGCACGCCAATTTACATTCGATCTCATTCATCCACAGAGAGGCATGCATGTATCCGTTTCCGCAATCCGTGACGCCGGCCGTGCGCACCCATATGGACGCCCAGACCGCCTTCGTCAACGAGATGTCCAAATCCCTGTTCCGTTCCTTCCAGCAGATGTGTGAGCTCAACATCCAGCTGGCCCAGACCATGCTGGAGGAAACCACGCTGGCCAGCCAGCACGTGCTGAGCGTCGACCGCCAGTCCGAACTGCTGGGCGCGGCCTCGGCGCGGGCCCAGCCGGCCACCGAGAAGCTGCGCGCCTACCAGCAGCACATCTCGCGCCTGGCCACCGACGCCCAGGTCGAGCTGGCGCGCGTGACCGAGCAGCACGTGCAGAACACCACCCGCACCGCGCGCGCCGTGGTCGACGAAGTGGCGCGCACCTCGGCCGAGGAAGCCGAGCGCGGCATCCGCAGCCAGCAGGAAGCGCTGCGCACCATGACCGATCCGTTCACGCGCGCCGATGGTGCGATCCATGCCCGTGGCGATGGCGCGCTGCAGCCGGCCCAGTCGCCACAGCAGGCCAGCCAGCAGGCGGCCCAGCAGGCTGCACAGGCCAGCCAGCAGGTGCGTCAAGCGGGCGCGACGCACTGAGATCAGCGCGGCGCCAGCCCCTGGCCGTGCGTCGCTGCCGGCAGGCGCGCCGTCCTTGCCCGCGGCGCCAGGCCGAACAGCGGCCGCGCCCAGGGCAGGCGGCGCACGATCTCGTACAGCGCGAAGCTGCCGGTGGCGGTGAGCACCATCAGCAGCAGCGCCTCGACGCCGGGCGCCAGGTTCAGCGGCTTGAAGGCGTGCGCCATGACCACGATCAGGGTCTGGTGCGCGATATAGACCGGGAATACCGCATCGGTGAGGTAGCGCCGCGCCGGCCCGTCGCGGTCCAGGTGGCGGCGCGCGAAACCGCAAGCCGCGACGATGGCGCTCCAGGCGCACAGCGTGTACACGCAGCGCATGATGGGAACCCAGGTCGACATCATCTGCGCGCTGTGCTCATGGTGGGGCGCGGCGTACCAGGCCACGATGGCGGCCCAGCCGGCCAGCGCGATGCCGAGCGCGATCCAGCGCACGCCCTCCATGCGTTCCCACACGGGGCAGCTGCCTGCCACCAGGGCACCCAGCAGGAACATCGGCAGGTAGGTGGCGTGGTTGAACCAGTCGTCGACCAGGGCGTGGGTGCTCGGGAAGCGGTCGGCCAGCAGGATGCGCACCACGGCGAGGAACAGCGCCGGCAGCACCAGCAGCTTCCAGCCTTTCAATATGGCGGCGGTGCGCCGGGCCAGCGCCTCGATGCGGGCATTGCCCAGCAACGCCGTGCAGGCGGCCAGCACCAGCGTGTAGACCCACAGGTAGGCAACGAACCACAGGTGGTTCCAGGTCGGCAGGACCAGGCAGCCGTCCTGGCAGAAGCCGCCGTAGCCGACGAGGTAGAGGCGCATGAAGGCCACGAAGCCGTCGGCATAGCCGAGTTTTTCGACCACTTCGAGCCAGGGCTGGGGCGGCACGATGACCAGCATGCCGAACAGCAGTGGCAGCAGCAGGCGCAGGCTGCGCCGGAGCACGAAGGCGCCGGGAGCGGTCTTGTGCAGCATGAAGTGTGAGGCCGCGCCGGCCACGAAGAACAGCAGGCTCAGACGCCAGGGAGAGGACAGCAGCATGAACGGTTCCGGGCCGGTCCCGGCATGCGGGCTTTTCACATGCCAGCCCCAGCTCACGTAGTACATGCCCACGTGATAGGCGATCAGCACGAAGAAGGCCAGGATACGGACCCAGTCGAGGAAGTACAGGCGTTGATTGCCGGCGGAAGTGGTTGGCTGCATGGCGCGCTCTTGTCATGATGGAGGCGCCAGCATCGCGCGCAGGAGGGCAAGAGGCCAGCGCCAGGGGGCGAACCGGGCCTTACATGGGGCGAACAGGGTCCAGGCGTTCCAGCAGCGCGGGACGATACTGGCGGCTGCACGGCACCCGCGCGCCGCTGCGCAGCACCAGTTCGCAATCGCCCTTGTCGAGCGGCTCGATGCGCGCGACGGCCGACAGGCGCACCGCTGCACGCCGGTGGCAGCGCACGAAGGCGGGACCGAGCTGGCCGAGCAGGGCGCCGAGGGTCTGGCGCAGCAACGGGGCGCCAGCGGAGGTGTGCAGCGCCACGTAGTTATCGGCCGTCTCGAGCCATTCGATATCGGCCACCTGCACCACGCGCGTCGCACCGCGTTCGCTCACCAGCAGCTGGCGGGGAGGACTGGGCGGCGCCGGAGGCGCCTGCATCGGCGCCGCCAGGCGCGCGCGCAGCCGTTCGAGCGCCCGCTGCAGGCGGGCCTGGTCGAAGGGCTTGAGCAGATAGTCGACCGCCTCGCTGTCGAAGGCGCGCAGCGCATAATCCTCGTGGGCGGTGACGAATACCACCAGCGGCGCCGGCGCCGGCAGCGAGGCGGCCAGGTCGATGCCCGACAGTTCCGGCATCTCGATATCGAGCAGCAGCGCATCCGGTCGCTCGCTCTCGACCATGCGCAAGGCCTCGACGCCGTCGGCCGCTTCGCGCACCGAGCCGATGCCCGGTGCCAAAGCCAGCATACGGCGCAGCCGGTCGCGCGCCGGGCGTTCGTCGTCGACGATCAGCAGGTGCATGGCAGCCTCATCTCCGCGCGCACGCCGGCGGGCGCCAGGGCGATCAAGGCCAGGCTCGCGTTTTCTCCGTGCAGGGCCGTCAGCCGCGTGCGCAGGTTCGTCACCGTGATGCCGGGCGTGCCTGACTCGTCCAGCACGCCGCCATCGTCCTCGACCCGCACTATTACGGTGTCGCCATCGACGGCGGCCGCGACCCGGATCGCGGTCGCTTCACGCCGGCGGCCGACCGTGTGCTTGAACACGTTCTCGAGCAGCGGTTGCAGGCTGATGGCGGGCAGCATGACGTCCAGCGTGGCGGGATCGACGTCCCAGGCCAGCGTCACCCGTCCCTCGAAGCGCTCGGCCATCACCGCCGCATAACCCTGGGCCAGGCGCAGCTCGTCGCGCAGGCGCGCCTGCGGCCGTTCGCCCAGGGCCAGGGTGGCGCGCAGCACGTCGGCTAGCCGCACCAGCGTGGCGTCGGCGCGCGCCACGTCGGTATGCATCAGGGAGGAAATCGTGTTCAGCGCATTGAACAGGAAGTGCGGTTGCATCTGGCGCGTCAGGCGTTCGAGCTGGGCTTCGCGCAGCAGGGCGCCGGCCTGCTCGGCGCGCACCCTTTCCTTCATCATCTCGCGGTAGGACAAGAGGCCGAATCCGATCGTCGTGAACAGGCCGAAGAACACCGAGATCTTGAGCGCCTCGTAGACGAATACGTCGGACCAGGGTTGGTGCTCGTAGCGGGCGCCGGCCAGCGCATAGATGCCGTGGCGGATCGCGAACACGATCGGCGTGAAGCCGAACCAGTACAGCGGCAGCCAGCGCAGTTGCCGGCCGAACCAGCGCCGGGGCGTGGCGACCAGCGCATCGTCGCCACGGCTGAAGCGGCGCTGGACCAGGAACAGGACAGTCGCCACCACCGCCGACGAGGTCTCCCACAACATCGGCTGCCACAGTGCGGTGCCGCCGTCGCGCCGGTAATCCTCCATCGCGACCAGCACCATCAAGGACCAGAACAGGGCCCAGGCGATGCCGGCGACGACGAGGCTGCGGTTTGCGCGCTGTGAAGAAGTGGGCACGGATGGCGTTCCGTCTGAGAAAGATTCGATCATCGTGCATCGGCCGGCGATTGTCAAAACGCCATATTGTGGCAAATGTGACAATTCGTGACGATTGCCGTCCGTGCAAGTCCATCGTGCGACAATGGGCCATGAACATTCTTGGCTACCACAGCGACGATTCCGATCACCCGCAGCGGATGCGGGCACTGCTTGCCGCCCACGACTGGTCTGCCACTCCCATGGGCGATCCGGACACCTGGCCGGTCGAGCTGCGGGTGGCGCTCGACCTGATGCTCGATGCGCCCCATCCGACCCTGGTGTGCTGGAGCGGGCGCTACCTGATGCTGTACAACGACGCCTATGCGGCGCTGCTCGGCGCGGCGCACCCCGCCGCGCTCGGCAAGCCGCTGAGCGAAGTCATGCCGAGCATGTGGCCCGAGGTCAGGCCGCTGGCCGACGCCGCCATGGCGGGGCAGCCCGGCCACGTCCAGGACCTGTGCGTGACGCTGCCGCCAGGAGACGAGGAATGCGAGCGCTGGTTCAGCGCATCCTACGTGCCCTTGCGCGGCCTCGACGGCAACGTAGGAGGCTTCGTCCATACCGCGTTCGAGACCACCGGGCAGGTGCTCGAGGCGCGCCGCGCCGACCAGGCGCGGCTGGCCAGCGAAGCGCGTCTGTCGGCGGTGTTCGACAGCCTGCCGGTGGGTGTCGCCGTCAGCGACGCCAGCGGCGCGATCGTGCTGGCGAACGACGCGATGCGGCGTTACCTGCCGACCGGCCAACTGCCGTCGCTGGACGAACGGCGGTTCGAACGCTGGACCCTGCTCGATGCTGCGGGCAGGCCGGTGGCGCGGGCCGACTTCCCTGGCATGCGGGCGCTGCGCGGCGAGCGCGTCGTGCCGGGCGTGGAGGCCAGGTACCGCGAGGACGACGGCCCCGAAATCTGGACCCACATCAGCTCGGTGCCGATCGTCGATGCCGACGGCAGGATCGGCGGCCAGGTCTCGGCCGTGACCGACATCGACCGCGTCAAGCGCACCGAGGCCGCCTTGCGCGAGTCCGAGGAAAAATACCGCAAGCTGTTCGAGGAGGTCGACGAGGCCTTCTGCATCCTCGAGGTGACGTTCGATGCCGGCGGCGCGCCTATCGACCTGGTGTTCCTGGAAGTGAATCCGATGTTCGCGATCCAGAGCGGCATTCCCGACGCCCGCGGACGCTCGGTGCACGAGCTGGCGCCCGGTCTCGAATCGGTCTGGCTGGAGCGCTACGGCGCGGTGGCGCGCACTGGCGAATCGATCCTGTTCGAGGAATATTCGCCGAAGCTCGAACGCTGGTTCGAGGTCAATGCCTCGCGCATCGGCGCGCCCGAGGCGCGCCAGGTGGCGCTGGTGTTCCGCGACACCAGCGAGCGCAAGCGCATCGAAGAAGACATGCGGCGCCTGGCCCGCGAGGCCTCGGAAGCGAGCCGGCGCAAGAGCGAGTTCCTGGCGGTGCTGGCGCACGAGCTGCGCAATCCGATGGCGACCATCCGCACCGGCCTCGAGATCATGCGCCTGCGCGCCGACAGTCCCGACACCATGGCGCGCGTGCGCGAAATGCTCGAACGCCAGACCCACCAGCTGTCGCACCTGGTCGACGACCTGCTCGATGTCGCCCGCGTCAGCAGCGGCAAGATCGAGATCCGCAAGCAGCTGGTCGACCTCAACCGGGTAGTGACGAGCGCGGTGGAGACCAGCACGGCGGTGATCCAGGGCGCGCGCCACCGGCTCGAGGTCGCCCTATGGCCGGAAGCGCTGCTGCTCGACGTCGATCCGACCCGCATCGCCCAGGTGGTGAGCAACCTCTTGACCAATGCCGCCAAGTACACCGCGCCCGGCGGCGACATCCGCCTGGAAGTGCGCAAGGACGCGGGCGAGGCGGTGATCGGGGTGAGCGACAGCGGCGTCGGCATCCTGCCCGAGCACCAGGAGGCGATCTTCGAGATGTTCAGCCAGGTCGGCGACCATGGCGGCCTGGCCCAGGGCGGGCTGGGCATCGGCCTGTCGCTGGTGCGCCAGCTGGTGGCCCTGCACGGCGGCGCCATCGCGGTGCACAGCGCCGGCGCCGGCCAGGGCAGCACCTTCACGGTGCGCCTGCCGCTCGGTGCGCGGCTGGACGCCGGGCCGGACGAGGCCGTGCAGGAGCTGCGGCAAGAGCAGCGTGCGCTCCCGCGCCGGAGCTTCCGCATCCTGGTGGTGGACGACAATACCGATGCCGCCGAGAGCCTGTCGCTGCTGCTGCAGATGAACGCCCACGAGATCCGTACCGCGACCAATGGCCGCGACGCGCTGGCGCTGGTAAGCGAGTTCACGCCCGACATCGCCTTCCTCGACATCGGCATGCCGGGCATGACCGGCTACGAGCTGGCGACCCGGCTGCGCGCCATGTCGACGCTGGCGCACACGACCCTCGTCGCCGTCACCGGCTGGGGTTCGGAAGAAGACCAGGCGCGCTCGCGCGAAGCCGGTTTCGACCACCACTTCACCAAGCCGATCGCGGCCGAGTCGGTGAGCCGGCTGCTGCGCCAGCTGGGCTAGCGCGCTCAGTTGCCGCTATTGCGCTCGGCGTCGATCTCTTTCTTCATCGCCCCGACCTGATCGATGTAATCGGCCACCGGCACGTCCGGGCTGGCGCGCAGCTCGGGCGGCAGTAGCACCGGCATGTACAGCTCGTCTGCGGTGCGGCCGTGGCGCTGCATGTTCCCGGCCAGGATCAGACCCGACACCAGGAGCGCCAGCGCGCCGCAGGCCAGGCGCAGGCGGCGCCGGTACTGCGGCGTGACGGTGGCGAGGTGGAAGTAGACCGCCACCGCCACCGTCGCCACCGCGGCGTGCGAGGCATAGGCGGTCAGCCACTCGAACGACCAGGCATAGGCCACGACGCTGGCCAGCAGGCGCACGCCCACCAGCGCCGTCAGCGCGCAGCCATAGATGAACAGGTGGCGCCCGAGGCGCGCGCGGCGTCCGAACAGGCGGTTGCCGAAGGCCCACAGGCCGGCCCATGCCAGGCCGATGCCGCCGGCCGCGGCCGGGAACAGGGCGTAGCGTTCCAGGTCGTTGCTGTCGTCGGTCAGCCAGGCCACCAGTAGCGCCGCCAGCACGGCCAGCACGATGCCGGCGCCGCCCGGCAGCATGCCCTCCCAGCCGTGCATGGTGCGGTCGACCAGCTCCGGCGCGACCCGGTGCGCGGCGCCGCGGATGCGCAGCGAGGTGTGGCCCATGCGCACCACGGTGTCGCCGTCGATCGCCAGTTCGTCCTTGATGCGCCGGCTCTTGTGCACGATGCCGTTGCGGCTGCCCAAGTCGCGCAGCCGCAGCCGTCCGTCCGGCCCGGCCTCGACCACGGCGTGGTGGGCGGCCGCATAATCGTCGTCGACGATGAAGTCGTTGTCGTAGGCGCGGCCCATGCGGATCGGCAGCGCCGCCACGCGATGGCGGTGCAGCACCTCGCCGTTGCGCGCCAGGGTCTCGATGGTCCACGGACCGCGCAGCGACTCGGTGCTCATTGTCCCGCCCCTTGGCGCGCCGCTCGTCTGGGCCAATGGCTGGCTGGTGTGCTCGCTCATCGCCGGCCACTACGCCCGAAGGCGCCCAGGTAGGCGCGCGTGACGCGCAGGCCGTTTTCGTAGGAGACGCCAGACACGTCCAGGCGGCTCTGCAGGCTCGATTGCGAGGCGTCGGTGCTGGCGGTGAGCAGGGTGAAGTTGTACAGGCCCTCGAACTTGCGGTAGGCGCGCACGCAGGTGACGGCCCGCATCGGCAGGCTGCGGGTGTGCACGAAGCGCTCGGTGCAGAACGGCTTGGTCAGGCGCGGATCGCCCGTGCTGCCCAGGTTGTTGACCTGGAAGGTGTCGCTGGCGAGCGTCGCGAAGCGCATCGGATCCATGGTGCCGCTGCGGATGTACTGGTGGGTCATGGCTACGTTGCCGGTCTGCTGCACGTCCGACACGAACACCGCCGACTGCATCACGCAGCTCATCGAGTCGGTGCTGTAGACCGCGCCGCGGGCATTCGATCGTCCCCAGCAGCGCACCTCGCCCGATTCGCGCACCGGCACCAGGTACTGGCCCATGCCCTTGAGCGTGAGGGGTTCCTCGAGCAGCTTGTCGACCATGCTGCCCTGGTGCGCCAGCAGCTGCTTGCCGATCAGGGGATTGAAGTCGGCCGGCGGGGCGGCCTGCTCGGCCACCTTGCGCAGCAGCTCCTGCGCGTGCTTCACCGGCACCAGGAAGCTGACCGATTCGCCGTCGCGCCGGCGCGAGACGTTGATGCCGGCCACGGTGCCGCTGGCGGTCACGCTCGGCCCGCCGCTCATGCCCGAGTTGATCGGGCCGGAAAAGATCAGGCGGTCGTAGAAGCTGCGCGTGAGCACGCCGTTATAGGCGCCTTCCGAGATCGCGAAGCCCAGGTCGAGTGGATTGCCGAGCGAGTACAGGCGCTGCCCCTGGCGCAGCCGCACCGGCTGCTCGGGCACCTTGAAGAAGCCGCTGCCGTTGCGGTTGATGCGCACCACGGCCAGGTCGTGCAGCACGTCGACCGCCATCAGCTCGACCGGGCCGGTATTGCCGTCGGTGTCGATGTACTCGGCCGTATAGATGCCAGGGTCGAGCGCCATCTGCGACACCACGTGGTAATTGGTCAGCGCCAGGTTGCTGGTGCCGACCAGGAAGCCCGAGCCGACCGTCGACTGGGTGCGGCCGTTCTTGAGCAGCATGCGGATCTGCAGCAGGTCGCCGCGCGCGGAGTCGTACAGGTCCTGGGCCGCCAGCGACGGTTCGGGCAGGGCGTCCTGGGTCTCGGTCTCGCCCGGCAGCGGCGCGTTCGGCGTGGCCGCCGGCGCGGTATCCACCGGCATCTGCGGCGCGCCGACGGCGGCCCCGGCGCCGGCCGTGTTCTGGGACGCGCGCGGGGCGGGTTGCGTAAGATTCTGGGCCAGGTTCTGCGGCTGGGGCTGGGCAGCGGCCGGCGGCGACGTCGCCTCGAGGGCGGCGCCGATGGCGGTGCAGGTCAGCAGGAGTACCAGGACAGCTCGTTTCATGCAATAGTTTGATGGCAGTATGAGATGCTATCTTGCCACCGGATCAACGAGCGTTGCGCGCGTTAGCGCACGTTTGCACGCAATTACGATGCCGATGACGGCGTCTTGGCGGGTTCGACCAGGGCTTGCTCTCCCTGTTCGACGGCGGTCAGCGGGGCCATCATGTGGCCCAGCTTGGCCTGCTTGGTGTTCAGGTAGCTGTTGTTGTAGGCATTGCGGTTGACCAGCAGCGGCACGCGTTCGGCGACCGTGACGCCGATGCGGTTCAGGGCGTCGATCTTGCGCGGGTTATTGGTCATCAGGCGCACCGACTTGATGCCGAACTGCTCCAGCATCGGCCGGCACAGCTCGTAGTTGCGGGCATCGGCATGGAAGCCCAGCTGCAGGTTGGCCTCGACCGTGTCGGCGCCGGCTTCCTGCAGGCGGTAGGCGCGGATCTTGTTGACCAGGCCGATACCGCGGCCTTCCTGGCGCAGGTAGAGCAGGATGCCGCGGCCTTCTTCGGCGATGCGCTGCAGCGCACCTTCGAGCTGGGCGCCGCAGTCGCAGCGCTGCGAGAACATCACGTCGCCGGTGAGGCATTCGGAGTGCACCCGCGCCAGCACCGGCTCGCCGGTCGACAGGTCGCCCAGGGCCATCGCCAGGTGTTCCTTGCCGGTGGCCGGCTCGACCCAGGCGTGCAGCGTGAACTGGGCCCACGGCGTCGGCAGCGCGCACGAGGTGGCATAGTCCAGCAGGGAAGGCGGGGTGAGTGCGGCGGCGGTGGCTTGCATGACGGCGTTTCCAATCGATGGCGTGTACTTATCGCCGTCAAGTTTACCGGAAATCGGGCATGGCCGTGTGGAATCACCCGCTTTTCGGCCCAAGCCGCCGGACCCTCTGCCGTAAGGAGGACCAACACTTTTCATGCACGCTGGATGGAATGCGGTCGTGACGCGCGATTGACCAAGTCTCCTCTTGCCGGGGAGCGGGAGGCGCGTGATACGCTGGCAAAAAAATAATTTCAGGTACCGCATGCCGAATCTTCCTCGCTTCTCCGCCAGCCTGACCCCGCGTGGCCTCGGCGCCTGGCTGGCGCTCGCGTTCTCGCTGCTGACCGTGGTCCTGACCCTGCTGCTGGTCGAGGTGGTCGAGCGCTTTGCGACCGCCCAGGTCAAGAGCAGCATCGGCGCCGGGCTGGGCGAGATGGCGATGCAGACCGCCGACAAGCTCGATCGCGGCATGTACGAGCGCTATCGCGAGGTGCGGCTGATGGCGCGCCGCGGCGACCTGGTGGCCCCCGACGCCTCGCATGCCGAACGGCGCCGGATCCTGAACGACATGCAGTCGACCTACGGCTACTACGAATGGATCGGCATGACGTCGCTCGACGGCACGGTGCTGGCCGAGGCGCGCGGCCTGCTGGAAGGGAAGAACGTGGCCAAGCGGCCGTGGTTCATCAATGCCCTCGCGGGCACCTACGTCGGCGACGTGCACGAGGCGGTGCTGCTGGCCAAGCTGCTGCCGGTGCAGGAAGGCGAGCCGCGCCGCTTCGTCGACGTCGCCTTTCCCTGGCTGGATGCGGACGGCAAGCCGGCCGGGGTGCTGGGCACCCACCTGTCGTGGGAGTGGGCGCGCGACGTCGAACGGTCGATCATCGTGCCGGTGCAGGCGCGTAACCGGGTGCAGGCCCTGATCGTCAGCGCCGAAGGCGTGGTGCTGCTTGGGCCCGAAGGCCTGCAGGACAACAAGGTCGACCTGGCCAGCCTGGGCCAGGCGCGCCAGGGCCGCACCGGGTACGCGGTCGAGCGCTGGCAGGATGGGCGCGACTACCTGGTCGGCTACGCCGCCACCCGCGCGGTGGGCGACTATCCGGGCCTGGGCTGGCACGTGCTGGTGCGCCAGGACCTCGAGGATGCCTATCGCCCGGTGCGCGAGCTGCGCGCACGCGCGCTATGGAGCGGCGCCGCGCTGGCGCTGCTGTTCTCGCTGGCCGGCCTGCTGCTGGCGCGCCGCATCACGCGTCCCTTGCAGGCCCTGGCCGCGTCGGCCGACCGCCTGCGCCGCGGCGACAGCCAGGAGCTGGTACCGGCGCGGCGCGGCTACACCGAGGTGCGCCAGCTGTCGGGCGCGCTCAATGCGCTGGTGACGGCGCTGGTGGACCGGCGCGCCGAACTGCAGACGCTGAACGACACCCTGGAACAGCGGGTCGAGCAGCGCACCCTGGAACTGGAACGCGCGCTGGCCGCGGTGCGCGCCAGCGAGCAGCGCATGGCCACCATCGTCGGGGCGGCGCAGGACGCCTTCATCGCGGCCGACCAGCGCGGCATGATCCTCGACTGGAATCCGGCCGCCGAACGCATGTTCGGCTGGAGCCGTCACGACGCGGTGGGCTGGCCGCTGGCCGAGATGATCCTGCCGGAGCGTTACCGCGCCAGCATCGCCAAGGCGCTGCGCGGCTTCCACCAGGGCGGCGAGTTTGCGTACGACCGGCGCCTGGAGCGGATCGTGGTCAATCGCCAGGGCACGGAATTCACGGTCGAGACCACGGTGGCGCTGGCGGGCGAAGGCGTCGACGCCTTCTTCAGCATCTTCCTGCACGATATCTCCGAGCGCAAGAAGGTCGACCGCATGAAGAGCGAATTCGTGTCCACCGTCTCGCACGAGCTGCGCACGCCGCTCACCTCGATCCACGCCTCGCTGTCGCTGCTCGACACCGGCATGGCCGGCGAGCTGCCGCCGGACGTGGCCAAGCTGATCCACATCGCCAGCCAGAGCTGCGAGCGCCTGATGCGGATGGTGAACGACCTGCTCGACATCCAGAAGATCGAGGCGGGCCAGATGGAATACCAGCGCAGCGTGCAGCCGCTGGCGCCGGTGCTGCGGCACGCGGCCGAGACGATGGAGGGCCAGGCGCGCCAGGCCGGCATCGCGCTGCGCCTCGACCTGCCGCCGGGCGCCGAAGGGGTACAGGCCGCGATCGACCACGACCGCCTGGTGCAGGTGCTGAGCAACCTGCTATCGAACGCGATCAAGTTCACGCCGTCCGGCAAGACAGTGACGGTGGGACTGGCGCAGCGGCCCGGGTGGGCGCGCGTGAGCGTGACCGACGAGGGACCGGGCATCCCGCCCGTATTCCAGGGCCGCGTGTTCGAACGCTTCGCCCAGGCCGACGGCGCCGACTCGCGCCGCCGCAGCGGCACCGGGCTGGGGCTGAGCATCAGCAAGGCGATCGTCGAGGAGCATGGCGGCACGATCGGTTTCGAGACCCGGGCCGGGATGGGGACGCGGTTTACGGTGGAATTGCCGCTGGGGTAAATGCAAAGCGGGGTCACAAAGCGGGGTCAGGTCTGACATTCGGACACGGCCTCTGCAATGGGCTTCCGTAGAACAGTTCAGGTCGTGTCCAAATGTCAGACCTGACCCCGATTTTAGCGTCGGCAACAAAGCTGCCGACCCTACGGCCCAGAGCAGTTTGTGCGCCACCATTGCGCCGATCTAGCGCAGCTCGTGCACCGCCATCCCGCCAAAGCTCTTCCACGCGCCAAAGGATTGCTCCAACTGCGGCAGCAGGCGCATCAGCGCCGGCTTGTCGAAGTGGAAGGTGGTGGCCGAGCCGGCGATGCCGCGCCGGTCGGCCAGCGCATAGGCTTGCGCCTCATCCTGGGCCGCGGGCACCTTCAGCAGCATCAGCACCTTCTGCCCGGCCAGGTCGAACATCAGCAGGTCGCCCTTGTCGCCAGGCCCCACACGCCGGTAGTGGCGTTCCACGCCGGTGCCGGCCGGTCCGGCCTCGAGCGCGATGCGCACCCGCTTGCCGTGCCTGACGCCCCAGTCCAGGAAGGGCGCCGCGTGGCGCTGTATTTCATCGGGGGCGGTGCGGTAGTTGCGCACCGTCAGCGCGTCCACATGGCGTGCCAGGCCGCGCAGCAGCGCGTCCTCTTCGCTCCAGGCGGCCGGCGCCACGGCTTCGAGCCGCATCTTGCCTGCCGCCTTGCGCAGCGCGGCAAGCAGGTCGAGGTAATGGCCGTCGCGCGCCGCCACCGGCAGCTTGTCGGGATCGAGCAGCTGCGGCTGGACGTCGAACTGGACGCCCTTCAGGCTTTCTTTTGCGCCGGCCTGCGCGTTGTAGGCGGCGTAGGCGCGCATGCGGCCGACGGCGTCGGCGCGCACGGTCGGCAGGATCAGGTCCGGCCCCTCCTCGAAGGCGGTCACCGCGATGCCGCGGCTGTGCGCCTGGCGCACGAAGGCCGCCAATGCCCGCGGCTCGGCGACTTCGCCGGCGCGTACCGGCACATTGATGAACAACTCGCCCAGCCCTTCGCCGGCGGCCCAGTCGAGCATGTCGTCGGCGCGTTCACGCCAGGCGTTCGGGCTCCAGGCCCAGGTGGCGCGCGGCGCGCGCAGGCGCACGTCGGCCGCGTCCTCGAGGCCTTGCGTGGCCAGGCCCGGCTCGGGAGCGGGCGGCGGCGGCTCCGCGCCCAGCGTGTGGCCGGTGACGGTGAATTCCTTGTCGCGTTGTTCGCCGCGCAGCAGGATCGTGTCGCCCGGCGCAGCATCTCGTGGCAGGAAGTACAGGGCCTGGACGCCGCTGGCGGCCACCCTGAGCGGCATGGCGCGGCAGCCGGGATCGGGCTTGCCTGGCGCCTCGGTAACGATGGCGCGCATACGCACGCCCATGGTGGTGGTGTAGTCCTCGGTCACGGCGCCGGGCGAGGCGAGCGGGGCGCCGGGGCACAGCAGCAAGGTGGCTGCCTGGGCCGGCAAGGACAGCGATGACAGCAGAAGCGGAAGCAGAAAATTAGAGCGCGACATGCCCCGAGTGTAAGCGAGCCGGGCGATTCGCAGCGCCCGTTTCGGGACGCCTCGGGATCGCTTCAGTCGGCCGGCAGCAGCAGGCGCCGCACGCGCGCCAGCAATTCGTTCGGCTGGAAGGGCTTGCTGACGAAGTCGGTGGCGCCGGCGTCGAGCGCGCGCACGGTGTCGCGCTCGGTGTTCTTGGCGGTCAGCATGAGGATCGGCACCGCCGCCCATCCGGCGCGCGCGCGGGCCAAGGCGACGATCTCGAAGCCGTCGAGATGGGGCAGCATCACGTCCAGCAGCACCAGATCGGGAATCTCGGGACTGGCGGCGACGTACTCGCCCGCGGCGCGCCCGTCGGCCAGGTGCGTGACACGGTAGCCCTGGCGTTCGAGCATGAAACGCAATACCTGGGCAATGTGGTCGTCATCTTCGACCACCAGTACCAGGGGCGCGGGAGCGTGTTCGTTGAGCATGGTAGATTCTTCGTTGAATGTTCGATTATACCGATGCCCAGCAGGATTTTGGCGGGTGTGTTGCTAGAGGGAATCAACTAGTCGAGGTCCTGCGCAGCGGATCGAGCAGGCTGCGCAAATCATTATGGTCGAGTTCGTACATCAGGGCCAGTAACTGGCCCAGTTCGCCACGCGGGAAGCCTTCGCGCGCGAACCAGCCCAGGTAATGGCCCGGCAGGTCGGCAAGCTTACGCCCTTTATATTTCCCGTAGGGCATTTCGCGGACGAGGAGGAGGGAGAGGTGTTCGGCGTTCATCGTGCGGCACTTTAGCAAACAACGACGGCGTTGTAGCATTTCGATGACAAGGGGAGGGAAACGTCATGGATGACTTCAACCTGACGCGCTTCGTCGAGGCGCAGGAGCCGGTCTACGCCGGTGTGCTGGCCGAATTGCGGGCGGGGCACAAGCGCCGCCACTGGATGTGGTTCGTCTTTCCGCAGTTTAAGGGGCTGGGCAGCAGCGAGATGGCGCAACGCTATGCCATCGGCTCCGAGGACGAGGCCGCCGCCTACCTGGCCCATCCGGTGCTGGGCCGGCGCCTGCGCGAATGCGCCGGCATCGTCGCCGCGCTCGACGGGCCGTCGGCGCATGAGATCTTCGGCTATCCGGACGAGCTGAAATTCCGCTCGTCGATGACGCTGTTCGCCGACGTGGCGCCGGACGAGGCCGTGTTCCAGGCCTGCATCGACAAGTATTTCGACGGCGAGGCCGACCCGGAAACGCTGGCGCGGGTGTGAATTTGCGCGAAACGGCGGTTCAGGCGTCGGCGAACTGCGCCAGCAATTCGTCGGGCCGGCCGCGCATGGCCACGTGCAGGATCACCGCGGTGGAAAAGCGCAGCGCCGGATGACTGGCGCGGTGGCGGGCGTACCAGAACACTTCGTCGAGGTCGTCGTCCTCGTGCGCCGTCGTCAGCACCGTCTGTTCCGGCGCGACGTCTTCGTAGTCGAACGCTTCCAGGGCGGCATCCTCGACCGCCTCGTTCCAGCTCGCGCACTCCTTGCCCCAGGCCAGCATGTAGCGGCAGCCAGAATCGACCAGCCAGCGCGCGACGTCCCAGCGCCACATCTCGTCGCTGTCGTCGTCGATCACGACCACGGCCATGAACGGCGCCAGGTGCGTCAGGTCGGGCAGGGCGTCGTGAGGACGCAGCTGCAGGTAATGGGCTTTGTGTGCTTGCATGGTGTCGATGCCGGAAAAGGTTGGCGGCATTATCGCCGCCCTGCGCCGATCGTGCCAAGGTCTAGCTGACCGAGGCTGCCGGCGTGTGACAGCAGGCGCCGAGCAGCGCGTACAGCCGCCCGGTATCGATCGGCTTGACCAGGTGATGGTCGAAGCCGGCCGCCAGGATCTGGTCGCGGTCGCGCGCCTGGCCGTAGCCGGTGACGGCGACCAGCATCGCCTCCGCCGTTTCCGGCAGCGCGCGCAGGCGGCGCGCGAGCTCCAGCCCGTCGATCCCGGGCAGGCCGATGTCGAGCAGGCAGGCCTGGGGCCTGAACTGGCGCGCGCAGTCCAGCGCCCGCAGCGCGTCGTGCTCCACGGCGACCCGGTGGCCGCCCGACTCGAGCAGCATCGACAGGGTGACGGCCGCGTCGACGTTGTCGTCCACGACCATCACGCGCAGCGGTTCCGGCTGCGCGGGGCTGTGCAGCTCTGCGCGGGGCGGGGTGGCGGCGGTCTGCGGCTCCGGTAGCGGCAGGCAGACCGAGAAACGGCTGCCGCGGCCCTGGCCGGCGCTGTCGCAGGACACCGTGCCGCCATGCAGCTCGACCAGGCTTTTCACCAGCGCCAGGCCCAGCCCCAGGCCGCCCGAAGAGCGGTCGGACGAGCGCTCGGCCTGGGCGAACAGCTCGAAGGCGCGCGCCGCCAGCTCGGGCGCCATGCCGATGCCGTTGTCGAGAACGTGGACGCACAGGCGCCGTTCGGCGTCGACGGTCGATGTGACCTCGAGGCGCCCGTCTTCCGGCGTGTATTTGGCGGCGTTGTTGAGCAGGTTG
The DNA here is from genome assembly GCF_034045165.1 of Massilia sp. CFBP9026. Lineage (NCBI taxonomy): Bacteria > Pseudomonadati > Pseudomonadota > Betaproteobacteria > Burkholderiales > Oxalobacteraceae > Massilia > Massilia sp. CFBP9026. The sequence continues at coordinate 353,565 of NZ_JAXCWH010000006.1, forward strand.
GCGATCACCTGCACCAGGCGCTTGCGGTCGCCCGCAACCAGCGTGCCCGCCGGCGGCAGGCGCAGCGCCAGGTCGTGGCGGCGCGCCTGGATCAGCGGCATGACCTGTTCCACCGCCTCGTGCAGGACGGCGCCGACGTCGAGCGGTTCGGTGTCCAGTTCGACCAGGCCGCGCGTGACGCGCGAGACGTCCAGCAGATCGTCGATCAGCCCCGTCATGTGGCCGACCTGGCGCCCGATGATCTGGCTGGTGCGCTTGATGATCGTCTCGTCCAGCTTCATGCGCTGCAGCAGCTCGGCCGCGGCGCCGATCGGCGCCAGGGGATTCCTCAGCTCGTGCGCCAGCATGGCCAGGAATTCGTCCTTGCGGCGGTCGGCCTCGCGCAGCTTTTCTTCCGCCGCCTTGCGCTCGGTGATGTCGCTGGCGGCGCCGATCCATTCATAGATCGCCCCGCTGGCGTCGACCATCGGCACCGCGCGCGACTGGGTCCAGCCAAAGCTGCCGTCGGCGCGCCGCACCCGGTGCTCGAGTTCGAACACCGAGCCGTCGCGGATGGCGCGCGCGATCGCCTGGTGCAGCCGGCCATGGTCCTCGGGCGGGATGTACTCTTCGAGCCAGAAGCGGTTGGTGTCGGCCGTGTCCTTCAGGAAGCCGCGCCCTTCGAGATGGCGCAGCTGGGTCCAGTCGGGGCTCATGCGATAGATGACTTCGGCCGTCGCATTGGTCAGCGCGCGGAAGCGCTTCTCGCTTTCGCGCACGGCGGCCTCCGAGCGTACCTGGGCGGTGACGTCGCTGTTGCTGTGCGAGATGCAGACCAGTTCCCCGCCGGGGCCGAAGATCGGGGTGCTGGTCGAGGTCCAGAAGCGTTCCTCGAACACCGTCTGGCCGTTGGGCAGCACCACGGGAATCGGGTAGCGCACTGCCGGCAGGGTGTCGGGCAGGCCGGTCGCGCGCACCTTGTCGAGCGAGGCGCGCAGGTCCGCTTCGCCTGTGTCGTCCGGATCGTCGGGGTTGGCGGGGAAGGCCTGGAACAGGCTGACCCCTACCAGTTCCTCGCGGGTGCGCGACGAGGCCTTGAGGAAGGCATCGTTGACGGCAAGGATGATCGCGTCAGGCGTGGGCGACAGCAGGTAGTGCCCGAAGGGCGAGCTGTTGAAAGCCGACTCGAACAGGGTAGCTGGGAGCATCGTCGAAGTCCGGTTGCAGGAGCCGGAATTATAGGGCAGAAGTAGAGGTGTAAAACGGACAATTGAAGCAGTCACAATCCCTGTGTGCACGATCGCTAATTTAAAAACAACTGAGCCGATCAGCCGGCGGCGCGAGCGGGACGGCGGAAAGCATCGGCGGTTGCGTATAATCGACCTTAGCTTGTCCACTTATTACCAGAAAACAACAACTCATGGCCTCATCTTCCGACAACATCAGCATGGCGGTGTTCTGCGACTTCGAAAACGTCGCACTGGGCGTGCGCGACGCCAACTACGAGAAATTCGACATCCGGCCGGTGCTGGAACGCCTGCTGCTCAAAGGCAGCATCGTGGTCAAGAAGTCGTACTGCGACTGGGACCGCTACAAGGCCTTCAAGGCGCCGATGCATGAGGCGAACTTCGAGCTGATCGAGATCCCGCATGTGCGCCAGTCAGGCAAGAATTCGGCCGACATCCGCCTGGTGGTCGACGCCCTCGACCTGTGCTACACCAAGTCGCACGTCAATACCTTCGTCATCATCAGCGGCGATTCCGACTTTTCGCCGCTGGTCTCCAAGCTGCGCGAGAACAACAAGCAGGTGATCGGCGTGGGCGTCAAGCAATCGACCTCCGACCTCCTGGTGGCCAACTGCGACGAATTCATCTTCTACGACGATCTGGTCCGCGAACAGCGCCGCACCGCGGCCAAGCGCGACGAGCGCAAGGCCCAACCGCAGTCGCGCCGCTCGAATGCGAACGCGGGCGACGACAAGCGCAAGGAAGAACTCGAGACGCGCAAACTGCAGGCACTCGACATGGTGGTCGAGACCTTCGACGCGCTGGTGTCCGAGCGCGGCGATACCGGCAAGATCTGGGCCTCGCTGTTGAAAGATACGCTCAAGCGCCGCCGTCCGGATTTCTCCGAAACCTATTATGGCTTCCGCACCTTTGGCAACCTGCTCGAAGAAGCCCAGACCCGCGGCCTGTTCGAGTTCGGCCGTGACGAGAAGTCGGGCACCTTTGTGTACCGCAGCGCGAATGCGCCGGCCACGCCGGCCGGCGTCGAGTCCGTGATCCAGGATGGCGCCCAGGCCACCGAGGCTGTGGTCCAGGACATGCTCGATGCCGCCGCGCCGGTCGAAGGCGCGCCGGACGAGCAGGCCAAGCCCGACACCCGCCGTGGGCGTGGCCGCGGTGGCCGCAAGGGCGGTGCTCGTGGCGAAACGGCGAAGATTCCAGCCCTGCTGGAACCTGTTGTCACCGACACCGAATCGCAGGTTGACGAGGTAGTCGAACAGCAGGTCGAACAGCAGGTCGAACAGCAGGCCGAGCTTGAGGCCATCGAGCAGCCGGCATCGCAGCCGACGCTGTTCGCGGTCGAGGCGGACGCCACGCAAGTGGAGGCACAGGCCGAGACGCCGGCACCGAAAGAGCGCCGCGGCGCCCCACGCAAACCATCGGCCAAGAAGCTCGCCGAGCAGGCAGCGCTGGAAGCCGCTGCCGCTGCTGAGCAGGCAGCAGCGCCGGCCGTGGCCGAGACGCCCGATGAGCCGCAGCTTCACGACGACGAAGAGTCGGACGAGGCGATCGACGCTGCTGCCGCGGCCAAGCTGGCGCGTTACAATCCCGCTCGTCCAGCCGCCAAGGCGCCGGCGCGCAAGGCTGCACCCCGCAGCCGCCGCCCGGCCAAGCCGAAGGCAGGTAGCGAGAAGGGCTGAGTCGCAGCGCGTGCGCCTGCCCGCGACAGGCGATGCAATAATCGCATCGCCTGTCCGATTCCGTGCAGGCACCGTCCGGTTGCGACCAAGGAGCCCGCCATGCGCGCCATGATCAGCCTGTTGCTGTTGTCCCTCCTGGGCGCCGTCATGCCGGCGCTGGCGCAGGATGCCCCGGCGTCCGATCACCCGATCCTGGGGATCTGGCGTCTCGAGGTGCCAGATACCAACTGCTCGGAAACCTACCGCTTCCGCGCCGACGGCACCACGCTGGTCACCAGCGCCGCCGAGATTTCCGAGAGCGTCTACACGATCCCCAACGAACCCGATTCCGAGGGTTTCTACCGCCTGACCGACCGTATCACCAAGGACAACGGCAAGCCCGACTGCTCCGGCAACGTCATGAAGCCGGGCGCCAATGTCACCCACTTCGTGCGCTTTCATCCGTCCGGCAAGCTGTTCCTGCTGTGCGCCGAAGCCTCGATCGAGGCCTGCATCGGCCCCTTCACGCGGGTGCGCGGCGAAGAAATCTGAAGGCGAGCCGGGGCGCCGGCCCTTGGGCCGGCCTGGCGTAAGGTGTATATTGCTGAGCGAAACATCAACCTCGGCACCCCATGTCCCCGCTACTTCTCTTCTGCATCCTCATCGCGTATTTCGCACTGCTGCTCGGCGTCGCCTGGGCCACTTCGAAAGGCGCCAACAACGACAGCTTCTTCATCGGTAACAAGAGCAGCAACTGGATGCTGGTCGCCTTCGGCATGGTCGGTACTACCCTGTCCGGCGTGACGTTTGTCAGCGTGCCGGGCGCGGTCGGCGTCGACGGGTTTGGCTATGCCCAGATCGTGATCGGCTACGTGATCGGCTATATCGCCGTGACCTATATACTGCTGCCGCTGTACTACCGCCTGCAGCTGACCTCGATCTACCACTATCTCGACGTGCGCCTCGGTCGGCGCGCCTATCAGAGCGGGGCCGGCTTCTTCATTATTTCGCGCCTGCTCGGCGCCACCGCGCGCCTCTACCTGGTGGTGAACATCCTGCAAGCCATCATCCTCGACAGCCTGGGCGTGCCGTTCTGGCTCAGCACCCTGGTCGTGCTGGGCATGATCCTGCTCTACACCTACCAGGGCGGCGTCAAGACCATCGTCTGGACCGACACCCTGCAGACCAGCTGCATGCTGTTCGGCCTGTTCGCCTGCGTCTGGATCCTGCTGGGCGAGTTGAATATGTCGATTCCGGAAAGCCTGAACCAGATGCAGGCGCAGGGCCTGGCCACGATCTTCACCCTTGACGTCGACAGCCCCAATTTCTGGCTCAAGCAGATCATCGCCGGCGCCCTGATCACGATCACCATGACCGGCATGGACCAGGAAATGATGCAGAAGACCATCTCGGTCAAGACCCTGAAGGATTCGCAAAAGAATATGCTGACCCTGACCGCGGTGCTGGTGGTGGTGCTGCTGTCCTTCGTGTTTCTGGGCGGCCTGCTATACCTGTATGCGCCGACGGTCGGCGTGACGGCCACGGGCGACAAGATCTTCCCGGCGGTGGTGATGGGTCATCTGCCGGCGGCCCTGCAAATCATCTTTTTGATTGCGCTGATCTCGGCCCTGTTCCCCAGCGCCGACGGGGCGATTACGGCGCTGACCTCGTCCACCTGCATCGACCTGCTCGGCATCAAGCGCCGCACCGACCTGACCCAGGCCCAGGCCGAAAGCCTGCGCCGCCGCGTGCACCTGGGCTTCGCCTTCCTGTTCCTGCTGCTGGTGCTGGGCTTCAAGGCGGCCGACAACCCGAGCATGATCGGCGTGATCCTCAAGCTGGCGGCCTACACTTACGGCCCCTTGCTCGGCCTGTTCGCCTTCGGCATGCTCACCGCGCGCACGCCGAACGACAGGCTTGTCCCGCTGGTGACGATCGGCGCACCCGTCCTGTGCGCGATCCTTGAGTACAATCAGGCTTACCTGCTCGGCGCTTACCGCCTCGGGCTGGAATTACTGTTGATTAACGGCATACTGGTGTTTGCCGGCTTGTATGCGATCTCGCGCCGGGCCCCTGGCGTTGCCGGGGCCGGGCAGGTCGCCTGACCGCTACGTTTCATTGACCTTGACTGGAGTTTCGATGGCCTTCAAGCCCCTCTATGCCTTGCGGCGCGGCTTCGTGTTCCTCTGGACCGCGCTCGACGTGACCCGCCGCACCTTCTTCAACCTGCTGTTCCTGCTGATCCTCATCCTGATCATCGCGATGTTCTTCGGCGGCGGCGTCAAGCCGCTGTCTGAAAAGACCGCGCTGGTGGTCGAGGTCAAGGGCGACCTGGTCGAGCAGTACGAGACCACCTTGCGCGACACGGTGCTCGACAACGTGGGCGGCGACAGCAAGCGCACCGTGCGCCTGCGCGACGTGATCACGGTGCTGGACAATGCCGCGCGCGACCCCAACATCACCAGCGTGGTGCTGCTGCTGGACGAGATGAACGGCGGCGGCATGGCCATGCTGCGCGAGTTCGGCGCCGCGGTGGACCGCGTCAAGAAGGCCGGCAAGACGGTCGTGGCCTGGAGCGGCCAGTACGACCAGAAGCGCTACCTGGTCGCCTCGCATGCCAACGAGGTCTATGTGCACCCGATGGGCATGGTGCTGATCGAAGGCTTCGGCGGGCGCCGCAACTACTACCGCGACGCGCTCGACAAGGTCGGCGTGACGGTCAACCTGGTCAAGGTCGGCACCTACAAGAGCGCGGCCGAGCCGTATATCGCCAACGGCCCGTCGGACGCCGCGCGCGAGGCCGACGCCTTCCTGTACAACGCGATGTGGTCCGGCTACACCGGCCTGGTCGAAAAGAACCGCAAGCTGCCCGACGGGGCGCTGGCCAGCATGATCGACACGCTGCCCGAGCGCATGGAAGCGGCCGGCGGCAGCGCCGCCAAGGTCGCGTTGCAGGCTAAATTGGTCGACGGCCTCAAGACCCGCGACGAGTTGCGCGCGCTGATGACCAAGCGCGGCGTCTACGAGGAAGACATCAAGTCGTTCCGCCAGATCGGCTTCCATGAATACCTGGCGCGCCACCCGCAGAAAGCCTTTGGCGACGCGGTCGGCGTGATCGTCGCCTCCGGCACCATCACCGACGGCGCGGGCGGTCCCGGCGTGATCGGTGGCCGCAGCACGGCCAACCTGATCCGCCAGGCGCGCGAGGACGATTCGATGAAGGCCCTGGTGCTGCGCGTCGATTCGCCCGGCGGCAGCGCCTATGGCTCCGAGTTGATCCGGCGCGAGCTGGAACTGACGCGCGCCGCCGGGAAGCCGGTGGTGGTCTCGATGGGCAGCGTGGCGGCGTCGGGCGGCTACTGGATCTCGATGGCGTCCGACGAAGTCATCGCCGACCCGGCCACCATCACCGGATCGATCGGCGTGTTCGCGCTGCTGCCGACCGCCGACAAGGTGGCCGACAAGCTGGGCGTGCGCACCGACGGCGTGACCACCACCTGGCTGGCCGATGCCTACAATCCGCTGCGTCCGCTCGACCCGCGCTTCCAGAAGCTGGTCCAGCAAAGCATCAACAACGTCTATGCCGACTTCACCAGCAAGGCAGCGGCGGCGCGCAAGACTACCCAGGCGAAGATCGACGAAGTGGGGCAGGGCCGCGTCTGGACCGGCGCCCAGGCCAAGGAACGCGGCCTGGTCGATCGCCTGGGCAGCTACAACGACGCCCTGGCCTCGGCCGCCGGCCGCGCCAAGCTGGCCAAGGATTACCGCGTGGTCTATGTCGAGCGTCCGGTGACGCGCGTGGAGCGCTTCCTGCAAATGGCCGGCGCCTCGGCGGCGCAGGCGATGACGATCCAGGTCAAACTGGGCCTGGTCGAGCAGGCGATTCCGGCAGGCCCGGTCGGGCAGGTGGCAGAAGACATGGCCTTCCTGTCCGAACTGACGCAGGAGCGCAAGCCGTTCGCGGCGGTGGCCCATTGCTTCTGCGGCAACTGGTGATCGATCATGTAAGTAGTTTGTAACTGATTAATACAGTGTTTCAGCGGGCGCGAGTGGAATCTCGCGCCCGTTTTTCGTTTACGTCGCCTAAATAGGGGCGAACTGTGTAAATCGGCGTTAAGGCAGGCGCTCGGGCGTCGATTCTAAGGAAGAGCAATGTACGTTACGAAACATTGTGAGTGAAACGCCCATGCTAAAGTCATTGTGACCCGTATTGTGCAATTAGCAAAACTATATAAAACAAGGACAAGCATGGACCAGCACCTCCCGCCCCATCCAACCACCGACCGTCCCGCCCGCACCCGGCGCGCCCGCCTCATCGGCGGCGTGATCGCCGTGCTGTCGATGGTGGCGCTGGGCGGCCTCGCCTGGTGGCTCACCCACCAGCCGGCGGGCGGCCCCGGTGGGGCGGGTGGGCCGGGGATGGCGGCCGGCGGCCCAGGTGGGCCGGGCGGCGCGCGTGGTCCGGGCGGACGGGGCGGCCCGGCCACCACGGTCGGCGTCGCGCGCGCCGAGCAGGCCGATATCCCGGTGACCCTGGAGGCGCTCGGCACCGTGGTCGCCGCGGCCACCGTCACCGTGCGTCCGCAGGTGTCGGGCGTGGTCCAGAAGATCCATTTCACCGAGGGCCAACTGGTCAAGCAAGGCCAGGTGCTGGCGACGATCGACCCGCGTCCGTTCGAGATGGCCTTGCTGCAGGCGCGCGGCCAGCGCCAGCGCGATGAAGCCCAGTTAGAGAGCGCGCGCCTGATCCTGTCGCGCTACCGCACCCTGCTCGAGCAGGATTCGATCGCGCGCCAGGAAGTCGATACCCAGGCCGCGCTGGTCAAGCAGCTCGAAGGCACCGGCATGACGAACAAGGCGGCCGAAGGCACGGCCCAGCTGAACCTGGATTACGCGACGGTGCGCGCGCCGATCGGCGGCCGGGTGGGCCTGCGCACGGTGGACGTCGGCAACCTGGTCGGCAGCGGCGATGCGGCCGGCATCGCCGTCATCACCCAGCTGTCGCCGATCGACGTCGAATTCGCCGTCCCGCAAGACCACCTGCCGGCGCTGCAGGGACGCATCGCGCAAGACGTGAAACTGCCGGCCACCGCGCTGGACCGCACCCGCACCGAGGCGCTGGCCACCGGCAGCTTCATCGCGCTCGACAACCAGGTCGACACCCAGACCGGCACCGTGCGCGCCAAGGCCCGCTTCGCCAATACCGACAACAAGCTGTTCCCCAGCCAGTTCGTCAACCTGCGCCTGACCGTCAATACCTTGAAGGACGCGGTGGTGGTGCCGGTGACGGCGCTGCGCCACGGCGCCAACGGCGACTTCGTCTACGTGCTCGATCCCGAGGCGCGCACCGTCGCGCTGCGCACTGTCAAGCGCGGCCAGGCGACCGTCGACAAGGTGCAGATCGCCAGCGGCCTGAAGGTGGGCGAGCAGGTGATCACAGAAGGCGCCGACCGCTTGCGCGATGGCGCCAGCGTGGTGTTGCCGGGGGATCGCCCGGCCGGTGCGCGTGGCCAGGGGCAAGGTCAGGGACGTGGCCAGGGACAAGGTCGTCCGGCCCAGGGAGCGCAGCAATGATGGTGGCTTCGGCGACCCGCGCCCCCCGCCCGTCGTTCCCGCGCAGGCGGGAACCTAAGTTAGCCCGCATCTCGACTGCGCACGCAGCACTTGGGTTCCCGCCGGGCTGCCGCCGAGGCCGGGAACGACGTGGTGGCTGTGCTGGCGTGTGGGGGCAAGCATGAGTCCCTCCACTCCCTTCATCAACCGCCCGGTCGCCACCGCCTTGCTGATGCTGGCGATCGTGCTCTCGGGCCTGGTCGGCTACCGCTTCCTGCCGCTGTCGGCGCTGCCGCAGGTGGACTTCCCGACCATCCAGGTGCAGACCCTGTACCCGGGCGCCAGTCCCGAAGTCATGGCGCGCACCGTCACCGCGCCGCTGGAGCGCCAGTTCGGCCAGATGGCCGGCCTGACCCGCATGAGTTCCACCAGCGCCGCCGGGGTCTCGATCGTCACCCTGCAGTTCGCGCTGGGCGAGACGCTCGACGTGGCCGAGCAGGAAGTGCAGGCCGCGATCAATGCCGGCGGCTCGCTGCTGCCGACCGACTTGCCGGCGCCGCCGGTCTACGCCAAGGTCAACCCGGCCGATGCGCCGGTGCTGACCCTGGCCATCACCTCGGATACGATGCCGCTGACCGAGGTGCAGAACCTGGTCAACACGCGCCTTGCGCTCAAGATCAGCCAGGTCTCGGGCGTGGGCCAGGTCTCGCTGTCGGGCGGCCAGCGGCCTGCGGTGCGGATCCAGGCCGATACCGAGGCGCTGGCGTCGTATGGCCTGGGGCTGGACACGCTGCGCACCGCGATCACCTCCGCCAACGCCAACAGCGCCAAGGGCAGCTTCGATGGCCCGACCCGCTCATATGCGATCAATGCCAACGACCAGCTGGTCACCGTCCCCGATTACCAGAACCTGATCGTCGCCTACCGCAACGGCGCCCCAGTCAAATTGCTCGACGTGGCCAAGGTGGTCGACAGCGCCGAGAACGTGCGCCTGGGCGCCTGGGCCAATATGAAGCCGGCGATCATCCTCAACGTCCAGCGCCAGCCGGGCGCCAACGTGATCGCCACCGTCGATGCGATCAAGGCGCGCCTGCCCGAGCTGCAGGCCGGCCTGCCGACGGCGCTGCGCATGGACGTGCTGAGCGACCGCACGACCGGCATCCGCTCCTCGGTCAAGCACGTGCAGATCGAGCTGCTGCTGGCCGTGGTGCTGGTGGTGCTGGTGATCTTCGCTTTCCTCCACAGCCTGCGTGCGACGATCATCGCCAGCCTCGCCGTGCCGATCTCGCTGATCGGCAGCTTCGGCGTGATGTACCTGCTCGGCTACAGCCTCAATAACCTCTCCCTGATGGCGCTGACGATCGCCACCGGCTTCGTGGTCGACGATGCGATCGTCATGATCGAGAACATCGCCCGCTACATCGAGAAGGGCGAAAAGCCGATGGCCGCCGCGATCAAGGGGGCGACCCAGATCGGCTTCACTATCATCTCGCTGACCGTGTCCCTGATCGCGGTGCTGATTCCGCTGCTGTTCATGGGCGACGTGGTCGGCCGCCTGTTCCGCGAATTCGCGGTGACGCTGGCGATCACGATCCTGATCTCGGGCGTGGTATCCCTGACGCTGGTGCCGATGATGTCGGCGCGCTGGTTGCGCAGCCACGAGGAAGAAAAGCCGAGCAAATTCGCCATCAAATTCCAGGCATTCTTCGACCGCGTGATCGAGCGCTACGACGTGATGCTCGGCTGGGTGCTGAAGCGCCAGGGCCTGACCCTGCTGGTGGCGCTGGGCACCCTGGTGCTGACGGCGCTGCTGTGGATGATCATCCCGAAAGGCCTGTTCCCGACCCAGGACACCGGCCAGTTGCAAGCGCGGGTGCAGGCGCGCCAGTCGATCTCGTACGCCGACATGGCCAAGCTGCAGCAGGAAGCGGCGCGCCAGATCATGGCCGACCCCGAGGTCGCCTCGGTGGCGTCCTATGTCGGCGTCGACGCGGCCAACAACACCATGCTGCATACCGGGACCATGTTGATCAACCTGAAGGCCGACCGCGGCGACCAGCGTGAGACCATGTTGCGCCTGCGCCAGCGGGTGGCCAATGTGGCGGGCCTGCAGCTGTTCCTGCAGCCGACCCAGGATCTGACCATCGACGCCGAGAGCGGCCCGACCCAGTACCGGCTGTCGATCGAAGGCTCCGATGAAGCGACCGTCAACGAGTGGGCGCGCCGGCTGACGCAAAAGATCGGCAGCCTGCCCGAACTGCGCACCGCGATCACCGATGCCGGCGCCACCGGCGCCGCCGCCTTCATCGACATCGACCGCGACACCGCGTCGCGCCTGTCGATCACGGCGGCCTCGATCGACGACGCGCTGTACAGCGCCTTCGGCCAGCGCATCGTGTCCACCATCTTCACCGAGACCAATCAGTACCGCGTGATCCTGGAGGCGCAGCAGGACGAGGCGATGTCGATCGCCGCGCTCGGCCGCCTGCAGCTGCGCACCGGTTCCGGCCAGCCGACGCCGCTGTCGGCGATCGCCACCATCAGCGAGCGCCAGGCGCCGCTGCAGGTGATCCACGTGGCCCAGTACCCGGCGGCGACGGTCGGCTTCGACACTGCTTCCGGCGCTTCGCTGGGCCAGGCGGTGAGCGCGATCCGCGCCGCCGCCGAGGAGATCGGCATGCCGGCCTCGGTCAGCATGACCTTCCTCGGCGCGTCCGGCGCCTACGAGGCTTCGCTGTCGAACCAGCTGTGGCTGATCCTGGCCGCCGTCGTCTGCGTCTACATTGTGCTGGGCGTGCTCTACGAGAGCTATATCCACCCGCTGACGATCCTGTCGACCCTGCCGTCGGCCGGCGTCGGCGCGCTGCTGGCGCTGTGGGTCAGCGGGCAAGGGCTGGGCGTGATCGGCATCATCGGCATCATCCTCCTGATCGGCATCGTCAAGAAGAACGCGATCATGATGATCGACTTCGCGATCGAGGCCGAGCGCGAGGAGGGCAAGTCGCCGCTGGTGGCAATCAGGCAGGCCGCGCTACTGCGCTTCCGCCCGATCCTGATGACGACCCTGGCGGCGCTGTTCGCGGCCGTCCCGCTGATGCTGGGCACCGGAGAAGGCGCCGAGTTGCGCCGGCCGCTGGGTCTGGCCATCTTCGGCGGCCTGATCCTGAGCCAGTTGCTCACGCTGTTCACCACCCCGGTGATCTACCTGGCCTTCGACCGTACCGCGCGGCGCTGGACCGGCAAAGCACCGCACAAGACCGAAGGGGCGGGCGCATGAATCTGTCGCGCCCCTTCGTCGAGCGCCCGATCGCCACGGTCCTGCTGACGATCGGCCTGGCGCTGGCCGGCATCGGCGCCTATTTCGTGCTGCCGGTGGCGCCGCTGCCCCAGGTCGACTATCCGACCGTCTCGGTGTCGGCCTCGCTGCCGGGCGCCAGCCCGGAGACGATGGCGTCGAGCGTGGCCACGCCGCTCGAGCGGCGCCTGGGCGTGATCGCCGGCGTCAACGAGATGACTTCGAGCAGCAGCACCGGCTCGACCCGCATTAACCTGCAGTTCGAACTGAACCGCCAGATCGACGCCGCCGCGCGCGAGGTGCAGGCGGCGATCAGCGCCTCGCGCGCCGACCTGCCGGCGACCCTGCGCAGCAACCCGACCTATCGCAAGGCCAATCCTTCGGACGCGCCGGTGATCATCCTGGCGCTGACCTCGAAGACCAAATCCCCGGCCCAGATCTACGATTCGGTGTCGAACCTGGTCCAGCAGCGGCTGGCCCAGGTAAAGGGCGTGGGCGAAGTGGAGATCGGCGGCGGCTCGCTGCCGGCGGTGCGGGTCGAGCTGGTGCCGTATGCGATGAACCGCTATGGCGTCTCGAGCGAGGACGTGCGCGCCGCGATCCAGGCCAGCAATCCGAACCGCCCCAAGGGCGAGATCGAGGGCAATGGCAATCGCCTGCAGATCTATTCGCAGCCGGCCGGCGGCGATGGCCGCAGCGCCAGCGACTACAAGGACCTGATCGTCGCCTGGCGCGACGGCGCCGCCGTGCGCCTGTCGGACGTGGCCACCGTGTTCGACGGCCCCGAGAACGTGTACACGCTGGGCCTGTTCAACGGCCAGCCGGCGGTGATCGTGCTGGTCACGCGCCAGCCCGAGGCCAATGTGATCGAGACCGTGGACGGCATCCGCGACCTGCTGCCGTCGCTGCAGGCGCAGCTGCCGGGCGACATCAGCCTGGCGGTGGCCTCGGACCGCACCAACTCGATCCGCGCCTCGCTGCACGAGATCGAGTTCACCCTGGTGCTGTCGATCGTGCTGGTGGTGGGGGTGGTCAGCGTGTTCCTGCGGTCCTTGCGCGCCACCGTGGTGCCGGCGGTGGCCACCGTGGTGTCCCTGCTGGGCACCTTCGGCGTGATGTACGCACTTGGTTTCTCGCTCAACAACCTGTCGCTGATGGCCTTGACGGTGGCCGCCGGCTTCGTCGTCGACGACGCCATCGTGGTGCTGGAAAATACCGCGCGCCATATCGAGAACGGCATGGACCGCATGCAGGCCGCGCTGCTGGGTGCGCGCGAGGTGGGCTTTACCGTGCTGTCGATCTCGCTGTCGCTGGTGGCGGTGTTCATTCCGCTGCTGTTCATGGGCGGGCAGGTGGGTCGCCTGTTCCGCGAATTCGCGGTGACGCTCTCGGCGGCGGTGCTGATCTCGCTGGTGATCTCGCTGACCACGACGCCGATGATGTGCGCCTGGCTGCTGCGCAAGGAAGACCCGGACAAGAAGCCGGGCCGTCTGGCGCGCTGGTCCGAGAACGGCTTTGCGCGCGTGCTGCGCGTCTATGAACACGCGCTCGACTGGGCGCTGGACAGCAAGCTGCTGGTGATGATCATCCTGCTGTTCACGGTGGCGCTGAACGTCTATCTGTTCTCCAGCGCCCCGAAGGGCTTCTTCCCGCAGCAGGACTCGGGCCAGATGAATGGCGGCATCCGCGCCGACCAGAGCATCTCGTCGCAGGCCATGCAGCAAAAGATCTACCAGCTGGTGGAGATCATCCGCAAGGATCCGGCGGTCGACACGGTCGTCGCCTTCACCGGCGGCGGGCGCGCCGGCGGCGGCTTCATGTTCGTCAACCTCAAACCCGTGGGTGAGCGCGATGTCGCGGCCCAGGCCGTGATCGCGCGCCTGCGCCCGCAGATGGCCAAGGTCACAGGCATCACGATCTTCCTCAATCCGGTGCAGGACTTGCGCATGGGCGGGCGCTCCAGCAACTCGACCTATCAGTACACGCTCAAGAGCGACAACGCCGAAGACCTCAAGGTATGGGCCACGCGCCTGGCCGAGTCCATGAAGGCGCAGCCGGCGCTGGTCGACGTCGACACCGACCAGGCCGAGAACGGCGTCGAAACCTACGTCACCATCGACAAGGAATCGGCGGCGCGCATGGGCATCAGCACGCGCGACGTCACCAATGCGCTGTACAACGCCTTCGGACAGCGCCAGGTGGCGAACATCTACGATGAGCTGAACCAGTACCACGTGGTGATGGGCGTGGCCCAGAAGTACGCGCAGTCGCCCGAAGCGCTGAAGGACGTCTATGTCCCGGCGCGGCCGACCGGCGGAGCGTCCAGCGCGGCCTCCACCGGCACCGGCACGGCCGCCGCGACTGGCGCCGCCGGGGCCTCGACCTCGACCACGGCGAACCTGACCGCGGCGCGTGACCCGTCCGGCGGGCAGGCCCTGGCCAGCGCCGCCGCCACCATGGTGCCGCTGTCGGCGATCGCGCGGTTTGCCGAAAGCGCCACGCCGACCTCGGTCAGCCACCAGGACGGGGAACTGGCTACCACGGTGTCTTACAACCTGAACCCGGGCTTCACCCTGGACGATGGCCAGGCCGCGGTGCGCCAGGCCGAGGCCGACATCGGCATGCCGAGCAATGTGCGCGGCAGCTTCCAGGGCACGGCGGCTGCGGCGCAAGAGTCGAGCAAGGAGCAGCCGCTGCTGATCCTGGCCGCGATCATCGTGATCTATATCGTCCTGGGCATCCTCTACGAGAGCCTGATCCACCCGGTGACCGTGCTGTCGACGCTGCCGTCTGCCGGCGTCGGCGCGGTGCTGGCGCTGCTGCTGTTCAAGATGGAGTTTTCGATCATCGCCCTGATCGGGGTCTTCCTCCTGATCGGCATCGTCAAGAAGAACGCGATCCTGATCATCGACTTCGCGCTGGAGGCCGAGCGTGCACGCGGGCTCACCGCGATGGAGGCGGTGCGCGAGGCCTGCATGCTGCGCTTCCGCCCGATCTTGATGACGACCCTGGCCGCGGCCCTGGGCGCGCTGCCGCTGGCGATCGGCTTCGGCGAAGGCTCGGAGTTGCGCCGCCCGCTTGGCATCGCCATCATCGGCGGCCTGATCGCGAGCCAGCTCCTGACCCTGCTCACCACGCCGGTGGTCTACGTCCTGCTCGACAAACTGCGCACGCGCAAACCCGATGAACACAATCTGACCCGCCATCCTCACGACGAGGGTGGCCCGTCCCTGGCCAAACCATGACCACTATGCGACAACAGCTTCCATTCCGTCTTTCCCTGCTCGCTCTTGCCCTGGCCCTGGCCGGCTGCGCCGTCGGCCCGGCCTATGAACGACCGGAGCCGCTTGCCGCCGGTGCGGCGCTGCCGGGAACCTACAAGGAGGCCGAAGGCTGGGTGCCGGCCGCGCCGGCCGACGCGCTCGAACGCGGCCCCTGGTGGACCCTGTTCGAAGACCCCGAGCTCGATCGCCTGGCCAAGCAGGTGGAGGCCGCGAACCAGAACGTGGCGGTGGCGGTCGCCAACTACGCCCAGGCGCGCGCGCTGGTGGCGCAGCAGCGCGCCTCGCTGTTCCCGGTGGTGACGCTGGGCGCCGGCGCCGACCGCGCCGGTGGGGGAGAACGCAGTGCGGATAATGCCTACCGCCTGCAGATCGGCGCCAGCTGGGAACCCGACGTGTTCGGCCGCCTCAAGAACGCAGTGACCGGCGCCGAGGCCAGCGCCCAGGCCACCGCCGCCGACCTGGCCAACGCCGTCCTCGCGGCCCAGGGCGAGCTGGCGATCAACTACTTCTCGCTGCGCCAGACCGACGCCCAGCGCGAGATGCTGGCCTCGACCATCGAAGGCTACGAGCGCGTGCTGCAGATCACCTCGAACCGATTCGAGGCCGGCATCGCGGCGCGCTCCGACGTGCTGCAGGCCCAGACCCAACTGGCCAATGCGCGCAGCGAGGCGCTCGGCCTGCAGAACCAGCGCGCCCAGCTCGAGCATGCGATCGCGGTGCTGGTCGGCCAGACCCCCTCAAGCTTCTCCCTGCCGCCGGCGCCATGGCATGTGTCGGTGCCGGACGTGCCGGTCGGTGTGCCCTCGACTTTGCTGCAGCGCCGTCCCGACATCGCCGCCGCCGAACGCGACGTGGCGGCGGCCAATGCCGACATCGGCATCGCGCGCTCGGCCTATTTCCCCAATTTCGGCCTATCCGCCTCTTACGGCAACAATACGAGCCGCGTGGGCGACCTGTTCTCGGCGTCCGCTGCGGCCTGGTCGTTCGGCCTGTCGGCGGCCCAGACCATCTTCAATGCCGGCGCCACCCGCGCCAGCGTCGAAGGCGCAGAGGCGCGCCACCAGGCGACCGTGGCGCGCTACCGCCAGGTGGCCCTGGACGCCTTCGCCACCGTCGAGAACGGCCTGTCCGCCACCCGCGTGCTGGAGCAGCAGCAGCAATTGCGGGCCGAGGCGGCCGAGGCGGCCGGGCTGGTCGAAGAGCAGATCCTGAACCGCTACAAGGCGGGGCAGGTGAGTTATACCGAGGTGGTGCAGGCCCAGGTGACGGCCCTGAATGCGCGCCGCTCGCTGGTACAGGTGCAGGCCGACCGCCAGACGGCGGCGGTGTCGCTGATCCAGGCGCTGGGCGGCGGGTGGCAGGAAGACAGGCTGGCAGACGCCGCGCAATAATCATGCGTCAGGCATTACAATGCTGCGATTATCGATAGTCAGGCACACGCCATGAAAAACTGGATTAATCGCATGTTGAGCGGCGCCGATAAGGCGCCTGACGCCGCTGGCACCGCTGGCTCATCGCAGCAGGCGGACGAGCTGGGAGACGACCACGGCGTCCAGGTCGATGCCGCCTATTACCGCTGGCTGACCGCATCCGGCGGCTACCAGGCAGGAGCGGACGTCGAGGAACACATCCTCGACCTGGTGCGCACGCTGGCGGCCGACCCGCAGGCCGCCAGCGGCCTGGTGCCGCGCATCCCCGAGCTGATACCCAAACTGCTGCGCGACCTGGCCGACGACGATGTCTCGACCGGCGACCTGGCGCGTCAGGTCGAGCAGGACCTGGTGCTGGTGGCCGAGGTCATCCGCGAGGCGAACAGCGCCTATTACCGGCCGCTGCAGGCGGTGAAGTCGCTCGACGCCGCTCTCATGATGATCGGCCAGAACGGCCTGCGCATGCTGCTGGCCCGGATCGCTTTCCGGCCCCTGATCAAAATGGCCGACCAGGGCTTTGCGCGCCAGGCGGCGCCGCTGGTCTGGAACCAGTCCGAGAAGTGCGCGCTGGCCTCGAGCCTGATGGCGCCGGGCCTGGGCGCCGGCGTGTTCGAAGCCTACCTGGCCGGTCTGATGCAGAACCTGGGTCTGGTGGTGGCCTTCCGCCTGGCGGAGCGGGCTGTCGAAAATGGCAAGATTCCCGGCTCCAGCGAATTCGGCCGGCGCCTGTTCGACGTCAGCCGCGGCCTGTCGTCGACCATTGCCGCCCACTGGGAATTCCCGCCTGACGTGGTGGAAGCCATCGCCGGGGTCGGCCAGCCGGATGCATCGCCGCTGGCGCAGACGCTGGAACGCGGCGACCGGATCGCCAAGCTGCGGCTGCTGCTCGACGCCCACGTGGTGCTGGAAGACGATGCGCTCGTGACCGAAGGCCTGGACAGTTTCGAGCGCCGCTGCCTGGGCAAGCTGACCGATTTGCCGGGCTGACCGCCGTATTGCGTCACCTTTTCTCAAGAGGAGACTGCTATGAAGATGAACGCCGAACACCTGGCCGAGCTGCACGAGGCCAAGCGCCTGCTGGAGAACCCCGGCCTGGCGGCGCGCATCAGCAACCTGGTCGGCTCGCCGATCGAGGCCGCCATCGAGCGCCTGCCGGCGCCGTGGCGAAAGAAGGTGGGAGGAGCGACCGAGCACGCGCTGCAGTATGCGCTGACGGGGGCGCTGTCGACCATGCCCGACGGCGGCAAGGAGGCATCCTACCCGCGCCTGCACAAGTTCGCGGCGAGCCTGTCGGGCGGCGTGGGCGGCGTGTTCGGCCTTCCGGGACTGCTGGTCGACCTGCCGCTATCCACCGTCATCATGCTGCGTTCGATCGCCGAGATCGCGCGCGCCAATGGCGAGCGTCCGCAAGATGTGGAGACCCGGCTGGAATGCCTGCGCGTGCTGGCCATGGGCGGACCGAGCGGGGGTGACGACGCTGCTGACTCGGGCTATTTCGCGATGCGCATCGCGCTGGCGCGGGCCGTGAGCGAAGCCGCCCAGGCGCTGGCGGCCAAGTCGGTGAATGCCGCCACGACGCCGGCCCTGCTGCGCCTGATCGCCACGGTGGCGGCGCGCTTCCAGGTGCACGTGACCCAGAAGGCGGCCGCGATGCTGGTGCCGGCCCTGGGCGCGGTGGGCGGCGCGACCATCAACCTGCTGTTCGTCGACCATTTCCAGAACATGAGCCGCGGCCACTTCACGGTGCGGCGGCTGGAGCGCCTGTATGGCGAGGGAGCGGTGCGCCAGCAGTACGAGACGATCGTCCTGGCCGACGAGCCGGTTGGCTTGCTCACGTAGGGCAAATCCTGTTACGCCCGCTCTCCTTGGCGGTATATAACATCGCATCCGCCCGCAGGAACAACGCGTTCTCGCTGCGATGCTCGGGGAAGGCGGCCAGGCCGCCGCTGAACGAAAAACGCCGCAGGTCTCCGCGCGCGACCTGGAACTCGATCGCGCCGAAGGCCTGGCGCAGCGCATCGAGCCGGCGCCACGCCACGTCGGGCGTGCAATCCCAGAACACGAGCACGAATTCCTCGCCGCCGAAGCGCGCCAGCAGGTCGCGCTCGCCCATCTGCGGCGCCAGGCACAGGCACAGGCGCTTGATGACGACGTCGCCGAAGTGGTGGCCCCAGGTGTCGTTGATGGTCTTGAACTTGTCGATGTCGATCACGCCGAAGGCGAGCGGCTTGTCCTCGAGCGTGGCTTGCCGGATCAGGTCTTGCGTCTTGCGCTGCAGGCCAACCTTGTTCAATAGGCCAGTGGCGCGGTCCTTGCCGATCAGGTCCTTGCTGACGCGGATCCTGGCCGCGCGGTTGGCCAACTGGGCCTCGACCAGACCGGCGGTGGCCTGCAGGACGGTATCGAAGCCGTCGCCGAGCGCGCGCCGCGCCAGCGCGTCGTCGGGGCGGCGCTGGAGCAGCACGATCTCGCGCACCGGATCGGCCTCGATGTTTTTCTTCATGACCCGCGCCAGCGCGTCCAGGCGCCGGTACTCGTCGTCGGCAATCACGACCAGATCGGGTTGCAGCTCTTTTACACGCAGGTGCAGGGTGGTCGGGTCGAGATGGTGGACGACTTCGACCTGCTGCGCCAGCAGTGCCGCCGTATCGAGATCCCCGGGCGGGCCGAGGTGGACCACCGACACCAGGTCGCCGCGTTTGGTGCGGACGAACAGGTTGAACAGCTTGTCGACCAGGACGTCGTTGGCGATCGGCTTCTCGGCATATGCCAGGCAGTTGCTGTCCACCAGCCGCTGCTGGAGCAGGAAGCGGCTTCCCTGGCGGCCCGACTGCAGATAGACATACGCGTGCTCGCGCGGCAGGCGTTCGAGCAGCTCGCCCAGCATCAGGGTCTTGCGGCTGTCGTGCAGGTCGGCCTGCATATTGTGCAGGGCGTCGAGGTCGATCACGAACAGGCTGGCGCCACGGTCGGCGGCGACGGCGGCGGTGAATTCGGCCACTTCGCTGAAAAAACGGATGTCAAAATCGTATTTGTGCGCGTGCAGCAGCAGTTCGGCGCGGTTGTCCTTGATGAAGAAGCTCTGGGAGAGGAAGAGGACCTGGTGTCGGTACAAGGGGGCCTCGGTGCTCATGTCTGCCTGCCTTTTTCTGCATAATGTGACATCTTGCCACGCCAATATGACGCGATGTTGACGCCACCGGGACCGCCGTCGATCCCTTATAAACCACACGGCCATCACCCAACGGGGATATACTCGCGCATTGCTTTTTTCATCTCAGGGACTTGTCTTGTTCAAATCGATCGTCCTGCCCGTCGCCCTTCTCGGCGCGGCGAGCGCCGCCTTCGCCGACGAAGGCCAGTGGCAACCGCACCAGCTGCCGCAACTGAAATCCGAACTGAAACGCATCGGCATCACCATGCCGGCCGAGAAGCTGGCCGACCTGGGCAAGCATCCGATGAGTGCGATCGTCTCGCTGGGCGGCTGCTCGGCGTCCTTCGTGTCGCCCGACGGCCTGGTGGTGACCAACCACCACTGCGCCTATGGCGCCATCCAGCGCAACGCCACGCCCGAGAAGAACTACATCGTCGACGGCTTCCTGGCCAAGACCCGCGCCGCCGAACTGCCGGGCGGCCCGAACACGCTGGTGTACGTGACCGAGAAGGTCGAGAACGTGACCGCGCGCGTGCTCGAAGGCTTGACGCCAACCATGTCGGGCAGCGAGCGCCATGCGCTGGTCCAGTCGCGCATCAAGGCCCTGGTGGCCGAGTGCGAAACCGACAAGTCGACGCGCTGCTCGGTGCCGGCCTTCCACCGCGGCCTGGAGTACTACCGCATCAAGCAGCTGATGATCCGCGACGTGCGCCTGGTGTACGCGCCGTCCGACCGCATCGGCAACTATGGTGGCGACATCGACAACTACGAGTGGCCGCGCCATGTCGGCGACTACGCCTTCTACCGCGCCTACGTCGGCAAGGATGGCCGTCCGGCCGACCCGTCGCCAGAGAATGTGCCCTACAAGTCGAAGGATTTCCTCGTTGTCTCGGCCGAGGGGCTGAAGAACGGCGACCCGATCCTGCTGGCCGGCTATCCGGGCCGCACCAGCCGCTACAAGCTGCCGAGCGAGATCCGCTTCGCGCGCGACGTCGACCTGCCGGCCAAGGCCGCGACCATCACCGCCGACCTGTCGGTGATCGCCGCCGCAACCCAGGGCAATCCGGCCTGGAATGTGGCGTATGCGAGCGTCGACAAGGGCCTGAACAACGTGCTCAAGAAGACCAAGGGCCTGCTCGACGGCTTTGCGCGCAAGGACATCGCGGCCATCAAGGACGTGCAGGATGCCGAGTTCCGCGCCTGGCAGAAGTCGCATGCGGATGGAAACGCTGGCCTGCTGTCCGAACTGGACGCGGTGATCGCCGAGGACATGGCGCTGCAGCGCCAGGAAGCCGCCTGGCTCGAGGCCACCCACAGCGACCTGCTCAAGAGCGCGCGGACCCTGTACCGCCTGGCGCTGGAACGCGGCAAGCCCGACGCCGAGCGTGAGAGCGGCTACCAGGAACGCGACCTCGGCTTCATCAAGGCGCGCCTGGCCCGCCTGGAACAGTCGCTCGTGCCGGGCGTCGACCAGGCGCGCTACGCCGCGGCGCTGGCGCGCTACGCCGGCATCGACGCCAAGGTGCGTCCGCAAGGCGTGGACGCGCTGCTGCCGGCGCAGGATGCACTGGCGGGCATGTATAAAGCCAGCACGCTGTCGGACACCGCCACGCGCCTGGCCTGGATCGGCAAGGACGTCGACGCCTTCCGCAAGTCGAACGATCCGTTCATCGCGCTCGCGGTGCGCCTGCATGATGCCGGCATGGCGTTGGAAGAGCGCCGTAATGAGATCGACGGCAACCTGGAACGCGTGATCCCGCAATACATGGCGGCCGTGATCGCGTGGAAGAAATCGCAGGGCAAACCGGTCTACCCGGACGCCAACTCGACCCTGCGCGTGACCTACGGCACCGTGTCGCCGTTCTCGCCGCGCGATGGCCTGGTCAAGGGGCCGTTCACCACCGTCGAAGGCATCCTGGAGAAGGAAACCGGCAAGGATCCGTTCATCGTGCCGGCGCCGCTCAAGCAGGCGATCGAGGCCAAGCGCTATGGCGTGTTCAAGGACCGGGCGCTGGGTACGGTGCCGGTCAACTTCCTGTCGAGCGCCGACACCACCGGCGGCAACTCGGGGTCGGCCGTGATGAACAAGCGTGGCGAATTGATCGGCCTGAACTTCGATTCGACTTATGAATCGATCACCAAGGACTGGTACTTCGACACCGCCATCACGCGCGCGATCCACGTCGACATCCGCTACATGCTGTGGGTGATGAAGGAAGTCGACCATGCCGACAACCTGCTCAAGGAAATGACGATCAAGTATCCGAAGAAGTAATTTCGGCCACAATCATCTGCACGTCGTTCCCGCGCAGGCGGGAACCCAAGTTTGCAAGCGTTACGATTGCGCCGAGAGCACTTGGGTTCCCGCCTTCGCGGGAACGACGGTTTTGAGCAAAAAATATTCGCGCGCGTTTCATCATCATTGTCGACCGAATGAACGAACCCCTTATCCTCGCCGGCCTCACGACCTCGCCGCTGGAACTGATCTCCTTCCTGCTGGCCGTCACCACCGTCGTGCTCAACATCCGCCAGAAGCACTGGGCCTGGCTGTTCTCGATCGCCTCGTCCGCGACCTATGCGGTGGTGTTCTACGATGCGCGCCTGTACGGCGACATGGGGCTGCAGTTCGTGTTCATCGCGGCCTCGGTCTGGGGCTGGTACCAGTGGTTGCATGGCAGCGGCAATACGCCGTTGGTGCCCAGCTTCCTCAAGGCCAGCGGGCGCGCCTGGTCGCTGGCGGCCTGGCTGACGGGTTTCGTGCTGCTGTCGACCTTCCTCGACAACTTCACCGACACCGACGTGCCGCACGCCGACGGCTTCCTGACCGCCGGCAGCCTGGTCGGCCAGCTGCTGCTGGCGAAGAAGAAGGTCGAGAACTGGCATGTGTGGATCGCGGTCGACATCCTGTACGTCGGCCTCTACCTGTACAAGGGCCTGGTGCTGACCGCCGTGCTGTACGGGGTATTCGTGCTGCTGGCGATCGCCGGCCTGCGCACCTGGTCGGCGCTGGCGCGCAAGGCAGCATGAGCGGCGTGCAAAGAATCGCCATCCTCGGCGCCGAGTCGTCCGGCAAGTCGACCTTGTCCGAAGCCCTGGCGCGCCATTACGGCACCGTGTGGGTGCCCGAATACCTGCGCGAGTTCGTCGATACGCTGGGAAGGGTGCCGCACGAGGAAGACCAGTACGGCATCGCGCTGACCCAACGCGCGCGCGAGGATGCCGCGGCGGTGGCAGCCAGCAGCTTCCTGTTTTGCGACACCACGCCTCTGATGACGGCGTTGTACAGCCGCGTGTATTGGGGCAGGGTGGATGCGCAGCTGGCGCGGCTCGATGCACGCCACGACTACGCCTGGACCTTCGTCACCGCGCCTGACACCCCGTGGGAACCGGACGGCCTGCAGCGCGAATCGGAAGAGGTGCGCCAGATGGTGCACCGGATGCTGGTGGAGACGCTGGCCGCGCGCGGCATCGGCTACACCTTGCTGGCCGGCGACCTGCCGCACCGGATGCGGCAGGTCCAGGGGCTGCTCGGCCAGCGCTGAAAACTAAGCCTTCGGCAGTCCTGCCGCCAGGTCGGTCCACGACTGCGGCTGCGGCTTGCCGCGCTCGCGGACGCCGAAGAAAGTCACCACCAGCTCGCCCTGGTCGTCGAAGAACTCGACCGAGGTGACGCCGGCGCGGCGCACCACGTAGCCGCTGCGCAGTGCGCTGTCGCGCAGGTGCAGGTTGAAGTCCGGATCGAGCACATTGAACCAGCCGTCGGCCGCCGTCACCTTGTTCACCTTGCCGCTGTAGATCTGGGTCAGCGCCCCATTGCCGAGGAAGGCCATGATCGCGACCCCGTCCCTGGCGGCATCCTCGAGCAGCTTGCGCACTGCTTGCGGCGCGATTTTCTGCACCACGCCGCCAGGGGCCAGGCGCAACGCCTGTTCGCGCGTCAGGCCGAATTCCGACACTATGCGGTTGAACTGGTGGACGTCGGTCATCTCTTGCCAGGCGGTCTGGAATTCCTTGACGTCGATCGCGCTGTCGGGTTTTTCGGCAGGCTTCGGTGCGGCGGCCACCACGTCCAGCTGCGCGTTCTGGCTCGGATTGCGGAAGTCGGCCACCAGCTTGTCGAAGACCGGAATGTTGGCGTCGTCGCGCAGGTAGAGCTTATGCACGGCGTTGCCGCTGGCGTCGAAGAACTGCAGGCTGCGATTGACTTTGCCGTCGCGGCCGGGCTGGGTCACGGCGAAGGCGTATTTCCACTTGGCGAACTGGAAGCGCAGGTCGATCGGGCCACCCAGGTAGCCGCCGGCGATGTTCAGGTTGCGCGCTTCGCGTTCGGCCTCGTCGTCGCTGCCTTTCTCGGCCTGCTTCGGAATGCGCATGGCCACGCCGGTGGTCTCGATCACGCCGTTCTCGTTGTGCGTGAGCGCCATCACCTTGCCCAGGTCGAGGGCGCGACGCATGATCTCGCGCGGCGCGTGGTCGGTTTCCTTCAGGCGCACCACGGTGCTGCCGATGCCGGTGGCGAGCAGTTCGGCTTCGGATACCTTCAGCTGGCGCGCGGCGTCGTGCGTCTGCAGGCGCGGTTCCTTGGCCTTCAGTTCGGCCCACTGCTGCGCAAGTTGCGGGGCGGCCTGCGCCGGGATCAGGGCCAGGGCGATGGCTGCGGCCAGGAGGTGACGGGTGAGTTTCATGGATGTGTACTCCTTGTTTTGCGAATGCGATCAGGCATACTAAATGATAATCATTATCATTTGCAACATGCTCGTCCGACTTTTTGACAGGGCTTTCTTGACCGGGCGCACAGCGCGCCGATGCGAATCAGTGTTGGATGTCGTTACAAACAATAAATCTTTACATCCTGATGACTATTTGTTTCTAGAAGGCATTACAATCATCGGATTTCGAACGTACGGCGGGACGCTATGAAAAACTGGATAGGACGCTTTTTGGGCAGTTCAGATAAAGAGACACAAGCCGCGGCCAGCGTCGGCACGACGGCAACGATCGAACACGACGAGGACATGGCGAACGACGTCCATGCCACCTTCTATCGCTGGCTTACCGCGTCCAGCGGCTTCAACGCCCAGCCCGAGCAGGAAGCGCAGATCCTGGCCGAAGTGCGTTCGCTGGCGGCTGACCCGGTCTGCGCGTCCGGCCTGGTGCCGCGCATCCCGGAACTGGTGTCGCAACTGCTCACCGCGCTGTCCGACGAGAACATCTCGACCGGCGCGCTGTCGGCCCAGGTCGGTCGCGACCTGGTGCTGGTGGCTGAAGTGATCCGCGAAGCCAATAGCGCCTATTACCGGCCGGTGACCCCGATCGAAACCCTGGAAGGCGCGGTGACGATGCTCGGCCTGAACGGTTTGCGCATGCTGCTGGCGCGCATCGCGTTTCGGCCGCTGGTGCGGGTCAAGGTCCAGGGCGTGGCGCGCCAGGTGGCGCCCAACGTGTGGAAGCATTCCGAACGCTGTGCGTTCGCCGCCAGCGTGATGGCGCCGGGCCTGTCGGCCGGCGTGTTCGAATCCTACCTGGCCGGCCTGATGCAGAATCTAGGGCTGCAGGTCGCGTTCCAGGTGGCCGACCGCATCTGCGAAGGCAGGGTGCCCGGTTCCAGCGAATTCGGCATCGAACTGTTCGCGGCCAGCCGCCAGCTGTCGTCGGTGATCGCCAACCACTGGGACTTCCCGCCCGAGGTGGTGGAGGCGATCGAGCAGGCCGGCGAAGCGGATGGTTCGCACCTGGCGCAGGCGTTGGACCAGGGCGACCGCATCGCCAAGCTGCGCCTGCTGCTCGATGCCGAGGTGATCGAAGAGGATGATGAGCTCATTACCCGCGGGCTCAATGGTTTCCAGCGGCGCTGCCTGGGCAAGCTGGTGGATTTGTCGGATTGATGCATGACGCCTGCCACGGCGCGCGTGGCAGGTGAAACGGGGGATACTTAGAAGTCGATCTGCGCCGACAACCTGAACGTGCGCGGCGCCCCCGGCAGCAAATACCCTCCCAACGACTGCGTCACGTCACGCCAGTAGAACTTGTCGAAGGCATTGTCCACCCGCGCGCGGATGATCGTGTTCAGCCCACTCGCGCGCAGCAGATAGGACGCGCCAAACCCCGCCACGTGATAGCCCGGCACCTTCACACGGTTGGCCGGATCGAACACCTTGTTGCCCGAGTACTGCCACTGTGCGTCGAGCTTCAGGCCCGCCACTTGCGGCACCGCGTACTCGACCCAGGCGGTGGTGCGCAGTTCCGGCACATTGGTCACGCGCTTGCCTTCGGTCGACGCGTCGCCCGTATCCTTCTGGTCGGTATCGAGCGCCATCAGCGACAGGCTGTAGTTCAGGTCGGGCGTGGCGCGGCCCATCGCCGACAGCTCGACGCCGCGGTGGGTCTGCTCGCCGGCGCGCACGAAGGTGTTGGCCGCGTTCGTGTATTCCAGGCCCTGGCGGATCTCGAACAGCGCGCCCGACAGCGCCAACTGCTCGTTGACGTTGCGCTTGACGCCGAACTCCAGCTGCTTCGAACGGCTCGGCGGCAGGGCGGTGTTCTGGTTGGTGGTCTCCATCGGGGCGATGCCGCCGTATTGCAGGCCGTGGCTGATCGAGCCGTAGACGCGCCAGTCGCGCGCCGGCGCGTACACCAGCGCCACGTTCGGCAGCGCGAACGAGTCCTTGGTGTGCACCCAGCCGCCCTCGATTTCTTCCAGCGCGTCGAGCTTGAGCTTCACGTAGCGTACGCCGGCGTGCAGGGTGAATTGGGGCGACAGGGTCATCACGTCCTGCACGAACAGCGAGCGCTCTTCGGTACTGCGGCGCTCCATCACGGGGCCGGTCACGCGGTCGCTGGAGACTGGCGGCACGACGGTCGGATTCCAGATATTGCTGGAGCCGACGTAGTCGTAGACGTATTCGCCGAAGCTGTCGTGGCGCTCGGCATACGAGCCGCCGACGGTCAACGAGTGGCGCACCGCGCCGGTGTCGAAGCGGCCCTGCAGCATCGCCTGCAGGCCCCACGGCGTCTTGCGCTCGCCCGTGCTCTGGAAGTCGTACACGTCGTAGTCGCCGTTGGAGCAGTAGCCCGGATAGTAGCCGTCGTCCTCGTTGCTGCAGCCGTAAGGGAAGGCCGTAAAGTCATCGCGCTTGAACCAGTGCTTGTTGGCGCTGACGGTGGCGTTCCAGGTGTCGTTGATGCGGTACTCGAAACGCAGGCCCAGATTGCTGCTGTCGGTATCGACCGGCTTGGTCCATGGCTGGTCGTTAAGCAGGGTCTTGGCCGAGATCCCGGTCGGCAGCGCTTCATTGCGGATCAGCTGGTAGCCCGGCGCCGTGACCTGCGACTTGTGCTGGTGGTCGAGGTCGATCTGGAACAGCGCGTCCGGCGTGATCTGCCAGTCGAAGGCAGCCGACACGAACTGGCGCTCGCCATCGGCGCCGCGCACGTAGGATTTCAGGTCCTCGGCGGCGGCGTTGATGCGGTAACCGACGCGGCGGTCTTCGAAACGGCCACCCAGGTCGACCGCGCCGTACACGGTGCCGCGCTCGCGCACCTCCACCGTCGCCTGGCGCAGCGGCGTGTTGGTCGGCCGCTTGGTGACGAAGTTGATCATCCCGCCTGGCGCTGCGACGCCGGCCTGCAGGCCGGCCAGGCCGCGCAAGACCTCGATGCGTTCCTTGTTCTCGAGCGGGATCTGCGTGTCGCCCGAGATCGCGATCATGTCCTTGCGGTAGCTGGTGGCGTTGTCGAGCGCGAAGCCGCGGATCGAGAACTGCTCGGCATAGCCGATCGCATTGTAGGCGTCGCCGATCGAGGCGTCGTAGCGGGCGGCATCGGTGGCGCTGCGGATCGACAGGTCCTGCATCTGGCTCTGGCTGATCGAGGTGATCGAGGCTGGGGATTCCAGCAGCGGCACGTCGGCGAAGCCGCCGACGCTGGCGCGGTCGAGGGCGATCCACTTGCTGCCGGTGACGACGACGGACGGCGTCTCCTGTGCGAAAGCCTGGGACGACAGGGAGAACGCCTGCACGATGGCGCAGGCAAGGACGGTGTGCTTCGAGGTGAATGTCATGGTTTGCTCGTTTTCGCGCGCTACGCGGCGCGCCGCTTTTATCAAAGCCGGAGCCAACGTGGGGGAAGGGCAAACGAATGGGGATGCTGCTTTGCGCTTTCCTTCGCTGGCATTATCCAGATCAGGTACGAAGGGTATCTCTCACCCGGAACAACGTTCCAGGACCCCTAGCGAGTCGCGAGTGTATCACGGCCCCGCGCGGCCGTGGTGAATCTGTCAAGCCGGATTGATCGGCGCCGCTCAGGCTTTCGCGGTCGATGGCGCCTCGGCCACCGTTGGCTGGGTAGCGGTCGGCGTCACCATATGGCGCAGCAGCACGGCGCGCGCCGCGTCGCCGATGGCGCGCCAGTGTTCGCGCCGCTGCGCCGCGCGCTTGCGGTGCTTCGATGGCATGTCCTGCAATGGCTTGAGGTAGAACGGCAGCGGAACCAGGAAGCTGCGCGCGTCCAGTTCAGTGCCGCCCAGGATGCGCCAGAAGCCGTCGTAGGCGTTCTCGAAGGCCTTGTCTTGCGCCGCTTCATAGGCAACGTGCGCGCTGCCGCGCACCGCGACCACCCGGTTAAAGCCCAGCGCCTGGGCCGCGCCCTGCAGGGCGGCGAAGCAGAAGAAGCTTGGCGAATTGTTGGGGAAGACGCGCTCGAAAGCCTCGAAGGCGCCGCCGGCATCGCGCCACAGGCCGGCGTTGCGGGTGACGAAGGGAACGATCGGCAGGTCGACGCCCACCACCGCGCCCTCGACCCAGGTCCAGGACAGGCGGTGCAGCACGGTGTCGTCGACGACCAGGGACAGCGTCAGTTCGCCTTCCGGGTCGATGCGGGGAGCGTGCTCGAGTCGCATGACGAAACTGCCACTGTCGTCCTCATGCTGCCACAGCACCAGGCCGCCGTGGTGCGCGGCCTGCCGGTAGGAGGCGTTGAAGGTGGCTTCTTCGAAGCGGTAGTGGGACAGCACGCAGCGCATGCGCTCGCGCACTTTCATGCCGCGGGCCAGGTAGTCGCGGCCGCTCACATGGCGGAACAGGTCGTCGTCCGGCGCGTTTTCGAGGCGGCGCACCAGCTTGAGACGGGACAGGGACTGGTGCTCGCGCCAGTAGCGCAGCGCATGCCAGCGTTGGGTGAGACGAGCGAAGATCATCGAGCGCTCCATTCGGCGTAGAAGGTCTTTGTCTTGCGGGGGCATGCCCGGCAATGACAAGAAATAATTCCGTTCTGCAATTATGTGCCGAATTGCTAGCTCGTGCCCGGACGAAGTGCAAACAGTGCTTGGGAACCAAGGCGGGCGTGATCTGTCATGGGACTCTCTCTGGACGTGTTGACTTATGGTTTTTTTTAGACATGCACGACAAGACTACCATGTTTGCGGCGCGCCACGCTTCTTCATTCATCATCGATAATGCGCCGGAACCAACCAGCAATGGAGGAAGCAAGATGGCGTATGAATTGTTTTATTGGCCGAGCATCCAGGGACGCGGCGAATTCGTCCGCCTGGCGCTGGAAGAAGCGGGCGCCGACTATGTCGACGTGGCGCGCCGCGACGGCGGCGTCGACCTGTTGATGGCGGCGCTCGACGTCGAGGAGTATCCGGCCTTCGCGCCGCCCTTCCTGAAGGCGGGCGAGCTGGTCATCGGCCAGGTGGCCAACATCCTGCTCTACCTGGGCGAGCAGCAAGGCCTGGCGCCGCGCACCGACCCGGGCCGTCTGTGGGTGCACCAGCTGCAGCTGACCATCGCCGACCTGGTGACCGAGGCGCACGACACCCATCACCCGATCGCGTCCGCGCTGTACTACGAAGACCAGAAACCCGAGGCGCTGCGCCGCTCGGCCGATTTCGTCGAGTCGCGCATCCCCAAGTTCATGGCTTATTTTGCGCGCCTGCTGTCCAATCCCGAGTCGCGCGACTATCTCACCGGCGACAAGGTCACCTATGCCGACCTGTCGCTGTTCCAGGTGATCGAAGGCTTGCGCTATGCCTTCCCGAATGCGATGAAGAAGATCGAGCAGGAGCATCCGGTGCTCACCGGCCTGCGCGACCGGGTGGCCGCGCGGCCGAACATCGCCGCCTACCTGGCGTCCGAACGGCGCATTCCGTTCAACGAGGAAGGCATTTTCCGTCGCTATCCCGAGCTCGATCAGTAATCAATCCCAGGCCGGGGCGAAATGCGGGCTGACCAGGCGCCCGCCATTGTCGAGCGCATCGATGGCGGCGCTGTCGTCCCGGTCCAGCACGAGTTCTAGCGCCCGCAAGTTGCCGGCCAGGTTCTCGCGTTTGGTCGACGACGGGATCACGGCATAACCCTTGGCCAGAAGCCAGGCCAGCGTCACCTGGGCCGGCGTGGCTCCGTGGTGGCGTGCGATTTCCCCGATCACCGGATCGCTCATCACCTTGCCATAGGCCAGCGGCATATAGGCGGTGACGTGGATGCCGGCCGCGCGCGCGAAGTCCGCCACGCTGCGGTTCTGCAGATAGGGATGCAGCTCGACCTGGTTGGTGGCAATATTGTCCGCGCCGACGGCGGCGATCGCCTCGCGCATCAGGGCCACCGGGAAGTTCGAGATGCCGATCGCGCCCGTCAAACCGGCGTCGCGCGCCGCCAGCAGGGCCTGCATCGATTCGGCCACCGGAACGGCGGCGCCGGGCGAGGGCCAGTGGATCAGGGTCAGGTCGACCTGCTCGACGCGCAGCTTGCGCAGGCTGTCCTTCAGGCTGGTGGCCAGTTTGTCGGCAGCCAGGTGCTCGGTCCAGATCTTGGTGGTCAGGTAGACCTCGCGGCGCGCCACGCCGGAGTCGAGCAGCGCCTGGCCGACCTCTGTTTCATTGCCATAGATCTGGGCAGTGTCGATGTGGCGGTAGCCCAGTTCCAGGCCGTTGGCGACCGAGTCGATCGCGGCTTGTCCTTGCAGGCGGAAGGTCCCCAGACCGAGTTGTGGCATGTTCATGGTATTTCCTTTTTCGTTAAATTAGTGAGTGGAGACGGCGCTGCGCACGGCCGCCTTGGCCGGCACGCCGTCGCGCCGGTCGAGCCAGCCGGCCAGGGTGGTGAGCAACAGGGCGCCGACCACCACCAGGGCGCCGATCCACGGCGTCGCCATCAGGCCGAGATGGGCGACGATCAGGCCGCCGCCCCAGGCGCCCAGCGCGATGCCGACATTGAAGGCGGCGATGTTCAGGCCCGAGGCGACGTCCACCGCCTGCGGCGCATCGCGTTCGGCGCGCTGCACCACATAGACTTGCAGGCCGGGCACGTTGCCGAAGGCGACCGCGCCCCAGGCCAGCACCGTGATCAGCACGAGCGTTTTGCTCGGCGCGGTGAAGGTCAATACCAGCAGCACCACGGCCAGCAGGGCGAACACGATCTGCAGCGCGGGCACCGGACCATGGCGGTCGGCCAGCTTGCCGCCCCAGATATTCCCGGCCGCGACCGAGACGCCGTACACCAGCATCACCAGGCTGACGGTCGACGCCGCGAAGCCCGAGACTTCCTGCAGGATCGGCGCCAGATAGGTGAAAGCGATGAAGGTGCCGCCGTAGCCGAGCGTGGTCATGGCATACACCAGCAGCAGGCGCGGTTTCTTGAGCACCGCGAGCTGGGTGAGCAAACTCGACGGCTTGCTGCCCGCGATATCCGACGGCACCAGGATGGCGCTGCCGATCACGGCGATCACGCCCAGCAGCGACACGGCCAGGAAGGTGGCCTGCCAGCCGAAATGCTGGCCAATGAACGTCCCGAGCGGCACGCCGGTGACCAGCGCCACGGTGAGACCCGTGAACATCAGCGCGATGGCGCTGGCGGCTTTTTCCTTCGGCACCAGGCTGGTGGCGATGGTCGAACCGATCGAGAAGAACACGCCGTGCGCCAGGCCCGTGAGCACGCGCGCGGCCATCAGCGCTTCGTAGTTCGGCGCCATCCAGGCCACCAGGTTACCGAGGGTGAACAGGACCATGAGGCCGAGCAGCAGGTGCTTGCGCGGTACCTTGCCGGTGAGGGCCGTGAGCACCGGCGCGCCGATGGCCACGCCCAGCGCGTACAGGCTGACCAGCAGGCCGGCCGAGGGCACCGATACGCCCAGGCTGGCGGCGATGGTGGGGATCAGGCCGACGATCACGAATTCAGTCGTCCCGATGGCGAAGGCGCTCAATGTGAGCGCCCAGAGTGCGAGTGGCATGCGATTCTCCTTGTTGCTTGTGTATTTACATGGCAGGGTTGAGGCAGGCATGCAGTGTGCCGTGCCTGGATGCAAGGAAAAATAGATCGCTATACAATGGACTTTTGAGTTGGAGTCAACAATGATCGATGTGGATGGCCTGATTGTATTTGTCGCCGTCATAGATTCCGGCTCATTCTCGGCCGCCGCCGAGCGCCTGGGGCAGACCCCGTCGGGGGTGTCGCGCACCATCTCGCGGCTGGAGGATGGCCTCGGGATGACGCTGATGCGCCGCACGACGCGGCGCCTGCAGCTGACCGAGGAAGGCGCCTGGCTGCTCGAGCGCGCCCGCGCCATCCTGCGCGACCTGGCCAATACCGAGGCCGAGGCGCAGGCGCGCCGTTCGCAGCCTTCGGGCCTGGTGCGGGTGAATGCTTCGACACCGGCCTTCGACCATCTGCTGGCGCCGCTGCTGCCCGATTTCCTGGAGGCGTATCCGCTGGTCCAGCTGGAACTGACCAGCGGCGAGACCTACGTCGACCTGATCGAGGAGCGGGCCGACCTGGCGATCCGCATCGGCGCGCTGCCCGATTCGACGCTCAATGCGCGGCGCCTGGGGACCGGCAAGCTGAGGGTGGTGGCGGCGCCTGGCTATATCGACAAATACGGCGTGCCGCGCGAGCCGGCCGAACTGGCGCTGCACCGCACCGTGGGCTTCACGGCGCCGGCCTCGCTCAATACCTGGCCGCTGCTGCATGCCGGCGGCGAGGGCTGGACCGTCACGCCGCAGGTGCTGGCCTCGAGCGGCGAGACGGTGCGCCACCTGGCCTTGCACGGGGCGGGCATCGGGTCGATGGGGGAGTTCCTGGTGCGCGCCGACATCGAGGCGGGGCGCCTGGTGCCGGTGCTGGAGGAGCACACCCTGCCGTGGACCCAGCCCGTATGGGCCGTGTTCTACAAGCAGGGCGCGCTGGCGCCGCGGGTGGCGGCGCTGGTGGATTACCTCGCCCGCAGGCTGGGCGAGGTGCTGGAACGCTAGACCACGGCGGCGTCGGCCTCGGCCTCGGCGCTTGCGAGACGTTCGATCAGGTCCGCCAGCGGCATCGGACGGCAGAACAGGTAGCCCTGCATGAACGGCTGCCCGTGTTCGGCCAGGAAGCGCGCCTGCTCCGAGGTTTCGATGCCTTCGGCCACGACCCGCAGGCCGAGCTGGCCCGCCATCGCCAGGATCGATTGCACGAGTGCCGTGCCGTTGCTGTCGTCGGGCATGTCACGGATGAAGCCCTTGTCGATCTTGAGCTCGTACAGCGGCATCTTGCGCAGGTAGGCCAGGTTCGAGTAGCCGGTGCCGAAGTCGTCGATCGAGAAGCGGATCCCCAGTTGCGCCAGTTCCTGCATGCGGCTCACCGTGTCGTCGATGTCGTCCACCAGCAGGCCTTCGGTCACTTCGAAGATCAGCTGCTGCGCAGGCACGCCCGTTTCATGAACCACCGCGCGCACCATGGCGACGAAATCGGGCTGGCGGAACTGGCGCGGGCTGACGTTGATCGACAGCGGCAGCGCGTGGCCGGCGCGTTCCAGCTCGCGCCAGGCCAGGCAGGCCTGGCGCAGGACCCAGGCGCCGAGCGGCACGATCAGGCCGGTTTCTTCGGCGACCGGGATGAAGGCGTCGGGCGGCACCAGCACCCCGTCCGCGCGGCGCCAGCGCAGCAGCACTTCGGCGCCGACCGGCGCGCCGGCGGGATCGACCTGCAGCTGCAGGTGCAGCGCCAGCTCGTTGCGCTCCAGTGCATTGGCCAGGTCGCGCTCGAGCGTCAGCACGTTCTCGGCCGCCGCCAGCATCGTGGTTTCGAACAGCGCGACGCCGTTGCGGCCCGCCGCCTTGGCGTGGTACATCGCGGTATCGGCTTCGCGCAGCAGGTCGTGCATCGTCTGCCCGGGGCGCAGCGGCAGCGCGACGCCGATGCTGCCCGATGAATGATAAACCTGGTTGTCGATGGTGGCCGGGCGGCGCAGCGCCTTGCCCACCTGCTGCGCCAGGGCCAGGGCGGCGGCGGTGGCGGCCGCGTCGTCGCTGCCCAGATGCGCAGCCAGGATGACGAACTCGTCGCCGCCGAGGCGGGCCACGGTGTCGCCTTCGCGCACCGCGTCGACCAGCTGGGCGGCCACGTGCTTGAGCAGCGCGTCGCCGGTGGCATGGCCGCGCGCATCGTTGACGCTCTTGAAGTTATCGAGGTCGATGTACAGCACCGCGCCGAGCCCGCGGCCCGCGTGCGCGCCTTCCACCAGCGCGTGCAGGCGCTCCATCAGCAGGCGCCGGTTCGGCAGGCCGGTGAGCACGTCGAAGAAGGCCAGTTGCTCGATCGCGTCGGCCGAGCGGCGGCGCTCGGTGATGTCGCGTCCCACCACCACCAGGTGCGTGATCGGCCCGCCTGCGCCGGCGAACGGCACCATGTCGATCTCGACCCAGTACGGTTCGCCCGACTTCGAATAGTTCACCAGTTCGGCCGATACCGGCTCGCGCCTGCCCATGGCCTCGACGATGCGCGCCACCACTGCCGGATCGGTGTCGGGCCCGTCCAGCATGCGCATGCTGCTCCCGACGATCTCGTCGGCGCGATAACCGCTGCGGCGCTCGAAGGCACGGTTGGCGAAGATGATGGGCTGGATGGCGCCGGGACGGTCGTCCACCTTGACGATCAACACCATCTCGTTGAGGCCCGCCAGCGCGGCGGAGGTCAGACGCAGCTCGCCGTTCATCGCGCGCAGCAGGCTCTGGCCTTCTTCGAGCGAGCCGGCGAAAGTGCGCACGTCCTTCAGCGAGCCGGCCAGGCCCTTGAGCAGGGTGCCGCAGCTCAGGGTGATCAGGCCGCCCACGCAGGTGAAGTTCAGGGTCAGGATCAGCACGCTGGGAAGCGAATCGTGTGCATAGTGGCCGACCGGGATGTCGGTCTGTCCCGTCAGGCCGAGCACCATGAGCGTGGCGGCGCTGAGCGCCAGCGCGGCGATCGCCTGCCGCGTACCCAGCAGGACGGCGGCCAGCGCGGGCGCCGCCAGCAGGTAGAACAGGCCGATCGCACCGGCCGCCAGCATCGAACCGATGCCCACGCCGTACAGCATGGCCAGGAAGTTCAGGACGCGGGTCCGGTAGGCCAGACGATCCATGCGCCAGATCGCCAGGATCCACGCCAGCGCGGCGGTGTCCATCAGGGCCACCGCCGGGATGTCGCGGTAGACCGCCAGCGCCGCGCTGGGCACCGCGGCGATCAGGGCCAGCACCAGGACGACGGACATCAATGACGTGAAAACACGTGCGCGCCACTGCGCGACATCGTCGTGAGCCAGCATGATTACTTTCGCTTGAGAGGGGATGATTTCATTATGACAATGAGAATTGTCTTATGGAAACATCATACCAGCTCTGCCGCTGCTGGGGCGTTCAATTGAACAACGGCGCGGTTTTCAACACATGGGCGGCGGGGCCGCGAGCGGCTGCCGCCCATGCCGTGCCGGTGGTCAGAAGGCGTAGGTCGCGCGCCCGTAGATATACCGACCCGAGCGGCCGAACGGCGCGTAGGTCGAGAACGGCGTATTGCCCGTGGTGTTGAGCGCCGGCGGCAGCGTTTCCGGGTACTGGTCGAAGACGTTGTCCGCGCCCAGGGCCAGGGTCAGCTTCGGCGTGACGGCGAAGCGTCCTTCCAGGTCAACCACGGTCTTCGCGCCCAGCTCGAAGTCGAAGGCCGCCGTGGTGCCCGGCGACAGCACCTCGCCATAGCGCGTGGCGCGCAGGGTCGCGCCCCACTGGCCCAGCTTCCAGTTGACGTTGGCGCTGATCTTGTTCTTCGGCTGGCCCTTCTCGAGCGACAGCACGTTGACGCGGTCGAACAGGATCGGGGAAGGGCTCAGGCTCGACAGCTGTTCGGTCACCGGCACCTTGGTCACCTCGGTGTCGGTGTAGTTGCCGGCCAGCGTAAAGTCGAAGCGGCCCGCCGCGCCGGCGTTGTGCGCCCAGTTGATCACCACGTCCACACCCTTGGTCGTGGTGTCCACGCCATTGATGAAGAAGCGCCCGCCGCCCACGCCGATGAAGCCCTGGCTGGCGATGTAGTTGCGCACATTGGTTTGTGTGAGATTCTCGGACAGGATGATGCGGTCGTCGATGTCGATGCGGTAGGCGTCGACCGTCACGCTCACGCCGCCCAGGCGCAGCACGGCGCCGAGCGAGGCGTTGACCGATTCCTCGGCGTCGAGAGGCTT
This sequence comes from Massilia sp. CFBP9026, assembly GCF_034045165.1. Lineage (NCBI taxonomy): Bacteria > Pseudomonadati > Pseudomonadota > Betaproteobacteria > Burkholderiales > Oxalobacteraceae > Massilia > Massilia sp. CFBP9026. The sequence continues at coordinate 389,623 of NZ_JAXCWH010000006.1, forward strand.
GGCGCCGAGGGCCACCGCGACCGGGTCGGACGGCTTGAAGGTCGTGATCTCGTAGGGGATGCCGTTGATGAAGTTGGTGGACGTCGCGGTGAAGTGCTGCTGCTGCGGCGACGGCGCGCGGAAGCCGTTCTGGATCGCGCCGCGCAGCGCGAACGCCTTGTTGAAGTCGTAGCGCAGCGCCAGTTTGCCGGCCACGCTATTGCCGAAGTCGGAATATTTTTCGGCGCGCACCGCAGCCGATGCCAGCAGCTCGGGCGTGACGTTCGCTTCCAGGTCGATGAAGGCGCCGACCGCGTTGCGGTGGGCGTCGACCTCGTTGGCCGGACGGAAGCCCGGGAACACCTGGGCGCCCGGCGCGGCCGGCGTCCCGTTGGGCAGCACCTCGCCGCCATAGCTCCACGACTGCTCTTCGCCGGCGAACAGCTCATAGCCTTCGCGGCGCGCCTCGACGCCCACCGCCACGTTCAGCGGCGACGATAGCGATGCCAGCTCGATGCTGCGCACCCCGGTCAGGTTGAACACGGCCTGGTCATACGAATAACCGCCGGCATAGAACTCGGTCTTGCTGCTGGCGCCCAGCGAGCGGTTCAGTGTGTTCTCGATCGTGTATTCCATCTTGTTCTTGCCGTAGCCGAGCGAGGCGTCCATGTCCCACTGGCCCGCTTGCCAGGTCACGCCGCCCGTCATCGAGAAGTCCTTGACGGTGGGGGAGATCAGCGGCAGGAAGCCGTCCGGATAGATCGACAGGACGTTGCGCGCATCCTGCGGCGGGCGGAAGTAGCCGGACGAGGTGGCGTCGCGGTCCTGGTAGCTCGCCCAGCCATAGACCTTGACGCCGCCGCCCAGGTTGTTGCCGGCGTTGGCGAACAGGGTGGCCTGGTCGAGGTCCGGTTCGCCGGTCCAGGCGTTGAAGCGATCGATCGTGTTCTCGCGCGGATCGAAGCCGCCATTCACCCGCGGGTATTGCTGGCGCATATCGTAGCCGCCACGCTCGGTGCGGTTCTGGTCGCGGTACTCGGCCGCGATGGTCAGGAAGCCGGATTCGCCCAGGGCCAGGCCCTTCCACAGGCTGACGGTGGCGGTCTGGCCGTCGGTGCGCTTGCGCGAATCCGGGCCGCTCCAGGTGCCGCCGGCGGGAGCGACGTCGTTCCACAAATCGTATTCGGACTTGCGCGCGCCATAGGTGACGCTCGCCTCGCCGCCATCGCGGTCGGTGCGCAGGCGCATATTGACCACGCCCGAGATGGCGTCCGAGCCGTATTGCGCCGCAGCGCCGTCGCGCAGCACCTCGACCGATTTCACGATCGCGGTCGGGATCGTGTTCAGGTCGACCGCCGCCGAACCGCGGCCGATCGAGCCGTTGACGTTGACCAGCGAGGAAGCGTGGCGGCGCTTGGAATTGATCAGCACCAGGGTCTGGTCCGGCGCCATGCCGCGCAGGGTGGCGGGACGGATGGTGTCGGTGCCGTCGGTCAGCGAGGGCCGGGGAAAGTTCAGCGAAGGCAGGGCCATCGACAGCGCCTGGTTCATCTCGGTGCTGCCGGCATTCTTGAGCGTCTCGGACGAGATGATGTCGACCGGCGCGGCGGTGTCGAGCGCCGTGCGGTTGGCCACGCGGGTGCCGGTGACCACGACCGTGGCGGCATTGCTGGCCGTCTCGGCCTGTGGTGCGGCCTCCTGGGCATGGGCGGCGCCCGCGCACAGCGCGGCGATGGCGAGGGCTAGTGCTGTTTTTTCCGTCCTGGCTTTCTGCATGGTGCTGATTCCTTTTTTTGTTCTACGGCGGTGGTCTTGGGAAAGGGCGAGGCGATTGCCTCTGGCTCATACTGCGCAGCACCATTCGTGGTGTCAATTCGTTAAAACCGCCACAGTGCGTCTTTACAACAATTATCGAAATGTCAGGTCTATGTAAGAACATGCGGGAGGCATAAACAAAGCTCATGCGAAGCGATATCGGGAATATTGCGCCGTTGCCGGAGCGAGGGCGTGGCCGGCGGTGCGTGCTACAGTAGCCGCTCATGCGCACCCAACCGTCCCTCGAGCCCACCTTCCCGCCGGACCCGCAATTCCAGCCGCTGATGGGCTGGCTCCTGAGCCTGTTCGCGGTCGGCGTGCAGCCCCCATCCAATCCATGAAGGAGCGTCCATGACCGCGCTGTTTCCACACTTTCGTCCACTGCAGGTCGAGGTGGCGCCATCGATCGCGATCAATGCCATCGCCGGTGGCGAGGGCCCGCCCTTGCTGCTCCTGCACGGCCACCCGCAAACCCACGCCATCTGGCACAAGGTCGCGCCCCGGCTTGCCGAGCGTTTCACGGTAGTGGCCTGCGACCTGCGCGGCTATGGCGACTCGGGCAAGCCGCAGGGGGACGCCGACCACGCCAACTACAGCAAGCGCACGATGGCGCTCGATGCGCTGGCCGTCATGCGTTCGCTCGGCTTCGAACGATTCCGCGTGCTGGCCCACGACCGCGGCGCGCGCGTGGCGCACCGGCTGGCGCTGGACCATCCCCAGGCGGTCGAACGGATGGCATTGCTGGATATCGCGCCGACCCTGGCGATGTACGAGCAGACCTCGGAAGCGTTCGCGCGCGCCTACTGGCACTGGTTCTTCCTGATCCAGCCGGCGCCCATGCCCGAGCGCCTGATCGAGGCCGACCCGGCTGCCTATGTGCGCGATGTGATGGGCAAGCGCAGCGCTGGCCTGGCGCCGTTCGATCCGCGCGCGCTGAGCGAATACCAGCGCTGCCTGGCGCTGCCGGGCGCGGCGCACGGCATCTGCGAGGATTACCGTGCCGCCGCCGGCATCGATCTCGAACACGACCGGCTCGATCGCAAGGAAGGGCGAAAGCTCGAGATGCCGCTATTGGCGCTGTGGGGCGAGCAGGGCGTGGTGGGGCGCTGCTTCGATCCGCTCAAGGAGTGGAAACTGGTGGCGGACGACGTGCAGGGCGGGGCGCTGCCCTGCGGTCACTACATCGCGGAAGAAGCGCCCGAGCTGCTGCTCGAGCGCGTGCTGCCGTTTTTCGCCGGCTGAAAACGTCAATCCACAGCCCGCACCCTTGAAACGTCGTTCCCGCGCAGGCGGGAACCCAAGCCTGCATGATCCGCCGGCAAGGTCCACGCAGCCGGCTGCGTGAAGGACTTGGGTTCCCGCCTGCGCGGGAACGACGTGCGAGAGGCGCGGGGACGACGTGTTAGAGGCGCGGGCTGAATCACATGATCAAGCCGCAGCGCCCGCGAACTCGATCGTCGCCGTCAACCCGCGTCCACCTTCGCCGTCCGACAGCACGATGATGCCGCCATTGCGCGCGGCGCCCCGTTCCGCGATCGCCAGTCCCAGGCCGCTGCCCGATTGTTCCTGTCCCGGCACCCGGTAGAAGCGTTCGAAGACCTTGTCGCGCAGGTCCGGGTTGACGCCCGGGCCCTGGTCGGCGATCGCCAGCCGATAGATGTGGCCGATGCGGCAAAGGCGCACCGCAATGCGGCTGTCCTGCGGCGAATACTTGATCGCGTTGCTGATCAGGTTATCGACGGCTGACGCCATGCTTTCCAAGTGCAGCGGCAGGCTGCCGTCGGCATCGGCGTGGAACTCGATCTCGATATTGCGCTGCACCGCCAGGTGGGCCGCCGCCGCCACGCGGTCGCGCACGAACTCGGCGACGTCGGTCTGCGGGCGGGGGTGGTCGACCTGCGGCTCGGCGCGCGCCCGCTCGAGGGCCAGCAGCTGGTGCACGGTGTGGGTGGCGCGCGCCACGCCGCTCCGCAGGCCCGCCGCCGGCTCGGCGCAGCGCTCGGCCATCTCGCTGCCGGCGCGGCTGAGCAGCACGTGGGCATTGATCTGGATGGCCGCCAGCGGCGTCTTGAGTTCATGAGCGGCGTCGGTCAGGAATTCATGCTCGTGCTCGATGCGCTGCGACAGGCGCGCCATCAGGCCGTTGATCGCGTCCACCAGCGGCGACAGTTCGCGGTAGGTGGAATCCGGCAGGGGCGTCAGGTCGCCGTCCGAACGCTGGGCGATGCTCGACGCGATCGAACGCAGCGGGCGCAGGCCGATGCCGACGATCAGCCAGGCGGGAATCAGCAGTAGCGGCAGGCTGAAGATGGTCGAAGACAGCAGGAATCCCACGCCGCCGATCGAGAACATCCATTCGTCATCGACTTCGTGGCTGCGCTCGACCACGATGTCCTGGAGCTTGTCCTGCGCTTCCCAGCGCACCCAGGAGTAGGCGTCGCGGGTGGCGACTTCCGGCAGCCGGTCGGGCCACTGGGGCGCCGAGTTGTAGACCAGGCGGCCGTGCAGCCAGACGCGCACCCTCACGTGCGAATGGTAGTCGAGTTCCTGGAACATGCGCACGCGGTTGGCCTCGATCTCCTCCAACACCGGCAGCATGCGCTGCACATCGGGCCCGACGTCGGACAGGTGGGCCTGGATATTGGCGGTGTGCGCCTTGTTTTCGCTGAAGGTGCGGCTGCGTTGGGTCGCCTTGGCCTCGAGGAATACCCACACCAGCCCGATGATCGCCACGACGACGATCACGCCCGTGAAGCTGAACATCAGGCGCTGGAACAGCGACGACGGCCGGTTCGCCAGCCGCCTAAGCATCCTGCTGCACCATATAGCCGACGCCGCGCACGGTGCGGATCACGCCTTCGCCGATCTTCTTGCGCAGGTTGAAGATGTGCACGTCCAGGGTCTGGCTCTGGCCCTCGCCGGCGGGCAGCGCGCGCCGTTCCAGCTCCACCCGGGTCAATACCCGGTTGGCCTGCTTCATGAGCGTCAGCAGCAGGGCGAACTCGGTCTTCGACAGGGTCACCGGCTGGCCGCCGCGCGTCACCGCCATGCGGTTTTCGTCGAGCACGATGTCGCCCGACGTCCACAGGTTTTCTTCCAGTGTGCCGTGGCTGCGGCGCACGAGGGCGCGCAGGCGCACCAGCAGTTCGGGGATCTCGAACGGTTTGATCAGGTAGTCGTCGGCGCCCAGGTCGAAGCCCTTCAGGCGGTCTTGCAGGCTGTCGCGCGCGCTGATGATCAATACCGGCAGGCGCACGCCGTCGGCGCGCAGGGCGCGCAGCACGTCGTTGCCGTCGCCGTCGGGCAGGCCGAGGTCGAGCACCACCGCGTCGAAGGCCTCGCCGCGGATGCGCGCCCCGGCATCGGCCGCGAGGCGCAGCCAGACCGCCGTGTGGCCCTCGTCCTGGAATACCGACAACAGCGCCTGGCCGATGGCGAGATCGTCTTCGATCATGAGAATTTTCATTGCGCGAGTTTACCAGTGTGGCGTAGCGTCAGGGCTTTGGTGAATCTTCAGATTCGCTTCAGCTCATGCGTTGACCCCGCCCGCGCGATATCGGACCATCGCACCCAACCAGCAAAAAGCTGGAATAAATATAATCAGGAGACAGACATGACGACACGTCGGGACGGCGCGCGGCGCCAGCGCTTTCAGTCACATTTCCAGTTACATCCTATTGCAGGCGCCTGCGCGCTGCTGTTGATGGTAACTCCGCTGCACGCGCAGGAAGCCGGCGCCCAGGATCCCGAGGACGCGGTCCGGCCCGCGGCGACGGTCACGGGAGAAGCGCCGCTCGCCACCGTCAATGTGTCCGGCATCCGGCGCGGCATCGAGGCCGCCATCGAGATCAAGCGCAACGCGACGTCCATCGTCGAAGCCGTCTCCGCCGAAGACATCGGCAAGCTCCCCGACACCACCGTCGCCCAGTCGATCTCACGCCTGTCGGGCGTGACCACCCAGCGAAGCAAGATCAACGGCAAGGCGACCGAGGTCAGCGTGCGCGGCATGTCGCCGACCTTCAATGGATCGTTGCTCAACGGCCGCGAACAGGCCTCGACCAGCGATGCGCGCAGCCCCGAATTCGACCTGTTCCCGTCCGAGCTGACCGGCAGCGTGCTGGTCTACAAGACGCCGGACGCGAGCCTGATCGGCCAGGGCCTGGCCTCGACCATCGACCTGCGCACCCTGCGCCCGCTCGATTTCGGCAAGCGCATGTTCGCCGCCAATGCGCGCAAGGAGCGCATCGGCTTCGGTTCCGGTTCCGACCTCGGCTCGGGCCACCGCAAGACGCTGACCTACGTCGACCAGTACTTCGGCCGCAAGCTGGGCCTGTCGGTCGGCCTGACCTCGTTCAAGCAGGACAACGGCGGCGAACTCAAATTCGACAGCTGGGGCGCCAACACCGCCGACATCGACTACAACGGCCAGACCGTCAAGGCGATCAACGGCTTCATGGCCGAGACCTCGCGCCGCAAGGCCGAACGCGACGGTGCTTCGGTGACCCTGCAGTTCCGCCCCAACGACAAATTCCGCTCGACTTTCGACGCGTTCTATTCGCGCGGCGAAGAGGCGACCAAGAAGACCGGCCTCGAAGGCGCGATCGTCGGAGGCACCGGCATCTACGATCCCAATGCGGTGCTGACCGACGCCACCATCGAGAACGGCATCGTCACCGCCGGCACCTTCAGCAACTACAAGGGCGACGTGCGCAACCACCTGTTCTCGAACAAGGACAGCCTGCTGTCGCTCGGCGTGAACAATGAGCTCAAGGTGGGCGAATGGCGCATCGTGAACGACCTGTCGTACTCGAAGGGCACCAAGCGCATCAGCAATTTCGAGACCATGGCCGGCCAGCCGGGCAACACGCCCGAAAGCCAGCTCGGCTCGATCAGCTATAGCGGCTTCAATGGCAGCAACTTCGCCGACGTGCGCTATAACCCGAGCCTGAACTATGCCGACCGCAACGTGGCCGTGCTGACCGACGTCGCCGGCTGGGGTGGCGGCCCGCTGTCGCCGCAGGCCGGCTACCTGGCGCTGCCGACCATCGACGACAAGGTGCAGGCGGTGCGCCTGTCGGCCGAACGCGATACCGACTGGGGCCCGCTGGCCACCGTGCGCTTCGGCGTCAACTACACCAAGCGCGACAAGTCCCGCCTGGGCGAAGAGGGCCGGCTGTCGGTGCGCGGCGGCGACGGCTATGCCGCGATCGCCATGCCGGGCAGCGGCACTGAGGTCGCCGGCCCGACCGGCATCCCGGTGGCCTCGTTCGACCCGACCGGGAGCCTGGGCTCGCTGTACGAATTGAACCGCTGGGTCGACGCCACCGTGCTGGCGCGCGACTGGAGGGTAGGCGAAAAGGTCAGCACCGCCTACCTGATGGGCGAACTCGATGGCACCCTGATGTCGCTGCCGTACAGCGGCAATATCGGTGTGCAGGTGGTCGACACCCGCCAGCGCGCCAGCGGCAACCAGGTCGACCTGGCCAACTGCACCGGCATCACTACCGACACCTGCCCGGCGGTCGTCAAGACCGGCGGCATCGATTACACCAAGGTCTTGCCCAGCCTGAACCTGACCTTCGACCTGGGCAACGACCAGCTGCTGCGCCTCGGCGCCGGCAAGCAGGTCTCGCGCGCCAACCTGGACAACCTGAAGGCCAGCATGAACTTCGGCCTGCAGAGCGCCACCGCCGACGACCCGGCGCTGACCGGCTTCGCCGGCAATCCGGAACTCAAGCCCTATGAGGCGCGCGCGCTCGACCTGTCGTACGAAAAATACTTCGGCAAGAAAGGGTATATCAGCGCCGCGCTGTTCTACAAGAAGCTCGACAACTACGTGATCAATGCGCCGCAGATGTTCGACTTCGCCCAGTACACCAGCGCCAGCACGCCGCTGCCGGCCACCGGCCAGTATGCCGGCTCGACGATCGGCTTCCTGACCATGCCGCAGAACGGGGAGGGCGGCATCATGCGCGGCATCGAGCTGTCGGCCAACCTGCCGTTCGGGCTGGTGGTCAATGCGCTGGACGGCTTCGGCGTGCAGGTGAACCATTCGCATACCGATTCCTCGGTGCGCCTGCCGACCAGCGCCTTCGTCACCGGCAGCAATGCGCCGGTGTTCAATGGCGCGGTGTCCGAGATCGGCCTGCCTGGCCTGTCGCGCAACGTGACCAGCCTGCGCCTGTACTACGAGAAGCACGGCCTGCAGGTGTCGCTGGCGGCCTACCGCCGCTCGAGCTTCATCGGCCAGATCCTCGACTACCGCAGCGAATCGCAGTTCACCTTCATCAAGGGCGAGACGATCGCCGACGCCCAGGTGTCCTACGATTTCCAGGGCGGCATGCTGCAGGGCTGGTCGGTGTTCCTGCAAGGGCATAACCTGACCAACGAACCGTTCCGCGAGTACACCAGCGATCCGAAGGTGTACACCAACACCGTCAATTTCGGCCGCACCTATTCGGCGGGTATCAACTACAAGTTTTGAGCAGTAATCAAAGCAGTAATCAAAGCAGTAATCAAAGCAGTAAACAAGGGAGAAATATGGTTTCCAGATTCATGAATGCCAGCCTGGCCACGCATTGCTGCGTGGTGCTGGGCATGGTGGTGAGCAGCAGCGCCTTCGCGGCCGAGGCGATGAGCGCGAGCGTCGAGTCGCCGGGCAAGGTGCTGAACGTGTCGGTGCAGGTCGCGCCGGACGGGCGCCTGTCGTACCAGGTCGAACGCAAGGGCCAGCAGGTGATCGCGCCGTCGCGCCTGGGCTTCGTGCTGGGCAGCGACAAGCCGCTGGACTCGGGCTTCAAGATCGAGCGCCAGGTCGTCACCGACCATGACAGCAGCTGGGAACAGCCGTGGGGCGAGCGCCGCACTGTGCGCAATCACTACCGCCAGATGCGGGTCGACGTGAAGAAGAACGACGGCCGCCGCCTGGCGATCGTGTTCCGCGTGTTCGACGACGGCCTGGGCTTCCGCTACGAATTCCCCAAGCTGCCGAACAACCGCGCCACGCACATCGCCGACGAGCTGACCGAGTTCGTGGTGGCCCAACCCGCCACCGCCTGGTGGCAGCAGGCCGGCGAAGTCTGGGCGCTGGAATACCCGATCCAGAAGTCGCCGTTGCGTGAAGTGGGCATGGCCAACACCCCGATGACGGTGCGCATGGAGAACGGCACCCACATCGCCTTCCACGAGGCGGCCCTGGTCGACTACGCCTCGATGTGGCTGCGCCGGGTCGAGGGCCAGCGCCTGCGCGCGCACCTGACCCCGTCGGCCACCGGCAACCCGGTGGTGCGCACCGGCGCCTTCACCACGCCATGGCGCACGATGCAGATCGCCGACGATGCGGCCGGCCTGTACATGTCCGACCTGGTGCTGAACCTGAATGAACCGAACAAGCTGGGCGACGTCTCGTGGGTCAAGCCGTCCAAATATGTCGGCGTGTGGTGGGACATGCACCTGGAAACCAAGTCGTGGGCCTCGGGTGCGAAACACGGCGCCACCACCGAATACACCAAGCGCTACATCGATTTCGCGGCCAAGCACGGCTTCCGCGGCGTGCTGGTCGAGGGCTGGAACCCGGGCTGGGACAGCGACTGGGCCGGCAATGGCCTGGACATGGACTTCACCAAGGCGCATCCGAGCTTCGACATCGCCGCCGTGACGGACTATGGCCGCAAGAAGGGCGTGCACCTGATCGGTCACCACGAGACCGGCGGCAACGTCGCGCACTACGAAAAGCAGATGGACGCGGCGTTCAAGCTGTATGCGAAACACGGCGTGGACAGCATCAAGACCGGCTACGTGACCGACGGCGGCGCGGCCCAGTTCATGGGCAAGAACGGCAAGGTCCATTTCGGCTACACCGACTCGCAAGAGGGCGTGCGCCACTACCAGAAGGTGGTCGAGGAGGCGGCGCGCTACAAGATCGCGATCAACACCCACGAACCGGTGAAGGACACCGGCCTGCGCCGCACGTATCCGAACTGGATCTCGCGCGAAGGCGCGCGTGGCGTCGAGTACAACGCCTGGGGCAATCCGGTCAACACGGTCGACCACGAGGCCAACCTGGTGTTCACCCGCATGCTGAGCGGTCCGCTCGACTACACGCCGGGCATCCTGAGCCTGGAAGGCAAGGACAAGCGGCCGTTCAATTCGACCCAGGCCAAGCAGCTCGCCAACTTCGTGGTGATCTATTCGCCGGTGCAGATGGCGGCCGACCTGATCGAGCACTACGAGCGCTATCCGGGCCCGTTCCAGTTCATCAAGGACGTGCCGGCCGACTGGGAAGACACCCGCGTGCCGCACGGCGCGGTGGGCGAGTACGTGACCATCGTGCGCAAGGACCGTCATTCGGATGCCTGGTACGTCGGCTCGGTGACCGATGGCACGAAGCGTACCCTGGACCTGAAGCTGGACTTCCTGGACGCCGGCAAGACCTATGTGGCCGAGATCTACCGCGACGGCGACAACGCCGACTACCGCGACGACAAGCGCCGCTTCGACATCGCGATCGAGAAGCGCAACGTCACCAGCGCCGACACCATCAACATGGTGCTGGCGCCGGGCGGTGGGCAGGCGATTCGCCTTGTGCCGCGGTAGGGTGGACGGGTTCCCCGTCCACGCGGTGATGGTTAGCGGTTCGGGTATCGAGCCGGATGATCCCGCCGTCAACCATCAGCGCTGAAGTAACGGAACGACGCGGGCGCGCATGGGCCGGAAGCACCGGCCCTGCGCGTTCGGCGGATTTGGCATATGCTGTTGGATTGTCCATACCGCGTTGACGCAATTCGAGTCCGTCGTCCCATGTCCACATCACCGTCTTCACCTTCCACGATTTCCCCCGCCGCTTCCGGCACCGTCATGCAAATCCTGTTCTCGGTGGCCTTCGTTCACCTGCTGAACGACTGCGTGCAGGCCGTGCTGCCGTCGATCTACCCGCTCCTGAAGCATGAATTCGACCTGACGTTCACCCAGGTCGGCCTGATCACCCTGACCTTCCAGTGCACCGCCTCGCTGCTGCAGCCCTGGATTGGCCTGTACACCGACAGGCGTCCGATTCCGTTCCTGCTGCCGGCCGGGATGTGCGTGACCCTGGTGGGCGTGGGCCTCCTGGCCTGGGCCGACAGCTTCGCGATGCTGCTCACCGCGGCGGCGATGATCGGCGTCGGTTCGTCGACCTTCCACCCCGAGGCCTCGCGCGTGGCGCGCCTGGCGTCCGGCGGGCGCTTCGGCTTTGCCCAGTCGCTGTTCCAGGTCGGCGGCAACGCCGGCTCGGCGCTCGGCCCGCTGCTGGCGGCGGCCATCGTGGTGGGACGCGGCCAGGGCGAGATCGCCTGGTTCATGCTGCTGGTGCTGGTCGCGGTGGCGGTGCTGGTTGGCGTGAGCCGCTGGTACAGCAACCACCTGACGAATATGATCAAGAAGGCCGCGCAGCACGCAGGTCCGGCGCTGCCGCGCAAGAAGGTGATCCAGGCCCTGGTGGTGCTGGCGCTGCTGGTGTTCTCCAAGTACATCTACATGGCCAGCCTGCAGACCTATTACACCTTCTTCCTGATCGAGAAATTCCACCTGCCGGTCGGCACCGCCCAGCTCTACCTGTTCCTGTTCCTGGCCTCGGTCGCGGCAGGCACCTTCGCCGGCGGCCCGATCGGCGACAAGATCGGCCGCAAGCGCGTGATCTGGTTCTCGATCCTGGGCGCGGCGCCGTTCACCATCATGCTGCCGTACGCGAACCTGTTCTGGACCGGCGTGCTGTCGGTCGTGATCGGGCTGGTGATGTCGTCGGCCTTCTCGGCCATCGTGGTCTTCGCCCAGGAGCTGGTGCCGGGCAAGGTCGGCCTGATCTCGGGCATCTTCTTCGGCCTGATGTTCGGCATCAGCGGCGTGGGCGCCGCGGCGATGGGCCATATCGCCGACATCCACGGCATCGACCAGGTGTACCGGATCGCGTCCTTCCTGCCACTGCTGGGCATCATGGCGGCGCTGCTGCCGAAGGTCGAAGGGGCGAAGCGCTAGCGCCGCGTGCATTCATAAGGATAGTCTCCATGGACTTGAACGATATCCAGCGCATCGCCGCCTTCGACGACAACGGCCAGGGCGGCAATCCGGCCGGGGTCTGGATCGGCGCCGCCTTGCCGCCGGCCGGCGAGATGGCCCGGATCGCGCACGAGGTCGGGTTTTCGGAAACCGCCTTCGCCACGCCGGAAGGCGAGGCTTGGCGGGTGCGCTATTTTTCACCGGAATCCGAGGTGCCCTTCTGCGGGCACGCGACCATCGCCCTCGGCGCCGCGCTGGCCCGCGCCCATGGCGACGGCCGCTATGCGCTGACCCTGACCGCGGCCAGCATCACGGTCGAGGGCCGGCGCGACGGCGAACGGGTGCATGCGGCGCTGCAGTCGCCGCCGACCCGCAGCAAGGCGGCCGACGCGGCGCTGGTCGATGCGGCGCTGGCGCTGTTCGGCTACACCCGGGCCGATCTCGACCCGCGCATTCCGCCGGCACTGGCCCACGGCGGCGCCGACCACCTGGTGCTGGCGCTGTCGAGCCGAGCGCTGCTGGCGGCGATGCGCTACGACCTGGATGCCGGCCGGGCGCTGATGCTGGAACACGGCCTGGTGACGGTCGTGCTGGCCTGGGCCGAGCATCCGCAGTTGTTCCATACCCGCAATCCCTTCGCCTCCGGCGGCGTCTATGAAGATCCGGCCACCGGCGCCGGCACCGCGGCACTGGCCGGCTACCTGCGCGACATCGGCTGGCTGCATGGCGGACGCATCGAGATCGTCCAGGGTGAAGACATGGGCGTGCGTTCGCGTTTGACGGCCGAAATCGGCGAGGAGGCGGGCGGCTCGATCCGCGTGTCAGGAACGGCGCGGTTGATGTAAAGCAATATTCCTTTAACTTATGGTAGTTGGTTGGACAAAACCGACAACTTTGTCATAAAACCACTAGTGTACTTACTAGCAAACAGAGGGCTAAAAGCACGCCTGCTCAACAGTTCGATTTTCCGTGAGCGGATTGATAATTTGATCCAGACCAACCCTGTTTCAATCTTATCAACCCAGGAGTACCGCCATGGAGCTGTTTCCAGCAGCTGTGTTCAACCCCTCGAAAGCGTCCCCACCGCGCACCGCGCGCGGTCCCGTCGCTGGAGGCGCGATCGAGCGTTTGCCGTTCACTATCCGCCGGGTAGAAACCGAAGCGGATTTACTCAAGGCCGTGCGCATCCGCCACGCCGCCTATGCCCGCCATGTCCCGGATTTCGCCCGCAGCCTGGCGCAACCCGAGGCAGCCGACTACGACGCCGACACCATCGTCCTGCTGGCCGAGTCCAAGCTGGACGGCACGCCGATCGGCAGCACCCGCATCCGCACCAACCTCTACCGCCCGCTGGGCGTGGAAGAGTCGATCGTCCTGCCCGACTGGCTGCAGGACAAGCGCCTGGTCGAGGCGACCCGCCTCGGGATCGACGAGGGTCGTGTCGGTCGCATGGTCAAGATTGCACTGATCAAGGCCTGCTTCATGTATTGCGAAGACAACGCCATCGACTATTCCGTGGCGACCGGCCGTCCACCCGTGGACAAGCAATACGATCAGCTGATGTTCGTCGACGTATTCCCTGAACTGGGCCTGGTGCCGCTGCGTCACGTGGGCAATATCCCGCATCGCGTGATGGCATTCGAGATCGCCACCTTCCAGCAGCGCTGGGCCGAGGCGCGCCATCCGATGCTCAACTTCTTCTTCAATACCCACCACCCGGACATCGACGTCGGTCCGATTGCGCCGCCATCGTTGGCGCTGCCGCAACGCCCCGTGCCGCCGGCCGTGCGGCCACGCGTCGAACTGGCGTTCGCTTGACGTTCTCCTGATCGTCATCCGGGATCGTCATCCGGGATCGCGGGGCGCAGCCTGAACGGGCTGCGCCCCTTCGCGTTTCTGCTCGGCCAATTCACGTTCGCGGGCCCGCGCCAGGTCGTGGTCCAGGAAATAGGTGAGGAAGGTCCGGATGGCGGCGATCGCCGCCAGCCGTCCCAGCTCGTCCCAGCCGGGCGCGATCGTGGTGCCGACGATGTCGGCGGCAAGCTGGAAGGTGAGGGCGACCACCAGCCAGTCGCCGAAGCCGATGAAGGCCGCGTGCACCCGCGCCGGCGTGGCCGCGCCGCGCAGGCATAGCGCCACCACCCGCGCCAGCGCCTCCAGGGCGCCGGCGGCCACGGTCAGCACCGCGAGCGCGTCGAGCGCCAGCGCGATCCAGCCGGCGGCCGCATGCACCAGCGCATCCATCCTGTCCCCCCGTCCGGAGCCAGTCATCATCCTAAGCACGTTCCAGGTATGCGCGGTACTGGACCTTGGTCGTAGCGCTGGGGCGTCAGTGCCAGGGCAAGGCCGGAGCGCACGACGTTTTTGACGAGATATGGCACAAAACGCGGCGCGGACTGTCTACACAGTTCCGGCAATGCGAGGCGCAGCAGTGAATGGCGCCGGCGCGGCCCCGATGTCCCAACCCCTAGCTCCGAGAGGTCAGTCATGAAGACGTTCACGCACAGCCCCCGCAGCCAACCCGTCCACCGCAGCCTAGCCATCGCCGCAGCGCTGCTCTGTTCACCGCTCGCCGCCGCGCAAGACGTGCTCCCGGTCGAGTTGCTCGAAGAACGCAACCTGGTGGGTCTGGGGGTGTTCGCGGTGCCCGACTATTACGGCTCCGGCGATTACCAGGCCGCCGTCGCCCCGGTACTGCACTACAACTTCGGCGAAGACCGCTACGTGCGGGTGCTGGGTCCCGAGATCCTGGCCAACCTGGTGCCGCGCAAGGATTGGCGCGCCGGGCCATTGATTCGCTGGCGCATGCGGCGCGACGACGACGTCGACGACGAGGTCGTCAAACGCATTCGCCCGGTCGCCACGGCCACCGAGATAGGCGCCTTCGTCGCCTATCACATGCCGCTGACGCAGGGCCAGCCGATGCACAAGCTGGTGTTCAGCGCCGACGTGGTCGGCAACACCAATAATGTGTACGACGGCGCCACCGGCAATATACGCGTCAACTACGTCCATCCCTTTCCGCAGCCGGTCGCCGGCCAGCAGCTGATCGGGAGCATCGGCTTTGGCCTGTTCTTCGCCAGTAAGGACTTCAACCGCAAGTATTTCGGCATCAGGGATACCGACGAGGTCCTGTTCCCGGAGCGGGGCGGCCTGATCTACGACCCCGACCCATCGGTCACGTCGATCAAGATTCCCTTCAGCCTGACGACCCAGCTGAACCCGGAATGGCTGATGACGTTCGGTGGGCGTTATGAGCGGCTGCTGGACGACGCCAAGGACAGCCCGGTGGTGGAGGGGCGCGGGGACGCCGACCAGTGGACGGTGGGGATTGCGTTCTCCTACCTGTTCTGACAGGGGCGGGCCGGCGTCGCCTATCTGGCAAACAGGAAGGTCACGCTCAGGCGCACGCCCCAGTCGCGCGGCCCGCCGGGCGGGCTGTCGGCCCAGTAGCGCAGGCCGCCGCCGATCGACATCGGCTGGCGGCCGAACTTGATCAGCTTGCTGGCGGTGAGATTGACCGGCACCGACCACTGCTCCTGTTTCCAGTCGTAGCTCGATTCGGTGTTGATGCCGAAGGTCCAGGCATCTTTGGTGGTATAGCTGAGGAAGGGCTGGAGGAAGGTCGCGCTGACGTTCGGCCGGTCGTCATGGCCGGCGAACGACCAGATGTGGTTCGCCAGCGCCCATAGGTCCACGGTCCGTGCTGGCGGAGCACGACCCCGGTCGGGCCGATTCCCCACTGGCGTGCGCTGAGCGCGCTCTCGCTGCCGGTGGGCAGCAGGAAGGCCGGCCCGGCGCCCCAGACGATGCCGTTGGCGCCGGGGCGCGAAGGCGAGATGAAGAAACTCTGCGTGACGTCGCCGATGCCGTGCTGGTGGCCGGCGCCGGGAGTCAGTTCGTGCTGGCTGATTACCGGCAGGATGGTGCGGCTGATCAGGGTCCAGTCGGGATTGAGCGTGACCGGCACCACCGGCTGCACGTTCAGGGTGAACCTGTGGCCGTCGCGTGTGGGGCCGTAGCGGCGGTCGTCGTTGGCCTGCAGCGGCACGCTGATCATCGCGGCCACCGGATTGGCCAGCTTCTTGGCCAGCTCTTGCGCGTCCTGCGCGTGGACGGGCTGGCAGCAGAGCCAGGCCAGGCCGGCCGCCGCGGCGCAGGCGCGCCTGCTGTTCGTCGCCACGGGCTCACCCCGGAGGCGCGACCACGACATAGTTCACGCTGGTGCCCGCATATTGCGGCTGGTACCAGGTGCTGCCGCACTGCTGGTACGTAACGCCGGCCCGGACCACGGCAACGCAGGACGGCGGGATCGAATAGGCGATCGAACCGATCGCCGCTGCCGTCACCGCCACCGCGCCGGCCACCGCCAGCCCCGCGCCGGGGCGGTAGTAATCATGGTCGACGTCCACATTGATATTGCGGTTGACGTTGACGTTGCGGTTGACGTTGCCGTAGCCATTGACCGAGGTGCGGCTGACGTTGCGCGAGGCCTGGTAATTCCCGCCATAGGCGCCGCGATGCGCCTGGACGCTGCCGCTGCGGCTGACCGCCGCCGCCCCGCCGACGCGTCCCGCGCCACGCTGGGCGGCGGCCTCGTAGGCGATGACGACGACGGCCAGCGCGAGCAGCACACCGATGACGCGCCGGTGTCCTGGAGTGAGCGGCATGGTTTCTCCCCCGTTCATTTGATCGACGCGACCTTGCCGTCGGCCGTCTGCAGCGCGATCTTCATCGCGCCCGACGGCGGCCGGAAGGAAAAAGTGGCATCGGCGAAGCGCGGCGCGAGGTTCCAGCGCAGCCACGCCGTGTGGGTCGGTTCGCCCGGCTGGGCGATGGCCGTGACCGTCAGTTTGAGGGGCAGCGGCGTCTTGCCGGCCTGGATCCACACCTGCCAATCCACGCCTTCCTGGCGGTAGGCGTAGTGCTCGGCCTTCAGGCTGCCGACCGTCGCCGGACCGATGTAGTGCGCGGCGCGGATGTCGGACACCGGAGCTTGTTCCGTCCCCCAATAGAACAGGTCGGCCAGCGGCAGTTCGATGCCGTACTTCGCGCCCAGCGCATCGACGGTTTCGCGCAGGGTCGGCGGGGCCGCGACGGTGGCGTAGTACTTCAGGCGCGGGCCGTAGACGGTCACCGACTTGCCGTCATAGAAAATCTGGCGCTGCTTGCGGTCGTTGGCGATGTCGACCTGCAGCCGGTCGGGCCGGCGCACCTTGAGGTTCGCCGTGCTGTCGAACTGCAGTTTCATGCCGTCGTCCATCACGGTCTCGGTCGTGGCGCGGCCAAGGACCTCGAAAGAGGGCAGGGTGCGCAGGTAGGCGCCCATGGCGGACAGGGCCGAGATTGCTTCGGGTTCGATATCGGGCTGGGCGGCTTGTGCCGGCTGGTCGGTCGGGGCCGGCGCCGGCGGCGCATTCTGTGGCGCATCCTGTGGCGCCGCCAGGCAGGCCAGCGGCACGCAGGCCGCGGCGCAGAGGAGTCGGATCGGGACGGCCCGCATATGCCTTCCTTTCGTTTGCGAACAAACCACGCCGGGCCGTTCGATGCGCTGCGCGACCGGCCGCCATGGGTACCAGTGGGCCATCGGCGCGGCGGGCGCGCAATCGGACCTTGGCCCTACTGTCAATGCCAAACCGTTGTGAATTGGTCTTTTCTGGCCCAATAATTGCATGACGGCACTAGCGTTAAGCTGTATCCTTGCGCTTTAATGCCCGGCGTCCGTCGCGCAGCGTCACCTGTTCCATCCAAGATCGTCCATGCCCAACGTCAAACATCAGCTCCGTGCAACGCTGCCGGCCGCGCTCCACGCGGCTGTCGAGCTGATACTGAAGATCTTTGCCTATTACCTGATCCCGGTGGGGATCGGCATCGTTTCGCTGATCGCGCTGGTGTTCTGGCATGACGAATACCGCACCAGCGGCGACGTGCCGCTCGCGATGCACGTCACGATCGACCAGTCCGCAACGCTGGCTCCAGGCGATGCGCTGGCGCTGGCGCGCGCCACGCCGCTGACCAATGGCCACGACACCCACCTGTCCGAAGCGCCGGTATGGTTCGCCTTCGAGCCGATGCCGCGCGCCGGCGAGCAGGTGATCGAATTCCCGTCGCGCCACGCGCTCGACATCGCCTGCTGGGATGCGAGCAGCCTGAACCCGCTCGGCGCCGCCACCCGCAGCACCGACCACGGCGTGCTGCAGGCCGACAAGGCCGGCTTCGCGATGCGCCTGGCGCCGCTGCCGCGCCAGCTGCTGTGCCGCGCCACCTTCTCGGGCCCGGCGCGCCTGTCGGTGCTGCAATGGCCGGCCGATCAGTTCGCCTTATCGGTCAAGCAATACCACCGCAAGTCGGGCCTGCTCGACGGCGGCATGATCGTGCTGGCCCTGTTCATCATCATCACGGCCCTGATCAACCGCCAGCCGGTCTACGTGCTGTTCGCCGGCTGGCTAATCCTTAACCTGCGCGTGGGCGCGCTGTCGGCCGGCTGGGACATCCAGTGGCTGGGCCAGACCGTGCCGTCCGAATGGCTGCTGCGCAGCCGCGCCGTGACGATCACCCTGTACGGCATCGCCACGCTGACCCTGTACCAGGCGCTGCTCAAGGAGCACCTGGCCGAGATGCGCTACCTGCTGCCGATGCGCGTAATGCAGTGGCTGTGCATGCCGATGCTGGCCGCGGCCATGCTGCTGCCGTATGGCATGTACCTGCCGCTGCTGTGGGGCATCCTGGTGTGCTGCTTCTCGCTGATGACGATCGGCCTGTTCAAGATCATCGTGGAATCGCGCACCCGGGTCGCGGCCTGGTTCGCGGCCTCGTTCGCGGTGACGTTCCTGGCCTCGCTGGCCGAGGTCTTGTCGGCCGCGCTCGGCATGCGCGAACTGCTGGGCGTGATCAACAGCGTCACCGCGGCGCTCGCATCGAGCCTGCTGGCGGCGCTGGCCGTGGCCGAGCAGATGCGCATGGAAACCGAGAAGCGCCAGGAAGCCCAGGAAGAGCTCGAGCACGCGTACCAGGCGATGCCGGTCGGCCTGTTCACCCTCGATATGTACGGCCACTTCCTGAGCGTCAATCCGGCGCTGCAGAAAATGCTGGGCATGAGCGGCTTCACCCCGGGCCGCACCGCCTGGCGCCAGTTCTTCACTGAAGCCAGCTGGGCCAACCTGCACGAGCAGGTACACGCCAAGTCCGAGGCCGAGATGGAGCTGGCCAGCCGCGACGGCAACCAGCGCTTCCTGGTCAGCGCCACGCTGGCGCGCTCGCGCATCGAGGGCGTGCTGCAGGACACGACCGAAAAACACAAGGCCACCGAGCAGCTGCGCTTCATGGCCAATAACGATCCGCTGACCAAGGTCTACAACCGGCGCGGCATCGAACGTGAATTCTCGAGCGCCGCCGCCAGCCTGGCCGCGGGGCGGCCGATGGCGCTGGCCTATGTGGACCTCGACCGCTTCAAGCTGATCAACGACCTGTTCGGTCATGCGGCGGGCGACGAAGTGCTCAAGCAGGTATGCGAGCGGATGGGCACGATGCTGGCCGGCGGCCAGCAGATCGGGCGCGTGGGCGGCGACGAATTCGTGATCGTGATGCCCGAGACGGCGATCCCGCTGGCCTCGATCATCTGCCGCGGCATCGTCGACCGCCTCGGCAATACCCCGTACCGGGTGGGCGACAAGGCCTTCCATGTGCGCGCCTCGGTCGGCCTGATCGAGGTGGTGCCGGGCATGCCGATGAAGGATGCGGTATCGACCTCGGACCGCGCCTGCCGCGAAGCCAAGACCGGCCTGGGCGACGGCCTGGTGGTGTATGAACGCGGCGCCGATGCCTTCCGCCAGCGCGCGGCCGAACTGGACCTGGTCGAGCGCCTGTCCGGCCCGGACGCGACCGACAACCTGCTGCTCGAGATGCAGCCGATCATGTCGCTGCGCGCGCCGCACGAATCGCTGAACTTCGAGGTCTTGCTGCGCATGCGCGAGCCGGATGGCCGCGTGGTGCCGGCCGGCGCCGTGATCGCCGCCGCCGAGAAGAGCGGGCGCGCCAGCATGATCGACCGCTGGGTGCTGACCACGACCCTGGCCTGGATCGCCGAGCACACCGAAGACCTGGTCAATACCCGTTTCGTGTGCATGAACCTGTCGGGGGCCTCGCTCAACGACGAGCGCTTCGTGCAGGACACCTTCGACATCCTGGGCCGCTACGTGCACGTGGCGAGCCGCCTGTGCCTGGAAATCACCGAGAGCGTGGCGCTGCACGACCTGGACAACACGCGCCGCTTCATCGACCAGGTGCGCAGCTTTGGGGTGAAGGTGGCGCTGGACGACTTCGGCGCCGGTTATACCTCGTTCTCGTACCTGAAGGAACTGCCGGCCGACGTGCTGAAAATCGACGGCAACTTCATCGTCAACATCAACGCCCACCCGGCCAATGTGGCGATCGTCGAGGCGATCGTGAGCCTGGCCGTGAACCTGGGCATGAAGACGATCGCGGAATGGGCCGAGGACGCGGCCACCGTGCAGACGCTGCACGAGATCGGCGTCGACTACGTGCAGGGCTATGTGGTGGCGCGCTCGATGCCGCCCGAGCGTTTATTGGAAGGACGCTCGAGCGCCGGCTTCATCAAGGACGAAGAACTGCTGGAACTGCTGCGCGAGCTGGAGAATCCTCCGGCGCCGCACCTGGCGAGCGTCAGCCGGCTGCACTGAGCCGGCTGCACTAAGCTTATTCCAGACCCGCGAGGGTTTCCTTGCTGCCCACATCGCCGATCAGGAATTGCGCGCGCGCCGCCTTCAGGGTGGCGACGTCGCTGGCCAGCGGCGTGGCTTTCACCCGTGGCATCGGCGCGGCGCTGCGCTGCAGTGCGCGCGCGGGCGGCAGCACGTCTTCCCGGGCCGCCAGCGGATAGGCTGCGATCCTCGTCACCCCTTCGCTGGACGGCATGCTGGCCATGCGCACGGTGGCGGCGCCCGCTTCGCAAGGGCGGTCGGTGAAAGTGACGCGGCCGGCGCCGTCGATGCACTTGACAATGACGGTGTCGGAATAGGCGCTCGGCGCGGCGATCGCGGCGGCGGCCAGCAGGCAGATGCTCAGTTGACGCTTCATGGTTGGCTCCTGGACGGATCCGTATTCAGGAATTTCATTGTCTTCCTTGCATCAATACGCTTCTGTTCGCCACTTCACGTGGGCGTGTAGGCCTGCGCGCCGTCGTTTTTTACAGAACCGCCAGTCTTGGATAAAATGTCCAATATGACCAAGACATTGCCAAGCAAGGAAGAATCCGCGCTCATCGAGCAGGTGCGGCACATCGCCGAGGGCCTGGCCCAGACCTTCGCGCCTTTCTGCGAGGTCGTCGTGCACGACCTGCGCGACCCCGGCCACGCGGTGTTGGCTATCCACAACAATCTCTCCAGCCGTGCGGCCGGCGATCCGGCCACCGAGCTGGGACTGGCGCGCATTGCCGACAGCGCCTATCCGCAGGTGCTCGCCAACTACCCGAACCAGTTCCCGGACGGCCGCCCGGCCAAGAGCACCTCGATCGGCATCAAGGATGCCGACGGCAACTACGTCGCGGCCCTGTGCCTGAACGTCGACCTGACCCTGTTCCGTTCGATGCAGGGCATCCTGGAACAGTTCAATGCGTTGGGCGAGGCGCCGCTGGGCGAGTCGCTCGATCCGGCCAACGCCGACGGCATCCGGCGCCGCATCGACGCCTATGCAGCGCGGTTGGCGTCCTCGCCCCAGCTGCTCAAGGCGCACGAACGGCGCGCGCTGATGCGCGAACTGAAGGAGGGCGGTTTTCTCGAAGTGCGGCGCGCGATGGAAGTGGCGGCCTCGCACCTCGGCATTTCTCGGGCGACTGCCTACAACGACATCAAATAGAATTGAGCGGTACCGTTTATCAGAGGAGTCAGTCGTGAAGACAGCCGTGTACAGCGCCCGCCGCTACGACAAGACCATGCTGGCCCAGGCCAACGCCGACGCCGGCCATGAATTGCGCTTCCTCGAAGACCGGCTAAGCCGCGAGACCGCGATCCTGGCCGAGGGCTGCGCGGCGGTCTGCGTCTTCGTCAACGATACCGTCGACGCCGAGGTGCTGGGCATCCTGGCAGGGCAGGGCACGCGCCTGGTGGCGACCCGCTCGACCGGCTACAACCACGTCGATGCCCACGCCGCGCGTGAACTCGGCATCGCGGTGGTGCGCGTCACCGACTATTCTCCCAACTCGGTCGCCGAGTTCGCGGTCGGGCTGTTGCTGGCGGTGAACCGCAAGATCGCCCGCGCCAGCGTGCGCACGCGTGAAGGCAACTTCGACCTCGACGGCCTGATGGGTTTCGACTTGCATGGCAAGACGGTCGGCGTGATCGGCACCGGCAAGATCGGCACCATCTTCGCCCGCATCATGGCCGGTTTCGGCTGCACCCTGGTCGGCTATGACCGTTATCCGACGCCGGCCTTCGAGGCCCTGGGCGGACGCTATATCGGCGTCGACGAGCTGCTGGCCTGCAGCGACGTGGTGTCCTTGCACTGCCCGCTGCTGGAAGAGACCCACCACATCGTCAATGCGGCGGCGCTGGCGCGGGTCAAGCGCGGCTGCGTGCTGGTCAATACCAGCCGCGGTGGCCTGGTCGACACCGAGGCGGCGGTGCAGGCGCTCAAGAGCGGCCAGCTGGGCGGCCTGGCGATCGACGTCTACGAGCAGGAAGCAAGCCTGTTCTTCCAGGACCTATCGTCGACCATCATCACCGATGACGTGATCCAGCGCCTGGTGTCGTTCCCGAACGTGATCGTGACCGGCCACCAGGCCTTTTTCACGGTGGAGGCGATCGGGCAGATCATGCGTACGACCATCGACAGCATCGGGGCCTTCGAGCGGGGCGAGGAACTGGTCAATCGGATTCCGGATTGATGCAAGGTGCATGACTTGGTCCGTGGGCTGGACAGGCGATGCTCGCCTGCGGTACGGTTCTCGGCATTGCCAGTGACCAGGAAAGCCAGATGCACGTAGAGCGAATTCGTTTCGACCGGGTGTTCGATGTCCGGGAGCGCGTCAAGGAATTCAGTTTCGAGGAGGGCGGCTGGCCTGTCTACGGCGTCAGCGCCCTCGGCTTGGGCATTCCACGTGAAGGCGCGACCTATGCCGTCGCTTTTCAGGAGCGTGGCAACTGGGGAACGGTGGTCGGCTGGCGTGAACTGTCCACGTCGAAGGTAGTCCTGCGGCGTAGCTCGCTGGCGGCCATTACACAGCCACTGCCTTTCGTGGCCCCGCTACTACCTGGTGTGTTCGCCGTTGTGGATAATCCTGGCGCCTCGAAAGCCTATCTCTCCCTGGCGGCGCTGGTGTTGCTAGGCGCTTTTGCCTATACCGTGCGGGCCGTAGCGCGTAACCGGCGGGCCGCCAGGGTCTTGCGGGATGCCGATGTATTCACCGGTACGGAGGTCATGCCATGAATGCCCGACTGGAAGACTTCGCGTGCATCGTGCTAGTGACGTTCGACCGCGTGTTCGACGTGCAGGGAGGCACCTTCAGCTTCGAAAGCGGCGGCAGGAAGGAGTATGGCGTCAACTTCTCCGACGGCACGGTTCCGCGCGACGGCTCGCGCTATGCGATCGCCCTGGTCGAACAGGGCAACTGGCAAAAGGTCGTGGGTTGGCGCGACCTCTCCACCCCGGACGTCGTGCTTGCCGAATCGGCCTGGGACGTCGCACTGGCGCAGGCATGGATCGTGTACTGGTTCGGGCCGTTCTTCGTTTTCGGCGCGCTGCTGTTCTTTGGCGGCTGGGCGGCGCTCGCGGTCTTGCTGCTGTTCCTGTGGGCGGCGGTGTACTTCGTGCGGCAGGCGCGCGAGCGCAACCGGCTGGTCGACCAGGCGTTGCGCGACATTCCGCCGGCCGCGCCGCCGGGCAATGGACCCAGGATCGGGAAGACCGGGAAAACGTGGCTTACCGGCGTGCTGAACATTGTCCGCTGGTGGCCATAGCAAGGAGGTGACCCGGCATCGCTGCGGTTTGACGCTTCATCCAGAATTGGATAATATGTCCAATATTGGATGAATCGTTAAACCGACCGCAGTGAACTGAAAGGATAGCGCCATGACCGCAGCATCGCTCCCCACTTACGAAGACGTCGCCCAGGCCGCCGAGCGCATCCTGGGCGCTGCCCACCGCACGCCGGTGCTGACCTCGCGCACCGTCAACGAGGAATTCGGCGCCGAGGTGTTCTTCAAGTGCGAGAACATGCAACGCATGGGCGCTTTCAAGTTCCGCGGCGGTTATAACGCGCTGGCGAAGTTCAGCCCCGAGCAGCGCCGCGCCGGCGTCGTCGCTTTCTCGTCCGGCAACCATGCGCAGGCGATCGCGCTGTCGGCGAAGATCCTGGGCATGCCGGCCACGATCGTGATGCCGCAGGATGCGCCGGCCGCGAAAGTCGCCGCCACGCGCGGCTATGGCGCCACGGTGGTGACCTATGACCGCTATACCGAAGACCGCGAGCAGATCGGCCGCGAGCTGGCCGACAAGCACGGCCTGACCCTGATTCCACCCTACGACCACGCGGACGTGATCGCGGGGCAGGGCACGGCGGCCAAGGAGCTGTTCGAGGAAGTCGGTCCGCTGGACGCCTTCTTCGTGTGCCTGGGCGGCGGCGGCCTGCTGTCCGGCTCCGCGCTGGCCACGCGCGCGCTGTCGCCGGGCAGCATGCTGTACGGCGTTGAGCCGGAAGCCGGCAACGACGGCCAGCAATCGTTCCGCACCGGCGAGATCGTCCACATCGACACGCCGCGCACCATCGCCGACGGCGCGCAGACCCAGCACCTGGGCCAGTTGACTTTCCCGATCATTCGGCGCGATGTGAACGACATCCTCACCGTCAGCGACGAGGAGCTGGTGGCTTGCATGCGCTTCTTTGCCGAGCGCATGAAGATCGTGGTGGAGCCGACCGGTTGCCTGGGGTTTGCCGCTGCGCGCCGGATGAAGGATCAGCTGAAAGGGAAGAAGATTGGGGTGCTGATCAGTGGCGGGAATATCGATCTGGGGCGGTTTGCGAGCTTGATCGGCGATTGATCGACTTCTGGGAAGCGGTCATGCGCCTGGCTGCAAATCAGGCCCTACAAAAAAAGAGGGAGCATCTCTGCTCCCTTGGCGATCAGTAGTGGTAGCGGCAGGACAGGATAATCAACTCTTCATCCTGTACTTCGTAGACGAGGCGATTTGTCTCATCTATTCGCCGCGACCAGCACCCACTGAGGCTGTGTTTCAAGGCCTCGGGCTTGCCTATTCCCGCAAAGGGGTCTCTCTGAACATCCTTGATTAAATCATTGATGCGCTTGAGCGTCTTCTTGTCCTGCGTCTGCCAGTAAATATAGCTTTCCCAGCCCTCATCCGTGAACTTCAAGTGGCGCATGTTTTGATTCCTCAGCGTCGGATATGTCGAGTAATTCCCGATGCTGTGCTCGACCAGAGCGGGCCTGTGCAATCGACTTGGCGAGGTGGGCTGCGTTCGCCGGCGAGCTTAACAGGTGCACAGTCTCCATGAGACTGCTGTAGTGATCGAATGACATGACGACTGCATCAGGCGCGTCGCGGCGCGAGATGACGGTGACGTCAGCATCTTCAACTACCTGGTCGATAACAGTCCGAAGACTGTTTCGGGCATCGGAAAAGTTGATGATTCTCATGTATCACTCCATTCGCTCAATAGTCGTAGTCATTAGCAATAGTCGCAGGCGTAAGCAATGATCGCGGGCGTTAGCAGTTGTCGCAGGCGTTAGCAATGGTCGTGGTTAGCATTAATCGCTGGCGTGAGCAATAATCGCGGGCGTCAGCCGTTGTCGCAGGCGTTAGCAGTAGTTGTAAGCGTGTTATCGAAAGGATATACATGTACGATAAGCCGTACATGTATCAGTATAGCGCGGTTCACCGGTTCGGCAAGCGAAATGAGCAGATCACGCCGCCAACGGCAACGCCACCTGCAGCATGAACCCACCCCCTTCGCGGTTACGCACTTCCAGCCCCGCATTATGCCGGGTCAGCACCCGCTCCACGATCGCCAATCCGAGCCCGGCGCCATTCGCCTGGCCGCGCGCGCTGTCGAGCCGCGTAAAGGGCTTCATCAGCTGCGCGATCTGGTCCGCCGGCACCCCGACCCCATGGTCGCCGATCTCGATCACGGCGCGCCGGCCGTGGCCGGTGGCCTTCACGCGCAGCACGATGTCGATGTCGGTGCAAGAGGTGCCCGGCGTATTGCCGTAGCGGCGCGCGTTCTCGATGATGTTGTTGATCACGCGCCGCAGGTCGGTCGCGTTACCCATCACGTGCACGCCCGGCATCAGGTCGGTCTTGACGTGCAGGTCGGGGATGCGGGCCGCTTCGCGGCCGACGTCGGACAGCATCTCGGACAGGTTCACCGGCACGAAGGTTGCCGCCTCGGTCGGCTTGGCGTAGTCCAGGAACTGGCCGATGATGGCGTCCATCTGCGCGATGTCCGACTGCATGCCTTCGCGCGCGTCCGTCGACAGGTTCGCCATCTCGACTTCGAGCCCCATGCGCGCCAGCGGCGTGCGCAGGTCGTGCGAGATGCCGGCCAGGATCACGGCGCGGTCCTTTTCCACCTGCGCCAGGTCTTCCACCATTTGATTGAAGCTTCGATTTGCCTCGATGATCTCCTGCGAGCCCTTCTCGGGCAGGCGCACCGGGCGCTCGCCCTTGGCGATGGCGCGCGCGGCGGCCGTCAGGCGCGCCAGCGGGCGGTTCACCAGGCTCGAGATCAGCGCCGCGCCGACCACCGACAGAAGGCCCACCAGCACGGCCCAGCCCAGCCACTGCACGCGGGTGAGGCCGGCCAGGCGCTCGCGCTCGAGCATCAGCCAGTATTTGTCGTCCTCGATATTGAAGCTGATGTAGAAGCCCGGCACGCCGTTCACGCCGCTCGAGAAGCGCGTGTCGGCGCCCAGGCGTTCGCGCACGATGGCCGCGATCTCGGGCATCAGGGGATTGTGCGGCGGCGGGTCGATCACGTCCGTGTCTTCAAGCGTGAAGATGCGGATGCCTTCGTTCGACACCAGTTCGAGCAGCAGCTCGCGCCGCAGGTCGGGCGCGGAGTGGGTCAGCGCGGCCTTGGTGATCGTCACCACCGACACCACCAGCTCCGCCGTCTGCTGCACCTGCTTGTCGCGCTGGAACACGCTGATCATGCCGATCCAGGCCAGCATCGAAGCCGCGGTGAGCACCGACATCAGGAAGAAGGTGCGCCAGAACAGGCCGCTCTTGAACCAGGCGAAGCGCAGGGCGCGCCGCGCTTGGGCGATTGGGGTGAACACTAGCGCGGCTGGCCTTCAGGAATGAACACATAGCCCAGGCCCCACACGGTCTGGATGTACAGCGGGCTCGATGGATCGGGCTCGATCAGCTTGCGCAGGCGCGAGATCTGGACGTCGAGCGAGCGGTCGAACACTTCGTATTCGCGGCCGCGGGCCAGTTCCATCAGCTTCTCGCGCGACAGCGGCTGGCGCGCATGGCGCGCGAACACCTTGAGTACCGAGAATTCGCCGGTGGTCAGCGGCACCGTTTCGCCATTCTTCTTGAGCGTGCGCGTGCCCAGGTCGAGCACGAAGTCGCCGAACTCGAAGGTCTGCGGGGTTTCGGACGGCGCGCCCGGGATCTCGTCCGGGCCCTTGCGGCGCAGGACGGCGCCGATGCGGGCCACCAGTTCGCGCGGGTTGAACGGCTTGGGCAGGTAGTCGTCGGCGCCCATCTCGAGGCCGACGATGCGGTCGACGTCCTCGCCCTTGGCGGTCAGCATGATGATCGGGGTCTGGTCGCCGGCGCCGCGCAGGCGGCGGCAGATCGACAGGCCGTCTTCGCCGGGCAGCATCAGGTCGAGCACCAGCAGGTCGTAACGCTCGCGCAGCCACAATTTGTTCATCGCCGGCGCGCTTTCGGCGGTCACGACCTGGAATCCCTGTTCGGTCAGGTAACGGCGCAGCAGGTCGCGCAGGCGTACGTCGTCGTCCACGACCATGATCTTGGCGGAGTGGCCCGCTGACGCGCCCGTACCCGCATTATTGTTCGAAGTCGTTGAAGTCATAGAGCTGTCCAGAATTGTCAGATGAATGTCGCTATGGTAACTTCTTATGGCTGGAGCAGAAGCACGACTCAGCTCAGCCATTACAATGTGTTACAAACTTTACCCAATTAGTCTTACTCCACTTTCGGTATGCACCTACACTGGCGACAAGTGATCAACACAGCTTATCCGTTTATCAGGCATCGCGGAAGAGGAACACCATGAACCACGCGCACAACGACAAACCAGCAGGATTCGGCGCCAATGGCGGCCGGCTCGCCCGGCTTGCGCGCCTTGGTGTCATCGCCTGTGTACTGGCAGGCACTGGAGCCAGCGCATTGGCGCAAAACCAGGAGCGCGATCCACGCCGCGATGAAGCGGCGATGCGCGACCGTTACCAGATGCAGGCCCAGCAGGATCCGCGCGTCTACGAGATGCGTGACCAGGACCGTCGCGCCATGGAGGCGCAATCCGACGCGGCGCGCGAAGAGCGCCGTCGCGGCCGGCTGTCGCCGGACGAGCGGCGCGACCTGCGGCGCCAGATCAAGGAAGGTTCGGAACTCTATCCGAACACCCGCCGCCGCTGAAATGCGGTCGGCAATGTAAAACGACGGCGCCGATGGCGCCGTTGTCGTTTCTGGAATTTGACATTTCCCAAGTCGCCGCGCTGGCGTATCTGGCGCGTTTTTGCTGGATTTCGCCGCAAATGCCGTCTGTCGCAACCGTGTCGGCCCCGTAACAAATTTTCTTTTTAGAAATCTAGTTGCCATATGTTCATTTAGCTTGCGCAACATGCTATGTTTACGTCCACCTTACTGTTGGCAGGGTATTTGTCGCCAACATACTTCCCTAAGTGGAGCGTGAACGTGTCCGACCTTGCCGTACCACCCGACGCCGTGTCTGTCGCGTCCACCGCCGTCCGCTTCGAATCCACCGGGCCCGAACACTGCATCGCCAGGCACGACGATGGCGTGTATGCCGATCCCGAAGTGCTCGGCACCACGCTGGCGGCGGCGGTCGACGGCATCCTGCGCTCTAATCACTACCTGGCCGGCCTCGATTACCCGGTCCTGGTCAAGGCCCTGTACGGCCATGGGCCGGACCTGCCGCGCGATGCGTCCGGGCGGGCCGTGGTGCGCATCGCGGCCGACATCGTACCGTTCACGCCGCAGCGCCAGGCCCTGTACCGCTCGGTCAAGATCGCCGACGGCCAGGCCGAATACTATTTCGAACCGGTGTTCGAGCGCGACGAGGAAGGCAATGAGCGCCCGACCCGGCTCGACGCCGACGAGTTCGTCGCCGACATGTGGGTGAAGGGCATCCGCTTCGGCGCCGAGGTCGAGGCCATTCGCAGCCACATCGCGAGCGGCGCGGCCGGTCGCTACGTGGTGGCGCGCCGCCTCGAGCCCTTGCCCGGCGTGGATGCCGGCGTCGAGGAAGTCGCCAACGAGCTGCATCGCAGCGATGCGCCGCGCCAGCTCGCCAACGGCAAGCTCGACCTGATGAGCTTCCAGAACCGTTTCCCGCAGGTGGCGGCCGGCACGCGCCTGCTGCGCAAGGTGCCGCGTACCAGCGGCAGCCCGGGCTTCGACCTGAACGGCATCCCGATCGCGCCCGAGGTGGCGAAGGACCTCGACCTGGCCACCTATGCGGCCGACGGCACGGCGGTCGACCTGGCGCCGGAAGGCGAGTTCCTGGTGGCGCGCCAGGACGGCTTTTTGAGCGTCGACCCCAAGAGCAGCCGCATCGCCATCACCGACAAGATCGTCAGCCGCGACGGCGTCAGCGCCAAGACCACCGGCAACCTGCACCTGGCGGGCGACTACGAGGAATTCGGCGAAGTGCAGGAGCAGCGCATCATCGAGGCCGAGAGCATCACCGTGCACGGCGACGTGTATGGCCACCTGGTCTCGCGCGGCGGCGCCATCCTCCTGCGCCACAACCTGGTCGGCGGCAGCGCGCGCAACCTCGATGGTGGGGTGCGGGTGCTGGGCGTCGCCTCCCAGGCGACGATCCAGGCGCCCAAAGGCGAGATCCGGCTCGAGCGCGCCGAGAACTGCGTGATCTCGGGCGCGCGCATCCGGATCGAGACCGCGATCAACTGCGAGATCATCGGCGACGAGGTCGAGGTGGCGCATGCCGAGGGCAGCGCCATTGCCGGGCGGCGCGTGGCGATCGGCCGCGCCGCGCCGTGGAAGCAGGGCGAGATGCTGGTCTGGCTGCTGCGCCCGGATTGCGCACGCGTCGACGCGGCGATGGCGCAGGTGCGCGAGCGCATGGACCAGTTCGCCCAGCTGGCGGCGCAGCGCCGCAGCGCGATGGAAGCGCTCACCGGCCAACCTGAGATGCGCAAATACCTGTTGATCGCGCCGCGCCTGCGCAAGGGTGAGCTGGTGCTCACGCCGGAACAGGAACCGCAATTCCGGCGCCTGGCGGCCAGCGTGGCGCCGGCGCTCAAGGAACTGGGCCGGCTGTCGCAAGAAGCCAAGTCGCTCGACGCCGAGCGCCAGGGCGGCATGGAACTATTGAAACGGTTCGAGGCCCAGCGCTTCGAGCGGGTCGGGTCGGCCGGGGTGGCGATCGGGATGCTGGCGGGCGAGGTGCAGGTGCTGGCGCTGCCCTACGAACCGGACTTCGGCTGCGTCTGGGACATGACGGCGCGCGACGTCAAGCTGCGCCTGCGCGACACCAAGGGCAGGGAAGTGCTGTATGCGGGCTGCGAGGGCGCGTGGTCGTGGGACACGTCCACGGCGGCTGTGGAGGCGCCGGCCGCGTCCTGAATGTGACCCGTGGCGCGGGGTAGGTCCAAGGCTGGAGTTGACTACAGTCAACATCGGCGCCGGGGACGCGGCATACGATGGTGATCGCACCCATAAAGGATCCGCCATGGTCACCTTGCCCAGCATGCCCCACGCTTCAGTCCCGCGCGCTTCTGTTTCCCGGTACCCGGCGCCGCGCAGTAGCGCCTCGCGGGAATTCCTCAGCTTCATGCTCGACGGGCAGGAATACGGGCTCGATTGCGCGCGCGTGCAGGAACTCAAGCTGCTGGGATCCCTCGAGCGCTTCGCCACCGACGGCGAAATCATCGGCGGCGTGGCGCTGTCGCACGGGGTGATCATGCCGGTGGTCGACATGCGCGCGGCCACGGGGCCGGGCCGATCGGCGCCGGATACCGACGTGATCATCCTGCGCCTGTCGAGCGGGATCGTCGGCATGGTGGTGGAGAGCGTGACCGGCATCGTGCACGTGCGGCCTGAAGCCGTGCAGCCCCTGCCGGGCGCGCCAGGCGCGGGCTACCTGATCGGCATCGCCCGCATCGATGGACGCAAGGTGGTGTTGATCGACATCGATCGGCTGATGTCGCTGTCGCCGAGGCGGCCGCTGCGGGCCGCCTGACCTTACGCCGTCAACGCCTCCAGCTGCTCCTGGAGCTCCAGCCACTCAACCTCGAGCGCTTCCAGGTCGCGCACCGCGAAGGCCTGGTCGGCCACCAGCGTCTTGAGGCGATCCTTGTTCTCGGCTTCGTAGATCGCCGGGTCGAGCAGCTCGGCGTCGATCGTCGCTTTCTTCGCACTCAGCTTGGCCATCTGCTCGTCGATGCGCTTGACCCGGTTTTCCAGGGGCTTGCGCTGGGCCGCCATGCGCTGGCGCTCTTCGGCTTCGACGCGCTTCTGTTCCTTGCGCTCGGCCGGCGACACGGTGACGACAGGCGCAGGTGCGCTGGCCTTGGCGGCCGGCTGGGCTGCCTTGGCTGCCTGGCCGGGCAGGGCGTCGCCGCCCTTGCCCAGCTTGGTCTTGAACAGCCAGTCCTTGTAGTCGTCCAGGTCGCCGTCGAACGGCTGCAGGCGGCCGTCGGCCACGATGATGAACTGGTCGGTGGTGGCGCGCAGCAGGTGGCGGTCGTGCGAAACCACGACCAGCGTGCCCTCGAACTGGGCCAGCGCCATCGTCAGCGCTTCGCGCGTTTCCAGGTCCAGGTGGTTGGTCGGTTCATCGAGCAGCAGCAGGTTGGGGCGCTGCCACACGATCAGGGCCAGCGCCAGGCGCGCCTTTTCGCCGCCCGAGAACGGCTTGATCGGGCTGGTCACCATCTCGCCCGGGAAGTTGAAGCTGCCCAGGAAGTTGCGCAGCTCCTGCTCGCGCACCGTCGGCGCGATCTTCGCCAGGTGCCACAGGGGCGATTCGTCGTGGCGCAGCATCTCGACCTGGTGCTGGGCGAAGTAGCCGATCGACAGGCCCTTGCCGATCGTCGCTTCGCCGGTCAGCGGTTTCAACTCGCCCGCCACGGTCTTGATCAGGGTCGACTTGCCGGCGCCGTTCACGCCCAAGAGGCCAATGCGCTGGCCGATCGTGAGCGAGAAATCGATGTGGTTGACGATGGTCTTGGCGCCGACCTTGTCGCCGTGCTCGTCGAGCAGCGGATAGCCGGCGTCCACGCCGTCGAGCACCAGCAGGGGATTCGGCGCGGCCAGTGGCTCGCGGAACTCGAACGAGAATTCGGCGGCGGCGCGCAGCGGCGCCAGTTCTTCCATCCGCGACAGCGCCTTGATCCGGCTCTGCGCCTGGCGCGCCTTGGTGGCCTGGGCCTTGAAACGGTTGATGAAGGATTCGAGGTGGGCGCGCTGGCGATTCTGCTTCTCGATGGCCGACGCCTGCAGCACCATCTGGGCGGCGCGCTGGCGCTCGAAGCTCGAGTAGTTGCCGCCGTAGCGTTTCAGCTTGCGGTCGTCGATGTGCACGATCACGTTCACGATCTCGTCGAGGAAGTCGCGGTCGTGCGAGATGATGATCAGGGTGCCCGGATAGCGCTTGAGCCAGTCCTCGAGCCAGATGATCGCGTCCAGGTCCAGGTGGTTGGTCGGTTCATCGAGCAGCAGCAGGTCGGAAGGGCACATCAGCGCCTGCGCCAGGTTCAGGCGCATGCGCCAGCCGCCCGAGAAGCTGGCCACCGGCTGGTTCATCTGGGCCAGCGAAAAGCCCAGGCCCAGCAGCAGCTGTTCGCCGCGCGACTGCACGGTGTAGGCATCGGCGTCGGCCAGCATCCCGTGCAGTTCGCCCAGGCGCATGCCGTGGGCGTCGGCGTCTGGGTGCGATTCCAGTTCTTCCAGCTCGGCCTGGAGCTTGCGCAGGCCGACGTCGCCGTCGATCGCGTAATCGAGCGCGGCGCGCTCGAGCGGCGGGGTCTCTTGCGCCACATAGGCCATGCGCCACTTGGCGGGGAAGTCGATCTGCCCCTGGTCCGGATGCAGCTCGTTACGCAGCATGCCGAACAGGCTCGATTTGCCGGCGCCGTTGGCGCCGATCAGGCCGATCTTGTCGCCCGGGTTGAGGGTCAGGTCGGCGTCGACGAGCAGCGGCTTGGTGCCGCGCATCAGGCTGACGTTCTGGATTCGGATCATGGTGGGGACTATCGTAAATTCGGATTACATCGTTGGCTTCAGAACGTCGTCCCCGCGAAGGCGGGGACCCAAGTTAGCCTGCATCTCCACTACCATGAAACCTTGGTGGCAGCGCATGCAACTTGGGTCCCCGCCTGCGCGGGGACGACGTTTCAGCGCCGGCGCAATGAGTCAGCACCGGCGATTCTCGCATTTTATTACTGCGCGGTCTGCAACTGCTCGGCCGTCAGCAGGAACACCGCATCGTCGCCGATGCTGGTGGTCAGCCAGGTCAGGCCCAGGTGGCCGAACGCCGCTTCGGCGAACTCGCGCTCGTTGCCGATCTCGACCACCAGGATGCCTTCCGGCGTCAGGCGTTCGGCGGCGCCGGCGATGATCTTGCGCACCAGATCCATGCCGTCTTCGCCGCCCGCGAGCGCGATCTGCGGCTCGTTCAGGTATTCCGGCGGCAGGGTGCGCATCGATTCCGAGTTCACGTACGGCGGATTGGTGATGATCAGGTCGTACTTCTTGAACGGCACGTTCTCGTACAGGTCGGACTCGATCGGGTTCACCCGGCCTTCCAGCTTGTATTCGCGGATGTTGTGCTCGGCCACGGCCAGCGCGTCCTTCGAGATGTCGACCGCATCGACCACGGCGTTCTCGAAGGTGTCGGCCATCATGATCGCCAGGCAACCGCTGCCGGTGCACAGTTCGAGCACATTCTCGACGCCTTCCGGATTGGTCAGCCATGGGCTGAATTGCTGCGGGATCAGTTCGGCGATGAAGGAGCGCGGCACCAGCACGCGTTCGTCGACGTAGAAGCGGTATTCGCCCAGCCAGGCTTCCTTGGTGATGTAGGCGGCCGGCACGCGTTCGGTGACGCGGCGCTCGATCACGGCCAGCACCTGCAGCACTTCGTCCGGCAGCAGGCGGGCGTCGAGGAAGGGCTCGAGGCGGTCCAGCGGCAGTTTCAGGGTGTGCAGGATCAGGTAGGCGGCTTCGTCGAAGGCCTCGGCGCTGCCGTGGCCGAAGAACAGGCGGGCAGAGTTGAAGCGGGTGATGGCATAGCGCAGCAGGTCGCGCGGCGTACTGAAGGTGGTGTTGGTCATGGTCTTGTTCTCGTATTAGTTCAGCGCCCCGATCAGGCAGCCAGCAGGCATTGCAGCGTGCGGCGGTAGATATTCTTCAGGGGATCGATGTAGCGCAGCTCGATGTGTTCATCGATCTTGTGGATGCTGGCGTTCGGTGGCCCGAATTCTATCACCTGAGGGCAGATGCGGGCGATGAAGCGGCCATCGGAGGTCCCGCCGGTGGTCGATAATTCGGCCTGCACGCCCAGCTCTTCCTTGATGGCGCCGCAGATGGTGTCCGACAGGGTCCCCTTCTCGGTCAGGAAAGGCTGGCCCGACAGCGTCCACTCCAGGTCGTAATCCAGGCCGTGGCGGTCGAGGATGGCGTGCACCCGCGCTTCCAGGCCCTCGGCCGTGCTGGCGGTCGAGAAGCGGAAGTTGAAATCGATCGTCAACTGGCCGGGGATCACATTGTTGGCGCCGGTGCCGGCCGCCATATTCGAGATCTGCCAGCTGGTCGGCGCATAGTACTCATTGCCTTCGTCCCAGACCTCGGCCGTCAGCTCGGCCAGCGCCGGCGCGGCCTGGTGGATCGGGTTTCGCGCCAGCTGCGGATAGGCGATATGGCCCTGGATGCCCTTGATGACCAGGTGGCCCGACAGCGAACCGCGGCGGCCGTTCTTGATCGTGTCGCCCAGCACGTGGTTCGAGGTCGGCTCGCCGACCAGGCAGTAGTCGAGCGTCTCGCCGCGTTCTTCCAGCAGGTCGACGACGACCGCGGTGCCGTCGACGGCCGGGCCTTCCTCGTCGCTGGTGATCAGGAAGGCGATCGAGCCCCGGTGGTCGGGGTGGTCGGCGATGAATTCCTCGCAGGCGATCACCATGGCCGCGATCGAGGTCTTCATGTCGGAGGCGCCGCGTCCATACAGCTTGCCGTCGCGCTGGGTCGGCACGAAGGGCGCCGACTCCCAGTGGTGCAGCGGGCCGGCCGGGACCACGTCGGTATGACCTGCGAACACGAACAGGGGCGCTTCAGTACCCTTGCGCGCCCACAGATTGGTTACGCCGTTCGACTCGATCGTCTCACAGCGAAAGCCCAGCGGCGCCAGCAGCTCGATCAGGCGCTGCTGGCAGCCCTTGTCGTGCGGCGTGATCGAATCGAGCGCGATCAGCTCTTCGGTCAGCAGCAGGGTGCGCGAAGGCTTCACTTGGCGCTCGCGAACTTGCTGGTGTAGGCGTCGCTCGAGAAACCGACCGAGACCGGGCCGACGCCCTGCAGGACCGGGCGCTTGATGACGGATGGGTTTTCCAGCATCAGCTCGGTCGCGCTGTCCGCATCATTGACTTGCGCCTTGCGCTCGTCGGAGAGGTTACGCCAGGTCATCCCTTTGCGGTTGACCAGGGTTTCCCAGTCGAGGTCCTTCAGCCAGCCCTGCACCAGTTCGCGGCTCAGGCCTTGTTTCTTGAAGTCATGAAAGGTGAAGTCGTGGCCGTTGTCCGCCAGCCAGGTGCGGGCCTTCTTGACGGTGTCGCAGTTGGGAATTCCGTAGAGAGTCGTAGTCATGGGCAATCTTGGCCGCCGGGGCGGCGTGGTCGTTCGAAAAGGCGTGAGGATAGTGTATGCGTGCCGGGACGCACAAGGTCATTCAGGGCCGATTGTACACAGATGAGGCGCACGGGTGCGCCGCCTGGCGCTGGGTCAGGAATTGAGCGTGAATTCGGTGAACGAGGCGCCCTGCGGCTCGCTCGGCTTCTTTTGCTCTTCCTGCTGGACCTGGCTGTCCGGCCCATTGTTGAGCAGCCAAAGCAGGTTGGTGGCCGAATCGGCATTGGCCAGCGCCTCATCCTGCGTTATCAGGCCGTCCTTGACCAGCTTGAACAGCGCGCCTTCGAACGATTGCGAGCCGGGCGACAGGCTCTTGTCCATCGCTTCCTTGATCTGGCCGATCTCGCCTTTTTCGATCAGGTCGGCGATGTAGCGCGTGTTGAGCATCACTTCGACCGCCGCCTGGCGCGCACCACCCGCCGCGGACTTCACCAGCCGCTGCGAGACGATGGCCTTGACGCTCGACGCCAGGTCTTGCAGCAGGGCGCCGCGGTTTTCCATTGGGTAGAAGCTGATGATGCGGTTCAGCGCGTTGTAGCTGTTGTTGGCGTGCAGGGTGGCCAGCACCAGATGGCCCGACTGGGCATAGGCCAGCGCCGCGGCCATCGTCTCGCGGTCGCGGATCTCGCCGATCAGGATGCAGTCAGGCGCCTGGCGCATCGAGTTCTTCAGCGCGATGCCGAAGCTGCTGGCGTCGCTGCCGATCTCGCGCTGGTTGACGATCGATTTCTTGTTTTTGAAGAGGTATTCGATCGGGTCTTCGAGCGTCAGGATGTGGCCTGCGCGGTGCTCGTTGCGATGGTCGAGCATGGCGGCGATGGTGGTCGACTTGCCGGAGCCGGTGGCGCCGACCACCAGCAGCAGGCCGCGCTTTTCCATGATCAGTTCAGACAGCACGGGCGGCAGTCCCAGCCCGCCCAGTGGCGGGATGTCGGCCGGCACGAAGCGGAACACGGCCGAGATCGAGCCGCGCTGGCGGAAGGCCGACAGGCGGAAGCGCCCCAGGTTGGGGACCGACACGCCCATATTCAGTTCGTTGTCGCGTTCGAGTTCGAGCAGCTGTTCCGGGGTGGCGACCTCGGACAGCAGCGACAGGATGTTCTCGGGTTCGAGACGATGCTGGTTGATGGGGATGAGGGCGCCGTTGATCTTGATGTGCACCGGGGAGTTCACGGCGAAGAACATGTCGGAAGCGTTCTTCTCTTTCATCAGCTGGAACAGGCGGTCCATGGCCATCGCATCGTCTCCGTTTGTTTCGGGGTGTTACAAGGCAGGTTGGACGCGTGGACGGCTCTGTCGTCTACGCGTCCAACCTGCCGGGCACTCGCGGATATTACACGCCGCGCAGCAGCTCGTTGATCCCGGTCTTCGAACGCGTCTGCGCATCCACGCGCTTGACGATCACCGCGCAGTAGAGGCTGTACTTGCCATCGGCCGACGGCAGGCTGCCCGACACCACAACCGAACCCGACGGCACGCGGCCGTAGCTCACTTCGCCGGTTTCGCGGTTGTAGATCTTGGTCGACTGGCCGATGTACACGCCCATCGAGATCACCGAGTTCTCTTCAACGATCACGCCTTCGACGATTTCCGAACGCGCGCCGATGAAGCAGTTGTCTTCGATGATGGTCGGATTGGCCTGCATCGGTTCCAGCACGCCGCCGATGCCGACGCCGCCCGACAGGTGGACATTCTTGCCGATCTGGGCGCACGAGCCGACGGTGGCCCAGGTGTCGACCATCGTGCCTTCATCGACGTAGGCGCCGATGTTGACGTAGGACGGCATCAGGACCACGTTCTTGCCGATGAAGCTGCCGCGGCGGGCGACGGCCGGCGGCACCACACGGAAACCGCCGCGCGCGAAGTCTTCTGGGGTGTAGTCGGCGAACTTGGTCGGCACCTTGTCGTAGAACTGGATGTCGCCGGATGCGACCGGCACGTTGTTCTCGAGGCGGAACGACAGCAGCACGGCCTTCTTGATCCACTGGTTCACGACCCAGGTGCCGGTGTCCTTTTGCGCCACGCGCAGGCTGCCGTCATCGAGGCCGGCGAGGACGTGGGCAACAGCGTCGCGCACTTCGGCGCTGGCGTTGTTCGGGCTGATGTCGGCGCGCTGTTCCCAGGCGGTGTCGATGATAGTTTGCAGTTGTTGGGTCATGATGCTGGTCTTTATTGAAATGAAAACAGGAATTCGTGGGGCTCTTACTTGAGGCCCTGGCAGAACTGGACGATGCGATTGGCCGCTTCCAGTCCTTCGTCGACGCCGGCCACCAGGGCCATGCGGATACGGTCGCGCCCCGGATTCTGGCCGTGCGCTTCGCGCGCCAGGTAGCTGCCCGGGAGGACCGTCACATTATAGTCGGCGTACAGGCGCCGCGCGAAGTCGGTGTCCGACAGGCCGCTGCGCCGCACGTCGGCCCACAGGTAGAAGCCGGCATCGGGCAGCTCGACGTCCATCACGTCCTTCAGCAGCGGCGTGATGAGGGCGAATTTTTCCTTGTACAGCGCGCGGTTCTCAATCACGTGATGTTCGTCGTTCCAGGCCGCGATCGAGGCTGCCTGCACCGGCGGCGACATCGCGCCGCCGCAATAGGTGCGGTAGAGCAGAAATTTCTTCATCGCGACAGGATCGCCGGCCACGAAACCGGAACGCATGCCCGGCACGTTCGAGCGCTTCGACAGGCTCGAGAACACGATCAGGTTGCGGTACGGTTGATCGCCGCCGCTGCGGCCCAGCTGGTGCGCCGCTTCCAGCGCGCCCAGCGGCGGGGTAGAGCCGGTATAGATCTCCGAATAGCATTCGTCTGCCGCAATCAAGAAGCCCCAGCGGTCGGCCAGCTCGAACAGCTGGCGCCAGTCGTCCAGGCCCAGGGTAGCCCCGGTCGGGTTGCCGGGCGAGCAGACGTAGAGCAGCTGCACGCGCGGCCACACGTCCTCGGGCACGCTGCCGTAATCCGGCGCGAAGTTGCGCGCGGGTTCGGAGTTGACGAAGTACGGCGTGGCGCCGGCCAGGTAGGCCGCGCCTTCGTAGATCTGGTAGAACGGGTTGGGGCACATCGCCAGCGCATCCGACTTCGAGGCGTCGATCATGCACTGGGCGATCGCGAACAGCGCCTCGCGCGAACCGTTCACCGGCAGCACCATGGTGGCCGGGTCCAGCGCCGGGATGCCGTAGCGGCGTTCCAGCCAGCCGGCGATGGCCGCGCGCAGGGGCTCGCCGCCCACCGTGCTCGGATAGTTGGCCAGGCCGGCCACCGAATGCGTCAGCGCCTTTTCGATGAAGGCCGGCGTCGGATGCTTCGGCTCGCCGATGCCCAGGCTGATCGCGGAATAGGCCGGGTTCGGAGTGACGCCGGCAAACAGCTGGCGCAGCTTTTCGAACGGGTAAGGATGGAGCTTGTCGAGATGAGGATTCACGGCAGTCTTGGGCGCACAGCGGTGTGCGCTTTTCGATAATTTTTTATTATAGCTCTATGAATGGAAGAACGTTCGAGCGTACGGCAAGTGATTTGCGGTAACATTAATCACTACGAAACAGCGAATTCATCCGGAGAGCCATCCGCCGTGCCGATCAGTTACGCGCGCAGCCTGACAGGACATGAACGCACTCCCGGCGCCAACCGGCACCTGGGCGTGGCGCTGGCGTTCGTCGCCGGGGCGATCAATGCCGGCGGCTTTCTCGCGGTGCGCGAATACACCTCGCACATGACCGGCATCGTCTCCAGCGCGGCCGACCACCTGGTGCTGGGCGATACCGACCTGGTGCTGGCCGCGCTTGGCGCGCTGCTCAGCTTCCTGCTCGGCGCGGCCTGCACCGCCATCCTCGTCAACTACATCCGGCGCCGCGGCCTGCATAGCGGCTTCGCGCTGCCCCTGTTGCTCGAAGCCGTTCTTCTGCTGGTGTTCGGCATCCTCGGCGCGCGCCTGGCCGGGATCGACGCCTTCTTCATTCCGCTCACGGTGATGCTGCTGTGCTTCATGATGGGGCTGCAGAACGCGGTGATGACCAAGGTCTCGCATGCCGAGATCCGCACCACCCACATGACCGGCATCGTCACCGACATCGGCATCGAGCTGGGCAAGATGGCCTACTGGAACGCCGACGGCCCGCTGCGCCAGCCGAAAGTCACGGCCAACCTCGGGCGCCTGATGCTGATGCTGTCCCTGCTGGGCGCGTTCTTCCTGGGCGGCGTGGTGGGGGCGCTGGGGTTCAAGCACCTGGGCTATCTGTCCACGGTGCCGCTGGCCGCCTTCCTGTGCGTGCTGGCGATCGTGCCGGTGGTCGACGATGCCGTGCGCGTGCTCGGCGGGCACGGCGGGGCGGGGCACGACGCCTGATCCGCCTGAGCCGCCTGAACCGCCTCATCAGGTCCGACCGGAACCGTTAGCGTGACCCGGGTGCCGGCCGGGCCGCTGTCGATGCGCAGCCGGGCGCCGATCTGGGTGGCGCGCTCGCGCATGCCTTGCAGGCCGAAGTGGCCGGCCTTGTCCATGGCACACCCGCCCGCGCCATCGTCGCTGACGGTCAGCGCCAGGCCGCGCTGGCTGGTGTCGGCGCTGAGGCGGACGGCGCCGGGCGTGTGCCGCAGCGCGTTGAGCAGGGCTTCGCGCACGATCGCATGCACGTCGCGGCGCAGGCGCACCGGCAGGCGCTCGACCGATCCCGGCATCGCCGACAGGGCCAGGCGCCCGCTGCCGCCGGGGAGGATCAGGTCCACGTCGCGCAGCAAGCCCTGCCAGAACGCGTCGACGTTGGCGAAGCCCTGGCGCAGGCCCTGGACTTCGTCGCGGCCTTCTTCCAGCACCTGTTCCGCGCTCTCCAGCACCCGCTCGAACTCGGCGCGCGCCGGGCTGTCGGGCGGCAGCCCGGTCAGCACCGAGTGCATCCGCAGCAGCATGCCCTGCACGCCTTGCAGGAAGGTGTCGTGCAGCGAGCGGGCGATCGATTCGCGCTCGCGCATGCGCGCCATCAGCTCGCCTTCGATGCGCTCGGCCAGCCGGCGGGTGCGCAGCCGGTAGGCCCAGGCGAGCATGGCCAGGCACGCCAGCACGCAGGCAGCGAGGAACCACCAGGTCTGGAACCAGCGCGGCGGGATATGGAAGGCCAGTGCCGTCACCGGGCCCGCCACGCCGCTCTCGTTGATGGCCATTACCTCGAAGGTATGCATGCCGGGCCGCAGCCGCTGGAAGAAGGCGCTGCGCCGGGTGCCGGCTTCTTCCCAGTCCTGGACGCCGGCCAGCCGATAGCGGAAGCTCACTTTTTGCGGCATGCGCAAGCTGGGCGCCGTGTAGTCGATCTGCACGTTCTCGGTGCCCTGGTCGAGTGCCACTCCCGTGCCGGCGCCATACTGGCGCGCGCCGCTCGAGACGGCCAGCACCTCGACCGCGGGCGTCGCCGGATTGGGGGAGGTCTTGCGTGGATCGATCCAGGCCAGGCCGCGCTCGCCGGCGAACCACAGCGTGCCGTCGCTGGCGATCGCGGCCGTGCGCGCCAGCATGCGCGACACGCCGCCGCCCAGGTAGCCGTCGGCGGCATCGAACAAGCGGCCGCGCAGCGCGACGCCGGGATCGTTCATCGAGCGCGTCCAGTCTTCCGGCGTGACGCGGTAGATGCCGCGCTCGGCGTTGATCCAGCGTACGCCGGCGGCGTCGGTGACGATGCCGCTGGCCGCGCCGATGCCGTCCGGCGCGGTGACGGCGAGGCGGCGGAAGCGGCTGCCTTCCAGCACCTGCATGCCGTCCTGGCCCGCCACCAGCAAGGGCTTGCCCGGCACGATGACACTGAACTTGCCGACCTCCAGCCCGTCCGCTGCGCCGTACTCGCGCACCGCGTCGCCATCGACGATGCGCAGGCGGTTGCCGGACAGCCCCAGGTAGCTGCGGCCGGCGGCGTCGAACGCCACTTCCTGCGGGTGGTCTTCCTTGACCGGTGGCCTGGTCCAGGCGCCGTCGCGGTAATGCCAGGCGCCCATGCGCCCGGTCCAGAACCAGACTTCGTCGTTGCCGGCCGCGAGTTGCCGCGGCCGGATAATGTCGGCGGCCGCGCTGACCGCGGGCGGCAGCGGGATGCGCTCGACGCCCGCCCGGCCATGCCGCTCGATGCCGTAGCGGCCCCCGAGCACCAGCGTGCCGTCCGGCGCACGGTCGAGCACGTGGGTGGCGATGGCGTCGGGCAGCTCGCTCACCCTGCCGTTCTCGATGCGCACCAGGCCGGCCGTATCGTCCAGCCGCTGGACCCGCACTGCGACGATCCCGCCGTCCGGGTGCCGGGCGGGATGGGAGATGCCGCGGTCGAGCAGTTGCGGCACCATGTGCACGGCGTGGTCGCGCAGCCGCTCCAGGCCCGAGGGCGTGCCGACCCAGATGCTCCCGTCGCCGTCTTCCATCAGCGCCAGCACCGACAGGCTGGTCATCTGCCATGACTGGTCGAGCCGCTCGGCGGCGCCGACCGGCGTGAAGCGTTCGCCGTGCTGCCATTCGGCCGGGCGCAGCACGCAGACGCCGACCGGGCAGTTGCCGGACCAGACGTTGCCGTCGCGGTCGAACAGCGACTGGTAGGTGTTGGCGCTGCCGGGCTGGACGGGCACGCGGCGCGGCGAGGGCGGCGCTATCCGCTCGAACTCCTTGCCGAGCACCAGCCATACGCTGCCGTCCCGCGCCTCGAGCAGCATCGCATCGCCGCGCACCGCGCGCAGCCTGTGAAACCGCTGGGCGCCGGCCTCGCGCAGATAGAGCGCCGCGCCGTCGGTGGCCCAGACCCGGCCGGCGCCGTCGGCCAGCACGTATTCGGCGCGGGTGGCGTCGTAGCCCAGCTCCGGGCCGATGCGCACCACGCGATCGCCGTCGACCCGGAACAGGCCGCGCCAGCCGGCGATCCAGGGCGCGCCGTCGGCGCCAACGGAGATGGCGAATACGCTGCCCGTCTGTTCGGGTGTGAGCAGGTGCTGGTAGCGCCCCTTGCGCAGCACACTGAGGCCCCCGCTGCCGTGGCCGATCCACAGTTCGCCGCCGGGCCCGGGCCGCAGCGCGCTGATGCTGGTGGTCTGCAGGCGGCTGCCGTCGGCCGTTTCGAACGGCAGGAAGCGCAGGCCGTCGAAGCGCAGCAGTCCGGCGTAGCGGCTGCCAACCCACAGCCAGCCGTCCTGGCTGCGCGCCAGCGCATCGACATAGCGCGGCGCGCCTTCCAGCTCGCCCCAGCGCTCATGCCGATAGCCGTCCAGCGCGATGGTCGGGTCGAGGGCGAGGGCGGCCGGGGCGACGGCGCACGATAGTACGAGAAGCGTCGCGCGCAGCCATGCCTGGAATCGGGAAATGATACTCATTCGTGAATTGTTGCAGCTAAACCATTCCCGGTCTAGTCGATTCAGGCCACCTGTTCGCGCCAAGCCCCCGGATTCATGCCGCTCCATTCGCGAAACGCGTGGGTGAACGCGCTCTGTTCCTGGAAGCCGAGCAGGAAGGCGATGTCGACCAGGCCCAGTTCGCGCCGGCGCAGGTAGTCCTGGGCCAGGCCGTAGCGCACCGCATCGAGCACCTGCTGGAAGCTCGAACCGGCGTCGGCCAGCTTGCGCTGCAGGGTGCGGGTCGACAGCCCCAGTTCGGCCGCCACCGGCGCCAGCCGCGCCTCGCCGCTGCTCAGGCGCGGCAGCAGCGCGGCCCGCACCCGCGCCACGATCGGGTCGACCCGGGGAGCGCGTTCTTCGAGCAGCCGTTCAGCGTGATGCAGCAGCAGCGGATACAGGCTGGTATCGGCGTTCGGTACCGGCATCGCCAGCAGGGCGGCATCGACGGCGGCGCAGTTCAGTGGCGCGCCGAACTCCGGCGCGATGCCCAGCACGCGCAGGTATTCGGCGCTGCCGTGGCCCGGGTCGGCATGCCGGACCCGCAGCGCCAGCGGCATCAGGGGGCGCCCGGCCAGCCAGCTGCCGAACACGCGGATGCCCGCGAACACGCTTTCCACCAGGTGCCGGGTGGCGTCGGGATAGTGGCTGATCCATTCGTAATGCGCCTGGGCGCCGTGGAGCGCCAGGCCGCTGCGGCCCAGGTCGTGGGCCAGCGATTCGTAGCGCTGGGTCAGCTCCAGCGCATGGCCGAAGCTGCTGCAGGCCAGGAGCAGCATGCCGTAGGCGCTATAGGTGGCCGGGCGCGCCTTCTCGCCCACGTGCAGGCCGAAGAACGGGTCGTTCGCCAGGCGCGCGCCGGCTTCGAGCAGGCCGATGTAGCGTCGTGCGGACAGGCTCTCGGGCAGTGGATCAAGTGCGTCGGGCGC
Source organism: Massilia sp. CFBP9026 (assembly GCF_034045165.1). Lineage (NCBI taxonomy): Bacteria > Pseudomonadati > Pseudomonadota > Betaproteobacteria > Burkholderiales > Oxalobacteraceae > Massilia > Massilia sp. CFBP9026. Next base: position 433,829 of record NZ_JAXCWH010000006.1, read on the forward strand.
CAGGCCGGCGGCATCGGCCAATGCAGGAAGGGTAAGGCCGCGTTCGAGGGCGGTTTCCAGCAGGGGCTGCAGGTAGGAACCGGTCACGCGCGCGTCCATGGCGGGTGGTGGCGTGATTGAGCAAGGCTGTGTCATGAAAGCGCAATACGATTGGCGGGAGCGTCTTTAACGTGTTACCTGAGGTGATACCTGTAGTGATACCGATCTGGCAAAAAGAACAACTTGCAGTATAACGGAAAGTCATTGATGCGGCGTTGGAACGGTTGGGGTGACGAGTCGATTACGGTGCAGCTGGAAGGGGAGGCCAGAGCCTTTCTCGGCGCACGGCTGGGCCGGGGGACGGCTCCGCAGGACGCGACCTTCGAACAAGCCTGCGCCGGCCTGCCGCCGGGCCGCCTGCCGCCCCATCCGCTGATCGACGCCAGCAGCGCCACGCGCGCGCGCCACGCCCTCGGCCAGAGCCTGCCGGACTGGCTGCGCCTGCGCCACGGCCGCCTGGGCAATGTGCCCGACGGCGTGGCCTTTCCTGAATCCGGCGCCCAGGTGCGCGAGCTCTTGGGCTTCGCCGCCCGCCACGATGCGGTGGTCATCCCCTACGGCGGCGGCACCAGCGTGGCCGGCCACCTCGACGTGGGCCACAGCTCCAACGGCGGCTTGCGCCCGACCCTCTCCATCGACATGGGCCGCATGCGCGCCATGATCTCGCTCGACCGCGAGGCGCAGCTGGCCTGCTTCGGCGCCGGCGTGTCCGGCGCCGATCTCGAAGCCCAGTTGCGCGCCCACGGCTACACCCTGGGCCACTATCCACAGTCGTTCGAATACTCCACGCTCGGCGGCTGGATCGCCACCCGCTCGTCGGGGCAGCAGTCGCTGCGCTACGGCCGCATCGAGCAGATGTTCGCGGGCGGGCGCATCGAGACCCCGTCCGGCACCCTCGACATCCCGACCTTCCCGGCATCGAGCAGCGGCATCGACCTGCGCGAGATGGTGCTCGGCTCCGAAGGCCGCATGGGCGTGCTGACCCATGCCGCGGTGCGCATCAACCGCCTGCCCGAGCACGAAGCCTTCCACGCGCTGTTCTTCCCCGACTGGGAACACGCGCTGCAGGCGGCGCGGACGCTGGCCCAGGCGCGCCTGGGATTGTCGATGCTGCGCCTGTCGAACGCCGGCGAGACGGTCACCATGCTGGCGCTGGCCGGCCACGCGCGCCAGGTGCGACTGCTGGAGCGCTACCTGGGCTGGCGCGGTTGCGGCCAGGCTAAATGCATGCTGCTGGTGGGCGCCAGCGGCGCCAGGGGCCAGGCGCGCGAGGCGCTGCGCGCGGCGGTGGCCCTGGCGCGGCGCCAGCGCGGGGTGCACGTCGGGCGCGCGCTGGGCGAGCGCTGGCGCCGCAACCGCTTCCGCAGCGTCTACCTGCGCAATGCGGCCTGGGAGCAGGGCTATGCGATCGACACGGTCGAGACGGCGCTCGACTGGCCGCACGTGACGTCGGCGGTGACGGCGATCGAGCAGGCCGCGGCGGCCGCGCTGGAAGCCTTCGGCGAGCGCGTGCACGCCTATACCCACCTGTCGCACCTGTATCCGCAGGGCGCCAGCGTGTATTCGACCTTCGTCTACCGGCTGGCGGGCGACTACCAGGCCGACCTGGCGCGCTGGCGCCAGCTCAAGGACCGGGTCTCGAGCGCGATCGTCGGCTGCGGCGGCACCATCAGCCACCAGCACGGCGTGGGCGTCGACCACGCGCCATGGCTGGCGGCCGAGAAGGGCGAGCTGGGACTCGGCGCCATGGGTGCGCTGTTCCGGCACTTCGACCCCGAATGCCGGATGAATCCGGGCAAGCTGGTGACGCCATGAATCATACCTCTCAAGCCAACGTCTTCCCGCCAGGGCGCGACTGGGACCTGCTGGTGATCGGCGGCGGCATCACCGGCGCCGGCATCCTGCTCGAAGCCGCGCGGCGCGGCCTCAAGACCCTGCTGGTCGAGCAGAAGGATTTCGCCTGGGGCACCTCGAGCCGTTCGTCGAAACTGGTGCACGGCGGCCTGCGCTACCTGGCTTCCGGCAACCTGCGCCTGACGCGCGATGCCGTGCGCGAGCGCGAATCGCTGTTGCGCGCCGCGCCCGGCCTGGTCGAGCCGCAGGGCTTCGCCTTTGCCGACCATGGCACCGACGTCAAGCGGCGGCTGGGCTTTCTCGCCATGCTGCGCGTGTACGACATGCTGGCCGGCCGGCGCGAGCCGCACTGGGAGCGCCCGGAATCGTTCCGCATGCTGGCCCCGAATATCGGAGAAGCCAACCTGGCCGGCGGCATCCGCTACACCGACGCCAAGACCGACGACGCGCGCCTGGTGCTGCGCGTGATCGACGAGGCGCGCGCCCACGGCGCGGTCGCCTGCAACTACGTGACGGTGCAGGCGCTGGTGCGCGACGGCGGCAAGGTGCACGGCGCCATGCTGCGCGACGAACGCAGCAAGGCCGAGACGGCGGTGCGCGCGCGGGTGGTGATCAACGCCACCGGCGCCTGGTCCGATCTGCTCGGCGGCGCGGCAGGCAGCGAGGCAGGGAGCGATAAGCCCAATCGCGCGCCGCGCCTGCGGCCGCTGCGCGGCAGCCACCTGGTGCTGCCGGCCTGGCGCCTGCCGCTGGCGCAGGCGGTCAGCCTGCTGCACCCGGCCGACAGCCGCCCCGTATTCGCCTTCCCGTGGGAGGGAGTGACCCTGGTCGGCACCACCGATGTCGACCACGAGGAAGGGGTGAACACCGAGGCGCGCATCACGCGCCATGAATTCGACTACCTGATGGCGGCCCTGCATGCCCAGTTCCCGCAGCTCGGGCTGGGCGACCAGGATGTCGTCGCCACCTTCGCCGGCGTGCGGCCGGTGATCGACGGCGGCCAGCATGGCGCGCCGTCGTCCGAGAAGCGCGACCACTTCGTGTGGTCGGAGCCGGGCCTGGTCTCGGTGGCCGGCGGCAAGCTGACCACCTTCCGTTCGATCGCCCTCGACGTGCTGCGCCACGTGTCGCAGCAGCTGCCCGGCTGGCAGCTGCGTCCCGAGCGCGGGCCGGTGTTCGCGCGGGTCTCGGTGCCCGCACGCCACGACCTGCCGTCCGGTGTGCTGCGCCGGCTGGCCGGCCGCTATGGCGCCCAGGCCAAGCCGCTGCTGCTCGCGGCGCGCCAGGGCGAGCTGGAATGCATCCCGGGCACGCAGACGCTGTGGGCCGAGCTGCGCTGGGCCGCACGTTGCGAGCAGGTCTTCCTGCTGGACGACCTGCTGCTGCGCCGCACCCGGCTCGGCATCCAGCTGCCTAACGGCGGCATCGACCAGATGGCGCGCATCCGCGCCATGTGCCAGCAGGAGCTCGGCTGGGACGATGCGCACTGGGAATCGCAGGAGCGGCGCTACCTGGCCGAGTGGCGCAAGCAGTACGGCGTTCCGCCTGCCGCCTGACTGGGCCCGATGTCCGTTAGTCCGCGCGATCCGCTGCTGCTGGCCATCGACAACGGCACGCAAAGCGTGCGCGCCCTGCTGTTCGACTTGCGCGGCGAACTGGTGGTCAAGGCGCAGGTGGCGCTGGATGCCTACCGTTCGCCGCAGCCGGGCTGGCATGAGCACGACGTCGACGCCTACTGGCAGGCGTTGTGCCAGGCTTGCCGCCAGCTATGGACGCAGCCCGGCGCCGAGCGCGCCCGCCTGGCCGGCGTCGCGGTCACGGCCCAGCGCGGCACCGTGGTTAACCTGGATCGCGAAGGCCGCCCGCTGCGGCCCGCCATCACCTGGCTCGACCAGCGCCGCACCGAGGAAGTCCCGCCGATTGGAGCGCTGTGGCGTACGGCCTTTCGCGTGGCGGGCGTGGCCGGTACGATGCGGCACCTGGTCGGCGAGGCCGAGATCAACTGGATCCGCGCCCACCAGCCCGAGGTCTGGGAGGCCACCGACAAGTTCCTGCTGCTGTCGGGCTACCTGAACTGGCGCCTGGGCGGCCGCTTCATCGATTCGAGCGGCTCGCAGGTGGCCTATATTCCCTTCGACTACCGGCGCCGGCGCTGGGCCGGACCGCGTGCCTGGCAGTGGCAGGCGCTGGCCGTGAAGCCTTCCATGCTGCCCGAGCTGGCCCCTCCCGGCGCGCGTCTGGGCAGCATCACCGCGAAGGCGGCGTTCGATACCGGCATCCCGGAGGGCTTGCCGCTGCTGGCGGCGGCCGCCGACAAGGCCTGCGAAGTGATCGGCGCCGGCTGCTGCGCGCCGCACGTGGCCTGCCTCAGCTACGGCACCACGGCCACCATCAACATCACCTCGCAGCGTTACATCGAGGCGGTGCGTTTCGTGCCGCCGTATCCGAGCGCGCTGCCAGATGCGTACAGCATCGAGCAGCAGGTGTATCGCGGCTACTGGATGGTCAACTGGTTCAAGGAGCAGTTCGGCCACCACGAGCAATCGCGCGCATTGCTGGAAGACGTGGCGCCGGAGCACCTGTTCGACGAACTGGCCAGCAGTGTGCCGCCGGGATCGATGGGGCTGATGCTGCAGCCTTACTGGACGCCGGGCATCCGATTGCCAGGGCGTGAGGCCAAGGGCGCGATCGTGGGATTTGGCGACGTCCACACCCGCGCCCACGTGTATCGCGCCATCCTGGAAGGGCTGGCGTATGCACTGCGCGAAGGGAAGGAGCGGATCGAGCGGCGCGGTGGCGTGCGCATTACCGAGCTGCGGGTGTCGGGCGGCGGCTCGCAGAGCGATGCGGCGATGCAGCTCACGGCCGATATCTTCGGCCTGCCGACGGCGCGGCCGCATGTGTGTGAGACGTCGGGGCTGGGGGCGGCGATCGATGCCGCCGTGGGGCTTGGGCTGTATCCTGATTTCGCAAGTGCGGTTGCGGGCATGACGCGGGTAGGCAAAGTGTTCGAGCCGATTTCGGGCAACCGGGCGGTTTACGAGCGCCTGTACAAGGACGTGTATCTGCGGATGTACCGGCGGCTGCGCCCGATGTACCGCGACATCGCGCGAATTACGGGCTATCCTCGCGGCGCCTGATTCGTCAGGGGATGTGCTCGGCGCCAGGCGGCGGAACTACCCAGGCGTGCATGCGTTCTTCGTACACCGAGACCGTCGGCGCCGGAAAGAGGGGATCGGCGAAGGCGCCGATCGGGATGGCGATGGTTTCCTCGGCGCCTTCGGTCTGGAAGTAGACGGTCGCGCCGCAGACCGGGCAAAAGTGGAAATGCGCGCGCGAACCTTCGTCGCCCGTCAGCGTGAAACTGGTCGACGTTCCGGCAATGACTATTTGATCGCGCGGAAATCTGGCCTGCGCCGCGAACACACTGCCGCTGCGGCGCTGGCAATTCAGGCAATGACAGATAGAGATGCGGAGCGGGTCGCCGCTGACCTTGGCCGTCAGCTGGCCACAGCTGCACTGGGCCATCTTATCCATATCCGAAATCATGGCATTTTCTTGTCAAGGATAGCGGTCGCCACTGGTTCGTCAACACGATGATCCACTTGCCGGCGCATGCATGGCGCCGGGCGTCATTCCGAGTGATTCCTGCATGCCGAGTGATTCAGGTATTTCTCCGTCACCGCAGTGACGACCCCTTCGTTCACGGTCAATTCCTGCTCCAGGGCCAGGACCGGTTGGCCGCCGAACGCGCGGCAAGGTACCCCGAGGCGTGTCTTGAAGGTGCCGGACAACCAGTCGGCCAAAGCCGGCTCCTCGAGCCCGGGATAGACCTCATCCAAAGGAATCTTCCTGCCGCACGTCTCGAATCCGGTGAGCCACAGCTTCCCCGCCTTTTGTTCGAATACCCCGACAGGCCCACCCATCGCCGAGCATTGGCTTCCCTCGTTCACCTTCAGATCCAGCAAGCGCATGGACTCGGGCACCGGCATCCAGCAGCACTCGGACGGGACGATGTGGCCCTTGTTCGAGCCGAGGATGAATCTGTCGACCAGCGGTGGTGTCGCCGGTGCCGGCAAGGCAAATCCGGCGCAGAGCAGGGCCATTGAAAAATGCCGGGATAGGCGGAGAGCGCGGGGATGTTTCATCGTCGAGGATCTTCGAAAGGCGCCTGGCCGGCGGCTAGTTGAGCAGTCCGCCACGCACCTGCTCCCACGCCGCCCCCGCCTGCGCCGCCACCACCTGATTACGCCCGCGCGCCTTGGCCTCGTACATCGCGCGGTCGGCCGAGATGAAGAACGAGCGGATATCGTCGAACAGGGTCGGCACGATGCACGCCACGCCCACGCTGACCGTCACCACCCCGGATCCCTCGGAGCGCGGATTCGGAATGGCCAGGCGCTCGATGTGGGCGCGGATCGACTCGCCCAGCCGCGCCGCCGCGCTGGAGCCGGTATCGGCCAGCAGCACCACGAATTCCTCGCCGCCGTAGCGCGCGGCCAGGTCGGTCGGGCGCATCGCATGCGATTGCAGCGCTTCGGCGATGGCCTGCAGGCAGGCGTCGCCGGCGGCGTGGCCCAGGCTGTCGTTGTAGCCCTTGAAATGGTCGACGTCGAGCACGATCAGCGACAACGGCTGTCCGCTGCGGATGGCGCGCTGCCATTCCTTGTCCAGGAAGGCGTCGAAGTGGCGGCGGTTGGCGATGCGCGTCAGCGGATCGACCAGTGCGGCGCGCTGCAGCGCGGTCTCGGACTGCTTGTGGTGGGTGATGTCGTGCAGCAGGGCGACGAACAGCGCCTCGCCGCCGGCCATCGGCGACAGGCTCAGGTCCATCGCGCGCAAGGTGCCGTCCGACTGGCGCACCAGCACCTCGCGCGTGCCGCGGCAGCGCGCGGTCGCTTCGGCGTCGAGCGGCTGGGCGAAGTAGTCGGCGTAGTCGTAGGCGGCGGGCGGCTCGACCAGGTCGGCCAGCAGCTCGCCTTCCAGCACTTCCTTGGGCTGGGACAGGAAGCGTTCGCAGGCCGGGTTGGCATACACCACGCGGCCTTCGCAATCGACCAGCATCAGGCCTTCGTCCATGCCGTCGACGATCAGCTGCAGGCGCTCGGCCTGCTGCTTCTGGCTTTCGCTGCTGCTGCGCAGCCGCAGCTGGGCGCGCACGCGGGCGCAGACTTCGGCCATGCGCACCGGCTTGGCGATGTAGTCGGCGGCGCCGGTGTCGAAGCCGGCGACGATGTCCTCGGTCTCGCCGCAGGCGCTGACGAAGATGATGGGGATGTGGGCGGTATCGGGCTGGCGCTTCAGGCGGCGGCAGATTTCCAGGCCGTCGAGGTCGGGCAGGATGACATCGAGCAGGATCAGGTCGGGCTGGACGCGGGTGGCGATGTCGAGCGCGCGCTTGCCGGAACTGGCGACGAAGGTCTGGTAGCCCTGCTGGCGCATCATGTCCTGCAGCAGCCCGAGGCTATCGGGGGCGTCGTCGACAATCAGAATCGCGGATTGGCGCGCCGGTGCGGCGAGCGCTAGGGCAGGATGCATCATCGGTGGCGGGCAGACCTCATCAGTGACGAGAAATCATACTCTTTTACACGGAGATTTTGGATAATTAACCTTGCCTAAAATCCACTACCCAATGACATTGTTGCACTATCGCAACTGACCCGCCATTGGCCCGGCGTTGTTTGTGAAATGATACCGGTATCGACTGACAGTCGACGAAGAAGGCGCAGTACACGTTAGCTGTGGATGAGCATTGAACTGCTGAGCTGACGCGCGGTCCAATCCTGATCGCCATCGCTCGGAGCGCGCCATGAAAGCGCCGAAGTTTGAGGAGTTATTCGCGCAGCTAGCGCTGCTGAACCAGCCGCAGCGTCAGCAGGTGCTCGCCGCCCTGCATCCGGCAGCCGGGATCGACCGGGTGGTCGCCCTTATCGACGAGATCCGCTCAAAGGGACGCTGCTGCCCGGATTGCGCCTGCGAGCATTGCCACCGCCATGGCCAGGCCAATGACTTGCAACGCTATCGCTGTTGCGCATGCGGCCGCACTTTTAATGACCTGACCGGCACGCCGCTGGCGCGGCTCAGGCACAAGGGCAAATGGCTCGAGTATCTGGGAACGGTGCTCGATTCCCGCACGGTCCGCTCTGCGGCCAAGCGGGTCGGCGTGCACCACAACACGACGTTTCGCTGGCGCCATCGCTTTCTGGACCGGGTCAAGGACGACCGTCCCGAGCGCCTGATCGGTAT
>NZ_JAXCWH010000007.1:0-405747 GCF_034045165.1 Massilia sp. CFBP9026
TGGTGCCCACGGAGGGACTCGAACCCCCACACCTCGCGGCACATGGACCTGAACCATGCGCGTCTACCAATTCCGCCACGTGGGCACTGATTACTGCTAACTCTACGCTTACTTCCGCGTGGACGGAAATCCGTCCACCCTACAACCAGAAAACGTTGGTGCCCACGGAGGGACTCGAACCCCCACACCTCGCGGCACATGGACCTGAACCATGCGCGTCTACCAATTCCGCCACGTGGGCGTTTTCTGTACTACAAACAACCTGTCAATCTGTTGGTGCCCACGGAGGGACTCGAACCCCCACACCTCGCGGCACATGGACCTGAACCATGCGCGTCTACCAATTCCGCCACGTGGGCACTGCAAACCAACTCTGCTACAATAGCAGGCTTTGTCATTTTCCGCTAGATCAACATTTCTAGATCATCACGCAAAACACACCGCTTACCACTGCTGCTTTCTTCGCTTCGTCGTTGCCGCCGTTGCTGAAGAGAGCGAGATTATAGCGGATGATTTTCAATAGTCAAAGACCCACGATGAAGTTCTGATCGGGGCAATGAATATATTCCAGGAACATCCCGCAGCACGCCACGTTAGGCGAATCGGATGGACCTCCGTTACACTACGCCTGTCAAGGTGTCAATCAAGCTGGCTGCCGCCTATTTATTCATGAGCGGCGCTATTACTGGCCAAGAGAAAAAAGAACCGATTTGAAGCAACCTACTCATACCATTCCAAGCCGCGAGGAAATCCTCGCAGTCTTCCGTGACGCCACCGACCCGCTCGATGCGGCCGGCCTGGCACGTGTCCTCAAGGTCAAGCCCGCCGCCCAGGAAGTCCTGGGCCGCCGCCTGAACGCCATGGAGCGTGACGGCCAGATCCGCTCCGACCGCAGTGGCACTTATATGCTGGCCGACCATTCCGCCTTCGTGGCCGGCAAGGTCGCCGCGCATCGGGACGGATTTGGATTCGTGATCCCGGACGAGCCAGGCCCCGACCTGTTCCTGTCCGACCGCGAGATGCAGAAAGTGCTGCACGGCGACCGCGTGATGGCGCGCGTGACCGGCACCGATCGCCGCGGCCGTCCCGAAGGCTCGATCGTTGAAGTCGTCGAACGCGCCAACACCCACATCATCGGGCGCCTGCTCAATGAAGGCGGCGTGTGGATCGTCTCGCCCGAAGACCAGCGCATCGCCCAGGACGTCCTGGTATCCGGTTCGCCGGGCAAGGCGCGCGCCGGGCAGGTGGTCAGCGTCGAGCTGCTCGAGCAGCCTGGGCGCTTCCAGAAGCCGACCGGCCGCATCGTCGAAGTGCTCGGCGAACTGGACGATCCGGGCATGGAAATCGAAATCGCCGTGCGCAAGTTCGGCGTGCCCCACGTGTTCTCGCCGCCTGCACTGAAGCAGGCCGCGCGCCTGCCGAACGAAGTGATCAGTGCCGACCTCGCCGACCGCGTCGACCTGCGCGACGTGCCGCTGGTGACCATCGACGGCGAAGACGCGCGCGACTTCGACGACGCGGTCTACTGCGAGCCGGTCAAGATCGGCCGTACCAAGGGCTATCGCCTGCTGGTCGCGATCGCCGACGTCAGCCATTACGTGAAGCCGAACGACGCGCTGGATGCCGACGCGATCGAGCGCAGCACCTCGGTGTACTTCCCGCGTCGCGTGATTCCGATGCTGCCCGAGAAGCTGTCCAACGGACTCTGTTCGCTGAACCCGCATGTGGACCGCTGCACCCTGGTGTGCGATATGGTCGTCACCGAGGACGGCGAAGTCACCGCTTACCAGTTCTACCCGGCCGTGATGCACTCGGCGGCGCGCCTGACCTATAACCAGGTGGCCGACATCCTCGCCAATACCGACGGCGAGGAAGCGCAACAGCGTCCAGGCATCGTGCCGCACCTGCTGAACCTGAACGGCGCCTTCCGCGCGCTGCTCAAGGCGCGCCAGGAGCGCGGCGCGATCGATTTCGAAACCACCGAAACCTATATCGTTTGCAATCCGCTGGGCAAGATCGAGAAGATCATCCCGCGTACCCGCAACGATGCGCACCGTCTGATCGAAGAGTGCATGCTGGCCGCCAACGTGTGCGCCGCCGACTTCCTGCTGCGCCACAAGCACCCGGGCACCTTCCGCGTGCACGCCGTGCCGACCGAAGAGAAGCTGAACCAGCTGCGCACCTTCCTCAAGCAGGTGGGCCTGAACCTCGGCGGCGGCAACAAGCCGACCGCGCGCGACTACGCCGCGGTGATGCAGCAAATCCGCGAGCGCCCCGACGCGACGCTGCTGCAGACCATGCTGCTGCGCTCGATGCAGCAGGCGGTCTACAGCCCGGACAACGTCGGCCACTTCGGCCTGGCGTACGAGGCCTACGCCCACTTCACCAGCCCGATCCGCCGCTATCCCGACCTGCTGACCCACCGCGCGATCAAGGCGATCCTGCTGGGCAAGCGCTACGAGCCGAAGGGTATCGAGCTGGGCAAGCTGAATTCGACCCAGTCGAATTCGGCGCGCAAGCAGGCGGCCAAGGACAAGGCCGACGGCAAGCCGCAGAAGAGCGAAAGAGACCTGACGATCTGGGACGCCCTCGGCGTGCACTGCTCGGCCAACGAGCGCCGCGCCGATGAAGCGTCGCGCGACGTCGAAAACTGGCTCAAGTGCTTCTTCATGCAGGACAAGATCGGTGAAGAGTTCACCGGCACGGTCGCCGGCGTCACCACCTTCGGCATCTTCGTGCAGCTCGACGAGCTGTTCGTCGAAGGCCTGGTGCACATCACCGAGCTGGGCGCCGATTACTTCCAGTACGACGAAGCGCGCCATGAACTGCGCGGCGAACGCACCGGCCAGCGCTACCAGCTGACCGACCGCGTCACCGTGCGCGTGGCGCGGGTCGACCTCGAATCGCGCAAGATCGACCTGACGCTGGCGTCGGCGCCGGTCGCGCTTGAGGCGGGCGAGGGGTCTGGTCGCAACAAGCCAGGCCGCAACGAGGGCCGCAATGAGGGCCGTGGCAACGGCGGCGGCAAGAAATCGCGCGGCGGCCGTTCGCGTGGACCAAAGCGCGACGTGCCTGCCGTGGTGGAGACGCCGACCCCGCTCGAGCGTGCCCGCCAGGTAGCGCAGGACGCCATGGTAGTGCCGTCGAAGCCACCAAAATCGCGCAAGGCCCGGGCCAAGGCGAAGGCGGAAGAGCGCGCGAATGCGGCTGCACCCGCTCCAGCACCGACGCCAGCACCAACGCCGGCACCAACGCCGGCACCGACGCCAGCACCGACGCCGGCGCCCGTGATCGAGCAACAGAGCGCACCGGCTGCACGCAAACCGCGTGCGACCAAGGCCAGCGCCAAGGCTGTCGTCGAGGCTGCACCAGCGCCAGCACCAGCGCCGGTTGTCGCCCCTGCAGCAAAGCCGAAGGCACGGAAGGCGCCGGCCAAGGCCGCAAGCAAGGCCGAGCCGGTCGCGGAGCCAGTCGTCGCGGCGCCAGTCAAGGCTGTCGCGGCCAAGAAGCCGGCAGCCAAGAAACCGGCAGCCAAAAAAGCTGTCGCCACTCCGCGCAAGGCGGCTGCTACCAAAGCCGTCGCGCCTGCGCCGAAGGCACCAAAGGCCGCAGCCAAGACCGCGACCAAGACCGCATCCAAAACCAGCAAGAAAAAAGCACCTGAAAGCGATTGAGAAGTAGCAAATGAAAAATAAAATGATTTTCGGCTTCCACGCCGTGACCTCGCGCCTGCGTCATGAGGCGCAGTCGGTGGAAGAGATCTTTGTCGATGCCGAGCGCAATGACGGCCGCATGAAGGACCTGATCGCCAATGCCAAGGCGGCTGGCGTACGCGTGATGCCGGTCGATGCCGCGCGCCTCGACAAGATCACCGGCACCCGCCGCCACCAGGGCGTGATCGCCTTCGCCAGCCAGCTGGCGCTGGCGCGCAACCTGGACGAGCTGCTTGACGCGATCGAGGGTCCGCCGCTGCTGCTGATCCTGGACGGCATCACCGACCCGCACAACCTGGGCGCCTGCCTGCGCGTGGCCGACGGCGTCGGCGCACACGCGGTGATCGTGCCGAAGGACCGCGCGGTCGGCCTGAACGCCACCGCCGCCAAGGTCGCCAGCGGCGCGGCCGAGACGGTCCCTTACATCACCGTCACCAACCTGGCGCGCACCATGCGCGAGCTGAAGGAACGCGACATCCTGCTCATCGGCACCTCGGACGACGCCGACCGCGGCCTGTACCAGGCCGACTTCACCGGCCCGGCCGCCCTGGTCATGGGTTCGGAAGGCGAGGGCATGCGCCGCCTGACGCGCGAGACCTGCGACGTGCTGGTCAACATCCCGATGTTCGGCTCGGTCGAGAGCCTGAACGTGTCGGTCGCCTCGGGCGTCTGCCTGTACGAGGCCCGTCGCCAGCGCATCGCGCGCGAAGGCTGACCTCAGCACTAGCGCAACAACGGCCTGGCAGCGCGTCCAGGCCGGCTCCCGCCGCATTATCATCTCCACAAGCATTTCATCCCCGGATCGGCTACCATGAAAGCCGTTCCCTCCGAAGCACCACCATGTTTTTCTCACGACTGCGCGAAGACATTCGCAACATCATCGAGCGCGATCCCGCGGCCCGCAACGGCTGGGAAGTGCTGACCTGCTATCCGGGCCTGCACGCCATCGTCGCCCACCGCTGGGCCCACGCCTGCTGGCGCACGGGCCTGAAATGGCTCGGCCGCTTCATCGCCCACCTGGCCCGCATCGTCACCGGCATCGAGATCCACCCCGGCGCCGCGATCGGCCGCCGGGTCTTCATCGATCACGGCTTCGGCGTGGTGATCGGCGAGACCGCCGTGATCGGCGACGACTGCACCATTTACCAGGGCGTCACGCTGGGCGGCACCACGCTGGTGGCCGGCACCAAGCGCCATCCGACGCTCGAACGCGGCGTGATCGTCGGCGCCGGCGCCCAGGTGCTGGGGGCCTTCACGGTCGGCGAGTACGCCAAGATCGGTTCCAACGCGGTGGTGGTCAAGCCGGTACCGGCCGGCGCCACGGCGGTCGGCAATCCGGCCCACATCATCCAGAAAGAAGACCAGTCGCGCAGCGCGCGCATGTTCGCCGCCTATGGCGTCACGCCCAATGGCGACGACCCGCTGTCGAAAGCCCTGCGCGGCCTGATCGACCACGCCGCGCGCCAGGATGAGCAGATCGAACGCCTCACCGATACCCTGCGCGCCGCCGGGCTGTGCTGCCCGCGGGTGGAGGAGGGTGATAAACTCGACTCGGAACAACTGAACCGACTGGTAGATTAAGGAATCGCATGACAAACGAAGCGACTGGCGGCATCGACGCCGCAGCCGTGCTGGACCCGGTAGAGCTGCGCGTGCTGGCCGTGCTGGCCGAGAAGGAAGCGCTGACCCCCGATAACTATCCGATGTCGCTCAACGCGATCGTCAACGGATGCAACCAATTGTCGAGCCGCGATCCGGTGATGCAGCTGTCCGACGACATCGTCCTCGACACCCTGCAGCGCCTCACCGAGCGCAAGCTCGTCAACGCGATCTCGCAGGCCGGCGCCCGCGTCGTGAAGTACGAGCACCGCATGCGCATCAAGTGGACCCTGGAGCAGGACAAGCTGGCCGTGCTCACCATCCTGATGCTGCGCGGCCTGCAGACCGCCGGCGAGATCCGCACCCGCAGCGGCCGCCTGCACGAGTTCAAGAGCGTGCAGGACGTCGAGACGGCGCTGCAGTTCCTGATCGATAAATACCCGCCGCTGGTGGTCAAGCTCGAACGCGCGCCAGGCACCAAGGAATCGCGCTACGGCCAGCTGCTGGGCGGCGAGATCACCATCGTGGCCGGCAGCGAGCAGACCTCGTCGGCATCCAGCGGCCAGACCCAGGGTGGCCGCATCGCCCAGCTCGAAGAAGAAGTCGCGTCGCTGCGCGCCGTGATGGAAGAGCTCAAGGCTCAGTTCGAGGCGTTTCGCCAGCAGTTCCAGTAATCTCCGCCGCGGGTTCGAGCTCGAGCTCGACCAGGGTATCGTCGCTCCAGCTGGTGTCGCCAAGTGGAACGCGAAACCCGTTGCCCTCGGTCTCGAGCAGGGCGCTGCGGTTGCCATCGACCAGCACTGCGGCGCGCAGCGCGTGCGTGTGCCGGAAGGTGAAGCCGGATTTGCCCTCGAACGTGAAGCCGCACCAGTCGCGGGTGCGCAATAGCGTGTTCGCGGCCAGCACCACCCAGAGCGGAATCTCTTCCTTGATGATCGCGACCTGCACCCGGCACTCCAGGCGCAGGTCGCCAAGGCGCCGCACCTGATCGGGTAAGCCGGGCGAGCGCACCACCGGAGTCACCCGGTAGCGACGACGTTTCTGGTTCAGCACCAGTTCGCTGTTCGCATCGAGTGCGGGCTGGCTGCGTGGTACGGTGAACATCCCGTCCGCGTCGACCGCCAGCGCCAGGCTGAAGCCATCGTCGCCGCCAAGGCGCGCCGCCGGCAGCACGGGCTTGTCGGCGCCGCCGCGTGGCTCGATACGGAACCGCAGCACCGATACCGCCGGGGCCATCCGATGGTAGTCGTCGAAGGCATCCAGGCCGGCCACGATCGCCTCATACTTGCGCACCTCCGGATCGCGCATCGCATTGACCTTGATTTCCTCTGGACTGTCGGGCTTGCTGGTCTGGGCGGCGGCGGCGCCAGCGCCCAGCAGCATCGCGCACGTGATGGGAAGCAGGGCGCGCACGGGACTCAACCCTCGTCGCGCCAGCGGCGCAGGCGAATCGCGCCGTAGATCATCGCGCAGCCGGCGGCGGCGGCGATCCATACCGCGGGCGAGGCCAGCGTGCCGTAGGACAGGCCAATCAGCATCGGCCCATCGAGGCCGGCATTCTGTTCGGCCAGCGCCCGGCCATTGACTTCGCCGAACCAGATGCCGGGCATCAGGCCGCCCAGGAGGCGCGCCACCACTTCTTCGCCGAACCATTTGACGTTCAGGCTCAGTCCAGAAAAGCGGCCGACCAGGAAATCGAACCAGGCCAAGAGGGCCAGCGCGATGACCGGCACGCCCACCGCCCACAGGAAGACCTTGGAGCGGGCCCAGCTCGACACCAGCAGCAGCCAGCCAACGGTCGGCAGCGCCCACACGATGTACAGCGGCAGGAAGCTCAGCAGGTAGAGCGGCGACAGGTAGAAGTTGGCATTGGCCAGCACCGGCGCGATCAGGTTGACGCCCTTGACCGCGCTGGCCAAGAGGCCAAGCACCAGCAGCATGAGCGACGTGGCGATGCCGATCGCCACCGTCAGCAGCGGCGCCACCACCAGTGCGACCGCCGCCTTCGACAGCACGGTCTCCCGGTCCGACATCGGCAGCGATTTCCAGAACAGGATGCTGCGGTCGCGCCGTTCATCGTGCAGGGCCGCCAGGCAGTAGAAAAAGACCACTACCGGCAGCACCAGGAACAGCGGCGCCGTGATCGCCAGGTAGCTCGAGGCCGCGATCGCCGCCGCCTTGGCGTACATTTCCGGCGGCACGCCCTCGATCGTGATCATCTGATGTCCATTGTGCTGGATATGGAAGGCAGATGACGTCAATGCGTACAGGAAGCCGCCGCCGAGCAGCAGCACCAGCGCCGCCGCCACCGCCAGCGGCGCGTAGACGAAGGCGCCCTTGTGTTCCCACAGTTCGCGCCGGATCAGCCATTTCATCGTGCTCATGTGCGTATTCATGCGTAGCTTCCTTTCATGGTGGCGACGAACAGGTCGGCCACGCTTGGGTGGCGCACTTCGCCGAGGGCTTCGAGCTGGCTGCGCGACAGGCCGCCCGCGCGCTGGGTATCGAACAGCATCACCGACTTGCCGAACATGGCGCGCTGGTCGAGCGGCTGCAGGGCCCGGGCCGCGGCGGCCTTTTCGTTCGGCACCATCACCTCGACGTAGCGCTGGCCGATCTCTTCCATCGACGCCGCGAGCGCGATCTTGCCGTCGCGGATGAACAGCAGGTCGGTGAGGATGTGCTCGACCTCTTCCACCTGATGGGTGGTGATGACGATGGTTTTTTGTTCGTCAAAGTAGTCTTCCAGCAGGTGCTGGTAAAACTGCTTGCGGTAGAGGATGTCGAGCCCGAGCGTCGGCTCGTCGAGCACCAGCAGGCGGGCGTCGATCGCCATCACCAGCGCCAGGTGCAGCTGCACGACCATGCCCTTCGACATTTCCTTGACCTTCATGCCCGGCTTGAGCTTGGTGTTGGCGATGTAGCGCTCGGCCTTGCTGCGGTCGAAGCGCGGATGCACGCCCTCGACGAAGTCGACCGCATCCTTCACCCGCAACCAGCGCGGCAGGATGGCGACGTCGGCGATGAAGCACACGTCCTTCATCAAGGCGTCGCGCTGGGTGCGCGGATCGAGGCCCAGCACCGACAGCTCGCCCTCGAACGGGATCAGGCCCAGGGCCGCCTTGAGGGTGGTGGTCTTGCCCGAGCCATTGGGGCCGATCAGGCCGACGATGCGGCCGGCCGGGATCTCGAAGTCGATGCCGTCGACTGCCACCTGCTTGCCATAGCGCTTGGTCAGGCCGCGCGCGGACAGGACTGCGCTCGAAGCCGATTGTGGGCCTGGTTTCTGGACCGCGTCTTGAACGGTGTTCATGCCGCACCTCCCACCGCATTGCCGCTGTCGCGCAGCAGCTGTTCGACATCCAGCCCCAGGCGGCGGATGCGCTCGACCATGGCCGGCCACTCTTCGCGGATGAAGCGTTCGCGTTCGCTTGCCAGCAGTTTTTCGCTTGCTCCTTCGGTGACGTACATGCCAATTCCCCTTCGCTTTTCCACCAGGCTCTCGTCGACGAGTTCCTGGTATGCCTTCGATACCGTGATCGGGTTGAGTTGATACTCGGCGGCGATCGAGCGCACCGAGGGCAGGGCGTCGCCGGCTTTCAATACGCCGTCGAGCATCATGCCGACCACCCGCTCCTTGAGCTGGCGGTAGATCGGGGTGCTATCGTTCCAGTCGGCGCTCATCGTCGGTCTCCCTTGCGGTGCCTTGCAGTATGTTGCCCATATAGCCTCCATGGTGAGGTATTGCGGTGGTGATGTAGTTCACTATAACACCTTCCGCGCAAATGTAAACATGCATACCCGTGCGCCAAGTTGCTTACAGGACTGCGATCGTGTCGCGCTTCTCCACCAGGAAGTCGAGCAGGGCGCGTAGCGCGGGCGGCATGTGCTCGCGCGCCGGCGTGTACAGGTGAAAGCCAGCCTGGGTGTGGTTCCAGTCGGTGAGCACCCGGACCAGGCGGCCGTCGAGCAGATGCTGCCGGATCGAGAGGTCGCCGATCTGGATCAGTCCGAGTCCCTGGAGGGCCATATTCGTCATGCTCGCGCAGTCGTTGGTGGTGAGATTGCCGCTGACGCACTGGGTGAAGTGGCGGCCTTCGGCGGGGTCCTGGAAATCCCAGTCGTGCACGGCGCCGCTGCTCGGATAGCGGTAATTGATACAGTTATGCCCAGCCAGTTCGGCGGGCGTCGACGGCACGCCGTGGCGTTCAAAATAGCCCGGCGCGCCGGCTACCGCCATCGACAGGACGGGGCTGACCGGCACCGCCACCATGTGTTCCGCCAGGCTGCGTCCCAGGCGGATGCCGGCGTCGCAGCCGTCGGCGATGATGTTCGACATGCCGTCGGCCATGACCAGCTCGAGCCTGACGCCGGGATGGCGCGCCTGGAACTCGTGCAGGTGCGGCTCGATCAGCGCCCGGGCCGCCAGGCGCGAGGTATTGATCCGCACCAGGCCGCTCGCCGCGCCGCCGCCAGCGTCCAGGCCGTGGAGCGCATGCGCGATCTGGCGCAAGGCCGGCTGCAGGCTGTCCAGCAGTTGCTGGCCAGCCTCGGTCAGCGACATATCGCGCGTGGTGCGGTACAAAAGGCGCGTGCCGAGCTCCTTTTCCAGGGCCTTGAGATTCTGCGACAGGGCGGCGCGCGACACGCCCATCTCGTCGGCCGCGCGCGTAAAACTGCGGTGGTGGGCGATGCGGGCGAACCAGGCGAGCGAAGGGAGCAGGGAGGGATTCATTCCATCAGTGTAAATCACAACTTGACAGTCATGTGTTGATTGTAGTCTTCCGTGTTTGCAATCGGACTCTTACCATGGCCGCTCCCATCATAGACTGGAGCGACAATATGACGAACAAACCTCTGCGGGTCGGCATCATCGGGGCCGACACAAAGGCGAGCTGGGCCGGCGCCTCCCACATTCCCGCCATCGCCTCGCAGCCTGGCCTGGTGCTGGCGGCGGTGGCCACGCGGCATGAGGACAGCGCGCGCGCCGCGGCAGAAACCTTCGGCGCCGGGCGCTGGTACGCCGATCCCTACCGGCTCATCGCGGACGACACGATCGACATTGTGACCGTCGCCGTCAAGGTGCCGGCGCACCGCGAACTGGTGCTGGCCGCCCTGCGCGCCGGCAAGGCGGTCTATTGCGAGGCGCCGCTCGGCGCCAGCCTGGCCGAGACCGAAGAGATGGCGGCGGCGGCCGGCGAGCTGCATACGGCGATCGGCCTGCAGGGGCGCCTGAACCCGTCGGTGCGCCGTGCGGCCGAACTGGTTGTATCGGGCAAGCTCGGGCGCTTGCTGTCGGCGAACGTGCGGGCGACAACCTTCGGCTTCGGTCCGCAATCGATAGCCGCCTACGATTACTTCAACAAATCGGCCTCCGGTGCGAGTTTCCTGACGATTACGACGGCCCACGTGCTGGACGTGGTCGAGGCGGTGCTGGGCGATATCGTCGAGGTCGATGCGCGCACCGCCTTGCTGTGGCCGGAGATCGAGCTGGTGGACGCCGGCACGGTCTCGGTGCGCGAGATCCAGGATCACGTCGACCTGATCGCCCGCACCGCGCGCGGCGCCTCGGTGTCGGTACAAGTCCTGGCGGGCGTGGCGCCGCCGGATGCAGGGTTCATCCTCGAGCTGCGGGGCACGCAAGGCACGCTCACCTTGTCGGGCAACCACCTGGCCGGCGTCCAGGTCGGCGACCTGGCGCTGTCGGCCAGTGTGGAGTTCGCGGCGCCGGATGCGCCGGTCGCGTCCGGCATCGGCCCGACCGCCGCCGACTTCTGGGTCGGCGCGGCGATCAATGTCGGCGAAGTCTATGCCAGCCTGGCGCGCGATATTGCCGGCGGCAGCTACGCCACCCCGGGCTTCGCGCATGCGCTGCATAACAGCCGGCTGGTCGCGGCGGTCGAGCGCGCGGCGCGCAGCGGCGAACGGCAGCGGGCACTCGCCTGAGCCGGTGGCTTGCTACAATCGGCAATTCTATCATCCATGCGACAGCGCCGATCCATGCGAACCCTCCCCATACGCCTGCATCCACTGGAAGACTTGCGTGAAGCACTTGCCGCGGTGTTGAAGGAATACGGCGTCGAGGCCGCCTTTGTGCTGTCGGGCATCGGCAGCCTGAGCGAGGCGGGCATGTAGCGCCTGGCTGCACGATCCGCACCACGGCCGAGATCCTGCTGGCGCTGCTGCCCGATGTTCGCTTCAGCCGCGAACCGGACCCGCAATCCGGCTGGGACGAACTGGTGGTGCGCGGGCTCACGCCCGCTTAGGAAAGCGTGAGTTCCGTCAAGTCGTGACGCACGATGCTGCCGTCGGCATGCAGCGCGAACCAGCCGCCGCGCACCGGCTCGGCGTCGAGCTCCCAATCGGGCAGCACGTAGCGCAAATGGTCGCCGTGTTCGTGCACGGCGGGGCGATGGGTATGGCCATGGATGATGACGTCGGCGCCGGTATCAAGGAAGACGGCGTCGATCGCCTCGGGCGTGACGTCCACGGTCTCGTACGACTTCTCGGTATGCGCGTCGCGCGAACCCTGGCGCAGACCGGCGATGATGGCCTTGCGCTGGGCCAGCGGCATGCCGAGGAAGTTGGCCTGCCAGGCAGGTTGGCGCACCTGGGCGCGAAACGCCATGTAGGCGGTGTCGAGCGTGCACTGGGCGTCGCCGTGCAGCAGGGCCACGGTGCGTGGGCCGGCCTCGATCACATGCGGGTCTTGCAGCAGTTGCAGGTCGGCGGCCTGGGCGAAGCCGTCGCCCACCAGGAAGTCGCGGTTGCCGGCCATCCAGTAGACGGCGGTGCCGGCGTCACTGACTGCGCGGATCGCGGCAACGACCTGCGCATTGAACGGGTCGGCGAGGTCGTCGTCGCCGGCCCAGTATTCGAAGATGTCGCCGAGCAGGTAAAGCCGCTCGGCATGCACCGCGCGCTCTTTCATGAAGACCAGGAAGGCCTCCAGCGTGCGCGGGTGCGAGACCTGCAGGTGCAGGTCGGAGATGAACAGCGCGAACGGGCGCGCAGGCAGCGTCATCGGGTTGACCCGTGCTGGTGCGCGCCGCGCATTACAGCACTTCGATCTTTTCGATGATGACCGCGTCGACCGGCACGTCCGAGTGCATGCCGCTGCGGCTGGTCTTGACGCCGTTGATCGCGTCGACCACTTCCTTGCCTTCGGTCACGGTGCCGAACACGGCGTAGCCCCAGCCGTCCTGGCCCGGGTAGTCGAGGAAGGCGTTGTTCTTGGTGTTGATGAAGAACTGGGCCGATGCCGAGTGCGGCGCCGAGGTGCGGGCCATGGCCAGCGTGTACTTGTCATTCTTGAGGCCGTTCTTGGCTTCGTTCTCGACAGTCGCGTCGGCCGGCTTCTGCTTCATGCCTGGTTCGAAACCGCCACCCTGGATCATGAAGTCCTTGATCACGCGGTGGAAGATGGTGTTGGCGAAGTGGCCTTTACCCACGTAGTCGAGGAAGTTGGCAACGGTCTTCGGTGCTTTTTCGGCGTCCAGCTCGGCGGTGATATTGCCCTGGTTGGTGGTGATGAGGATAGTCGTCATGGTTTGTCCTGTTCTATGGGTTGTTGTTTGCTCAGTATTGCAGCTGCGGCAAAACCGTTATTTTACTAGCTTGTCGCCCTTGAGCAGGGTGACGTTGGTAATCTTGATCGGCACGACCGGCACGTTCTGCATGCCGCGCACGTCGTCGACGACCACGCCCTTGATCTTGTCGACCACCTCCTGGCCCTTCACGACCTTGCCGAACACGGTATAGCCCGAGCCCTTGACGAAGGGATGGTCGATGCCGGAATTGTCGGCGACGTTGATGAACCACTGCGAGGTCGCGCTGTCGGGATTGTCCTCGCGCGCCATCGAGATGGTGTAGGGCTGGTTTGACAGGCCGTTATCCGACTCGTTCTTCACCGGCTTGAGGGTCTTGCGGCCCTCGAACTTCTCGTTCATGCCGCCGCCCTGGATCATGAAGCCGTCGATCACGCGGTGGAAGATCGTGCCTTTATAAAAGCCCGACTTGGCGTAGGCGGCGAAGTTGGCGACGGTTTTTGGGGCTTTTTCCTGGTCCAGCTGGACGACGATTTCGCCCATGGTGGTCTTGATCGCATATTGCGGGCCGACCATGGCTGGCGCCGCGGCGGCCTCTGGCGTTGTCGCCTGTTCGGCGGCTTCCTGGGCCAGCACGGGAGCCGAGAACAGCAGGCCGCAGGCCAGCGCGGCGGTAGCGCCCGTCATGCGGGCGAGCAGGGAACGGCGGGTGATCGATGACGACATCTGGCTTCCTCTGATGGACCTCGCGCAAGGCGCTGTCAAGGGTTTTCCCCAAAAATAAAGCTGGACCGTAGGCGGCCAGCCGGGATTTTATCAATGCTATACTTTACGAAAAGGCGTTCGCAGAGCAACGTCCCATTCTATCAAATAAGAACAACACCGAGGAGCCAGGCGAACCCGACGCCGCACCCGTCCAGGGCGCACCAGCATTGCTGTTGCTGCGCCGGAGGTTGCGGCCTGTACCGCGCCCGGCGCTCCTCTTCCGTTACGGAATTCAATGAGCCAACTCAAGATTTACAACACGCTAGCGCGTGACAAGCAGGTATTCGTTCCCAAGGTCACCGGCAAGGTCGGCATGTATGTGTGCGGCATGACCATCTACGATTACTGCCACGTCGGCCACGCGCGGATGATGATGGCTTTCGACGTCGTGTACCGCTGGCTGATGGTGTCCGGCTACGACGTCAACTACGTGCGCAACATCACCGATATCGACGACAAGATCATCAAGCGCGCGGTCGAGAATGGCGAGACCATCGGTGCGCTGACCTCGCGCTTCGAAAAATACATGGACGAAGACACGGCCGCGCTTGGCATCCTGCCGCCGACCGTCGTGCCGCGCGCGACCGAATACGTGCCGCACATGCTGTCGATCATCGAGAAGCTCGAACAAAAAGGGCTGGCGTATAAAACCGAAGAGGGCGACGTCAACTACGCCGTGCGCGGCTTCGAAGGCTATGGCAAGCTGTCCGGCAAGTCGCTGGACGACCTGCGCGCCGGCGAGCGTGTCGACGTCAATACCGGCAAGCGCGATCCGCTCGACTTTGTGCTGTGGAAGGCGGCCAAGGAATCCGAACCGGCCGAGGCCAAATGGGATTCACAGTGGGGCCAAGGCCGTCCGGGCTGGCACATCGAGTGCTCGGCCATGTCGTGCGCCACGCTCAGCGAACACTTCGACATCCACGGCGGCGGCGCCGACCTGCAGTTCCCGCACCACGAGAACGAGATCGCGCAATCCGAAGGCGCCTTCGGCGGCCCGATGGTCAACTACTGGATCCATAACGGCTTCGTGCGCGTCGATAACGAGAAGATGTCCAAATCGCTGGGCAACTTCTTCACCATCCGTGAAGTCCTCGCCAAGTACGACGCCGAAGTGGTGCGCTTCTTCATCCTGCGCGCCCACTATCGCAGTCCGTTGAATTACTCGGATGTGCACATCGACGACGCCAAGGGCGCGCTGACGCGCCTGTACACGGCGCTGAACGATATCGACCTGGGCGATGGCGAACTCGCCGTCAACTGGGACGAAGCGCACGCCAAGCGCTTCCGCGACGCGATGGACGACGATTTCAACACCCCGCTGGCGGTGGCCGAACTGTTCGACCTGGCGAGCGAAGTCAACCGCAGCAAGTCGGTGGAGACTGCACGCCAGCTGAAGGCGCTGGCCGCCGTGCTGGGTCTGCTCGAACGTGCGCCGCAAGCTTTCCTGCAGGCCGGCACGCCGGGCGAAGGCGGGCTCGACGAAGCGGCAATCCTTGACGCGATCGCGCGCCGCGCGGCCGCCAAGGCCGCCCGCGACTTCGCCCAGGCCGACGCGATCCGCAAGGAACTCACGGCAGCCGGCATCGTCCTGGAAGACAAGGCCGACGGAACGACCTGGCGCCGCGCATAATGGCAGCCAACAAGGACAAGGCCGGCGGCGCCGCCGCAGGCGCCAGCGTGGAGTCGTCGGCATTGCCGGCGCAGGATGCGCTGGCGGTGCCGATCTACTGGGCCGAGGCCAAGCGCGAACTGATGCAGCGCGACCGCATCATGAACAAGCTGATCCCCCAGTTCGGCGACCTGCACCTGCGCGGCCAGCCCGACCCGTTCATCACGTTGGCCCGTTCGATCGTCGGCCAGCAGGTGACCCCAAAGGCGGCCGACCTGGCCTGGGGCAAATTGCTCGCCGTCTGCCCAAAACTGGCGCCGAGCCAGGTGATCAAGCTGGGCGCGGTGGAACTGTCGGGCTGCGGCCTGTCCAAGCGCAAGACCGAATACATCCTCGACCTGGCTGACCATTTCAAGGCCAAGCGGGTGCATGCCGACCTGTGGTCGGAAATGGATGACGAAGCCGTCATCGCCGAGCTGGTCCAGATCCGCGGCATCACGCGCTGGACAGCCGAGATGTTTTTGATATTTAATCTGCTGCGGCCGAACGTCCTGCCACTGGACGACCCCGGCCTGATCCAGGGCATTAGCCAAAACTATTTCTCGGGCGAACCGGTCTCGCGCAGCGATGCGCGCGAGGTCTCCGCCAACTGGGAACCCTGGCGCACGGTTGCTACTTGGTATTTGTGGCGCAGCCTGGACCCGGTTTTGCCCGCCAACTGAGCAATTCGGGCGTTCGATACGCTGTCGGCTTACGGTAGAATAGCGCCCTGATCGGCCGCGCATAACGGAGCGCGGCCAAGACATTACCCCGGAGGTACAATGACTAAAACAACTTTCCTCAATTTTGAGCAGCCGATTGCCGAGCTCGATTCCAAGATTGAAGAGCTGCGTTTCGTACAAGACGATTCCGCTGTCGACATCTCCGAAGAGATCGATCGCCTGGACAAGAAGAGCCAGCAGCTCACCAAGGACATCTATGCCAAGCTGACTCCGTGGCAAGTGTCGCAGATCGCGCGTCACC
Source organism: Massilia sp. CFBP9026 (assembly GCF_034045165.1). NCBI lineage: Bacteria > Pseudomonadati > Pseudomonadota > Betaproteobacteria > Burkholderiales > Oxalobacteraceae > Massilia > Massilia sp. CFBP9026. Next base: position 16,257 of record NZ_JAXCWH010000007.1, read on the forward strand.
CGCAGCGTCCTTACACGATGGACTACGTGAACGCGATCTTCACCGATTTCCATGAGCTGCACGGCGACCGCACCTTCGCCGACGACCAGTCGATCATCGGCGGCCTGGCCCGTTTCAATGGCCAGCCATGCATGGTGATCGGTCACCAGAAGGGTCGCGACACCAAAGAGCGCGCGATGCGCAACTTCGGCATGCCGAAACCCGAAGGCTACCGCAAGGCGATGCGCCTGATGAAGCTGGCCGAGAAGTTCGGCCTGCCGATCTTCACCTTCGTCGACACCCCGGGTGCTTTCCCCGGCATTGACGCCGAAGAGCGCGGCCAGTCGGAAGCCATCGGCCACAACCTGTATGTCATGGCCGAACTAAAGGTGCCGCTGATCGCCACCATCATCGGCGAAGGCGGTTCGGGCGGCGCGCTGGCGATCGCCGTCGGCGACGCCGTGCTGATGCTGCAGTACTCCACCTATTCCGTGATCTCGCCGGAAGGCTGCGCCTCGATCCTGTGGAAGACTTCGGAACGCGCGTCCGACGCCGCCGAAGCCCTGGGCCTGACCGCGCACCGCCTGAAGGCGATGGGCCTGGTCGACAAGATCGTCAGCGAACCGCTGGGCGGCGCCCATCGCGATCCGGCCCAGATGGCGCAGCTGCTCAAGCGCGCACTGGCCGATTCGCTGCGCCAGTTCCAGGGCATGAAGACCAAGGACTTGCAGGAAGCCCGTCACGCGAAGCTGATGAGCTATGGCAAGTTCAAGGAAACGCTGCCGCGCGAGGAGTGATCCTCTGAGCCGTTCCAAACGCGGGGCCAACCCGGCCGGGCTGGTCCCGGCAACGTTTGCGCAGGCCATGCTCGGCCTGCGCGACAAATACTCTCCCCAATCCATAGCAGTTGCCTGTAGCGGCGGCCTCGATTCGATGGTCTTGCTGCGGCTGGCGCACGACTGGTGCGCACAGCAGGGCGTGCGGCTGCATGCCTTCCACGTGCATCATGGACTGAGCCAGCATGCCGACGATTGGGTGGCGCATTGCGAGCGCAGTGCGGCGGCGCTGGGCATCGGCTTCGACCATCGCCGCGTGACGATCCCGCACGACGGTTCCGGCGTCGAGGCCGCGGCGCGCAAACTGCGCTACGCCGCGCTGGGCGAGATGTGCCGCGCGCACGACGTCAAACTGCTGCTCACCGCCCATCACCTGGACGACCAGGCCGAGACCGTGCTGCTGCAATTGCTGCGCGGTTCGGGCGCCGCCGGGCTGTCGGGCATGGATACGGACAATCTCGCGCCGGGCCTCTTGGGCGTGCCCGACCTGGCGCTGGCGCGTCCGCTGTTGTCGCAGCCGCGCGCGGCGCTGGAGGCGTTCGCGGGCGAGCACGCGCTGGCCTGGGTCGAGGATGAATCGAATCAGGATCCACGCTATACCCGCAATGCGCTGCGCCACCAGGTGATGCCGGCGCTGGCGACGAACTTCCCCGGCTTTCAGGCGCGGTTGGCGCGCGGCGCAGCCCACGTGGCCTCGGCCCAGCGCCTGCTCGACGAGCTGGCGGCCCAGGACCTGGCGGCTTGCCAGGATGGCGACGCCATCGACCTGGCCTATCTTGGCGGACTGAGCGCGGACCGCATCGACAACTTCATGCGGCATCTGTTCTCGGTGCGCGGATTGGCGATGCCGTCGACGGCATGGCTGAACGAGATGGTGTCGCAGCTGTTCTCGGCGCGCGAGGATGCGCAATTGAAGGTCACGCATCCGGACTGCCATATTCGCCGCCATCGCGGCAAGCTCTACTTGACTCCGCACCTGCCGGACCTGGCGGGTATGCGCGATCCGGACGATATCGGCGTGCTCTACAGGGAAGGGCAAACCTTCCGCTGGCAGGGCGAGGCGTCGATCGCCTTCCCGGACTACGGTGGGGTGCTGCACTTCGAGCGGGCGGAGCAGGGCTTCGATCCTGCCTGGCTGCGCGCGCAGACGCTGACGCTCGATTTTCGCAAGGGCGGGGAAAAGCTCAAGCTCGCGGGCAACCGGCCATCGCGCGGCCTGAAGGCGCATTACCAGGCGCTGGGCGTGCCGGCGTGGGAGCGCGAGCGCTTGCCGACCGTCAGCCGCAACCTCGACCTGCTGTTCGCGGCAGGCATCGGCATGGACTGCCGGCACTGGTCGGCAAGCGGCCAGGAGCTGATCGGACTGCGTTGGGAAGTGAGCTGACGCGGGATTGTATAGGCAAGTGTATTCCGAAAACGCATTAAGTTATTTTCTTTCCATATAGCTTTTTCGTTCTCCAAGCCTTGTGATGCCGCGTTGCAGCATGCTACATTTAGGGTCCTCTTTTCTCTTTACACAAGCTGGAACCCTTCCTGATATGGCTTTAATTGTCCACAAATATGGCGGGACGTCGATGGGCTCGACGGACCGTATCAAGAATGTCGCGGCCCGGGTGGCCAAGTGGCATGACGCAGGTCACCAAATCGTCGTTGTGCCGTCCGCAATGTCGGGCGAGACCAACCGACTGATTGGTCTGGCCAAGGAAATCATGCCGCAACCGGACCCGCGCGAACTGGACATGATCGCCTCGACCGGCGAGCAGGTGTCGGTTGGCCTCCTGGCCATGGCGCTGCTGGCCATCGGCAAGGATGCGGTGTCCTACACCGGCTGGCAGGCGGGCATCCGCACCGACTCCTCGTTCACCAAGGCGCGCATCCAGTCGATCGACGACAGCCGCGTGCTGCGCGATGTCGCGGCTGGCAAGATCGTCATCATCACCGGCTTCCAGGGCGTGGATGAAGAAGGCAATATCTCGACGCTGGGCCGCGGCGGCTCGGATACTTCTGCAGTGGCGATTGCGGCCGCGCTGAAGGCCGAGGAATGCCTGATCTACACTGACGTCGACGGCGTCTACACGACCGACCCGCGCGTGGTGGACGAGGCGCGCCGCCTGTCGAAGATCACGTTCGAGGAAATGCTCGAACTGGCCTCGCTGGGCTCGAAGGTGCTGCAGACTCGCTCGGTCGAGTTCGCCGGTAACTACCAGGTGCCGACGCGCGTGCTGTCGTCGCTGACCGATCCCCTGATGCCGCTGGAAGAAGAAGCCCAGTCCGGCACCCTGATTTCGTTTGAGGAAGAAAGCAATATGGAACAAGCCGTCATCTCCGGCATCGCGTTCAATCGCGACGAAGCAAAGATCACCGTCCTGGGCGTGCCGGACAAGCCGGGCGTGGCGTATCACATCCTGGGACCGATCGCCGATGCCAATATCGAAGTCGACATGATCATCCAGAACCAGTCGGTGGACGGCAAGACCGACTTCACCTTCACCGTGCCGCGCGGCGACTACGTGCGCGCGATGGGCGTGCTGGAGAACCAGCAGCAGGCGCTTGGCGCGACCAAAGTCCTGGGCGACGCCAAGGTGTCGAAGGTGTCGGCGGTGGGCGTGGGCATGCGCAGCCACGTCGGCGTGGCGTCGCAGATGTTCCGTACCTTGTCGGAAGAGGGCATCAATATCCAGATGATCTCGACCTCGGAGATCAAGATCTCGGTGCTGATCGACGAGAAATACATGGAACTGGCCGTCCGTGCGCTGCACAAGGCTTTTAACCTCGAGCAAGGTTAACAAATTTCAAAATTTTTGGGCGTGCGTTCTTGACGCGATGAGGTCCAGCCCTTAAGATGCTTGCACTCAGCGCTGACCGAAACCGGTTGGTTCTGATTGGAGACGTGGCCGAGTGGCCGAAGGCACATCCCTGCTAAGGATGCATATGGCTTATACCCGTATCGTGGGTTCGAATCCCACCGTCTCCGCCAAGACAATAGTTTTAGGGAAACCTTCAACTTTCAGAGAACCCGCAAGCACGATGAGGCTTGCGGGTTTTTTGTTTCCTGAGCCATGGATGCCAATTTGAAACCGAGCGATACGTCGGTTTCTTCCCAAAAAATCGTGCAAGCACGCTCAGTGCTAATCCAGCCGGAAAACCACGGCGGCCCGTTTGGAGCAACGGCACGCGTCGCGCTCCGCGATCTGGGGCATTCTTGATCCTGTTCCCAGCGGCAATACTGTGGCATGCTGTCAGGCTCTCCAACTGCGTCCGGTAATACCCCATTTCCCGATGAAAGAAGCCCTCAGTGCGCTGATCCGCGATCAGCTCAAGACCTATCGCGAAACACGTGCACGGATGATCAGCGACTACTATCGCGAGCGCCAGCTGATGGGCGAATACAACGGACGTCAGATCCTGGAAATGCTGCAGAATGCGGACGACGAGGAGTCGGAGACCGTCCTGATCCGGCTGGACGAGCATCAATCGCGTTTGACGATCGCCAATCACGGCGTTCCGTTCTCACTTGCGGGCATTCAGTCCTTGATGCTCGCGAATATGAGCTCGAAGACCAAGGTCAAGTACATCGGCAACAAGGGGCTGGGGTTTCGCTCACTGGTCAATTGGGCGCATCGGGTCACCATCGACAGCGGCCCCGTGAGCGTCACGTTTTCTGAAGCGATCGCGCGTCGCACCTTCGAGCAGCTGTTCGACGAGGAGACGCGCCGGCAGATCCGCCAGGAGCGCAACTTCGGTGCCGAGGCAGTGCCATTGGCGTTCCTCGCCGTGCCCGAATTCGCCGACCGGGCCGCCAGTGAGTGGACCACGGAAATCGCCATTGACTACCGCCCCGCGTTTCTCGACGGGATCAAGGCCCAGCTCGCGAGCCTGCAGCCCGAATGCCTGCTATTCTTGAATCACATCCATACCGTCATCATCGAGCACGACGGCGAGAGCAGGACCTTGCACAGAAAACTGGACGGCGCCACCGTCGTTCTCGGCGCCGACCGGTGGCAGCTGCACGAGGACGAAGCGCCTCTGCCCGACGACTACCAGAACGCCGACAAGGCCGAGGAAGAGTGGTACAGCCTGAAGCTGGCCACGACGGACGGGCTCAGCAAGGGTGCTCGGGTGCTCTACACCTTCTTCCCCACCCAGGTCAGCCTGGACCTGCCGATGGTCGTACATGGCACCTTCGATCTCGACAGTTCGCGCAACCAGCTGATCCAGTCGCCACGCAATGAGTTCCTGCTGACCCGACTCGTCAATCTGATCGTCAGCACGGCCCGCGCGCTAAAGGATGGCGCGACCGACCCGTGGATCCAGGTGCGGCTGCTGCACTATCGAAACGCGAACGAGGTGCTCGGCGCCCTCGGTTTCTATCGCCAGCTCGACCAGGCCCTGAGCGATCTGGCTGTGTTCCCCTGCGTCGACGGCCAATACCGCAAGGCCTGCGACGTGTACTACCTGGGCGACGCCTTTTCCGAGCTAGTGCTCATGGCCGGCTGCGGCGCGCTGTTCCCGGCACTGGCCTACCCCGGGGTGGAGAATGCGGACTACACGGCCAGGTATCAGACCTTTTCCACTTCTCCCACCTTCGTGGATGCGGTCAATGAGCTGAGCGCACGCCTGCTAGGGCACGAGCTCGCGCACCGCGTGGACTTGATCAGCATCCTCTGCGCCGAGCCCGCGCTGGCAGGCAAATATGCGCTGCTGGTCAATGAACAGGGAATGCTAATCGACGCCGACACCGACGCCTATACCCCGCGTACGGGCGGCGACACTGAAGTCTCGCTGCCGCCCTTCGTCAACATCGATTTCATGAGCCAGCCACTGTTTGCGGGCTTGGCGGCGCGCCTGGGTGTCCTGTCCAGTGACAAGGCACGCGAAGTCCAGCGCGCCCTGAAGTCGGTCACGACGGTGCACAGTTATGAACCGGCGCAGATCATCCGCTCGATCATACGGGCGGCGACGGTTGAATTACGCCAACCGCGCGTGGAGGCGCCCGAGATCATCGGGGTCATGGTCGCGGCCATGCTGGAGAACTTCACCAGCGGTGACCCGGCGTCCCTCCCGCCGGATACCAGCGTTCCGCTGCTCAATACCGATCTCGACGTGGTCGATGCACGCGAGCTGTTCCTGTCCGGCGTCTACCCCACCGGCGCGCATACCGAGCGCCTCTTCGCCAAAGTCCACCGCCCCGACCGCTTTCTGGCGCCACCGTCGGAGTTCGGCGGCAAGGTCGCCGCTGCCGACCCGGTGCTGCTCGAACGCGTATTCGCATGGCTTGGCGTGAATCGCTTCGTCCGTTACATGCCGGTGCGCGACGCCGCCGGCTTGCAGCGCTACGGTCGCCATGTTCTGGACCTCATGGGGCGTCCGCCTTCGTATCGCGAGCACAAAGTAGAGTGCATGAGCATCCCGGATGCCGACTTGGTGAAGATGCTGGCCATGATGCCGCGCGAGGACCTGGTCGAGTGGCTGATCCGGGACGGCGTCGCGCGGGCGCGCCTGAGCCTCGACAATCCCGACAGGTTCGATTACGCGCAGGTGAACGAGCGCGGCGGCACATACCAGCACGCGCTGTCGCGCAAGCCGTCGTATCTGTACTTCCAACTGAAGGCCGCAGGCCTGTTCGACCACTTTGTCCTCAACCGCGACCTGCCTGCCGCCGAACTGATCAATCCTTTCGTGTTCGATTTCGCAGCGCCCGGCCTGGCCGAGGCGGACATCACACGGCGCGACATCGAAGCGGTACTGGCAAGCCTCGGCGCGAAGGAGCAATTCGAGGACCTGCCGCCCGAGGCCGTGGCCGCCGTGTTGCGCAAGCTGCCGGACGCCGATCCGAAGGGTAGGCGGACCCAGCGTATTTACCGACTGGTCCGACAGCATTATGCCGTGCACAAGCTTGCGCTGCCAGCGGACGTACCACTGTTCGCCTACCGCGGCGAGCATGGCGCGTACTTCCCGCAGGATCAGGTCTACTATTCAGACAACATCCGGCTGCCGCGCAAGGTCGTCAGCAGCTACGCGATGCTCGACTACCCGCGCCGCGGCGGCGCCGCCGTGATCCCTGCATGCTTCGGCGTCAACAGCCTGAACGACTTGGCGTTGGAGGTCGACAGCTACGCCGCCCTGACGGCGCTTACGCAGGCGCTGACGGCGACACTGCGCGAAAAACTGCCCTTCATCCTGGCCTACAGGATCCAGCCGCTCAAGAACGGCCAGGCCAATGAGGCGGCCCGCCTGAATAGGCTGAAGTTGATCCTGTGTGCGGAACTACACTGCCGGGTCGACGGCGCCTCGCTGTCCCTGGGTTTGAACGATTACGTGCGTGATGGCACAACTTACCTGATCAAGGTCGATCCGACGGCCTCTCTCGCCGACCTCGAACGCGATCCCCACTTTTGCGACACCTTCGCTGATATCGTCGCCGCCGTTTTCACCGTGGGCGAGCACTGGGCCGAGTTCCGCGGCGTGTTCAAGGATCCACTTTCCGAGGTCCAGCACCTAGCGCGCAATGCGCTGGGCGATGACACGCTGCACGACGCCCGCCAGCTCCTCGGCATGGCCAGCCCGACGGACGTATTCTGGTCCGCCGTGTGGGCAGCGCGCAGCGGTGGCGCCGTCGGCAGCTTTACACGCGAAGCCTGCGCGGCCCTGTGGTGCGAACTCGGCGAGTACGGTATCGAGGCGGCGGACCTGGATGTCGAGCGTCTCGTGGCCGCACCCGACACCGCGCTCCTGAAGCGGATCTTCGACGCCCTGCAGGTGCAGCCGTCCGCATTCAACCAGGTCGCGCTGGATAAGGTGGACTTCGCCGACTACCACCGCCGCGGTCTGACCGATATGCTGCATGGCGCGTTCGGGACCTTCGCCTACAGTGCGTGGCGGCGGCTGGACGGCCGGGATTGGCCGGAGCGCGCCCGGTTCCTGGACACGCTCGCCGCGTTCGAGGACACCCGCTGGATCGCTGTAGCGGCGGGGCGCCACCGGGAGGATCTGGCGCCCGACTACGAGGCGCTGCTGGCCGACCACGTCAAGTCTTTCGGGCTGGACGCACTGGCGCTCGTCCCGGCACAGGATTATGAGCAGCACTACCGCGCGCAGCGCGGCGCGTACACGGCCGACGAGCTGGCATCGTTGCCGGCGACGGCCAGAAGCATGCTGTTCTTTGAAGGTGGCCTGGCGCATCTGCGCGCGCAGGGCGCCGAGCGCGCCGCCGGTCCTGAGCGGACATCCCCAACGCCTGCGGTAACTGAGAAACCATTGCCGGCCACAAACGCGATCCCGATGGCCCCGTCCGGTTCCCGCGGCGGCGGCACGCGGCCACCGGATTCGTCTCGCTTCAATCCCGACCATGATGCGCGCAACCGCGCCACCGGCGCGCATGCGGAACGAATCGTCTTCGCGAGCCTAGTGAAGAAGTACGGCAAGCGGTTTGTCGAGCACGTCGCCGAGCTGCGCGACGGTGACGGCTATGACATCCGCTATTCACCCGACCAGGGAAGAAGCTGGCGCTATGCGGAAGTGAAGCGTTACACGCACAACCGGATCCATCTGAGCAGTAACGAGTACGCTTTCGCGCGCGCGAACCGTGGCACCTATGAGCTGTTCCTGGTCAACGCGAGCGACGAGATCTCGACGCTCGCGGACATCGACTTCAGCGATGCGACCAAGTTCGACATCGTGGCCAGCGAGTTCGTGGTCTCGTTTTCCTTGCACGGCGCCGCCGCCGAGGCGTCGTCCACGCCCGACGAGACCGACGAGGTGCTGGTAGCGTAAATGCCGCGCTCCCGTGCTGCGGTCCGATCGGCCGCGCTGGAGTACATAGAACCCTGGCGTGGTGCGCATCGCACCGGGGTATCGTGGCAGGCGCGGGCCGTCCGCGCGAGCGCGGTGGAACTGGTCCTGCTGGCGCCCACGGTAGTAGTGCGCGTAATGCAGCGCTCTCTAGTCCGGAGTAGACCTCATCCGACTGGGGATCGCCGGGCTCGGCGAACACCAGCACCAGTTCGACGTCAGTCAATGCTCCATGGCGCCAGGAAATCTGCATGGAATGTGTTGCTTGGGAGGATCCCAGCGCATGTCACATGATGACTATCGACGCCTGCGCGATAGTTACTTTCTACGTGATGGGACCGGGCAACGGAGGCAAGGTCCTTAAGCTGATGCCTGATCGCCATTAACGTATTGTACATGTCCGGTACCTTTGCGGCCCACACTTTCATCCGCCTGATCGTGACCGAGGTAGCCGGAGAGTCCCACGTTGTAGTTCCACTGGCACTTGCGATGGTACGGCTCGACATATGAATCGCCACAGCTCTGCTAGACACTCGAGAGCCGCTTTAAATACTGCTTTCTGTACTCGACCGGCGACAAGTCATTGCTGAAGCTGTGCCGGCGCTTCGGATTGTAGAACATCTCGATATAGTCAAATATGTCCTGCTTGGCCTCGTCTCGGGAAACGTAGATTCGACGACGAACACGCTCCCGTTTCAGTAGCTGGAAGAAGCTCTCCGACCTCAGTGGCCGGATGACCGCGCTCCGTCACCTGCTTGACTGCTTCGATCTTGAATTCTTCGGTGTACCGCTTGCCGCTCATAACTTCTCCTTGAACCTACAATTATAGGCTCAGGAGTATCTAGTGGACCCGTGGCGATTCAGCAGGCGGGATTGGGAGGTCTGCATGAGGCCGATCATATTTCCCCTAAAGATTTGTTGCGACAGCAATTGTCGCTGTGCATCTTACGATGTCCACCCCATAGTTGCGGGAATCGGCCTCTCCGGACAGCCGACGTCAAGCTTCGAATTTCAGTTTCACAACAGTTCCCCAAAAAAATAGTTAGTTCGTCAGTCTCCCTGTTTTAATGAACAGCAAATGGTAGATAATGCTTCCTCATAATCGGTTTTTCCTTCAGTTAAGTTTGGTGTTGTAGCCCGCATGGCCAAAGTACTATCTTGCCTCAATTGCATCTTCCGGTTCTGCTCAGACGGACGGCGGCCATGCTAGCTGGAGCGACTACTGAGAAGAAGCTCGGCGCTCTTTTCCGGCTCGCGATCCGGTCCGGCGCCACGGACTCCATCCCTTTGCACATCCAGCGCGGCGAGCCGGTCAACGGCCGGGACGGTGCAGGACTGACGCCCCTGATGCTGGCAGCAATGCATGACCAGCTCGAGGTCTGCGTCAAACTTCTTGACGCCGGTGCGGATCCCGAACTCAACGCTCCGAATGGTCTGACGGCCCGGCAGATCGCCGCAAGTCAAGGGCATTCGGCGGTTGCAGACTTCCTCTCACGCTTCGTAAATGCGAACGGTGAGGTTGTCGAGGTTTCGAAAGCAACTGCACCGGCAGCCAACGATTCGGGCGGCCAGTCTGGCTGCTTTACTGGGGACGAGCCCGCCGCCACCGCGGAAAACTCGCCGCGGGCAGCATCTATGGCGACAGGAGTGGGGTCTGACATTCCATGCGGCGAGGCGCACGCTCCCTTGCACGACGAGACCGTGGAGGACACCGATAACGGGCACTCGGCCGGCATGGGCGCCGTGTCTTGTCTTGCGGACGTGGATGTCGACGCCGCAATTGCACAGGAAGCGGCAGTTGCGCCGGCAACCGACGAGACGGCAAGTCAGTTGACTTCTGCCGCGGAAATCGAAGCCGCCTTCGTCGCCATCACCGATGTCCCGGAACCTGCACCGGGAAAGGCAGACGTGGTACCTGTCCTTTCTCCGGATGACACGAGCTCTCCGGTACGGGACGGCAGCGCGGATGACACCGACGGATGGGTGCCTGACGAGGCCGTCATACCTCCCAGGCACGACGCCGAGTGCGCATCCGCAGCCAGTCGAGCACAGCAACTGCTTGCGGCACACCGCCGTGTAAGCACGGAGACGGACTGGTCGGACGTCGAGTTCGATCTGCCCGAAGTCGAACTTCAGCGGCCGGCCGTCGTGCGTGGCGACATGCCCGCGATCGAGCACTTGATCGCAAACGGGCTGAGTACCGGCTTGGTGAGCGGAGAGGACTTCTGGCAGGCGCTTGAGGCAGACTGCGGACCGCAGCAGATCGAGCGTGCCCGCGACGTGCTGCAATCCGTTCTGGACGATCTGGGAGTTCTGGTGGATCAGGGCAGTCCCGCATTCGGCTCCGGGCTAGCGCCGGATTCCGACGACGTGCTCGACGCGGTCGACGCCTTTCAGGAACGCCTCCCGGAGCCTGCTGACGCAAGCATCTTCCACGTCGCGGGAGCGCGGAAGTCGGAACTCATCAAGCGCGAGGACGAGGAACGGCTCGGACGCCGCATGGATTCGGCGCTCGGGTCGCTCGTCAGGGCCCTCATGTCGCTCCCCGAAGACCAATGGACGCTGGCCTTTCCCTCTGGCGAACCGCCCGCTCAGGAAGCCCCGGTTGACGACGACGACGGCGAATTTTCCACGGCCGCCGGCGACGAAGCTGGCGAAGTGGAGGAAGGCGACGACGGCGAAGGGCAGATCGATTTTCGTACCTATGCCGCACGCGTCCGGGGCGGCATGGAGGAGTACGGTCGCGAAGCGGCAGTGCCAAGGCCTCGACCGAAGGAATTGACCAGGCTGCTGGCGGTTGCCCGAGGAATGGCATCGGACGTGGCGGACACCATTGCCGATGCGGCTACTTCCTACGAAAGAGCTCGTGACCAGCTGGTCTGCGCCAACCTGCGCTTGGCCGTGCATGTCGCCAACCAATATCGGGGCCGTGGACTGCCGCTGGAGGATCTCATCCAGGACGGCAATCTCGGTCTCATGCGCGCTGCGGAAAAATTCGATTTCCGGCGCGGTTTCAAGTTCTCGACCTATGCAACGAACTGGGTACGCCAGAGCATCACGCGCGGCATCGCAGACACGGCCCGCATGATTCGTGTGCCGGTGCACATGCTCGAGAAGGTCAATCTGTTCAACCGGACCCGCCGTGAGCTGAGCAGGGGACGCGACGGCGACGCTTCCGTGGACGAAGTCGCGGAGCAACTTGAACTGACGCCTGAAGCGGCTCGACGGATCATGCGTTCGGATGCTCGAGTATTTCCCCTGGAAGAATGCGGCACGGCAGACGCTCCCAGCACGCCGCACCAGTTGTCGATCGTCGATCCTGCAATTGACCTCGAGCAGAAGGCAGTCGACCAGAGCCTGTCGATTGCAATCGAAAGGATGCTCGCCGACTTCGAGCCTCGTGCCCGAAAGGTGATGAACCTGCGATTCGGTCTTGGCGGAGCCGACGGCATGACACTCGAAGAAGTAGGCCAGGCATTCAATGTCACCCGCGAGCGCATTCGCCAGATCGAGGCAAAGACACTCGGCAAGCTGAGACATTCGTCGCGCACGGAAATTCTGGCAGTTTACGCCGACGTCAAACCATCACGCAACAAGGGAGAGCAGGGGCAATGATGAACAAATCAGGTTTTCGCCACGCTCCTCCGCGCGCAGTGGCAATGATCGAAGCCCTCCGCGGACTCGGCTACAGCACCGCGACGGCACTGGCCGACATCATCGACAACAGCATCGCGGCCAACGCCACCAGCGTCGACCTGACCTTCGTCTGGAACGGCCGGCAGAGCAGCGTGCGCATCCAGGACGACGGTCACGGCATGACCGCCGCCGAACTCGACTCGGCAATGCGGCTGGGCGAGAAGAATCCGCTCGACCGGCGCGCCGAAAGCGACTTGGGCCGCTTCGGTCTTGGCCTGAAGACTGCCTCGTTCTCGCAGTGCCGGCGCCTGACCGTGGCGACTGTCGGAGCGGATGGCCTGCAATGCCTGCGCTGGGATCTCGACGTGCTTGCTGCAAGCCGGGATGACGGCTGGCGTCTGCTGGAAGGACCGGACGACAGCGCGGCAGCGCTGGTGTCGGACTTCGGCACGCACGGGAAGGGCACGCTGGTCCTCTGGGAAGTTCTGGACCGCATTGTGACCGACGGGTTCAAGGAGCAGGATTTTCTGAACCTGATCGACCAAGTTGAACGGCATCTTGCCATGGTGTTCCACCGCTATCTGGAAGGTCCTCGCCCGCTGCTGCGACTGCGCATCGGCGGCAAGGCGATTGCTCCGTGGGATCCTTTTCTGAACGGACATCCGGCCAAGCCGTGGCATTCGCCGCCGGCGTCGCCGCCCGGCATGCGGGGCGTCGAAGTCGAGTGCCATGTGCTGCCGCACAAGGACCGGCTGAGCGCGAAGGAATACGAATCGGCCCAGGGACCGGATGGCTGGACCGCGCAGCAGGGCTTCTACGTCTATCGCAACCGGCGCCTGCTGGTTGCTGGCAGCTGGCTCGGGCTTGGCCAGGGCCGGGGCTGGACGAAGGACGAGGCGCACCGCCTTGCCCGCATCCGGCTGGACATCCCGAATTCCGCCGACGAGGCCTGGAAGATCGACATCCGCAAGTCGACCGCGAGGCCGCCAGTCGAAATCCGCGCTTGGCTGGCGAAGCTGGCCGACGACACCCGTGCGCGGGCACGTCGCGCGTTCGCCATGCGCGGCCAGACCCCCCGTACCCGAAATGGCGAGGAAGTCAGCCAGGTATGGCATTCGCAGCAGTTTTCCGGTGGGATGCGCTACCGGATTGACCAGACCCACCCGGCGGTGCGCGCCGTGCTCGATGACGCGAAGGGGCTTGCGCCGCAGGTGCTGGCCATGCTGAGAGTGATCGAGGAAACCGTGCCGGTGCAGCGCATCTGGATCGACACCGCCGAGCAGCGCGAGACGCCGCGAACCGGATTCGCCGGCGAGCCTCCCGCAGCCGTCATGGATGTGCTGAAGGTCATGTACCGGAACATGGTGCGGTTCAAGGGAATGTCCCCGGCCGTGGCGCGCAGCAAGCTTCTGCTGGCCGAACCGTTTCAGAACTATCCCGAGCTGGTGGCGACGCTGCCGGACGACTTTACCGAACAGGAAGCGAAGCAATGACATCACAGGCAGAAGCCAACAAGACCAGCGTCATCAAGATCGTGCAGGAACTGCTCGCCAGCGAAGCCGACAAGAGTGCGATCACGCCGGCCCTGATCGGCCAGAAGATCGACCTGGCGCTGATGATCAATTCCGGCTGGGGGGAGGGGCTCGACCGCAATGCCGTGGCGGACGAACTGATTCGCCGATTCAGCGTGTGGTGCGGCCAGGACACGTGGCTGAAAAGCGACGAGGGGCACGTTCCGTGGCTGACGCCCGAGCGGAAGAAGGACTGGCGCTACTGGCAGCGCTACCGCGAAATGCAGGAGGCAAAGCTTCCATGGAAGGCCGTGGACGCACTCGACAAGTCGACCGATCGAATACTCGGGATGCTGGAAGATCCGCTGCGAGAAGGCCCATGGGATCGCCGCGGTCTCGTGGTGGGGCACGTTCAGTCTGGCAAGACCAGCAGTTACACGGGGCTGATTTGCAAGGCAGCGGATGCCAAGTACAGGATCATCATCGTTCTCGCGGGACTGCACAACAATTTGCGCACGCAGACCCAGATCCGCCTGGATGAAGGCTTTCTCGGCTTCGAGACCAACCCGAACGCGGAATCAATGCGTCTGGTGGGTGTTGGCAAGATCGACCAAGACCCATCCATCCGGCCAAACTACGCGACCAATCGCACTGAAAAGGGCGACTTCATTGCGAGCAATATTCGCAACCTCGGCGTGTCGCCCGAAAAACTGCCGTGGCTGTTCGTGGTGAAGAAAAACAAGACCGTGCTCAACCGCCTGCTGAAGTGGATCCGGACCCACGTTGCCGATGCGACGGATCCGGAAACCGGGCGCAAGATCGTGACGCACCTGCCGCTCCTGATCATCGACGACGAGGCCGACCATGCTTCCGTCGACACGGGCGAACAGTTCCACGACGAGAACGGAAAGCCCGAAGAGGATTACGAGCCGAAGGCCATCAACGGGCTGATCCGCAGGATTCTGCATTCGTTCCACCGGAAGGCGTACGTGGGCTACACGGCCACGCCGTTCGCAAACATTTTCATCCACGAGCGCAACGACACGAAGGAAGAGGGGCCGGATCTATTCCCGGCAGCGTTCATCCACAGCCTGGGTGCGCCATCGAACTACATTGGGCCTGCCAGGGTCTTCGGACTCAACAACGGCGAGCAGCGCGAAGGTGCGCTGCCATTGGTGTGCGAGGTGAAGGACCACTGCAGCGACGACGGCACGGGCGGGTGGATGCCGCTTGGTCACAAGAAAACACATGTGCCGCCCCATCCGGATGAGACGGGTCTGCCGGCATCCCTGCAGGAAGCGGTCGATGCCTTTATCCTCGCCTGCGCGGCACGTCAGATGCGGGGCCAGAAGGGCGAGCACAGTTCGATGCTTGTGCACGTCACGCGTTTCAACGACGTCCAGCGCGAAGTGCACGCCCGCGTTGAAGCCCTGGTTCGCGGCATGGACCAGCGCCTGTCGCGCAAGATCGGTCATGAGCCCGTGCTGACGAGGCTGAAGGCCCTGTGGGACCGGGACTTCGTGTCGACGACGGCGGAGATGGCAGAGTGTCTGCCGGAGGCGGGACCGTATCCGGCTGCTTCCTGGGAAGCCATCGCCGAAGTTCTTCCGCAAGTCGTCAGCGAGATCAGCGTCCGGGTGATCAACGGTACGGCAGGCGACGTGCTGGACTATGCTGACGCTGCAGTCGGGCTGAAGGTTATCGCCGTCGGCGGCGACAAGTTGGCCCGGGGTCTGACGCTGGAAGGACTGTGCACCAGCTACTTCCTGCGTGCCTCGCAGATGTACGACACGCTGATGCAGATGGGCCGATGGTTCGGCTATCGTCCGGGCTACCTGGATCTCTGCCGGTTGTACACCACGTCAGAGCTGGTCGAATGGTTCGAACACATCGCGGACGCGTCGGAAGAGCTGCGGGAGGAATTCGACATGATGGTCGAGAGCGGGGGGACGCCGCGCGACTATGGCCTCAAGGTGAGGTCGCATCCCGTGCTGATGGTGACTTCGCGATTGAAGATGAGGGCGGCGAAGAGCCTGTTCCTGTCCTTCAGCGGACACGTGATCGAAACCGTGTCAATGCATCGGCAGCAGAAGCGGATCGACAGCAATTACGGGGCATTCCTGGACCTGGTTTCTGCGATGGGACGGGGAAAGCCGATCCCCGAACAGGAGCGGCCCAATGGCAGGGACCGCTGGAACGGCATCGTCTGGACGGACGTCCCGCACGAGCACGTCACTGACTTCCTCGGGGCCTACAGTACGCATCCTGGCGCTCCAAAGGCCAATGGACAGCTGCTGCGTGAATTCATCGTCTCCATGGTCGGCGACAAGGAGCTGACGAAGTGGACAGTCGCGCTGGTTGGCGGCAGCGTCGAGGAAAACCCGTTCATTCTCGATGGCGTCAAGGTCCAGCGCGCCGAGC
This sequence comes from Massilia sp. CFBP9026, assembly GCF_034045165.1. Lineage (NCBI taxonomy): Bacteria > Pseudomonadati > Pseudomonadota > Betaproteobacteria > Burkholderiales > Oxalobacteraceae > Massilia > Massilia sp. CFBP9026. Next base: position 32,431 of record NZ_JAXCWH010000007.1, read on the forward strand.
GTGCGGTCAAGTCTTCCAGTTCCGACCGTTACTCGATCGGCCGTCTGCTCTCGCCGAAGGACGAGGGAGTCGACATGGATCTCGCGGCGTGGGAAGCAGCTCTGGCGGAGACCAGGAAGGTCTGGAAGGAGGAGCCCGGACGGCTGAAGAACAGGACGGAACCGGCAGTGCCGAACGGCCCCGCGCTGCGCAAGATGCGAGGCTATGGTGCGCCTGGTGTCCCCGCACATCCCGAGCGAGGCGTGCTGCTGATCTACCTGCTTGAGCCGCCAGAATTCGATGCCGGTGACAAGCCGCTCGAATCGACCCCGTTCGTCGCCTTCGGCATCAGCTTCCCCGGCAGCAAATCGGGCAAGAAAGTCGAGTACAAGGTCAACAACGTCCTCTGGGAGCAGGAATATGCTGACGCTGCTTGACGAGGAACTCGTCACTGCTTGGCGCGCGCTCGCCGGTGGTTCGGACAGGGATGGCGGCTGGAGGAGCATCGCGGTCACGGGGCTGGAAGGCGTGCGGCTGCAGGCTGCCCGCAGATTTCCCGAAAACCGCGAGGCACTTCTGATCGGCTTCGACTCGGTCGCGCTGCCGCCCGCTTCGACGCTGCCCGCAGCCACCGGGTTCCGGGTCGAACGCATCTCGTCCGGCCTTCCCGGCGACTGGCTGGCGCTGGTGCGTCAGGAAGAGGGCGGCATCGAGCTTTTCTCGCGGATGGCGACGGACGTGGTGGCCACGATCGCCGCAAGCCGCAATGCTGCCCCTCAGCGGCAGCTGCAGCTCTTCCTTGGACGCGTGCGCGCATGGCAGCAGTTCATGAGCCGGAGCAGGGGCGCCCTGAATCCGGAGGCCGAGCTTGGGCTGACGGGGGAGCTGGTCTGCCTCGACATGCTGCTTGATGCCGGAATGGATGCCCACGCTGTGGTCGAGGGCTGGCAGGGGCCGCTCGACGGCCTGCAGGACTTCGAGATCGGCAGTGGCGCCGTCGAGGTCAAGAGCACGCTGTCCCATGACGGCTTCCCTGCCACTATCCTGTCGCTGGAGCAGCTGGACGACGCGACGCGCCAGCCGCTATTCATTTTCGGCTGCCGGTTCGCCGTCGCGGACGAAGGCGTCACGCTGGGCGAAAGAGTGCTTGCTCTGCGCTTCGCGCTGGAGAGCGACCCCTCAGCGGCGTCGCGCTTCGAGAACGCGCTGCTGCATGCCGGCTATGTCGACGCGCACGCCGAACACTACACGCGACGCTTGGTCGTGTCCGAGTCCCGCTTCATCCGCGTCGACGAAACGTTCCCGCGTCTTGTCGCCGCCAACGTGCCCGCCGCGATACGGCGCGTGCGCTACGAACTTGATCTCGACGCAACCGGCGCGCGCGCATTCTCGCTGGGGAATGTACTGGAACTTACTGGAGCAGTCTGAATGGAATTGATCGAATTTTTGCAGCAAACCCAGCAGGAAGTGCGGGACGAGCTGGCAGCGCGTACCGCTGAAGCGGGAGAGGAGACGCCGTTCCCGGAACTGGTGTTTACCGAAGTGGTGACGCGGCACATGGCCGACGCCGGCATGACGTTCGAACCCGAGATTTGCCGCTACATGGCCCGGGTCGGAAACAGCACCTTGCGGCTCAGCGGCTTTGCCGTCTCGGAAGAGCTTGATCAACTCGACCTGTATGTCAGCCTTTACGAAGGCTGCAACGAGGTGATGTCCATTCCAGACGCGGAAACGACCCGCGCGGCCGGACAGTGTGCGAAGTTCCTCGAGGAGTGCGTATCGGGTGCGCTGCTGCGGAAGATGGACCAGTCGCACGACGCCTACCGCTTGGTGCAGACCATCGAAACGGCCTACCCGGGTCTGGAACAGATCCGGGTCTACGTGCTGACCGATCGGAAGGCGAAGACCGGCTTTTTCAAGGCCCGCGAAATCCAGGGGAAGACGATCAAGCTCGAGGTGATGGACATTCAGCGCCTGTTCAACCACCTTCAGAGTGGCAAGCCGCGCGACGAACTGGTCGTGAACTTCGCCGACGACTGCGGCGGGCCGCTCCCATGCGTCTGGGTGCCGAACGAAGGCGCGGAATATGCCTATGCGCTGACGGCAATCCCGGGCGAAGCGCTGCGCTTCCTGTACGAGAAGTACGGGTCGAGGATTCTCGAAGCGAACGTGAGGTCGTTCCTCAGCCAGACGAACAAGGTCAACAAGGGTATCCGGGACACGCTGCGCGATCAGCCGGAGCGCTTCATGGCCTACAACAACGGCGTGGTCATCGTTGCGGACGAAGCCAGCCTGGCGCGGGCGGCGGACGGCAGCCCCGGCATCGCATGGCTGAAGGGCATGCAGGTCGTGAACGGCGGCCAGACCATGGCGTCGATCTTCTTCACGCGCAAGAAGCTTGCCGTCGACTTGAGCAAGGTGCGCGTTCCCGCCAAGATCATCGTGCTTCGCCAGACCGACGAGGTCACCGAGGATGCCCTGATCGCCGACATTTCCCGCTTCGCCAATTCGCAGAGTGCCGTGAAGGCGTCCGATCTGTTCGCGAACAAGCCGTTTCAGGTAGAGATGGAAAAGCTGGCGATGACGACCTACTGTCCGGATGGCACCAGCCGCTGGTACTACGAACGTGCGGCCGGCAGCTACAAGGTCATGCTTGACCGCGAAGCGAAGACCCCGACCGACCGCCGTCGCCTCCAGGATTCGATGCCGCCGGCCCGCAAGCTGACCAAGACCGATTTCGCCAAGTATCTATGCGCGTGGATGCAGAGGCCCGACTTGGTCAGCCTCGGCGGACAGAAGGCCTTCCCGGCCTTCATGAAGACTATGACGCCGGATGGTGCGGAAGCCGCCACGCTTCCGGACGTGACGCAGTACAAGCGCATGATCGCGCAGGTCATCATCTTCAAGTCTGCGGATCGGCTCATCAAACCGCGCTTCCCGGCCTTCAAGGCAAACGTCACCGCCTATACGGTGGCGCTGGTTTCCCGCCTGCTCGGCGACAGGATCAGCCTGGACGCCATCTGGGAGAAGCAGGGCATTTCGCCGCAGCTTGAAAACCAGATCCGGGTGTGGTCCGACGAGGTCAACGCGTTGCTGCAGGAGAGCGCCAGGGGCCGGATGATTTCCGAATGGGCCAAGAAAAACGAGTGCTGGGACATCATGCTCGATCACGTCTGGTCCGTACCCGACATGAAGATTCCCGAGTTGATGACCCTGCGGAAGGCAGCCTGATGAACAACGCCGAAACCAGCCTGCTGCTGAAGGATTTCCTCGCCGTCGTGCACGCGGAAGTGCGCGAGCGGCTCGACCTCCAAAATATTGCAAGCGCAGGGGCGACGCAGTTCGACGAACTTGCGTTTGTCGAAATCTTCGCGGGCTACATGGCGGAGCGCGGCATCACGTTTGCGCCGCAGCCCTGCCGCTTCGTGGCCACGGTGGACGGGCAGCCCGTGCGGCTGAGCGGATTTGCGCTTTCCGACGAGCTCGATCGCCTGGACCTCCTCGTCACCGTCTACGCAGGCGAGACTGAGCCGCGAACGATGCCTGAAGAGATGGCGCACGAAGCCGCCGAGCATTGCGGACGCTTCCTTGCGCTGTCCGCCAGCGGCACGCTCGGCGAACGGGTCGACCGGAGTCACGATGCCTTCCCGCTGATTTCGACGATCGCGGCGGCATGGAGCGAGATGCAGCACGTCCGCATCCACGTGCTGACCGACCTCTGCGCCGGAGCGCTGCACGTGCCCGAACTCGCGGTCCTCGGCCGGTCGGTACCGGTCGAAGTCTTCGACATCGAACGCGTTTTCGATCAGCGACAGGATGCCGAGCTCCAGCACCAGTTCCGTGCGCTGAATTTCTTCAGGGATGACTGGATTGCCTCGATTAGCGAGGCTGCGACCGACGAGGGCGAGATCGAAGCCACGGCCTTTGTCGACGACACCGGCCGGCGCCTCGTCGATGCAGAAGAGTTTTCCGACTTTCAACGCTGCGGCTTCGCGCGGTCGGTGCCGGGATACGGCGCGATGCAAGTCGACGGGTATGCCTTCGACGATGCCGATGGTTCGCTTGCCCTCCTGATCGCGGATTTCTGCGGCGCTCCGGACATGCCACCCATCGCAGCCGAGAAGGCGAGGCGGCTGTTCGACCTGGCGGAACGCTACGCCGCGGCAGCGCTCGCGGGCGAGCTGTCCCGGGACGGCAACCCGTCGGGCGATCCCGGCATCGGTCTTGCTGCCGACATCGTCCGTCAGCAGACAGGCATATCGAGGTTGCGCCTCTATCTCGTTACCGATCGTCTGGCGGACTTCGCCGGCTATGCAATCGACAGCCGTGTGCTGGCCGGCATACCGGTCGAGCGGCATGTCTGGGATGTCGCCCGCTTTCACCGTGCATGGGTTTCGGACAGCGGCAGGGACGACCTGGAGGTCGACTTCAAGAACGGCAGCGGCAACGGCATCGCGGCGCTGCATGCAGGTTCCTCCGACGAGTACGAGGGCTACCTGTGCACCGTCTCCGGCGCCATGCTGGCGTCGATCTACGAGCGCCATGGAAGCCGCCTGCTGGAGGGCAACGTGCGGTCCTTCCTCAGCACCAAGGGCAAGATCAACTCGGGCATCCAGCAGACCATTGCGGAACGACCCGCGATGTTCTTCGCCTATAACAACGGCGTTGCCGCGACTGCAGAGTCTGTGGAGTTCGACGAAGACTCGTCAAGAATCATCAGGGTGGTCAATCTGCAGATCGTCAACGGCGGCCAGACGACGGCATCGCTTGCTGCAGCATCCCGCCAGGGCCACGACCTGTCGAAGGTATGGGTACAGATGAAGCTGTCGGTGCTGCCGTCTGCGCGTACCGCGGAGCTGATTCCGCTGATCGCGCGATTTGCCAACAGCCAGAACAAGGTCAACGAGTCCGACTTCTTCGCAAACCATCCGTATCACCTGCGACTGGAGCAGCTGTCGAAGCAGGTCTTGGCACCGGCTTTCGCCGGTGGCGTGCCGACCCGGTGGTACTACGAACGCTCTCGCGGGCAGTACGTCAACGACCAGAAGAACCTTAGCAGGGAAGCGGGCAAGGAATTCCTGCTCAGGAATCCGAAATCGCAGCTGCTCACGAAGCTCGATGTCGCCAAGCTCGAGAATACATGGAAGGGGCTGCCACACCAGGTCAGCAAGGGAGCACAGAAGAACTTCGTCATCTTTGCAGGCTGGCTCGCGAAGCGCTGGACGGAGAACGACAGCGCCTTCGACGAGCAGTACTTCAGGGATCTGGTAGCGATGGCGATCATGTTCAGGCAGACCGAACTGATCGTCAAGGCTCAGCCCTGGTTCGAAGGTGCGTACCGTGCGAACATCGTCACGTACACGCTGGCCGTGCTTCAGTTTTCGGTCCTGAAGAACGGCAAGGGGAGACAGCTGGATCTTGGCGAGATATGGGAGCACCAGCGCATATCACAGCCCCTTTGTGACCAGATAGCGAAGTGTGCACGTGCCGTGTTCGGCGTGCTAACCGATCCTCATCGTCCGAGGGCCAACGTGACCGAGTGGGCGAAGCAGGAGGCCTGTTGGGAACGAGTCCGCGACGCGGCCGCGCCGCTGAGCCAGGAGGTCGTCGACGGCCTCTTCGATCCGGTGTCGAGGAAGTACGCGAGCGGGGCAGGCGTGCAGCAGGTCGGGTATGGCGTGTTCGCAAGGACTGCGGTGCTGGGGATACGGCCGGGGCAGTGGCAGGCGATGCTCGACTGGGGCACTGCGCAGGGGCTGCTGGATGCGCGCGAGGTAAGATTACTCAGGACAGCATGCAGGATTCCGAAGTTTGTTCCCTCCGTGAAGGAATGCGAGCAGATCTGGTCGATACGGTCGAGGCTTGTTAGAGAAGGTTTTGCAGAGATCCAACTTGGCTGACGGGATTCCGGCATGTTGCATGAGAATACCGCTCTGCAACATCTGGACAATTGTCTAAATTCATTCGATTTGAAGCAGGACGATAACGGTTCAACGATATTCGACACTAGACTCGGATTGTGCACAAATATGGCCAAGACAGAGTGTTTGTAACGGTCAATATGAAAAGTTTGATCGATTAAGTGCGTCCCCGCCTGCACTTGGGATACCGCATCCTCGCTTTGAGAAAATATTGCTTTAATTCATGAGATAAGGCGGATATATTATATTCTTCGTACTTCAGTCGATGCTGTCCAGTAAAAATTATAAGGTTGCTTATGGTGGATACGTTAAGATTTTCGATGGGGCAAGAGGTAAGTAATGAGCAACTATTGCGCGAATTTGGTGGTAGTCCTTTTCGGGCGCTGCGAGTGTCAGAGGAAAAAAGGACTATCGTCCTTCTAGTAAACTATAACAATGAATATTATGTAAAGAAATGGCGGGGAAATCTATTTTATTTTTCTGCGTTTACTCATCAGGGACGCGGGCAGCACGGCCTGCACTATTACCCTAACAGTAGGCTGTACAATGCCAAATCCGAAGGCTTTAGGGTTCTGTTGTTTGAACGTTACCCGTTTAGGAGAAATTACATATTTAGTGGTGAAGTCGAAGTGCGCGGTTTGGTGGATCACTCACTCATGCCTAATTTGCTAGGTGAGCAATGCCGGGAATTTTTCTTCTTGCTCAGTCCGATCAGGCATAGAATCCAGGAAGAGAATCCAAAGATCATCGATCTCAAAGTGGAAATTCGGAACGATGAAAAATACTGGCAGCAATTTCTTCTCGCCCAATCGTTGCCCTTGAATCTAGACCGAACCAATGTCGGAAAATATCAAATTGTTGTCGATTCGTTATGGCGGTTATATGCTTCGCTGATGGTTGAGGCATTCCTCTTGAAAGTCGAGTCGGATGCGCCAAATCTTCGCATTCCAGAGTATGACTTGGAGCGAAACTCAATAAAGAGCTTGCTTCCGATACTTGCAGCCGTCGCTGGGATCGCTGGAGGGACAATGAGCGCAACAGCTAATTACCCTAAAGCGAAGGAGGCTTTGCCGGTTATCCGTGCAGACGCGGAAAGAGCCATTAAGAAAGCGATTGAGGCCTTGGAAAATCGGTTTCCCGGTTTAATGGTTTATCTTGTATCCAAAGAGCCCAAGGCGCCACATCGTAAAGTGGACGAGTCGGGATTTGGGCCACCGTTGACGCGACGCAAAGAGGAAGTTGATTTGAAGGTTATCTCGTCGAAGGATCAATAATGTAATCGCGCCAATGACTTGGTGGTTGGGTATCTAAGGTGTCGCGAAATTATTTCCGCGCGACTTTTTGATGCAATCCGTTTATGGCATGCGGCCGGGGTGGCATCGTATATAGCATTATTGATTTTAAGGTAAGCAAGAGATTTGGGTGCTCTAAATTGGTCTGTTTCAAGACAGCCAATGTGGCGATTCAGATTGCGGGCCATATAGCAATTGACCTTAACAGTACGTCTGAATCTGATATTCGCTAATTTGTAGTGAGTTGCCGCCATTTCGACTTACTATCTCGCATACGAGACGGCCAAGTCTTTCTTCGGGATCACGCTTCAGCTCGCACTCCCAGACCACGATGATCCGCCAACCCGCTGCAGTCAACATGCTCGCGTTTCGCGCATCACGCGCCGTGTTCGAGTCGAACTTCAGCTTCCAGCGGTCGGCATTGCTGGCCGGAGTTGTCGCGTAGCGGCAACCCTCATGCCGGTGCCAGAAGCATCCATGAACGAAGACCGCAACCTTGTACTTCGGCAGCACCAGGTCGGGCGAGCCGGGTAGAGCTCGGACGTGCAGTCGATAGCGAAAGCCCCGGGCATGCAGGTACCTTCTGACGATCATTTCCGGCTTTGTATTCGCCGACCGGATGCCTGACATCATCCGCGAACGGGTTGCTGCATCGACTACGTCCATATTTCTTGCTATCCTACGGCAACAGCCATTTTTGATGTAAAGCAAAGTTGTCGAGCAAATCACAGTCCGCCAGTTCCGGACATATCCAGGTAGTTGATCTTTTCGCAGGCCCTGGTGGGCTCGGTGAAGGCTTTTCTTCCGTTGAGGGAGATCCATTCAGGATCATTGTATCGGCCGAAATGAATGAGGCCGCGCACCGGACGCTTCGACTGCGGGCGTTCTATCGTCTTCTCAAGCGACGTGGCGGCAACGCACTCGATTCTTACTATCGGTTCTGTAACCGGCATGCGCCTCATCCCTATGACGAGTCCAACATGGATGTGTGGGCCGAAGCATGCGAAGAAGCTCGTCAGATCGAACTTGGAACGCCGGAAGGCAACGAGGAGCTAGATCGGAGGATCAGCGCGCACGGCATCGGACCTGATGTTCAGTGGGTACTGATCGGCGGCCCTCCGTGTCAGGCGTATTCGATCGTGGGGCGCTCGCGCAATCGCGGAAACGTCGAGTACAAGGCGGAAGACGATCATCGTCATTTCCTCTACAAGGAATACCTCAGGATCATCCGGAAGTACCGTCCCTCGGTCTTCGTGATGGAAAACGTTAAGGGAATACTTACGGCCTCCGTTGGAGGCAACAAGATTTTCGAGACGATCCTGCAGGACTTGTCCGATCCCGACAAGGATGCCGGTGGATCGAACCGGATGCACAGATACCGAATCTATTCGATGAGCAGCCCGACCCGTTTTCGCCCAAGTGACGATGCGCATCAGATTGACGTGCACGATTTCGTCATCAAGGCTGAAAATCACGGGATTCCACAAGCACGGCACAGGGTGATTCTTGTAGGCGTGAGGGAAGATGTTGTCGAACTCCGTGGTGCACCCGGGCAGCTTGCGACGGCTGGTAAAGTGAACGCCCGCCAAGTTTTAAGCGGACTTCCCGCCATACGCAGCGTACTCAGCAAAGAACCTGACTCGGACAGCTCATGGGCGGAAATCGTTCGCGGCCATTTCTTGAGCATGGCCCGCGAGGTCGCACATGACAGTGCGCGTTGCGAACTTCATGATGTATTGCTGCAGACGGCAAACGAAGTTCTGGACGGTCTGGGGCCGGGAGATAACCAGCTGAAGATTCAAGATTACAATGCTGACTCGCCAAATCTGCTTGGCGGTTGGTATCACGATCCACGGCTTGAAGTCTGGTTGAATCACAGTGCCCGCGCCCACATGCGGAGTGACTTGCAGCGTTACGCGTTCGCGTCTGCATATGCGAAGGCATACGACCGGTCGCCGAAGGGTCACGCCGATTTCAATCTGGAAGGACTGCGGCCCAACCATGAAAACTGGGAATCCGGAAAATTTAAGGACCGGTTCCGAGTCCAAGTGGGAAAAGATCCGTCGAACACGGTGACTAGCCACATTTCCAAGGACGGACACTACTTCATCCATTACGAACCATCCCAGTGCCGAAGCTTGACGGTGCGTGAAGCTGCCCGACTGCAGACCTTCCCCGACAATTACTTCTTCCAGGGCAACCGAACCGAACAGTTTCATCAGGTAGGCAATGCAGTGCCGCCGCTGCTGGCGAAACAGATTGCAGACCTCGTGTACAACCTGCTTTCTCGTCGCGAGCCTGCGTCTGCAACCCCGCAGTCCGCCAACGAAATGCGCCAAGTGCAAACGCGGCTCAATCTGCCTGAAGCGCCTCCCGAAGCGGAAGTGCTCTGAATGCCGTCATGCCTGCATCCCAAAGCGGGCAGGCATGACGGGACAGTGGTACAGTGATCTGCCGTTCTCGTGCCGCCATGTCGGCTATTTCAAACAGGGTAATGGCATGACCGCAAAATGGAGAAGTGAATCGCCACGAGTCTTCTAGACACTCGAAAGGCATCGACGCCGCTGCTCTCCAATAACGCCCAGTAGCTGCATGGGGTAAGTTGGCGGTAAAATCAAATATAGGAAGTCGGCCAGTGATGAGCCCAGGATTGTCCAACATTGTCCTGCTTCGACCAGATCGCTTAGGGGTATGAGAAAGGGTTGGCGGTATTTTGTATCGGCGGGAAGCCAGTATCCATGCGGGTTTCAAAACGCAATAGGAATCCCACCGTCTCCGCCAAGTTTGACGAGAAAAGCCACCGCAAGGTGGCTTTTTTCATTGTTGGCTGGCGTATTGAATTTCGCTTCAGGGGCGCCGCACCCACTCGTAAACGCCGCCGTCCGCCATCAACGACAGGAATAGCCTGTCACCGACAATCCGGTAGCCGCGTACGAACTCGATGTCGGCGGGCAGGCGGGCGCTCATCGCTTGCTGAGGGCACATCGCGCGCGTCGTGGCGACCGCGCCGAAGCGCAGGCTGCCGCTTCCTTCGGCTGTATCGACGGCCTCAAAGCTACCGGTTCCGCGGTTGCAGTCGAACTGGAAGGCCGCCTTGCCGTCAGTGCCGAACGCCACCTGGAACTGCTCCACCGCCTGCGGCTTGATCACGCCCACCTCGTCGCTCGATGAGGTAAAAGAGATCAGGTTCCAGGCACTCCCCGCGAGCACGGCTTTCTGCCCACTTGCGGTATTAGCCGGGCTGCTCATGCAGGCCGAGAGCAGGGCGCCGGCGAGCCCCATGCCGGCGACGCGCGACACCGGCGCCAGTGCGCCAAGCAGGCGGTCGTTGATGCGATTCGAGCTTGTCATCCGTACTTCCTTTCAAGTGTGAATCAGGTGGCCCATACACCGACCAGTTGCACCAGCAGGATTTTGAGCACTGTCATTGATGGAAAAATCATCGCATAGCCGATGTCGGGCCGGTCGGTCGGCGCGGTTCGGTTGGCGAAGGCGAGGATCGCCGGGTTGCCGGTTGCGCCGGCGACGATGCCTGCCACGCTGTCGAACGGCAGGCGGAACACCAGCAGGGCGATCGCCATCGTGACCGCGACCAGTACGGCGACGATGGCGCTGCCGAGCAGCAGATACAGCAGGCCATTGGCGGCAATCGTCGCCGCGAAGGTCGCACCGGACGACAGCCCGACCACGGCCAGGAACAGGGTCAGGCCAAAATTGCGCAGCACCAGATTGGCCGAGATCGGCATCGCCCATTGGAACGGGCCGCTGCTGCGGCGCCAGCCGAGCAGTAGCGCCACCAGCAACAGTCCGGCAAAGCCCAGCGACACCTGCCCCAGCAGCGGCAGCGGCCAGTGGATCGCGCCGAATCCGAGCCCGAGCGTCACGCCGACACCGATGCCGATATAGCTGACGTCGCCGGTGCTGCGGACCGAGTCACCGAACAGCTGGCGCAGGGCGGGGAAGCTCGCACGCGGCGCCAGCACGCCGATGCGGTCGCCGGCTTCCAGGATGCGCTCGGCCGTGAGCGGCAGGTCGGCGTCGCTGCGCCGCAGATGCAGGATGCGTGCATTGAGCGCTGCCGGAATCGCCAGCGCGGACAGGCGCTGGCCGATCATGGCAGGGCTGGAGATGAAGAAGCGTTCGTAGTCGAGGTCGCTGCGGTCGCGCAGCATCCGGCCCGGATGCGCTCGCCCGAAGCGGGTCGCCACATCGTGCAGCAAGGCCTGGTCGATGCCGGTTACCAGCAGCACGTCGCCGGTTTCGATCCGGGTGGCTTCTTCCGCCACCAGGTTGCGATGGCCGCGGCGGATGGCCGCGATCGTGATCCCGTCTGGCAGCCGGCGCGCGGCTTCGCCCAGCGTCATACCCAGGACGCTGAATTCATCGACATCGATCTCTTCGACGTGCATGGTCGAGGCGGCGCGCGCCGCGATGGCGGGCTTGCGTAGCGCATTGTAGAGGCCCAGCATCAGGATTGGCACCGCGACCCCGAGCGGATAGGCGACCGAATAGCCGGTGGCGGGCCCGGTACCGAAGGCGGCAAGGGCCGCCTGCAGCGCGGCGGTACTGGTGCCGGCGCCGGCAAACGCCCCAAGCGCTTCGCCGAGGCCGAGCGTTGGCATCCAGTGCACCATCGCCAGCGTCAGAGCCAGTGCGCACAAGACCGCCGTGGTGGCGGCGATATTCGCCCTGGCGCCGTCGGCGCTGCTCAGGCCGCGCCAGAACTGGGCGCCGTAGGCGATCCCGACACCGTACAGGAACAGCAGCAGCCCAAGGTTGCCCAGCAAGGGCGGCAGCGACAGCGTGGGCACGGCGGCGCCAAGGCCCAGGCCGACGAACAGCACGGCGCCAGACCCAAGGGCGAAACCCTTGATATTCACAGCGCCAAGCAGGTAGCCGGCGGCGATCGTCAGAAACAGGGCAAGCAGGGGCTGGACGGTGAGAAAGTGGCCGACGTACGCTGGCATTGGCGAGGCTTTCAGTTTGGCTGCATTGCAATTATTGTAATGGGTGTAACTAATTATAGGCAAACCGACTTACCGATCGACCAGGGCAGTGATGAAAACTGCGGTATTGTCCGCTGACCCTCGCGGCAATCGAAGCTCGGGCCGCTTGCCTATGGGCCGCTGGGTGGCTGCGCCTCGACACCAGCTTGCCGTATGTGCAGAGTGAAGGCCGCGCGCTTGCCGCGCCGGGCGTCGTTGCGCATCAGGTAGACACGGACGCGGTACCTGCCGCCTTCGCGCAAGGTTGCCTGGAACCGGCTACCTTCGAGGCTGCCATTGAAGACCAGGGCTTCGGACGGCGCGATCACATTATGGTAGAGCGAAGCCCGGCCAGGGTAGTCGAGCAGCACTGTCACTTCTCTCCCAACCGAACCGTCGAACTCGTAATCCAGGGTCTGGTAGCCTGTCACGCTGCCGCTGATGTTCAGCTCCGCCTGGCCGGGCGCGAATCGCAACAGTGTCGGCGGCGAGGGCGTCGCTTGCGGCTGGGCGTGCACGTGCGAGGTGAGAAGACAGGCGCCCAACAACAGTACCGGCAAGGAGCAGATAAGTGGTGTTCGCATTGTTTGATCCCCTTGAATGTTGCTACACTTGGTTGCAGGATATATCCTAACTACAAGGTAGTCCATGCCCTGGTCAGGACAGTTGGTGATTGCAGGATACGGTGTTCACATCGGAGAGATATGCAATGAAATACATGCCCATTATCTTGATTCTTGTAGCGATGACGGCCGGCGCCCAGCAGTATGAGCGCGAGGACCGCGACCGCAGGGATAGCCGGCACGATGACGGCGACGATTTGCAGCTCGTCTGTTTTGGCGAGGGCGAAAAGACCACGCTCGAGAATCACTCCGGTTATGTGTGGAACGCCACCACCCATAAATATGAAACCAAGTCGGAGGTCGTCACGGGCCGCCAGGACTTCGACACATCCGTGAATGTATCGATCCATGGCGATCAGGGACGCATACGCATGCCGAAGGGCTTGATTCCGCCGATGAATTCGGGCGGCCACGATGGATGGTGGACGCTCGACGACCTGATCGTCGGTCACGACGAGGTCCGCGCCAGATTCCGGCTCAACGCGCTCAATCGGCCGAATGTGGTCATCAATCGACGCAGCGGAACGATCTCGGTCGACGGGATGATCAAGTTCAACGGGCGTTGTGAACTGGACAGTGGGCACCGTCGCTTCTGAAGGTGAATCGAGAAGGAGTGTTGCCACGTATGTCTCGCCGTCTTCAATCGATCTCGATGTGGTTTCCTGCTGCTTGCCTGGCCCTGGCGGCATGTTGGCCGGCGGGTGTCGCGACTGCGCAGGGGGCGAGCGCGTCTTCTGCGGTCGAACTGGCCAGGCAGGCCGACCGGCTCAAGCCGGGCCAATGGGTATGGGCGCCTCAGATCGCGCCGCGTGGTCCCTTGCTGGTGTTTGTCGACCTGTCCAGGCAGACGGCGACTGTCTACCGCAACGGCGTACGGATCGGTGTCAGCACCGTGTCGAGCGGGAAGGCAGGCCACGCCACCCCGACCGGCGTGTTTACGATCCTGCAGAAGGACGCGAAACATCACTCCAGCACTTACCATAACGCGCCCATGCCTTATCAGCAGCGCCTGACCTGGGACGGCGTCGCGCTGCATGCCGGCGGCCTGCCAGGTTACCCGGAGAGCCACGGCTGTGTACACCTGCCATACGCCTTCGCGCGCGAGCTGTTCGCTGTCACCCAGTACGGCACCACGGTGATCGTCGCTGGCGATGCCCAGCATCCGGTGACGTCGGCGTCGGGCGAGGTTTTGTCGCCCACGTTGTCGGCAAGTCCGCACCCGGGTGACTTCTGGGCCCCTGAGCGCTCGCCGGACGGCCCCGTGACGATCGTGATGTCGCGCAGCGACCAGAGCATGGTCGTATTGCGCAATGGCGTGGAGATTGGTCGCTCGCGCGCAGTGCTGCCAAACGACAATGACAGCACCCATGTGCTGACCCTTGCCGTCGATGCCGCCGGCGCACCGGTGTGGCTGTATGCGGCGGTGAGTGGCCATGCCGACGAGGCTGGGCAGGGGGTGGATGAAACTGTGCGCAACCGCGTCGACATCCCGCCTGAGTTTTACAAGAAGGCGGTCAGCATTTTGTCCCCTGGGGCCACCTTGCTCGTCACCCAGGCACCCCTGTCGAGCGGCGCAACCGGCACCCCGCTCACTGTCCTGCGCGACGACAAAACTTCGAACGATGACTGATTCTGGACTGGCCACTATCCGGGCCGGCGCTTACCGCACCGTTCCCGGCGCCGGCTGCAGGTGCTCGACGATCCGGCGCACCAGCAGCAGGTAGTCGCCGTCGAAGTGGTGTCCGCCGGGCGCCGCGACTGCCGCGACGCGCCGGCCCCTCAGGCGCGGGCAGGGGGAATCGGCTTCCTCGACCCCGTGGATGCAGAGGATGCTGGCGTCGCCCATGCGCGCCACTTCCGGCATGACCGGCATGGTGCGCGCGGCAGACGCGCCAAGCCAGTTCGCGACGTGGAATTCGAAGCTGGCAGTATTGCCCAGGCCGATCAAGGTGATGCTGCGCACGGTGGCGCGCACGTCGGCCGGCAGGCGCGCGTACAGAAAGGGCAGCACGTCGGCGCCGAGCGAGTAGCCTATCAGGAGCACGCGCGAGCGGCGCCATGCGGCGCCATAGCCGCGCACGACGCGCGCCAGATCGCGGGCGGCTGTTTCCGGCGTGCGGGCGCGCCAGAAATAGCGGAGCGAGTCGAAACCGACCACCGGGATGCCGCGCGCCGCCAGCGCCGCCGCCACGTCCTGGTCGAGTCCGGCCCAGCCGCCATCGCCGCTGAGCAGGATGGCGAACAGCTCGTGCGTCGCGGGCGTGGCGCCGGCGGTGGCAGGCACCGCCGTCAGCGGCAAGTCGTCGAGCGCCGGACCCGCGGCGGCCGGCGGCTTGCCCGGTGCGGTCAGCCTGGCATAGGCGGCACGGAACTGCGGCAGCCAGTTGCGCTCGACCGAGAAGCCGTGGCCGACGTTCGGCAGCCAGACGAGGCCCGCATTGCCGGTGCTGGCGACGAATTGCCGGGTCTTGCCGGCATCGCAGACCTGGTCGATATCGCCCTGGAAGGCGATCCAGGGTGTCGCATTGCGCCGCGCCGCGGCGAGCACGATGTTCGAGACGGGCTTCTGTGCCTGTCCGATAGTGTATTCCAGGGCGCCGATGCGGCACGGAGGCCGAGCGAGCTCCAGGTCCGGGCAGAAGCCCAGGCTCAGGGCGCCGCGGAACGTGCCCTTCGGCGCCTGCGTGGCGGTGGCGTAGGCGAGCGTCGCTCCCGATGAATAGCCTACCAGGACCGGCGCGAGGTAGTCGTCGAGCGCCAGGTGGCGCTGCACCGCGTGCGCCAGGCCCTCGAAATCGGCGGCGAAGTTGCGGCACTGGTCTTGCCCGGCGCTGGCGCCGTGCAGATAGCGGCGGATGTCGATGCCCACCACGATGGCGCGCATATCGGTGAGGTGGCGCGCCATCTCGACCACGCCGAGGTTCCAGCCGCCGTCGCCTGAAATGAATAGCGCGGTGCTGGTGGCCTTGCCGGCCGTTGGATATATCGCCACCTCGCCGAACGGGCCGTAGCGCAGCGTGACCGTGGCCGGCTGCGCCGTGGCAGTCGACCATGCCAACGCCAGCAGCAGCGTGGCGCAGAATGCGCGGACGCTGCCCCACCTGCGCCTGTGCTTGCGATAACTGTTCACAGGAAGATCCTCGCATAGCCGCGTGCCGAGAGCGCGGCGATATCGGCAAGCAGGACCGGAAGCAGCTTGCCGCCGGCGTAGGCGATATAGCGCGGCTCCCAGACCGGATGGAATTTTTCCTTGTAGGCGCGCAGGCCCTGGAATTTGTAGATGGACTCTCCATGCCGGTACACAAAGCCGGCCAGCCGGTTCCACAAGGGCGATCCCGCCGAATCCGGCACGCCGGACAGCGGCGCCATGCCGAGATTGAACCAGCGGTAGCCGTGCTCCTGGCCCCACAGGAAGACATGGGTGAGCAAGCCATCCATCAGCCCGCGCGGCGCCGCGTGCATGAAGCGCATCAGGTCGATCGACAGCTCCTCGCCGGTGGGCCCGCACAGCAGGTTGGCGAAGGCCACGATGCGGCCTTCGCGCTCGAGCACCGCCACCGGTTGCCGCGTCAAATAATCATCTGCAAAGAAGCCTAGCGAGAATCCCTTCTCGCCGCCGGCCTTGCCGGCCAGCCAGTCGTCCGACACGGAGCGCAGTTGCGGCAAGATCGCCGGCACCGATTCCGGCGCCACGATCCGGAAATCCACGTGCTCCCGCTTGAGGCGCTGCATCGCCGCCCGCAACTCCTTGAAGCGGCCTCCCGCCAGCGACAATCCCTCCAGGCGGATACGTGCTTCCTCACCGAACTTGGCGAAGGCCAGCCCCAGGTCAGCGTAGCAGTGCAGCTGCTCCGGATGCACCTGGTAGAACACCGGGGTGGCGCCATAGTCATCCGCGCGCTCGACGAAGTCCCGTATCAGCAGCGCGGCGGCGGCCGGCGGGCCGACCGGATCGCCCAGCGCCACCCAGGTCCGGCCACGCACGCCATACATGATGAAGGCCGTGCGCTCGGGGTTGAACAACAATTCCTTGTCGCGCAGCCAGGCCAGGTAGGGCAAGGTCTCGCCCTGCGTGCGGACGATGCGCTCGGCGTCGGCCAGCGCCGCGCCGGACGGCGGTTCGGTGAAGTATGCCAGGGGCCTGAGCAGGCGCGAGATGCCGAAGACGAACAGGACCATGGCGGCGCCCACGCTCGCCCGTAAAAAGCGCGGCGCATCGTCGTGCAGCGCCACCTGCCACCACAGCTCGTTCGAGTAGTCGACGTGGCGGTAGGCGAAGACGCCGATCCACAGCGAGGCGCCGAAGGCGGCGATAATGGCGACAATCCAGCCGGGCGAGAAGCGGGTATCGAACAGGGCCGCGCGCCGCTCGAACAGGCGGCGGCTCGGCACGAATACCAGCAGCAGCAAGGCCAGCAAGGTCGCTTCTTCCCAGTCGCCGGCCTTCAGCAGAGAAGCTGCGATGCCAGCGGCCAGCGCGCCGGCGGCGAGATACCAGGCCAGCCGGATGCGGCGTGCGATCGCCTGCGCCAGCAGCAGCAGGGCCACGCCCACGATGCTGCCGACAAAGTGCGAGGTTTCGAACAGGCCGGGCGGGAACAGGCTTGACAGCCAATGCAGCCGTCCGTGCGCGGACGGCGTGGCGCCCGAGACCAGCAGCAGCAGGCCGGCCATGAAGGTGAACAGCGACAGGATCCTGGGCGCGAGCCGCACCGAGTGCTGGCCCAGCGACTGGCCGAGTTGCCGCAGGCGTGCGCCACGGTGTCGCGTCTCGTCGCCGACCAGCAGCAGCAAGGCCAGGCTCAGCGGAATCAGGTAGTAGACAATGCGATACAGCAGCAGCGCCGCCACGATCTGGTCGGCGCGCAGCCAGGGCGCCAGCAGCAGCGCCACGATGCCGTCGAAGACGCCGAGCCCGCCCGGCACGTGGCTAAGCAGCGCCACCATCTGGGCCGCGAGGAAGGCGCCCAGCACGACGGGGTAGGGCGGCCCATCCGCTGGCAGCAGGGCGTACAGGACGCTGGCCGCCAGCATCCAGTCGGTCATCGACACCAGCAACTGGGCCAGGGTGAGCGGCAGCGGCGGGATCCGCATGTCGAAGCCGCGCACCCGCAGCGGCGACTTGCGTACCAGCGGCAGCAGCAGATAAGCGCCCACCAGCGCCAGGCAGGCCAGGCCGAGCCACTGCGCGCCGCGCTGGGCCAGTGCGCCCTGCAACCAGGCATGCTGGTGCTCAATGAGGGTCCAGCCGCCAAGCGCCAGCAGGCCGAGCCAGTAGGTGATGCCGTTCAGCGCCACGATCCGCGACAGGTCGGCGCCACCCACGCCCCAGCGCGAATAGAAGCGGTGGCGCACGGCCGTCCCCGACAGCAGCGCAAAGCCGACGCTGTTGCTGATCGCGTAGCCGATGAAGGCGGTCAGGGCGATGCGCGCGCGTGCGATGCGCTTGCCGATATAGACGAAAGCGAGCTGGTCGTAACAGCTCAGGACCAGGTAGTTGGCCGCGCAGCACAGCAGGGCCAGCAGCAGGTGCTCCGGGCCGAGACGGGCCAGCGCGGCCTGGAGGTCGCGATAGCGGATCGCTTGCAGTTCGTTATGCAAGACCCAGAATGCCGCGCACAGCAGCACGGCCGCGATTGTCGGCGCCAGCCAGCTTCGCAGCCTGGCCTGCTTGCTGGACATCGGGGCGGAACTCACTTGTGCGGTCCTCTCGGTGCGGCGGATGGCCGCTGCATGCCGGGCTGGCATGCAGTCGCCTTCGTTCGAGCAGCGATGGGGCGCGGTGGTTCCGTGAAGCCGGCTACAAAGCGGCGAGCGCGCCGCAGTAAAGCATCAGGCCTGGCGGTCGGCGCCGGCCCTCGCGCGATGGCGCTCCTGGAGCCAGGCCACGATGCCCGGCACCAGGGACAGCACGATGATGCCCATGATGACCGCCGTCAGGTTGTCGTTGACCCAGGTGATATTACCGAAAGCGAAGCCGGCCAACGTCAGCGACACGACCCACAAGGTACCGCCGGCCACGTTATACGACAGGAAGGTCCGGTAGCGCATGCTGCCCAGCGCGGCGACGAACGGCGCCAGGGTGCGCACGATCGGCACGTAGCGCGCCAGGACGATGGTCTTGGGACCATGGCGCTCGAAGAAGCGCTCGGTGTGGGCGATGTGTTCGGGCTTGATGAAGCGCAGCCGGTAGCCGTGTTTCACCCGGTCGCGGAACAGCGTGCCGATCGCGAAGTTGACGATGTCGCCGACCACCGCCGCGACGATCAGCAGAGGGATCAGGACGGGCAGCGACAGCATGCCTTTCGCCGCCAGCGCGCCGGTCACGAACAGCAGCGAGTCGCCGGGCAGGAAGGGCATCACGACCACGCCGGTCTCGACGAAGATCACGGCGAACAGCAGGACGTAGACGAGGATCTGGTACTCGGCCGCGAGGACGGCCAGGTGGCGGTCGAGGTGGAGGAACCAATCGAGGAGGGTAGTGAGCATAGGGGTTTTCTGGTCTGGTGGTTACGCACGCCCGTCGTTGCCGCGAAGGACGGGGACGACAGTGTAACGCAGGCGCGGCCTGCGAACGCATCCGGCGGCTGCCGGCATTGACACGGCTGAGTCGCTTAAGTAATCTTCATTGCCTTCAATCACTGTGTGGCGCGACGCTGTCGACCTTCGCGGTGCGCGCACGGTCTTTCTTCGATCCGTCATGACAACCACCCATAACTTCGCTCCAGTCACGGTCGGGGAGCTGCTCGGACAGCAGTTCTTCGTGCCGCGTTATCAACGCGGCTACCGCTGGACGCCGCGCCAGGTCCATGAACTGCTGGACGATGTCCTTGCGTTCATCGACAGGCCGAATGGCAGCTTCTATTGCCTGCAACCCGTCGTCGTCCTCAGGAACGGTGAGCGCTGGGACGTCGTCGATGGCCAGCAGAGACTGACGACCCTGTCGCTGATCATGACTTACTTCAACAGCCGGATGCCGGAAGACGAAGCCTGGGATGTATTCGAACTCGACTATGAGACGCGGCCCGAAAGCAGGGCCTACCTGAAACGTCCGCTTGCCGGGGACGAGGGCAAGTATGTCGATTTCGCTTATATTCACGGCGCCTACCAGGCTGTCCGGGACTGGTTTGCCGCTCACCCTACCCGCCGCGGCGAGATCGAATCGGCCCTGCTGAACAAGGTCAAGGTCATCTGGTACCAGCTGGAGAAGAACGAAGATCCGGTCGCCATGTTCATGCGCCTCAACGTGGGCAAGATTCCCCTTACGGGGGCGGAGCT
Source organism: Massilia sp. CFBP9026 (assembly GCF_034045165.1). Lineage (NCBI taxonomy): Bacteria > Pseudomonadati > Pseudomonadota > Betaproteobacteria > Burkholderiales > Oxalobacteraceae > Massilia > Massilia sp. CFBP9026. Next base: position 52,509 of record NZ_JAXCWH010000007.1, read on the forward strand.
GGTGAAAGGCCTGTTCCTGCGTTCGGGGAACTTCGAGGGCGAGGACGAGCGTATCCGGCATCTGAAACAGACCCGCATCGCGCGCGAGTGGGACGACATCGAACGGCGTCTGCAGGAAGATTCGTTCTGGTACTTCCTGACCAATGAGACACGCACCTCCAACCGGATCGACTTCCTGTTGCGCCTCCATGCGCAGGAGATCGGCGTCGAGGCCATGCCCGACGATCCCTCCTGGCTGTTTCTCGCGTTTAGCAAGCGGCTCAACGATGAAAAGGCCGACGTGATGGCGGAGTGGGCGAACATTCGCCAGCTGTTCCTGCGCCTGGACGAGTGGTACCGGGATCGCGACTTCTATCATCTGGTCGGCTATCTTGCCGCGACCGGACGGCCGCTTTCCAGTCTGCTGGAGCTGGCGGACTGCAATAAGGGCGAGCTGCGCAGGCGGCTCAAGGCGGAGATGCTTCCCCCTGTCGCGAAGGGAGATGTGACGGCGGAAAATATCGCGCCGGCGCTGCAAACCTGGCTGGAAGACCTGGACTACGAGAAGCGCGGGGACCACCGCGCGATCCGACAAGCCCTGCTGCTGTTCAACATCGCCACCTTGCTCGAGAGCGACCGGGTGACCACCAGGTTCCCGTTCGACCTGTTCAAGACCGAGTCATGGGACCTCGAGCATATCCGCTCGGTGCAATCGGCACTGCCGGAATCGCCGGACCGGGCCGCGAAATGGCTGGATAGTTTCCTGGGATATGTCACCGGAACAGAGGATCCTGCGGGCTGGCGCGCTGCCGTGCACGACGCCCCGGTCGGCCAGATCGACGCGCTTTCCATCGACGCGCTGGACATGCGCAATGCGACGCCGTTCCCGATGAAGGAATTTCCTGCCCTGGCACAGAGGATCATCGAGAAATACGATGCCGAACCCGATCGCGAAGCCGACAACACCATCGGCAACCTGACCCTGCTCGATGCCGCCACCAACCGCAGCTACAAGAATGCCGTGTTTCCGATCAAGCGCAAGACCTTGATCGACCTCGACCGTTCCGGCACCTTCGTGCCGGTCTGTACCAAGAATGTTTTCCTTAAATATTACAGCCCGATGATTGACGACATGCTCGTATGGACGGCGGCCGATGCGGCGGCGCACCAGGCTGCCCTGCACACCGCACTGGTGCGCTTCTTCGCTCCCGCGCAGGTGCAGGCATGAGCCGCCAGAATGTGCACACCCTGGCGTCGCTGTTCGGCGAAGTAGGGCGGGTGGAGATCCCCATCGTCCAGCGCGATTACGCGCAGGGACGACCGGAAGAACGGTATGTGCGCGAAGCCTTCCTGGCGGCGCTGGGCGATGCGTTGCGGCGCCCGGACGGCGATCCGGCCGGTCACCTGAACCTCGACTTCGTGTATGGCAGCTACGACGAAAAGTCGGCCACCTTCGCGGTGCTCGACGGCCAGCAGCGCCTGACCACCCTGTTCCTGCTGCATTGGTATTGCTCGCTCAGGGACGACCGGGTTGCCGATTTTCGCGCGCGGTTCTCCAACGGCGGGCAGGCGCGTTTCACATACGCGACGCGCGAGAGCGCGGCGATGTTCTTCGACGCACTGGTGCGCCATGCGTGCGCGCTCCCTGCCGCCGGCCGTAGCCTCGCCACGACGATCCGCGACAGCCAGTGGTTCTTCCTGAACTGGGAATTCGATCCCACCGTGCAGGCTTGCCTCGGCATGCTCGACGCCATCCACGCCGGTTTCCATGGCGATGTCGGATTGTACGCGCGCCTCACGGATGAGCGGCGGATTACCTTCGAGTTCCTGAACCTGCCCGACTTCGGCTTGTCGGATGACCTGTACATCAAGATGAATGCGCGTGGCAAACCCCTGACGCCATTCGAGAATTTCAAGGCGTGGCTGGTTGGCAGGCATGCCGCCGACGCCGCCGCGGCCGCCGAGTTCGACCGCCGGATGGACCAGGAGTGGCTCGAGGTGTTCTGGCAAATGGGGCGCGTCGAATCCGGCGGACCGGCTGCCGACGAGCTGTTCATGCGCTTCTTCTACCTGATGGCGCTGTACGGCGCCTGCCAGGAACGCGGCACGGGAGACAGCGACTGGCTGACCCGCCTGAACCGGCGACAAACGGTCAGCCACGCCGAGTTCGCCCGCCACGACAGCTTCGGTGAGGCTACCCTGGCGCGTGTCTCGACGATGCTCGACTATCTGGCGGGCACGCCGGATCCCGGCGACATGGCGCTGTGCCGCCAGGCGCTGCTGAGAAACGACCTGATGGACGTGGCACGATTCGGCAGCGTGGTCGAAGCCGTGTGCGCCGCGGCCCTGGCCGGGGCGCCTGCGGCGACGGGCGAGGCGCGCCGGCGCTGGAACCGCGTGACCGCAAACCTGATCGGTAATGCGCGCATCGACGACGTATCGACGCTCCAGATGGCGGTACGCGGTACCGCGGCGCTGGCCGCGCATTTCGCCACGCTGTATGAAGATCTCGCCGAGCAGGACCTGCGCCCGGTCGGTTTCGACGGCGCGCAGCTGCAGGAAGAGAAGACCAAGGTGCAGCTGATCCTGCAAGATGGCGGCTGGGAGCCGGCGCTCGAGGCGGCTGAAGCGCATGAGTATTTCCAGGGGCGGGTCGGCTTCCTGCTGGAGATGAGCCGCGACGAGGCGCAGCAGGCCGATATGGCGGCGTTCAAGGTGTACGCCGCACGCGCCGGAACGCTGTTCGCCCGGCAGCTGCGCGAATCGGAGGGCTTGCTGCTGGAGCGTGCGCTGCTCTCGCAGTACGACTACCTGCCCGGCTGGTCGTTCTCGCGCTATTCGTTCTGCCTTCCGGGAGCCAGGTCGTTCCGCGATCGCGGCGACCATTGGCTGCGCGTGGTGGGCGACGCCAGGTTCAAGGATTTCCTCGACGCGCTGGGAAGCGGCGACGCAGAATCCGCGCTCGAGGACATGATCGCCACATCCGCCTGTACCGACTGGCGCCGGCTCATCATTGCCGAGCCGCGCCTGATCGCCTACTGCGGCCAGCGCTTCATCAAGCGGCGCGACGGTCGCATCTACCTGATTTCGAAGGTCAAGTCATCGTCGCGGCATGTCGAACTCTGCACGTACGCGCTGTACCTGGCGCTTGACAAGGCCCAGCAAGCCTGGCCGTTCCCGGCAGGCGCGGTGGACCTCGATTACACGGCGGTCACGGATGGCGAGCCGTCGCTGTCGCTCACGCTCGAGGATGATCTCCAGCTGCGCGTCGTCCACGACCGCGGCGCCTTGCGTTGCTTCGACGGCGAGCGCGAGGTGGCGCCGCCAGCGGCGCTGGCCGACTGGATCGTGCGCTTCGGTCCCGCGGCGGCCTGACCTTTCCTGCGCGCCCAGGCGCAGCACGGGCAGCAGCTTGTCCACCATCCGGCGCATGATTGACCCGGCCCCGATGCTATCATCGGGGCAATGAAAATCCTGCAACATCGCGACGTCGGCCAGGGGCCGGTCCAGGATGGACTGCGCATGCTGGCCGCTCTGGCGCTGCTGCCGGCGATCGCGCTGTCGATCCTGCTGACGCTTGCATCGTCGCCGCCCGTTGCGGCGGCGACCGCGCACGAACATGCCCCCGACCGCCTCGAACACCGGCGCTGGCTGTCTTCCGACGGCGGGCCAAGCCAGGTCGGCGCGATCGCCAACGCCGCCGATGGCTATCTCTGGCTGGGCACCAACGATTCACTGGTACGCTTCGACGGCCTGCGCTTTCGGCGCCACCCGCCCGGCGCGCGCGGGGCGCCGGCCATCGTGTCGTCCTTGCTGGCGCAGGGCGACGCACTGTGGGTCGGCCTGCGCAGCGGCGGCGTGGCCCTGTCCCGTCCCGGGGCAGTCCTCGCGCGCGAGCGCGGACCCGACGCGCCGGCCGGCGTGGTGTACGGCCTGGCGCAAGACCGTAGCCAGGCCATCTGGGTCGCCGCCGAAGACGGCCTGGCGCGGCGGGCGAACGGCGCATGGCGGCGCATCGGCCGCGACCAGGGTTTCGACGAGGCCGGCGCCCGCGCCGTGTTCGTCGACCGCGGCGGCGTGCTGTGGGCCGCCGGCGAACACACGCTGTATTACCTGCGCGACGGCGACCGGCGTTTCACCGACACCGGCCTGCGGGTCGACGGCGTGAGCCAGATCGCGCAGGCGCCCGATGGCGCGCTCTGGCTGGCCGAGCGCCGGGGCAGCCGGGTCCACCGGGTGGTGCTGGAGGGGGGCGCGCTGTCGTCCGGCACGGCGCGGCTCGATGCGCCGGCAACGAGCCTGGCATTCGACGGCGCCGGCGGCCTGTGGCTCGGCACGACCGGCCGCGGCCTGCTCCACGTGGCGCGTCCCGACGGCCTCGCGGCGCTGGCCGGCGCCAGCCGTTTCACGGCCAGGCAGGGCCTGAGCTCGGACTTCGTGTGGCGGCTGCACCTGGACGCCGCCGGCAACCTGTGGGTCGGCACCAATGCAGGCCTGGACCGCTTTCGGCCGCGTATCCTGGCGCCGTCGGCGTTTCCGCCCGATGCGCTGAACGTGGCGCTGGCCGCCGGCCCCGATGGCAGTATGTGGGGCGGACCGGGCAGCGGCTCGGCGCTGCGGCTGCAGGAGGGCCGCATGCAGGCGCTGCCCATGCCGGCGCCGGTGAACAGCGCCATCCGCGACGCCGAAGGCGGCATCTGGATGGCCGGCCCGGCAGGCATCTGGCGCGCGCCCCATCGTGCGCAGCGGCAGCTGGAATTCGTGGCCGACCTGCCTCCCGGCGCCGCCGGCCAGGCGCCGGTGCGGGCAATGGCGCGCGATGGGCAGGGCGTGCTATGGGTCTCGATCAACAAGGTCGGCCTGTTCCGGCTCGAGGCCGGGGGCTGGGCGAAGGTAGCCGGCACGCCGCCTGGCGCCAGCCAGCGCATGCCGGTCAGCGCGCTGGCCGCGCCCGACGGCTGGCTCTGGTTCGGCTATCGCGATGGCTTGCTGGAGGCGCGCCGTGACGGGCGCACGCTGCGCTGGACGCAAGCCGATGGCCTCGGCCACGTCACCGCGCTGGCCCACCATGCGGGACGCAGCTGGGTCGGCGGGCAGCACGGGCTGGCCTGGGTCGAGGCCGGGCGCCTGCGTCGCCTGGCGCTGCCTGGCGACGGCATGTTCGACAATATCTACGCCATCGTCCCCGTCCCCACGGGGGATGGCCGGCAGGCCGACCTGTGGCTGCATGCCAGGGCGGGCATCTTCCAGCTCCCTGCCGCCGAGCTGGCGCACGCGATGGCCAGGCCCGGCCACCGCATCCGCTACCGCTCCTTCGACGCCCTGGGCGGCCTGGCGAACGATCCGCACCAGGTGCTGCCCTTGCCGACCGCCGTGCGCGCCAGCGACGGGCGGCTGTGGTTCTCGACCGGCGGCGGCGTGGTGTCGCTGGATCCGGCGCGCCTGCCGCCGGCCGAACCGGGACCGCCGGTCGAGATCGAGGCGGTCAGCGTCGACGGCGCCAGGCTCGCGCCCGGTGCGCCGCTCAGCCTCGGGTCGGGAGTCCAACGCATCGCCATCGACTACACGGCGCCGAGCCTGGCCGCGCCGGAGCGCCTGAGCTTTCGCTACCGGCTGGACGGCTTCGATACCGACTGGGTGGACGCCGGCCGCGCGCGCCAGGCCATCTATACCGGCCTGGCGCCGGGCGCCTACGCGTTTCGCGTCGTTGCCCTGAACAAGGATGGCGTGCCGAGCCCGCGCGAGGCGGTGCTGCAGTTGCGTGTCGCGCGCGCCTTCTACCGCCATCCGCTGTTCCTGGCGGGAGCGGGCCTGCTGCTGCTGGCGGCCTTGCGGATGGTCTACCGGACCACCGCGCGGCGCGCCGCCGAGCGCGTGCGCGACCGCCTGCAGGAGCGCCACCGCGAACGCGAGCGCATCGCGCGCGAGCTGCACGACACCTTGCTGCAAGGCGTGCATGGGCTGGTGCTGCGTTTCCAGGCGGCGGCCGACATGCTGCCATCCGGGGCCCCCGCCCGGGCGCAGCTGGAACAGGCGCTGGTGCGCGCCGACCAGGTGCTGGTCGAGGGCCGCGACCGCGTGCGCGCGCTGCGCGGCGGTCCGCTCGATACGCGCGAACTGCACGAAGCGCTGGCGGCGGCGGGCGAGGAGCTGGCCGCGCAGTGGGACTGCGGCTTCGCGTTCGCGCTCGACGGGACGGTGCGGCGCCTGCAGCCGGGCATCCTGGACGAGGTCTACCGGATCGGACACGAGGCGCTGCGCAACGCCTTCGCCCATGCCCGGGCGGCGCAGGTGACGGTGGACGTGGCCTACCGGCGCGCCGCCTTCGTGCTGACGGTGGCGGACGATGGCTGCGGCATCGATCCCTCCTGGCTCGCGGGGCACGGCCGGCCCGATCACTGGGGCCTGCGCGGCATGCGCGAACGCGCAGAGCGCATCGGGGCCAGGCTGGAGATCCACGGCGGCGCGGGCCACGGCGGGCGCGGCACGCGGGTCGTTCTCACATTGTCGGCGCGGATTGCTTACCGGGGGCGTCCGTTCTGGCGTCGGGGCTGGCTACGCGGCGCCTGAGCCGTCGAAGCCCGCTCCGCCGGGAGGGTTAACAGGCAAGCCAGGCGAGGATGAGCGAGCACAGCTCGTCTGCGGCGATCCGTTCGGTCATGCGTTCGCGCACCATGGCGTCCGACAGCGCCTCGGCCGCGCCGATGATGGCGATGCAGCGGCGCCGTACAACGTCGCCGGGCAGGCTCGAGACCGGCGCCAGGGCGGCGTGGAAGAAGTCGGCATAGCCGTCGAGCATCTGCTGCTGGCAAGCCAGCATCTGGGCATCGCCGCGCATTGCGGCGCCGATCGCATGCCATTCCGGCCCGAGCGCCACGTGGCAGGCCATGTAGGCGTCCGACACGACGCGGGCGACGTCGGGCAGGGTGGACGACGTTGCTGCGAGCACCGCCGCGACCGCGGCCAGGCGGCGCTCGTTGATCTCACGATACAGGGCGATCAGCAGGCCCGAACGGGTCTCGAAATGGCTGTAGGCGATCGGCTTGCTCACGCCGGCATGGCGGGCCAGCTCGCCCAGGGTCAGCGCATCGGTGCCGCATTCGCGCACGATGGCGTGCGCATGATCGAGCAGCTGGGCCCTGCGGTTGGCCCTCGGTAACTTGTTCGTCAACTATTGTCCTTCGCTTGACGGCATAAGCAGCGCGCGTATAGTTGCTGCCAACGGTTACTACCGATGGTAACTTACCATTGGTAGCTAACACGCCGGCATGGCGCGCGTTGTTCTCGCGGGTATTGTGACAGAAAGTGCGCGCCCCGCCGACCCTATGAACGGAGGCCAGCCATGTCGTCGATGTCACGCAAACTTGATTCTTCAGCGCCGCAGTCCGGTGCGCCGCCTTCCCGCACCAGAAGATCGGTGCTGCTGGCGTCCTCCGTGGCGGGCCTGGGCCTGGCCGCTCCAGCCCTGGCGGCGCTCCAGCGTCCCGCTGCGCAGCCTCTGCGCCGGCACAGGCTGAGCATCAACGGCGGATCGTTCAACGTACTCGAGCAGGGCGAGGGGCCGGCGGTGCTGTTCTGCCACGGCTTTCCCGATACCGCCGAGACGTGGCGCAGCCAGATGCGCGCCGTGGCCGGGGCGGGCTACCGCGCGCTGGCGCTCGACATGCGTGGCTTCGGCGAGAGCTTTGCGCCGCCGGATGCCAGCCAGTACACCTCGCTGCACATCGTCGGCGACCTGGTCGGCGTGCTGGACGCCCTGAAGATCGACCGCGCGGTCATCGTCGGCCACGACTGGGGCGCCGACCATGCCCAGCGCGCGGCCCTGCTGCGGCCCGACCGTTTCCACGCCCTGGTCAGCATCAGCATCCCGTACGCGCCGCGCGGCGACGTCGATACCTGGAGCGACTTGCGCAACAAGGGGCTGGGCGAACGCTACTATGCGCTGGACTGGATCAAGCCCGGGCGCGAGACCCTGTTCGCGCCCGCATCGCAATCGATCCCCGCGATTCTGTACTGGCCATCGGCCAGCCCGCCGCCCGGACAGCGCTGGGATCCGGTCGATCCGGCGCGCGGCATGCTGCGCCCGGCGCCGGTGGCCGCGCCGCCGTGGGCCGATCCGGCCTATGTGCGGCACACGGTGCGCGCCTTCGAGAAGAGCGGCTTTCGCGGCGGCTTGAATTACTACCGTGCCTTGCCCCTCAGTTTCGACCTGATGCCGGCCTTCAAGCAGGCCGTCATCCGCCAGCCCTCGCTGTATGTCTGGGGCGCGGCCGACGGCCTGTGCCGGTTTTTCCACCCGACGACGCCGTCGCTGGAGGAGCTGAGGCGCTTCCAGCCGCGGTTGGTAAAGCAGGTGCGGCTGGAAGACGTCGGCCACTGGGTCCAGCACGAGGCGGCGCAGCGCCTGAACGAGGAACTCATCGGCTTTCTCAAAGGGCTGGACGCGGGCTGATACCCACGCTGTGCACGGCCGCCGCGGGCGATGAAGAAGCGGTGCCCGGCCATTGGAAGGAGGGCGCCGCCGGTCCCGATCTGCTATCGTCGCCGGCATCGAAGGAAAGGAATCCGGATGCATTCCAGCGCGACGCGCACCTACTCGCCCCTGTTCCTGGTCCTGCCCCTGCTTGGGCTGGCCCTGGCATGGCCCGCCGCGGCGCATGCTGCCCCGGCCGACGCGCAGCCGCTGCACATGATCGTGCCGCTCGCCCCCGGGACCACAGCCGACCTCGCGGCGCGCCTCTTCGGCCGCCATTTTTCACGGGCGCTGGGGCGACCGGTGGTGGTCGAGAACCAGCCCGCCGCCTCCGGTGTGCCGGCCACTGCGCAGATCGTGCGCGGGGCCAGGGATGGATCGGTGCTGGGCATGGTCGCCTCGAACCACGTCATCAACCGCGCGATGGGCAAGGCGCTGCCGTTCGATCCGCTCACCGGCGTGGCGCCGATCACCGTGATCGGCAGCTTTCCGCTGGTGCTGGTGGCGGTTCCCTCCTTGCCGGTGGCAGGCGCGCAGGACCTGATCGCGCTGGCCAGGGCGCGGCCGGGCGTGCTCAACTACGGTTCCGGCGGCACCGGCAGCCTGCTGCACCTGGCCGTCGAACTGCTGCGCGCCGAGGCGGGCGGCTTCGACGTCCAGCACGTGCCCTATAACGGCACAGCGCAGATGACGGCCGACCTGCTGCGCCAGCAGGTGCAGTTCGGCTTCCTGTCGGTGACGGTGGCGACGCCCCTGATCCGCAGCGGCAAGCTGCGCGCGCTGGGCGTGTCGACCCGGGAGCGCTCGGCCCTTCTACCGGGCGTGCCGACGCTGGCCGAGCAGGGCTTGCCGGGCTACAGCTTCGATGCCTGGCTGGCGCTGGTGGCGCCGGCCGGCCTCCCGCCACAGCTGGTGGCGCGCTACCATGCGCTGGCCCAGGAGGCACTGGCGTCGACCGAGGTCCGGGATGCCCTGGCGCGGCAGGGGATGACGTTCATCGGCAACAGCCCGGCGCAGGCGGCCGCCTTCCTGGCGTCCGAACTGGACAAGCACATGGCGCTGGTCAGGCAGTCCGGCGCGGCGCTGGAGTAGCGGGACTATCGTGCATCCGGTCGGGACGGCGCAGCGTAACTATCCGGGAACGCTGCACCCCTCCCACTTCCATGGAAAGCACGATGAACAAGCCATCCCGACACGTCGCTCACGCCAATGAGGCCGCGCACCCGGTCCTGTTGTATTCCTGCCTGAGCGCCCTCACGACCCTGCTGGCGGCGCTGCTGCTGGCTGCCGCCAGCGCCAGCGCGAGCGCACAGACCGACGCCAGCGCGACTACGAGCGTCCGTCCGCCGCGCTACGAAACCCTGCCCGCGGTGCCGCCGCTACCGGCGCTGGCCGAGCAGGGCCACGTGGAGCACGCCGGCGCGCGCATCTGGTATGGCATCGTGGGCCATGGCTCGCCGGTGATCCTGCTGCATGGCGGCCGCGCCAGCAGCCTGACCTGGGGCCACCAGGTGCGCGCGCTGGTGGCGCGCAAGCACCGCGTGATCCTGGTCGACAGCCGCGGCCACGGCCGCAGCACCCTGGGCGAGCAGCCGCTGTCGTATGCCTTGATGGCGCAGGACGTCGCGGCGGTGATGGACCGGCTCAAGCTGCGCCGCGCCGCGGTGGCCGGCTGGAGCGACGGCGCCATCGTCGGCCTGGAGCTGTCGATGCGCCAGCCGCAGCGCGTGAGCCGGCTGTTCGCCTTCGGGCCCAACGTCAACCGGCGCCACATCGAGGCGCCGCTGCCATCGCCGGTGCTGCCGCTGATCGGTCCGCGCCTGCGCGCCGACTACGAGGCGATCGCTCCCGACCCGCAGGGCTTCATGCGCCTGGGGGACGCGGTGGCGGCGATGCAGGCGAAGGAGCCTGACTACACCGACGCCCAGCTGGCGGCGCTGCGCGGGCCGGCGATCGCGATCGCGGCGGCCGACCACGACGAATTCATCACCATGCGCCACTTCAAGTACGCGGCCGCCGCCATTCCCGACGCGCGCCTGCTCGTGCTGCGCAAGGTCAGCCACTTCGCGCCGTGGCAGGATCCGGCCGGCTTCAACGAAACCCTGCTCGACTTCCTCAATCACTGATGCTGGCCGAAGGACCCGATATGGACAAGCCACAGCTCGACCGCACGCTGGATCCCGACCTGCGCAGCTGGGTGGCGTCGGCGAACGCCGCGGACACCGACTTCCCGATCCAGAACCTGCCGTTCGGGCGCTTCCGGCGCAAGGGCGAACCGGCCTGGTGCATCGGCGTCGCCATCGGCGACCAGGTGCTCGACCTGCAACGCGCGGGCCTGGCGGCGGACGCCGACATGAATCGCCTGATGGGGCAGGGAAGGGCGGCGCGCGAAGCCCTGCGTCTGGCCGTCTCGCGCGGCCTGGCCGAAGGCAGCGCCAGGCGCGAAGCGTGGCTGGCGCGCGCCGCCGTGGTGGCACAGGCCGAGGTCGAGCTGGGGCTGCCGTGCGCGATCGGCGACTACACCGATTTCTATACCGGCATCCACCATGCGACCACGGTCGGGCGCATGGTCTTTCCCGACAGTCCGCTGGGCGCCAATTACAAGTGGGTGCCGCTGGCCTATCATGGCCGCGCCTCGTCGATCGGCGTCTCCGGCCAGCGTTTCCACCGTCCGCACGGCCAGGCGCTGACCCCGGGCTCGGCTGCCATCGAGCCAGCGTTGGGTCCCTCGTCCTGCGTCGATTTCGAGCTGGAACTGGGCGCCTTCATCGGCAAGCCGAACGCGCCCGGCGCCAGGGTTGCGATCGGCGACGCCGAGGAACACCTGTTCGGCTTCACCCTGCTCAACGACTGGAGCGCGCGCGATATCCAGGCCTGGGAATACCATCCGCTCGGGCCTTTCCTGTCGAAGAGCTTCGCCACCACCATCTCGCCCTGGATCGTCACGCCGGAGGCGCTGGCGCCGTTTCGCGCGCCATCGTCGCGGCCCGAGGGCGACCCCGCGCCGCTGCCGTATCTCGACTCGGCGCGCAACCGCGAGCGTGGCGCGATCGACATCACGCTCGAAGTATGGCTCCAGAGCGCGGCCATGGCGCGCGCCGGCCTGCCGCCCGAACGCCTCATGCGGTCGAACTACCGCGACGCCTACTGGACCGTGGCGCAGATGATCGCCCACCATGCGGTAGGCGGCTGCAACCTGCGCAGCGGCGACCTGCTCGGCACCGGCACCCTGTCCGGACCGCGGCCGGAGCAGGGCGGTTCGCTGCTCGAGCTGGGCGCCGCCGGGCGGCGCTCGCTGGCGCTGTCGAATGGCGAGACGCGCCGCTGGCTTGCGGATGGCGACACCGTGATCCTGCGCGGCTTTTGCGAGCGGCCGGGCTACCGCCGCATCGGTTTCGGCGAATGCGCCGGGACCGTGCTGGCGGCGATGCCGATGGTGCGCGCCTGTGCCGTAGGCTGACCCGTCTCAGCGGCCCGGCTGGCCGCGGGTGCCGGTCCAGACCCGCGCCACCAGATAGGGCGGCGGCGGGAGCGGCCGGCGCCTACACGTCCTTCTTCGGCGAGCAGGCACCCAGCGTCACCATGGCCATCGCCGCATACAGAGCCTTGTTTCGCATGGAAAACTCCCTTGGGTGGTTGTGGTTGACGTCGATCAGGCTAGCAATTTGGTGCAGTTGATTAAAGTTAAGAGTTGTCTATTCTTGTACTGTGGACGCCGGGGCATCTTTACCAGGATGCACGACATTTGACTGGACTCCCTGGGTGCGACGCGGTCCACTGTCCCGACCTACAACCCACTCTTCGAAATGGAAGGAGCAGCCCATGTCCACGCATCACGCACCGACCGATCTCCCCGACGACCCCGTGCGCCGTTCGCTCGTCATGGCCGCCGGCCTCGGGGCCATCGCCGCAGTGCAGGGTACGGCCGCGGCCCAGGGTACAGCGGCGGCGCGCGCCCGCGGCGCGCTGGGCGCCCGGCTGCAGGGCGTGCAGCACTTCGGCATCACCGTGCAGAATATGGACCGCGCCTACGCCTTCTATACCGAGGTGCTGGGCGGCACCGAGAGCATGCGCGACGGCGATTTCCAGGGAGACGTCATCCATAACACCTTGTTGTTGAACGAGGAAATCGATGCCCGGCAGCGCGGGGTGAACCCGGTGTCGCTCTGCGTGCCGGACCTGCGCGGTGGCGCCCAGCGGCTCGACGTGCGCTTCATCCAGTTCGACAACGTCGTGATCGAATTGCTGCAATACCGCGACCGCAGTCAGCCCCAGGGCAGCGGCAACAGCTTCGCGCCGCCGCAAGCCTTTACCAGCCCGGCCTTCCCGAAGTCGATGCATGTGTGCTTCTACGTGCGCGACGACGTCGACTTCAACGAATTCGTGCGTGACCTCGAAGCCGAGGCGGCGCGCCGCGGCATGCACAATGTGAAGGCGAACCGCATCGTCGCCTCGAACAGCGAACAGGACCGGCGCCAGGCGCCGCTCGACACGCTCACCAACCGCATCACGAGCGGCAAGTCGGACGGCTGGTCGCTGATCTACGCCAAGGGGCCGGAAGGCGAGCAGCTCGAATTCGTCCAGGTGCGCGGGCAGGCCAAGCGGGTGTTCGGCGAGGCGCTGCAAGCGCGCTGGCGCGCCTAGGACCAGCGGGGCGCGCGTGGCTTGCGGGAATTATTGAGAATGAGATATCATTATCGAATTCCCGTGATACTCCGAGTCCCCAATAATGAAAATAAAGCTGCTCCCCCTGGCACTGGGCCTGTCCGGCCTCGCGCCCGCCATCTACGCCGCCGACCCCGCCATCGTGATGGGCGAGGTGCGCGTCAGTGCCCAGCGCGACGCCGGCGCGTTGCGCTCGAGCACCGTGCTGACCTCGGTCGACGTGCTTGGCGCCGACAAGATCGAAGACAAGAACGTGAGCAATAGCTGGGAGCTGGTCGGCCAGTTGCCCGGCATCCAGCTCACCGAAACCCGCATGGGCGCCGAGTCGGGCAAGGTGACTTTCCGCGCCTTCAATGGCGAGGGCTATATCAATGGCATCAAGGTGCTGATCGACGGCATTCCGAGCAATGTCAACAGCGGCAACCAGCGCTTCATCGACATGATCTTCCCGCTGGAAGTCGACTATATCGAGGTGGTGCGCGGCACCAACGACCCACGCTACGGCCTGCACAATATTGGCGGCAACATCAATTTTGGCACGCGCCAGGGCGGCAACTACCTCGACGGCCGCTTCACGGTCGGCAGCTTCCATACCCGCGAGGCCCAGCTCGCCTATGGCAAGGAAGCCGATGGTTTTTCGCAGAACTATTTCTTGGCCAAACAGGATACCGACAGCTACCGCCGGAATCACGGCGATTCCGACAAGTACTCAGTCGGCGGCAAGTGGTTCCTGACCTCGAAGGACAAGTCGCTGACTGGCGGCGTGGTCCTGCGCACCTACCGCCACGATGCCGACGAGCCCGGCTTCCTGACGGCCGCCGAACTGGCCCAGGACCGGCGCCAGTCGCCGGCCAAGAATGCCAATGATTTTACCGAGCGCGACATGCACCATGCGAGCGCGCACCTGGACTGGCAGATCTCGCCAAACGCCTTCCTCAGTAACAAGCTGTACTACAACGAGTACAAGGACGACCGCCGCGTCACCTTCACCAGCAACCCGGCCGGCCATGCCCCGCGCCAGCGCCGCCTGTGGGACGAGCAGCAACTCGGCTTCATGAGCACGCTGACCTGGCGCGCCAGCGAGCGCGTGACGGTCGATGGCGGCGTCAACACCGAGCGCCAGGACAATGGCTACAAGCGCCAGCGCTATCTGTACGCGCTGCCGAGCGACTTCAGCACCCCGGCCGCGATCCAGAACGACGACCGCTACAAGCTCAACAACGTCGGCGCCTATGTGCAGGCGGTCATCAAGGCCAGCGACACCCTGAGGATCGTCCCGGGGTACCGCGTCGACCGCTTCACGGGCAGCAGCTCGCTGCCGGGCGTGGTGGCGGCCGGTCAGACCGCCGGCTTGCAGGACTACGGCTGGATCAAGCAGCCCAAGTTCAGCATGGTGTACAGCCCGGCCAAGGACGTGAGCGTGTATGGCAACTGGGGGCGCACCTTCCAGATCCTCACCGGATCGGTCGGACCCGCCTACCTGGTGCCGGGTCAAGGGCCATTCGATGCCTCGATCAATACCGGCAAGGAAGTCGGCATCAAGCTCAAGCCCGGCGCGCGCAGCGACCTGCGCCTGGCGATCTGGCGCCAGGATGCGACCGGCGAAGTGGCGAATATGCCGGCCACCGGCACCACGGTGGGCCTGGGCGAGACGCAGCGCGAAGGCATCGACCTGCAACTGTCGGGCAAGGTCACGGACAAGCTCGAGCTGTGGGCCTCGCATTCGCTGCAAAAGGCCGAGGTGGTGAGCGCCTTTGCCGCCGACGGCGTATCGCTGGCGGGCAAGGAAGTGTTCTCGACGCCGCGCCATATCAGCAACGTCGGCCTCGACTATCACCCATCCGCGCGCTGGCACTTCGGCCTGCAGGGCCGGGCCCAGGGCAATTACTTCATCGATAGCCCGAACGAGCTGGGCAAGTATGGCGGCTTCGTGCTGTTCGACGCCAATGTGCGCTATGCGATCACGCCGCGGGTCAGCGTCGACGTGCAGGTCAAGAACATCGCCGACCGCCGCTATGAATACGCGTGGTACGACAATTTCTTCTGGCCTGCGAATCAGGCGCAGCCGATGTATTCGTCGGGCAATGGCCGCGCGGCCTACGTGTCGCTGAACGTGAAACTGTAGTTCGAGAACTTGCATTCAGCCGGCGAATCGATTCCTTCGCCAGCGTAAAAACGTCGTCCCCGCGCAGGCGGGGACCCAAGTATTCATACGAACCGCTTAACGAGAATTAAGTGGCTACGCATGTAAGCTTGGGTCCCCGCCTGCGCGGGGACGACGCGCTTGATGCAGTGGTTTTTAGCCGACCTGGCTGCCCAGCGCCGCCTCGTAGCGGCGTTCGACTTCGGCCCAGTTGATGATGTTGAAGAAGGCCGCGATATAGTCGGGACGCTTGTTCTGGTATTGCAGGTAATAGGCGTGCTCCCACACGTCCAGGCCCAGGATCGGCGTGCCGCCCGACATGCCGGCGAACTCGCCCATCAGCGGGCTGTCCTGGTTGGCGCTGCTTTCGACCAGCAGCTTGCCGTCCTTGCCCAGGGTCAGCCAGGCCCAGCCGCTACCGAAGCGGGTTTGCGCGGCCTTGGTGAAGGCGTCCTTGAAACGGTCGAAGCCGCCGAGATCGTCCTCGATGGCTTTGGCCACCTTGCCGGAAGGCTCGCCGCCGTCCGGGCTCAGCACGGTCCAGAACAGCGCGTGGTTGGCGTGGCCGCCGCCGTTGTTGCGCACCACGTTCTGGATGTTCTGCGGCAGCGCGCCGATATTGCCGATCAGTTCTTCGACCGGCACCTCGGCCACGCTGGCTTCGGCCAGGGCGTTGTTGACGTTGGTGATATAGGTCTGGTGGTGCTTGGTGTGATGGATTTCCATCGTGCGCGCATCGAAATGCGGCTCGAGGGCATCGTAGGCGTACGGCAGTGGCGGCAGTGCGTAAGGCATGATCATTCTCCGTTCAGATGGTTGGGAACACTGTTCCGGCATGAAACGTTGCACCGGGACCGGTCGGTCCCGCGGTTTGCATGGTCAGGTCGTATTACACAAGCTCAAGCGTACTTGAGGTCAAGTGGAATGCGCGACCCTCTCGATCGCGCCGTCCTGCGACGTGCCATGCGGGCGAAACCGGCAAGAAAGGCGGGGCGCGCGGCCGCGCACCCCAGGGACGACTTACCGGGCGCCTGATCCTGTCCAGAATACCAGCATCCCGAGGATGCTGGCGCGCCAGGTGAGCGTGAAGGCGATCGTGAGTGTGGCGCCGGCCAGCGCCATGAACCATACCAGCACCGCGATCGATGGCGAATCCACCGTCAGGCAGAGGACCAGCGACAGCAGCAGGCTTGCTGCGCCGCCCAGGCGCAGGGTCTTGACCAGAGCCGGGGAGAGCGGTGCCGCACCCCTAGCCTGGGCCCAGTGCACGTCCATCGACAGGGCAAACCAGCCCATGCCGGCCAGGGAGGCCAGCAGGGCCAAAAGCAGGAGCAGCGCGTCAGGCATGACCGGCCTCCAGGCTCACGTTCTTGACCGCCAGCGGGCGCGCTTCGCGCTGGCGCAGCTTGCGCGCGGCCAGCACCGCCAGCGCGGCGCCGGTGAGCATGAACAGGTCGGCGCCGGCCACCGGCCAGTAGCCGGAAGCGATGGTGCGCAGCAGGTGGTCGCCGGTGGTGATCCAGTTGAGCACCGGCGCCGTCACTGCCAGCACCGCCACCGCCAGGCACTGCTCGCGCCAGGCCGGGGCCAGGCGGCCCTCGGCCACGGCGGCGGTGCGCCAGAACGCGTGCGCGCCGGCCACGACCCAACTGCCCCAGAACAGGTATTTCTCCACGGCGCCGCGCAGCGGCCAGCCGGCCGGCATGACGTCAGGCAGCAGGCGGTTGGCGATCAGCATGCACAGGGTGGCCACCAGCATGCCGGTGACGACCGTGACCGACATCGCGTCGACCACGCGCGCGCCGCTCACGCCCTGCTTGGCGTGCTGGCGCTTGCGCTTCTCGACGAAGAAGAACAGGCCGGTGGCGATGCAGGCCGCGCCCGACAGGCCGCCCAGCACGTACAGCCAGCGCAGCAGCCAGTGCTTGAAGTGTTGCAGGTGCAGGCCGGTCAGGAATTCATTGATGCGCGCCACCACGGTCGGCGGCGGATCTTCGCGCAGCAGCTCGCCGGTGGAGGCCTTGAAGTGGATGCCTTCGCCGGTCAGCTGGACGCGGTCGGTGCCGGCGCGGTAGACGCTGACATAGCCGTTGGCGTCGCCGACATGGGTGATGTTCAGGTAGCCGACGTCGCCGGCCATGCCTTTCGCTGCCCAACGGCGCTGGGCTTCGGCCACCATGGCGTCGACCGAGGCGATCGGGGCCGCCACACCGGCACGGTCGTGCGGCAGGCCGGTTTCCTTCGATTCCATCAGTTCGTGGCGGTCGTGCAGCGGGGTCAGCTGGGTATGCGTGACCGGGAAATAAATGTAGGCAAAGATCACCAGGCCGGTGAAAGCGAAGAAGAAGTGGAAGGGCAGGGCCACGACGCCGGTCAGGTTGTGCAGGTCGAGCATGCTGCGCTGGGTGCTCTTCTTCGGCCGGAAGGTGAACAGTTCGCGGAAGATCTTGCGGTGCATGATGACGCCGGTGACCAGGGCCATCAGCATCATGAGGGCCGAGAAGCCCACGATCCAGTAGCCGACGTTTTTCCAGTCGAAGGTCAGGCTGTAGTGCAGGGGATAGAAGAATTCGCTGCCGATCTTGAGGCGGTCCACCGGCAGGGCCTCGCCCGTGCGCGGATCGACAGTGCGGTTGGCCCAGATCGCCGTTTCATGGTCTTTCGCATTCGGCACTTCATAGCCGGCGAACAGCAGCAGCACCGGGTCGCGGTGGGTGGTGTAGGCGCCCCAGCTGCGCGGCGTGTCGAAGTGGGCCGGCAGCGGGCCGTTGGCCAGCGGCGCCGTCATGGCGCGGGCGGCGGCGTCGGGCTGCATTTCCTTGAAGATCGGCGCCAGCATCTTGTCGAACGACGGCATCGGCTGCGGTTCGTAGCGGGTATCGGGGATGGCCCAGCGGTCGATCTCGCGGTCGAACACGGACAGCGAGCCGAAGAAGAACACGACCATCAGCACCAGGCCCAGCGCCAGGCCGAACCAGGTATGCAGCCAGGCCATCGTATGGCGGAAGTTAGGGAACATATCAGACCCCCGACGCGATGATCAGGCTCTGCAGCCACCAGGCCACCGCGCTCATCAGCGCGCCGCCGCCCACCAGCAACAGCGCCACCTTGCGCAATCCCTGGGTGGCGAAGGCCACCAGGAAGGCGGTCAGGAAGACCAGGAAACCGATGATGTAGGACAGGTGCTCGGCATCGTGGAATTCCATGCCGAGGCTGTACAGCAGCGCGATGCCCAGGGCGACGACGCCCCAGGTGAAGGCGTAGCCGCCGAGGATGGCCACCGCGGTGCGCGAGGCGATGTGGCGGGGCGTGAGAGTGAGTGAGGTCATGGTCGCGCTGGTTGGGCGTGGCAGAATGAAAAGCTGTAAATGCGACAGCAAATGATAATCATTCTCATGATAGATGCATCACGTCGCCTTGACAAGCAGTTGCATGGAAATTGAGCGCGTCCGTGGCCGACAGACATCGGCGCCACGCCCGCAGGTCGGAGCGATCGGGAAAGGGCCGCCGTTTAGTGCTGTGTCCGGAGGTCGCGCTGGATCGCAAGCGGGCGGATTTCGGTGGTCTGCTGCATGGTGTTGCGCCATCCTTCCGGCCCCAGCACCCACATGCGTACATAACGTCCGCGCAGTTCGCGCGGCCCGTCGGCACCCTGGGCCGCGGCCCGGAACCGGCCCGTGACCAGCGCCGCCTGGCCGTTGTCGAGCATCCGGATCTCGGAATCGTCGATTTCATAGGAGCGGAACTCGTATTCGTCGCGTGTCAGCAGTTGCAGGAATTCAGTCTTGGTGCGGGCGCGGCCGCGGGTCTCGACGTGGTAATAGTCGCGGCTGATCAGGTCGCGCAGGGTGGCTACATCGCGGCTGGACACTGCCTTGGCGCGCCGTTGCTCGGCCGCGCGCAGGGCCGCGACCTCACGCGCGGCGCCGGCCGTACCTGCAGAGGATGCGGGTCTGGACGTGCCGGACAAGGTGATGTCTTCGGCCGTCGCCGCGGCGGCTGGCTGGTACACGGCGAGGCAGAGCAGGGCGTACGACAGGGAAGGCAGGATTCGCATGGTGGGCAAGTGAATGATCGCTCGCGCAAGTATATAAAGTCTCGCGAGCCGGTATGTAACAAAGTTTTGCAATCTTGCACTGTGGATAGTACCGGGTCCCATGTGCGGGGACTCGGGAGCCTGCTCTGCTACAGTAGCATACGGCCATTCGGCGAACGACCCGGAGATGATTTTCTTGACGCCATGACTGCAGCCGCCCTGCCTCCCGACGAAACCGAGCGTCTCGCGCTGCTGCACGAGCTCGAACTGCTGGACACACCGGCCGAGCCGGTATTCGACCGGGTGGTGCGCCTGGCCAGCCGCCTGCTGGAGGTGCCGATGGCGGCGTTTTCGCTGATCGACGCCGAGCGCCAGTGGTTCAAGTCGCGGGTGGGCGTCGAGGCTGCCGAGACGCCGCGCGCGGATGCGTTCTGCGCCCACACGATCCTGCAGGACGAGCCGCTGGTGGTGCCGGATGCGCGCTGCGACCCGCGCTTTGCCCATAATCCACTCGTCACCGGCGCCCCCGACATCCGCTTTTACGCCGGCGTGCCGGTGCGCTCGAGCGACGGCCTGGCGCTGGGCGCCCTGTGCGCGATCGACGTCGTCCCGCGCCAGCTCGACGCCGAGCAGAAGGCGGTGCTGGTCGACCTGGCCGCCATCATCATGCGCGAAGTGCAGTACCGCGAACGGCTGGCGGCGGCGCGCTCGCGGCTGCAGCACAGCGATGCGGTGCTGGACGCGAGCGAAGAGCGCTTTCGCGCCGTGTTCGAGATCGCCAGCGTCGGCATCGCGCTGACGACGCCGGACGGGCGCTGGATCAGCGTCAACCGGGCGCTGAGCGAGTTGCTCGGCTATACGGCCGACGAGCTGCAGGGGCGCGGTTTTGCCGACGTCACCCACCCGGACGACCGCGCCGAGGACGCGGCCCTGATGGACCGGCTGGCGCGGGGCGAGACCGATTTCCTGCGGCGCCAGAAGCGCTACCTGCGCCGCGACGGCTCGCCGGTCTGGGTCGAGGTCGACGTCAAGCGCAAGCGCGACGCCGCCGGGCGCCCCGAATACGATGTGTCGGTGATCAAGGACATCCATGCACAAAAGCTGGCGGAAGAAGAACTGGCGCGCCTGCACGCCGATCTCGAGCGGCGGGTCGAGGCGCGCACGCGCGAGCTGGGCGAGCGCGAGGAAGAACTGCGCAGCGTGATCGACAATGCCAACGACGCCTACATCAGACTGGATCGCAACGGCCGGGTCACCGCCTGGAACCGCCAGGCCGAGCAGACGTTCGGCTGGAGCGCGAAGGAGGCGCTGGGCCGGCCGCTCGACGCGCTGATCATCCCGGCCGAGCTGGCCGGCGCCCACCGCGGCGGCATGCAGCTCTACCTGCGCACCGGCACCTCCCGCATCCTCGACCGCCGGGTCGAACTGCCGGCGCTGCGGCGCGACGGCAGCCGGCTGACGGTCGAGGTGCGCATTCGCCGTCACGAGGTGCGCGGCGAACCGGTCTTCAGCGCTTTCCTGCACGACGTCACACTGCGCAAGCAGCGCGACGCCCAGCGCGAATACGAGACCCGGCACGACCTGCTGACCGGCCTTCCGAACCGGCGCGCGCTGATGGAGGCGCTGCCGCTGGCGCAGGCACGCGCCGACCGCGCCCAGGGCCGGCTCGGCCTGCTGTTCATCGACCTGGACGGCTTCAAGGCGGTCAACGACCAGCTCGGCCACGACGGCGGCGACGCCTTGCTGCGGGCCATCGCGGCGCGCCTGCGCCAGGCGGTGCGGCGCACCGACAGCGTGTTCCGGCTGGCTGGCGACGAGTTCACGGTGCTGCTCGCGGACCTGGCCGATGGCCTGGGCGATGCGCACCGGGTCGGCCGCAAGCTGGT
This sequence comes from Massilia sp. CFBP9026, assembly GCF_034045165.1. Taxonomy (NCBI): domain Bacteria; kingdom Pseudomonadati; phylum Pseudomonadota; class Betaproteobacteria; order Burkholderiales; family Oxalobacteraceae; genus Massilia; species Massilia sp. CFBP9026. Next base: position 73,691 of record NZ_JAXCWH010000007.1, read on the forward strand.
CGAGGCGGTCTCCATGCCCGTCGAACTGTGCGGCGCGACGGTCCGGGTCGGGGCCAGCATCGGCATCGCCGTCCAGGCGCCCGGGCAGGCGCCCACGCCGGAAGAATTGATCAAGGAAGCCGACCACTGGATGTACGAGGCCAAGAAATCCGGGCGTGGTTGTGTTCTGCCGCTTCCTTCCTCGCCGTAACAGGATTAGGATGGTGAACACGGTATTTGGCCTTTTCCGCCTGCCGGCCACCCAACATCCAGGAGAACACCATGCATACCGCGGATTCACGCGACGCCATCGCGCACAAGGGCACGCTGCGCATCGATCTGTTGCGGGTCGGCCTGGCGACCGCGGTAATCCTGCTGGCGCCGCTGGTCGCCATGCAGTTTACGCACCAGGTGGCGTGGACCGGCTTCGATTTCGCCATCGCCGCACTGCTGGTGTCCGGCGCCGGGCTGGCCTGCCTGCGCACAGCGCGCCGGGTGGCGCACCGGCAGCCGTGGCAGCGGATCGCCGCCGTCGCTGCGGTGGCGCTGGCCGCCGTGTGGCTGTGGCTGGAGCTGGCGGTTGGCGTCTTGTTCAAGCTCGGCAGCTGAGTCCGGCTGCGTGCGACTGCTCAGTGCAGGCGCAGGTCTTCGAGGGGCAAGGGCTGGGCGATGAAGACGGTATTGCAGGCCGTGGTCGGGTAGGCGTAATCGAAGGCCACCTGGCCGGCGCTGTCGACGGCGATCAGCCGCGCCAGCGTGTACTCCTCCAGCGCGGCGTAGGCCACCAGATATTGACCGGCGGCGCCTTCATAGGCGGATGAGCAGACATTCGACAGCAGTTCGCGGTTCGCATCCCAGGTCCAGACTTCACGCGCAGTGCGCGCCGTCTCGTCGATCGCGTAGCGCGACGGCGTGCTGTAGCTGCGGTTTTCGCCCGCTGGGGCGCCCAAGGGCGGGTTGAGACTGGCCATCCCATTGTTGAACATGATGAGTTCGCGGTTGGGTGCAACCGACAGCGTATGCTGGCCGATCGGCGCCTTGCCCTCGGTGACGCGCAGGGCCAGCGCCCGCAGCGACTGGTAGTTGACGTACCAGTGCTTGCTGGTGTCGCCGAGCAGCCAGCGGATCGCGCCCGTCTCGTAGTCGAGCTTGACGACGAAGTTTTCGCGGCTCGAGATCAGCAGCGAATTGTCGTGGGCATCGTAGATGGCCGAGTTCATGTGGAACCAGTCGATGCCGTCGCGCACGAAGTTGTCGGGATCGTCGCCGCCGGCGCGCATCGCCGCGCGGAAGATCTGGCCCAGGTCCCACTCCTTGAGCACCCGCCCCGAGATGTCGATCTCGGCCAGGATCGACTCCACCAGCCGCACGCCGCCGACCAGGGCGTCGAGTTCGGCCAGGAAGCCGGTCTTGCCGCGCGCCAGTTCGTGGTGGAAGTTGGTGTAGCGCGGATCGTCGAGGCGGCTGCTGCGCACGGTGCCGTCGACGTCGACCTGGTGCAGCAGCGGCGCGAGCTGGTCGCCGACATAGAAGGCATCGTCGCCGAACAGCGAGGAGAAGGAGCTGCCGGGCGTGTTGCCGGCCCAGCGCATCTGGCCGTCGCTGTCGAGGATGACCGGCGTCGTGATGCCGTTCTTGATCAGCATGTATTCGACGCCGGGCGAGGCCGCCCCGCGCGCGGTGCGCACCTCGGGCGTGGCATAGACCGTGGCCGGGCCGGTGTAGGGGCCGGTGGCCACCGCCACCTGGGCCACGTGGGTCGATCCGTCGCGAAAGCGCGTCGTGAGCGTGAGTTCGTTGCGGTGGTTGGCGTACAGGCCGAAGACGGGGAGGGCGATGCGCTTGCCGGACGCGTCCCAGGCCGCGCGCCGTCCGAGCCAGGCCTGGTCGTAGGTGACCGCGACCGGCCGCGAATGCGAGCCCGGGCGGCCGGCGATCGTGTAGTGCACGCTGTCGAGGTGGGCGAAATTGTCCAGCGCGTAGCTCAGCTGCGCCACGAAAGGCGTGGCGCCGGCGGACTGGTCGATGGCGCCGATGCCGGCGCGTTCGGCCTGGGACCTGTCGTCGTCGCTGCCGCAGGCGGACAACAGGACGGTCATCAGTATCCATAGCAACAGCGTGGCTGGCGACTTCATGTGTCCTCCCGCGGCTCGGTGCTGAATCCTCGAAGCGAGGCCCGGCTCTAGTTGTATCGCCTTCGGCGGCCCCACGCCTGCGACCGGCGCAAGCCCGTTGTGTGAACTAAATGAAAAACGCTTGACCTTCCCATCGTGGGAAGGACTATCCTCGTGGTATGGATTCGAGGAACAAGCAAATGATCAACACTGTCCTGAACATCGACGGCATGACCTGCGCCTCCTGCGTGGCGCGGGTCGAGGAGGCGCTGCGCGCGGTGCCGGGCGTGAGCGGCGCCAGCGTCAACCTGGCCACCGAAAAGGCCAGCGTGCAGGGCCAGGCCGCGCCGGATGTCCTGGCGGCCGCCGTGCGCGCGGCAGGATACGAGGCGGACATCGCATTGCCAGACGCCACCGGCGCGGCCCCCGTGCGGCGCAGGGAAGCCCGCGGTACGCTGCCGGCCTGGTGGCCGGTGGCCGCCGCCATGCTGCTGAGCCTGCCGCTGGTGCTGCCGATGCTGGCCGCACCGTTCGGTCATGACGTGATGCTGCCGGGCTGGCTGCAGCTGGCCCTGGCCACGCCGGTCCAGTTCTGGCTCGGCGCGCGCTTCTACCGCGCCGGCTGGAAGGCGCTGCGCGCCGGCAGCGGCAATATGGACTTGCTGGTGGCGCTCGGCACCAGCGCCGCCTATGGCCTGTCGGTCTACCTGCTCCTGAGCGCGGGCGCGCACGGCGCCCATGCCGAACCGCATCTGTATTTCGAAACCTCGGCGGTCGTGATCGCCCTGGTCCTGCTCGGCAAGTGGTTGGAAGGCCGCGCCAAGCGCCAGACCCTGGCGGCGCTGGACGCACTGGGGCGCTTGCGGCCCGATGAGGCGCTGGTGCGGCGCGAAGGCAAGGACGTGCGGGTGGCGCTGGCCGAGCTGCGCGTGGGCGAGCTGATGGTGGTCAAGCCCGGTGCGCGGGTGCCGGCCGACGGCGTCGTGGTCGACGGCCGCAGCCACCTGGACGAGTCGCTGCTGACCGGCGAGAGCCTGCCGGTGGCGAAAGAGCCGGGCGAGCGGGTGGCCGGCGGCGCCGTCAATGCCGACGGCCTGCTGCTGGTCGAGGCGACGGCGGTCGGCGCGGCGACCATGCTGTCGCAGATCATCCGCATGGTCGAGGATGCGCAGGCCGTGAAGGCGCCGATCCAGCGCCTGGTGGACCGGGTCAGCGCGGTGTTCGTGCCGGTGGTGCTCGCGATCGCGCTGGCGACCCTGCTGGGCTGGGGTCTGGCCGGCGGCGACTGGCAGGCAGCCCTGCTCAATGCGGTGGCGGTGCTGGTGATCGCCTGCCCCTGCGCGCTGGGACTGGCCACGCCCACCGCGGTCATGGTCGGCACCGGGGCGGCGGCCCGCCACGGCATCCTGATCAAGGACGCCGAGGCGCTCGAGACCGCGCATGCACTGGACGTCGTCGTGTTCGACAAGACCGGCACCCTGACCGAGGGCAAGCCGCAGCTGGTGGCCCACGAGGGCGTCGACCCGGCGCGGCTGCTGGCGCTGGCCGCCAGCGTGCAGGGCGGCAGTTCCCACCCGCTGGCGGGCGCCGTGCTCGAGGAAGCGGCGCGCCAGGGCCTGGCGCCGCCAGCGGCCAGTGCCGCGCGCGCACTGCCGGGCCGCGGCGTCGAGGCCGAGGTCGACGGCGCCACCATCGTGCTCGGCAACCGGCGCCTGATGGAGGAACTCGGCGTGCCGGCGGCGGGTGGCGAGCAACATGAAGCGGCCGGGCGCACCGTGTCGTGGCTGGCCGAGCGCCGGGATGGCCGGCTGCAGGTGCTGGGCCTGTTCGCCTTCGGCGACCGCATCAAGCCGGGCGCACCAAGCGCGATCGCGCGCCTGAAGGAGGCCGGCATCGAGCCGGTCCTGCTCAGCGGCGACAGTCTGGGCGCCGCGCGCACCGTGGCGCAGGCGCTCGGCATCGAGCGCGTGCATGCCGAGGTGCTGCCGGCCGACAAGGCGCTGATCGTCACCGGCTTGCGCCAGGGCGGGCGCAAGGTGGCGATGGTCGGCGACGGCATCAACGACGCGCCGGCCCTGGCCGCGGCCGACGTCGGCATGGCGATGGCGACCGGCACCGACGTCGCCATGCACAGCGCCGGCGTGACCCTGATGCGCGGCGACCCGCGGCTGGTGGCCGACGCCATCGCGGTGTCGCGCCGCACCTACCGCAAGATCCGCCAGAACCTGGGCTGGGCCTTCGTCTATAACGTGATCGGCCTGCCGCTGGCGGCCTTCGGGCTGCTCGATCCGGTGCTGGCCGGCGCCGCGATGGCGCTCAGTTCGGTGAGCGTGGTCGCCAACGCGCTGCTGCTGCGGCGCTGGACGCCGGCCGCGACGGCGCCCGCACGCGCACCCGTATCCGAACCTATTTCAACCGGGGCGGTCCCGCCCCAAACGACAGGAGAAAACACCATGTATGAACTGACCGTGGAAGGCATGAGCTGTAACCACTGCGTGGGCCGCGTCACCAAATCGGTGCAGGCGGTCGACGCCGACGCCAAGGTCGCGATCGACCTCGACAAGGCCAGCGTGCGCATCGACAGCCAGGCCGACCTCGACCGCATCGTGGCGGCCATCGACGGCGCCGGCTATCCGGTCACAGGACGCGCCTCCGCCTAAGGGTTTTTGGTCACGCGGTATCAAATATGGACGATAAGTCATTTAATTCCCTACCTATGCAGGGGGAATTGCGCTATATTTTATTGAAACGACAATAAAACCAGGCACCGCCCGGACAGCCCGAAAACCATGCTGCCCCCGCCGGATCCTCCACGGGGAGATACATGCGACAAGGCGTTCTGGCAGAACCGACGGACCTGGTGAAGCATCATCCGAGCGGCGCCCAGCTGCGCCACGTGGTGTGGGTGCTGGCCGGCCTGGCGCTGGTCTTTGCGCTGCTGGCGCCGGCCGCCGGGATACCGCTGGCGCGGGCGCCGGAATTCATCCCGATGTACGGCTCGGTGCTGATCGGCGCCAACCTGCTGACCGGCATCCTGCTGCTCGGGCACGTCCACACGGGACGCTCGCGCGCGCTCGGCATCCTGGTGCTGGGCTACCTGCTCACGGCGCTGATCGCCAGCGCCCACCTGCTGACCTTTCCCGGCCTGTTCGCCGACCAGGGCGTGCTGGGCGGCAATCACCAGACCACGCCCTGGCTGCACGTCGCCTGGCATGCGCTATTCCCCCTGTTCGTGCTCGGCTATACCCGCAGCACCGATGCGCCGCCACTGCCGCCGCACTTCATGCGCGTCGGCGCCTTGCTGATCGTGCTGGTCGTGGCGCTGCTGGTGCTGGTGTCGACCTCGGGCGCACGCTGGCTGCCGCCGTTGATGGACGGCGACCGCACGCTCCCGCTGTATCACTGGATCGCGGGCGCCATACTTGCGCTGTCGGTGGGGGTGCTGTGGGCCATCGTGCGCAAGCGTCCGCGCACCGTGCTCGATGTCTGGCTGGCGGTGGCGATGGCGGCCTGGGTGTTCGAGATCGCACTGTCCTGCGTGCTCAATGGCGGCATGTTCGACCTCGGTTTCTATGCCGGCCGCCTGTATGGCCTGGCGGCGGCGCTGTTCGTGCTGGGGGCGCTGGCGATCGACAATATCGCCCTGCATGCGCGCCTGCACGCGACCTTCCAGGAAATGATGGAGACCCGCGCCCACGCCCAGTGGCACAGCCTGCTGGGGACGGTGCTGCGGCAGTTGCCGGACGGGGTGCTGATCGTCGACGCGGCGGGGCGCTGCGTGATGGCCAACGACCAGGCCGGCCGGATGGCGGCCAGCTTCGCGCCAGGCGCCGCCGGCGCGCATGCCGGGGCAGACGCAGGGGCGCATACCGGCATCGCCGCGATGCTCGACCTGATCCGCGATCCGGTGGCGCGTGCGGTCGGCGGCGAGACGTTTCACGACGCCCTGCTGGAAAGCGACCATGACGGCGTGCGGCGCACCCATACGGTGAGCGGCGCGCCGCTGCGCGACGGCGCCGCCGAACTGGCGGCGGCAGTGATCGTGGTAGCCGACATCACCGAACGCACCGAGGCCAGTGCGGCCCTGGCGCGCGCGCTGGACCAGACGCGCTACCTGGTCGAGAACACGCCGCTGGCCGTCATCGAATGGAACCGCGACCGTGCCGTCACCCTGTGGAACGGGCGCGCAGAGGAATTGTTCGGCTGGCGCCAGCATGAAGTGGTCGGCTCCCGCATCGATGCGCTGCCGCTGATCCACGACAGCGACGCCGACCAGGTGGGCCAGATGATCCGGCGCCTGCTCGATTCGCCCACCCGCCACGCCAAGTCGCGCAACCGCAACCTCACCCGCGACGGCCGCGTGCTGTGCTGCGAGTGGTACAACTCGGTGCTGGTCGACGAGGCCGGCCAGATCCTGACCGTGTTCTCGCTGGTGCTGGACGTGACCGAGCGCGAGCAGGCGATGGACGGCCTGCGCGAGGCCGACCAGCGCAAGGACGTGTACATCGCCACCCTGGCGCACGAGCTGCGCAACCCGCTGGCGCCGATCGCCAATGCGGCCTCGCTGCTGCGCGCCAAGTCGCTGTCGCCCGAGCGCATCGAGTGGATCGCCGCCATGGTGGGCCGCCAGGTCGGCCAGATGGCGCGCCTGCTGGACGACCTGCTGGACGTCTCGCGCATCGGCCGCGGCAAGATCGAGCTGCGGCGCACGCGGGTCGAACTCGGGCGCCTGATCCGCGACGCCCTGCAGGCCAGCATGTCGCTGATCGAGAGCGGGCGTCACCAGGTGGCGTTGCGGCTGGTCGACGAGCCCCTGTGGGCCGACGCCGACGCGCTGCGCCTGACCCAGGTGTTCGCGAACCTGATCAACAATGCGGCCAAGTACACGCCGCCCGGCGGCGCGCTCGAGATCGGACTGCGCTCGGAGAATGGCGAGGCGGTGGCCTGGGTGGCCGACAATGGCGTGGGCCTGGACGCCGGCATGATCGAGCGCGTGTTCGATCCTTTCGTGCAGGTCGGCAGCGCGCGCCACCTGGCCCAGGGTGGGCTGGGAATCGGGCTGTCGCTGGCCAAGGGCTTCGTCGAGCTGCATGGCGGCAGCGTCCACGCCGACAGCGACGGGGAGGGGAAGGGCGCCACCTTCATCGTGCGCCTGCCGCTGTGCGAGGCGGCCGAGCCGGAGGCCCAGGCCGAGGGCGAGTCGGCCGGCGGCGCCGTCAACGGCAAGCATATCCTGGTCGCCGACGACAACGTCGACGCCGCCGAGTCGCTGGCCTGGCTGCTGCGTTCCGAAGGGGCGAGCGTGACGGTGGCCCACGACGGCGCCCAGGCGCTGCGGCTATACCATGAGCGCTGCGCCGACATCGTGGTGCTCGACCTGGGCATGCCCGAGATGAGCGGACTTGAAGTGGCCGCCATCCTGGCCGACAAGTGTCCGCGCCCCTACCTGGTGGCGGTCACGGGACGCGGCCGGCAGGAAGACCACGCCGCCTCGCTGGCGGCCGGCTTCGATCATCACTTCACCAAGCCGGTGGCGCCGCAGCAGCTGATCGAGCTGCTGCGCGGGGTGGAACAGGCTTAGTGGTGGCCGCCGTGGTCCTTGGCGCCGGGCTTGCGGGCGTTGAGGACCGGGCCGGCCGGCGCCGCCGGGCTGGCGTTCGGCGCGCTGGTGGCGGCCGGCACTTCGCCGGTCCATTCGCGCGCGACGCTGCCGGCCGGATGACGGTACCAGCCTGGGTCGCGGTAGTCGCCGCGCTTCTGGCCTTCGCGCACCTTCAGCACCGTGAACATGCCGCCCATCTCGAGGTTGCCGAAGGGGCCGTCGCCGCTCATCATCGGCAGCGTATTGTGCGGCAGCGCCATCTTCATGTCGCCCATCGAACCGCCCTTGTCGCCCATGACCATATAGCCCGGCACCAGCTTGTTGATCTTCTCGGCCACGCCGCGGTGATCGACCCCGATCAGGGTCGGCACGTCGTGTCCCATCGCATTCATGGTGTGGTGCGATTTATGGCAGTGGAAGGCCCAGTCGCCCGGCGCGTCGGCGACGAACTCGATGGCCCTCATCTGGCCCACGGCGACGTCGGTGGTGACCTCGGGCCAGCGCGCCGACTTGGGCACCCAGCCGCCGTCGGTGCCGGCCACTTCGAAGCGGTGGCCGTGCAGGTGGATCGGGTGGTTGGTCATGGTCAGGTTGCCGACCCGGATGCGCACCTTCTCGTTCAGCCCGGCCACCATCGAATCCAGGCCCGGGAACACCCGGCTGTTGATGGTCCACAGATTGAAGTCGAGCATGGTGTTGGTGCGCGGGGTGTAGCTGCCCGGTTCGATGTCGTAGGACGACAGCAGCATCACGTAATCGCGGTCGACGGCATGCTGGCGCGGATTCTTCGGATGCGTCACCCAGAAGCCCATCATCCCCATCGCCATCTGCTGCATCTCGTCGGCGTGCGGGTGGTACATGAAGGTGCCGGCATGGCGCGCCACGAATTCATAGACGAAGGTTTTGCCGGGCTGGATGCCGGGTTGCGTGAGGCCGGTGACGCCGTCCATCCCGCACGGCAGCAGCTGGCCGTGCCAGTGCACGCTGGTGTGCTCGGGCAGCTTGTTGGTCACGAAAATGCGCACCCGGTCGCCTTCGACGACCTCGATCGTGGGGCCCGGGCTCTGGCCATTGTAGCCCCACAGATTGGCCTGCATGCCGGGCGCCAGTTCGCGCACCACCGGTTCGGCCACCAGGTGGAATTCCTTGACGCCGTCCTTCATGCGCCAGGGCAGGGTCCAGCCATTGAGGGTCACGACCGGGTTGTAGGGACGGCCGCTCGGCGGCGCCAGTGGGGCCGCGGTGGCGGCGGAGGTGTGGACGGGGGCTTCGGGCAGACCGGCGGCGCCGGCCTTGCTCACCAGCGAGGCGCCCAGCATGGTCACGCCGGCGCCAGTCAGGAACGATCTGCGGTTGGTCATTGTGCTTCCTTGTGTTCGTGTGCGGGCGGCAAGCGGCCTCCCAGGGCGGCTTCGAGGTCGGCCTCGGCCAGCCAGAAATCCTTGAGGGCGTCGATGGTGGCGTGCACCGCCGCCGCCTGTTCGCGCGCATCGGCCAGCAGCTCGAAGGGGCTGGCCAGCATGCCGTTGTAGCGCAGCAGGGTCTCGGCCGCGATTTTCTGGCGCAGCGGGATCACCTGCTCGCGGTAGTGGCGCGCGACGTCGTAGCTGGCACGGTAGCCCAGGTAGCCGGCGCGCGCTTCGCTGCGCGCGTTGACGGCCGTCTCGGCGACCCGTCCGATGGCCTGCATATACACGCCTTCAGCACGCGCGACGCGGGCGCCGCCCCAGTCGAACAGCGGCAATTCGAGCGAAATTTCATAGCCTTCGCTGCGCGGTTCGCCCGTCTCGCTCTTGCTGGCGTAGCCCAGGTCGAGCACATTGACCATGCGCGTGGTGCGCGTCAGGCCCAGGTCGGCGGCGGTGCCGGCGGCGGCGGCGCGCGCGGCGCGCACGTCGAGTCGCTGCTCGAGGGCCAGCCGCTCGATGCCGGCCAGTTCGACCGGCTGCGCCGGCAGCTCGGGCAGGCGATCAGGCAAGGCGTAGCCGGCATGAAAGCCCCACAGGCCGAGCTGGCGCGTCAGGTGTTCGCGGGCGGCGTCACGGGCGCGGCCGGCGCGCAGCACGGCGGCGCCGGCTTCGGCATGGAAGGCCGATTCGCGCGCCAGGTCGAGTGCGCTGGCATTGCCGGCCAGCGTCATGCGCTCCATCAGCTCGCTGGAGGCGTCGGCGGCCGCGGCGACCTGGCGCGCATAGTCGAGCGCCTGGCCGGCGGCAACGGCCTCGATCCAGGCGCGCCGGGTGGCGATCGTATGGCGTTCGATGGCGGCGGCGACCTGCAAGGTGGTTTCCTGGTAGCGCCGCTCGGCCATGCGCTGGCGTAGCGGCATGGTCAAGAGGCCCGCCAGGTCGAGCGACACGCCGCGCTCGATCTCGCGGCTGCCGCCGCCATCCATGCGCGAGAAGCCGAACGAGGGATTGCGCAGGCGCGCGGCCTGGGCCAGGTCGGCCTGGGCGATGCCGGCGTCCCAGTAGCTCGCCTGCAGGCCGGGGTGGTTCAGGACGGCGATGCGCACGGCGGCGTCCAGGCCAAGGGGTTCCTTGAGCAGGGCGTCGATCTCCGACGCCAGCGCGCGCCGGTCATCGTCGCTCTGCAGCAGGCGCGCCTCGACGCCGGTGCGGGTACGCGCCTCGTCAGCGCTCAGGCGGAAAGCGGTATCGGGATCGGTGCTGGCGCAGCCGGCCAGCAGCAGCGCGGCAGCCGCGGCCAGCGCGCTGCGCGACATGATCGGAGCGGCCATCAGTGGTGTTCTCCATGTCCGTGGTGGCCATGGTGTTCATGGTCTTCGGCTTTCGGCTTTGCCTGTTGCGCGGGCTTGGCGTGGCCGGCATGCGTGGAATGATCGGCGTGTGCGCCGTGATGAGAGTGTGCCGGCTGGCTGGCCACGGTGCGGTTGCTTTCCTGCCAGTTGCGGTCCGGCGTGGCCGCGGCGGCGGCAGGCGGGCGCTGGACGTGGGCGCTCTGGTAGCGCGTCTCGGGAACCTTCGCGGCGGGGTCGTCGGCGGTGTGCTGGGCGACGGCGGGCATGGCCGCTAGCAATGCACCCAGCAGGGCGGCCGCGCGCCATGGCGCGGCGGTATGGATAAACATGGTGTCCTCGTTCGGATGAAATACGGCGGGCCGCGCACCGTGCGCGGCGGGCGACATCAGGCGAGCGGGAAGCGGGGCGGTCGTTCGGGCAGCGCGAGGTCGACCGCGGCAAGACGGCCAGTGGCGGCCACGAGGAGGGTAGTGGTCAGGGTTGGCGGAGGCGGCGCAACGCCGGTCGCGGGCGCCATGGCGGCGCCCATGCAGCATGCGGCGCAGGCGCTGCAGCTGCCGTCGTGATCGTGGGCATCCTGGGCAAGGTCCGGCGTCCCGTCGTGTATCTGCTGCGTCTCGTGGCAAGGGCTGCTCGCGGCGTCGTGGTGCGCCGTAGCAGCATGCGTGGCCTGCTGCGTCCCTTGCGCCGCGCTATTGCCTGCATCGTGCGCGCATGCGAGCATGGCGGCCGAAGCGATTCCCTGGAACGGGATCGCCAGCAGCATCAGCCATACGAACAGGAGACGGACGGAATATTTCACGCGGCGATTCTAGCACGGCCGGCACCCTTGCCGGCAAGCCCTGGCTTCGACGCGCCGTCGGGTCGCGGCGTTTGATACGATGTGTCACTACTTGCCGATGAAAAGGGCCCCCGTCAATGAGCGTCCGCAACCTGCAATACCTGTTCGCGCCGAAATCGGTGGCCCTGATCGGCGCCTCCGAGCGCCCCGGCAGCATGGGCACGACCCTGCTCGACAACCTGCTGGGCGGCGGCTTCAAGGGCAAGCTGTACGCGGTCAACCCCAAGTACGAGCAGGTCGGCGAGCTGCCCTGCTACGACAGCGTGGCCGACCTGCCCGAGGCGCCCGAGCTGGCCGTGATCTGCACGCCGCCGGCGACCGTGCCGCAGCTGGTGCGCCAGCTGGGCGAACGTGGCACGCGCGCGGCTGTGGTGCTCAGTAGCGGCATGGCGAAGGCGCGCGATGGACGCGGCCGCAGCCTGCGCCAGGCCGCGCTCGATGCGGCCCATCCCTATCTGCTGCGCCTGCTCGGACCGAACAGCGCCGGCCTGCTGGCGCCCGGCCTCGGCCTGAACGCCAGCGTGGCCCACAGCGGCGCGCTGCCGGGGCGGATCGCCTTCGTCTCGCAATCCGGCTCCCTGATGACGGGCGTGCTGGACTGGGCGCGCACGCGCGGCATCGGCTTTTCGCACTTCATCTCGCTGGGCGACTCGAGCGACGTCGACCTGGGCGACGTGCTGGATTACCTGGCCAGCGACGGCCATGCGGGCGCCATCCTGCTGCACGTCGGCCAGCTGCGCTATGCGCGCAAGTTCATGTCGGCGGCGCGCGCCGCGGCGCGCAGCAAGCCGGTGCTGGTGCTCAAGTCGCGCTCCGGCGAGGACGGCGTGCGCGCGGTGGCCAGCGAGAGCGGGGCCCTGGCCAGCGAGGATGACGTGTTCGACGCCGCGGTGCGGCGCGCCGGCATGCTGCGGGTGTATACCACCGAGCAGCTGTTCGCGGCGGTCGAGACCCTGGCCTATGCGCGCCCGCTGCATGGCGAGCGGCTGGCCATCGTCAGCAATGGCGCGGGCCCCGGCGTGCTGGCGCGCGACGCGCTGCGCTACGGCAAAGGCACGGCCGCCACCTTGTCGCCCGAGTCGATCGCCCAACTGGACGCGCTGCTGCCCGGCGGGGCGGGCGTACAGTCGGCCAATCTGCCGGTCAACCTGCTGGGCGGCGCGCCGCCCGAACGCTACGCGGCCGCGCTCGAGATCCTGCTCAAGGACCCGCAGGTCGACGCCGTGCTGGTGGTGCATTCGCCGACCGCCACCGTCGACAGCCGCGAAGTGGCGAACGCCATCGCGCCGCTGGCGCGCGCCGCCTCGCGCCCGATCCTGTCGTGCTGGCTGGGTGGCGCCTCGGTGCTCGAGGCGCGCACCATCGCCGCCAATGCGCGCATGCCCACCTTTCGCACACCCGAGGATGGCGTGGCCGGCTTCCTGCAACTGGTGAACTACCGCCGCAACCAGAACCTCCTGATGGAAGTGCCGCCCTCAATGGTCGGCCACATGGCGCCCGACCGCAGCAGCGCGCGGGCGCTGGTGCGCGAGGCGATCGCCAATAAACGCCTGCTGCTGTCCGATCCCGAGACCAAGGCCATCCTGCGCGCCTACGGCCTGGCCCTGGTCGAAACCCGCGCCGCGCCCGACGTCGAGGCCGCGGTGGTGGCGGCACGCGCCATCGGCTACCCCGTCGCGGTGAAGATCCTGACTCCCGACGTGATGCACAAGTCGGACTTCGGCGGCGTGACGCTCGACCTCGATTCCGACGATGCGGTGCGCGCCAGCGCCCAGCGCATGAAGAAGCGCCTGGACGAGCTGTTCCCCCAGGCGCGCTTCGACGGTTTTTCGGTGCAGGCCATGTGCCGCCGGGCCAACGGCCATGAACTGATCGTCGGCGCCGCCACCGATCCGGTGTTCGGGCCAGTGCTGGTGTTCGGCCAGGGTGGGATAGCGGTGGAAGTCACCGACGACTATTCGGTGGCCCTGCCGCCGCTGAACCTGGTGCTGGCGCGCGACCTGGTCGACCGCACGCGGGTGGCGCGCCTGCTGGCCGGCTACCGCAACCGTCCGCCGGCCAACCTGGACGCGATCCTGGCGGTGCTGATCCAGGTCTCGCGGCTTGTGTCCGACATTCCCGAGATCGTCGAACTGGACATCAATCCGCTGCTGGCCGACAGCAAGGGAGCGACCGTGCTCGATGCGCGGGTGCGCCTGGCGCTGGCCGACCGCTCGGGCAGCACGCTCGACCGGCTGGCGATCCGCCCCTATCCGCGCGAGCTCGAAGAGACGATGGCCTGGAATGGCGCGCCGCTGCTGCTGCGCCCGATCCGTCCAGAGGATGGCCCGGCCCACCTGGCCTTCTTCGATGCGCTGACCCCGGACGACATCCGCTACCGCATGTTCGTGCGCATCCGCGAGCTGCAGCCCTCGCAGCTGGCGCGCTTCACCCAGATCGACTACGACCGCGAGATGGCCTTCATCGCCACCCGCAAGAATGCCGAAGGTGTGAATGAGACGCTGGCGGTGGGCAGGGTGGTGGCCGATCCCGACAACACCAGCGCCGAATTCGCCGTCACCGTGCGCTCCGACCTGAAGGGCATGGGGCTCGGTCGCATCATGATGACCAAGCTGATCGAGTATTGCCGGGCGCGCGGCACCGGCGAGATCGTGGGCGAGGCGCTGCCGCAGAATTCGCGCATCGTCGCCATGGTGAAAAAACTGGGTTTCGAGGTGACGATCGACGGCGAGGAAGGCATCCGGAAAATGCGCCTTGCATTACGTTAGGGTTTTGCGACCTTTTGTGACAAAAGGTGAACTTTGCACGCGGCCACGATGGTATCTTAGCGCCCATTCTTGCCGTACTTGTCGCCCTGTCACGTCGTGACGATCCGCTGCAACCTTTGCAACTCGAACCTCGTATCGATCACGATGTCCCGACTCGGTCTCTTTTTTTGCGCTCCCTACGCCCTGTTCATCGCGGCCTGTCTCGGCATCGTCTCGCTGGGCAACGTCGACTACCAGTCACAGTTCACCTACCTGGAGCTGCCGATCGCGGCCCAGCTGGCGCTGGCGCACTGGCTGGGCCTGGACCGCGCGCTGGAAATCATCTCCTGGCCCGATGCCTATGGCCTGTTCATGACGCCGGCCTTTATCCTGCTATACGCGGCCGGCGCATCGATCGAGCGTGGCCTGGATCGGCGCTAGCAGCGTGATGAAGGAAGTACACGCGATCAGGTGGTTCAAGTACCGCGAAGCCGGCATGGCATCGTGGATCGTCAAGCGGGGACTGCTCGCCTACGGCATCCCGATGTACCTGTTCTTCGTGGTCTCCGGATGGTTCAGCAAGCCCGAACAGTTCCTGCCTTCCCTCGTCTACAACATCCCGTCCTGGCTGATCGCGGGCACCGTGTTCGGCGTCCTGACCTGGTATGTCTTCGAGTGGCAGTACCGGCGCTACGTCGCCAGGAACGGGGAGCCGCCGGCATCCGTCAAATGACGCGGCGTGGGGCGGCGGTCAGCGGGTCGCCGCTGTTCGGGGTCCCGGTCGGTTCGATCAGCAGGATATGCGCCTCTTCGCTGGCCCGCGGCCGGTGACGAACGCCGGCAGGGACGATATACACCTGGCCGGCGGTCAGGCTGACGGTTTCCCCATCGTCGAGGTCGATGTCCAGCCGGCCGTGCAGGACCAGGAAGAAGTCGTCGGTGTCGTCGTGGACATGCCAGTGGTAGTCGCCGCGCAGCTTCGCCACCATCACGTCATGGCCATTGAACAGCGCGACGGTGCGCGGCTGCCAGGCTTCGCTGAAGGTAGCCAGTTTGGTGGCCAGGTCGATCGGAGTGTGCATAGGGCGCCCCTTGAATGGAAAGCGCCATTCTTGCCGGTCCGCCCAGTGCGGTCTTGTACAATTGTTGCATGAGTCAAAACGCCCGCCGTCCAGTCAACCAGGCCACATTCGGGGCGCTGCCCCATGGCGTGACGCTGATGCAGGCCGACTTTGCCGATCACGCTTTCGAACGGCATAGTCACGAAGGCTTCGTGATCGGCGCCACGACGTTTGGCATTCAGCGTTTCGGCTGCAAGGGGAGGCACTACGACAGCCAGGCCGGGGATTTCGTGCTGTTCAATCCGGACGACGACCATGATGGCCGGCCAGGAACGGAAGACGGTTTTCGCTACATGCTCTGGTACGTTCCCGAGGACTTCGTCGCCAGCTGCACGGACGCGGACGTCGAACCGGGGCGCAAGCGCTACTTCGCCAACCCGCATGTCACCGACCGCCATATGGTCGAGCGGTTCAGGGCCTTGTCGGGCGGCCTGGCCGAAGCGCACACCGGCTTGGGCGCAGAATCGCTGCGCACCGAATCCCTGATGCGCGCATTCATCGGCACAATGCTGGGTCGGCACGGAGAGCGGCCGCAGGCGGATGCGATTCACGCCCGCGGTGCGGACAATGCCGCGCTGTCACGGGTCAGGGATTACATCCGGACGTATTACGCGCACGATCTGACGGTCGCGGACCTGGCCGTCGTGGCAGGTTTGTCGCGCGCGCACCTGACACGCGCTTTCGGCGCGGCGTATCACATGCCGCCGCACGTCTACCTGAACGCCATGCGCATCAGGCAGGCCCAAGCGCTGATCCGTCGTGGCATGCCGCTCACGGCGGTGGCGCTCGAATGCGGATTCGCCGACCAGAGTCACTTCATCCGCCGCTTCAAGGGCGGCGTCGGCGTCACGCCGTCGGCATGGCGCAGCATGTATTGCGCGCCCCGGCGCTTATCTTAATCTCTTTCATTTGCACGCCAGCCATGCCAGACCATCCCATTGACCTCTCAATTGCGGTTGAACCGCAACCGGACTACCGCGACGCGAACGTCGTCATCCAGGGCCTGATCGATTTCAACGCGGCGCATGCCGGCGGGACCGCGCCGCAAGAGCTCCTGGTAACCTTGCGCGACAATGAGGGGAAGGTGGTTGGCGGCCTGTCCGGCGACACCTGGGTGGGCTGGCTGCAGGTGCATGCGCTGTGGCTGGCCGACGATGTGCGCGCGCGCGGCTTGGGACGCGCCCTGATGCTTGAAGCCGAGCGCGAAGCCGTGCGCCGTGGCTGCACGCAGGCCTTCCTCGAGACGCTCAGCTTCCAGGCGCTCGGTTTCTACGAGAAGCTCGGCTACACGGTATTCAGCCGCCTCGACGGCTTCCCGCCGGGCGGCGCGCGCTATGCCATGCGCAAGCCACTGGAACCGGCTCGGGCAGACTGAGTTCGCGCCCTAGCGCCGGAACCGCACGTCCTCGCTGACCACTGCCGCATCGCCCTTCGGCTTCTTGGGCTTTTTCGGCTTCTTGACGATCTGCCCCTTCGCATCCGTCAGCGGCACCCGGTGGTCGGGCACGAAGCCCGGTTCTTCGACGCGCTCGAGCGTTTGCCGGGTCAGTACCTCGATCGCCGCGAGCTGCTCGACCTCGTCGGCGCACACCAGCGACACCGCCTCGCCGGTGGCGCCGGCGCGGCCTGTGCGGCCGGTGCGGTGCACGTAGTCTTCGGCCACGATCGGCAGGTCGACGTTGATCACGGCCGGCAGGTCGTCGATGTCGATCCCGCGCGCGGCGACGTCGGTCGCGACCAGCACCCGCACCTCGCCCGCCTTGAAGCGTTCGAGCGCGCGCAGGCGCGCCGGCTGCGGCTTGTCGCCGTGGATCGAGTCGGCCGTGATGCGCTTGGCTTCGAGCAGGGACACCAGTTCATCCACGCCCTTGCGGGTGCGCGCGAAAGCCAGCACCTGGGTCCAGTCATGGCGTTTCAGCAGATGCACGAACAGCTCTGGCTTGCGCTTCTTGTCGACGGTGATGATCCACTGCTTCACTGCGGCGACGGTGGTGTTGCGCGGCGTGGCCTCGATGCGGACCGGCTCGCGCAGCATCTGGTTCGACAGCGCGCGGATCTGGTCCGAGAAGGTGGCCGAGAACAGCAGGGTCTGGCGCTTCTTGGGCAGCAGTTTCATGATGCCGTCGAGCTCGCGCGCGAAGCCCAGGTCGAGCATGCGGTCGGCTTCGTCGAGCACCAGGGTCTTGACTTCGTTGAAGCGCACCGCGTTCTGGCGCTGCAGGTCGAGCAGGCGGCCGGGCGTGGCGACCATCACGTCCACTCCGCGGCGCAATGCCATCATCTGCGGATTGATGCTCACCCCGCCGTAGGCAACCATGGTGCGCAGCGGCAGGCCTTCGGCATAGGTGCGTACGCTTTCGTGCACCTGCTCGGCCAGTTCGCGGGTTGGCACCAGGATCAGCGCGCGCACCGCGTTACTGCCCACCTCGCCGCTCTTGGCGAGGCGCTGGAGGATCGGCAGGGTGAAGCCGGCGGTCTTGCCGGTGCCGGTCTGGGCCGCGGCCATCACGTCGCGGCCGGCCAGCACGGCGGGAATCGCCTGTTCCTGGACGGCAGTGGGGGTGTGGTAGGCGAGGGCGTCGAGGGTGCGGACGATCTGGTCGATCAGGCCGAGGGATGCGAACGACATGGGTGGGTGAACCTTGGGATGGAAAATGAACAGGCCACAGTTTACCCTGCCTGGGTCGGCATGGCGATAACGGCGGCTGGCGACTGCTGCGCCGGATGTTTGCGCTTGGCCCTAAGGCACCAGGACGGCGGCAGTGACCACGCTCACCGACAGGTCGGCGATCGGCTTGACCGGCTCGTTGTGTTCACGGCAGCCGCCGAGCAGCAGGCAGCTCGCGCTCAGTGCAGCGGCGAGGATTCGGCGTGACGACATGATGGACTCCCTCCCGATGGTGGAAGTCCATCATACGCCGGCCGCGTCAGGCCTGGCGCGCGTTCGGCATGGCCGCCTGGAAAGCCGCCGCTCAGAAGTTGTACGACACGCTGGCGCGCAGCACCGGGAAGAACTTGTGCTTCGCCAGCTCGTCGCTCAGGCGCTGCTCTTCGAGGCCGAGGTCGCGCACCAGCAGGCGGCATACTGCGGTCGAGGTCGTGCAGCCGCGGCTGACCAGGTTGACGTGGGCCTTGCCCTGGTAGAAGGCGCCGATGTCGCCGGCGAAGTTCCAGCGCTTGTCCTGCGTCAGCGCATTGCCCCAGCCGATGCCGAAGTAGGGCGCGGCCCGCTGGAAGTCGACGTCGGCGCTCAGCGTGCCGACGTCGGCGGCCGTATAAGTCACCTTATTGATGATGTAATTGCCCTGGCTGTTGGCGTAGCCCTTTGCTTCGGCCTTGTTGCCGTTGTACATCACGCCGCCGGTCAGGCGGAAATTGCTGTTCGGGATGATATACCAGTCGAACAGCACGTCGAAAGTCTGCAGCTTGGCGTCGCCCTTGTAATCGATGTCGCCCGAGCGGCTGTCGAAGTCGTGCTTGTAGTAGTTGATGCCGAAGCGACCATTCAGATTGCTTTCCATCGGCACCACCAGGTGGACGCCAGCGCCCGTGGTGCCGAGGTCGGCAGTGACGGCGGCGCCGATCTGGGCGTGAGCGGTGGCGGCAGCAAGGGTGGCAGCCAGGCCGATGGCCATGCGTTTCAGATACATCTCCAGAACCTTTCAACTCAGAAAGGCGAAATTGTAGCGGTTATCGAAGCCAAAGGGCATGTCTGAAAATTGTAATGAGAGGTAGAAAGCAACACTCATCGCGTGCATGTCAGCCGGCTTCCGGGCCGATTCCATGCCGCCCGGCCCCGGTTTCGTCGGCCCAGTCCCGACTCCGTCGCATAATGCTGTCTTGCAAGGAATGGATAGCCTATGGTGGCCCCATTCTCACCATCCGAAAGCACATCATGTTTGCAAGCCTGTTCCACGTGTTCCGCCTGCTGCTGGCCTGGCTGGCGGTATATCTCGCCCTGGTCATCACCCTGAACGAGACCTGGCTGGGTCGGGTCGACTTCGATTTCGGTCCCCTCGGTCCGCTGCTCGGCTTCGCCCTGTGCGGCTGGGTGCTGCTGGAAGTGTTTTCGCACATGCGCCGGGTGCGCCTGGTGACTGGCCACCTGGACGCCAGCACCCTGTCGAACCGCCAGCGGCGCCAGATCGAGATTCCGCTCGAAGCGGGCGAGGCCTTCGACATGATCGACGCCGCCATCCGCGAACTGCCCGGCGCCACCGTCGTCGACAGCGCGCGCGACAGCCTGCAGGTGCGGGCCAAGGTCGCGCGCATCGACCCCTACGGCAAGGAGGCATCCCAGCTGTGGGGCCTGGAGGCCTTTGGAAACCGGCGCAACCAGATCCTGGCGACGGTGACGCCCAATGGCGACGTGACGGGCAGCGTGACCCTGATCTGCGAGCCGGAGGCGCCGGCCTGGACCGACTGGTTCCTGGTCGACCACGGCACCAACCTCGAGAACGCCGAGGCCGTGGTGCGGGCGATTGCGCGCCGGATCGCCGAGCGGCGCCGCGCCGAAGCGAATCAGGTGCGCGAGAGCGTGACCGAGAAGGAACTCACGGTGGCGCGCCTGAACCTGCTGCATGCCCAGGTCGAACCGCACTTTTTGTATAACACCCTGGCCAGCGCCCAGGTGCTCACCCGCAGCGACCCGGCGCGCGCCGACGCCATGCTGGGCAACCTGATCCAGTACCTGCGCCACTCGCTGCCTCGCACCGAGGATGCGCCGTCGACGCTGGGCGAAGAGCTCGAACGGGCGCGCGCCTACCTCGACATCCTGGCCATCCGCATGGGGCCGCGCCTGGCGCTGCAGGTCGACGTGCCGGACGAATTGCGCCGGCTGGTGTTCCCGCCGATGATGCTGCAGACCCTGGTCGAGAATGCGATCAAGCACGGGCTGGAGCCGAAACCGGGCGGGGGCACGGTCTGGATCCTGGCGCGGGCGGTGGGCGGCGAACATGCGCAGGCGGTGGCCGTGACTGTCGCCGACGACGGCCGCGGCTTCTCGAGCGAAGGCGCCGGCACCGGCATCGGCCTGCGCAATGTGCGCGAGCGCCTGCGCCTGGCCTATGGCACTGGCGCCAGCTTCGCCATCGTCGCCAACTTCCCGAGCGGGGTGGCGGCGACCATCACGGTGCCGCTGGCGCTGCAGGGGACGGGAGGCCGCCATGCCGCCTGATTCCGTCACCTGCGTGGTCGCCGAAGACGAGGCGCTGCTGCGCGACGAACTGGTCAAACTGCTGCTCGAGGCCTGGCCCGGGCTGGAGATCGTCGCCGTCTGCGAGGACGGCGGCAGCGCGCTGGAAGCCATCGAGACCCACCGGCCCGCGGTCGCCTTCCTCGACATCCGCATGCCGGGGCTGTCCGGCCTGGAAGTGGCGTCCAACATGCTGGCGGCAGGCCTGCGCACCGAGATCGTGTTCGTCACCGCCTACGACCAGTACGCGCTCGACGCTTTCGATCGCGGCGCGGTCGACTACCTGCTCAAGCCGGTGGCGCGCGAGCGCCTGAACGCCACCGTGGCGCGGGTGCGCGAGCGGCTGGCGCGCGGCGGCGTTGACGCCGCCCAACTGGCCGAGCTGCTGGCGCGGCTGCAGGTGGTGGCGCCGCCGGCGCCGCGCGCGCAGCCGCTGGTGTGGCTGACGGCCAGCCGCGGCAACGAGACGCGCCTGATCCTGGTCGACGACGTGGCGTATTTTCAGGCCGATTCCAAGTACACGGTGGTGATGACGGCCGAGGGCGAGTCGCTGCTGCGCAAACCCATCCGCGACCTGCTCGAGGTGCTCGACCCGACCATGTTCAAGCAGGTGCACCGCTCCACCATCGTCAACCTGCGCGCGGTGGCCGGCGTGGCGCGCGACGAGAGCGGGCGCGGCACGATCCGGCTCAGGAACCGGCCCGAGACGCTGACTGTCAGTCAAACGTTCATGAACCTGTTCCGTAATATGTAGTCAAGAATATTGACACGCGCAACGTTATTCACGCCGCCATAGTAAAATCGACATTGTCCGAGGACCCGGCGCCGTTGCCGGGCAGGGCATTGTGAAGGAGGCAACTTGCGTAGCGATATCGTGATCGTGGGTGGCGGCGCCGGCGGACTCGAGCTGGCCTGCAAACTGGGCCGCAAACTGGGCCCATCCAAGGTGACGCTGGTCGACAGCCGCCTTTATCATATCTGGAAGCCGTCGCTGCACGAAGTGGCGGCCGGCACCCTGGACATCCACCAGGAAGGACTCTCGTACGCCATGCTGGCCCACGACAATGGATTCAATTTCGTGCTGGGCCCGATGACGGGGCTCGATGCCGCCGGCCAGGCGATCGAGATCGGCGCCGTGCGCGCCGCCAGCGACAATGAAGAAGTGCTGCCCGTGCGGCGCCTGGGCTATGGCTCGCTGGTGATGGCGATCGGCAGCACCTCGAATTATTTCGGCGTCCCGGGCGCCGAAGAGCACTCGATCTCGCTGAACGCGACCGAGGACGCCGAGCGCTTCCGCCTGCGCATGCTGCGCCTGATGCTGGCGGTCGAACAGCAGCGCGAAGAAGGCAAGGAAACCGGCCTGGACGTGGTCATCATCGGCGGCGGCGCCACCGGCGTCGAGCTGGCCGCCGAGCTGCGCGAAGCCTCCGGGGCGTACGCGCGCTATGGCTTCGCCCGCATGGACGTCAAGCGCGACGTGCGCATCACCATCCTCGAAGGCGCGCCGCGCATCCTGGCGCCGCTGCCGGAACGGGTGTCGAAGGCGGCGCACGACCTGCTCGGCAAGCGCGGCATCAATGTGGTGGCCGACTGCCGCGTCACCGCGATCGAGGCCGACAAGGTCATCGACGGCAAGGGCAATGTGTATCCGGCCGACCTGTGCGTGTGGGCCGCCGGCATCCGCGCGCCCGAACTGCTGGCCACCCTGGGCTTGCCGACCGCGCGTGGCGGCGGGCTCGACGTCGACGCCAATCTGCGTGTCAAGGGCGTGCCGAATATCTGGGCGCTGGGCGACTGCGCCGTCTGCATCGACGGCAATGGCGCACCGGTGCCGCCGCGCGCCCAGGCCGCGCACCAGCAGGCCGATTACCTGGTGACCGCCTTCCTGCGCATGGACAAGGGCCAGGCGCCGCAGGACACGCCGTATGAGTACCGCGACTATGGTTCGCTGGTCTCGGTGGGGCAAAGCACCAGCGTCGGCAGCCTGATGGGTTCGCTGCGCGGGGCCAGCTGGTTCGTGCAGGGCGCGGTGGCGCGCACGATGTACGCCAGCCTGCACCTGATGCACCATAGGGCGGTGATGGGGATTACCCGCACCGCGCTGCTGGCGGTGGCGCGCTTCCTGATCCGGCGTAGTACGCCGCTGGTCAAGCTGCACTGACGGGGAAGGGTGGCCGACGATGCGTTACCGGCCGCCTTCCTTCGTTGGTCCCAACACGTCGTTCCCGCGGAGGCGGGAACCTAAGTCTCTTAATGCACCGCCTAGAAAAAATTAAGTGGTGACATATACGACTTAGGTTCCCGCCTTCGCGGGAACGACGTTTTTAACGTTAGCGGTTGGTATTGGGCCGCTGGCCCGAATAAGGTCTAGGCCGCCAGCTGGCGCGGCAAGGTCATCTGCAATATCGCGCCGCCGGTGTCGCTGCGCGCCAGGGTCAGGTTGCCGCCCAGGTAGCGCGCGCGTTCGCGCAGCAGGCGCAGGCCGTGGCAGCCCCTGGACGCCGTCTCCAGCGCATTCTCGCCCGGCCCCACGCCATCGTCGCGCACGGTGAGCATGGTCATCTCGCCGTCGTCGTCGAGGATCACGTCCACCCGCGTGGCCTGGGCGTGGGCGGCGGCGTTGCGCAGTCCTTCCTCCGCGCAGCGCAGCAGCAGCACGCCTTGTTCGCGCGACCAGGCGCCGTCGTCGTCGGGCAGGCTGGCGCGCGCCTTCAGGCCGCGTTCGGCGCCGAAGGCGGGCACCAGCTCGGCCAGCGCGGCGCGCAGGCCAAGGAACTCGAGCTTGTCGTTCCACAGCTCGAGCTGCATTGTGCGGTTGGTTTCGATGATGCCGGCCAGCAGGGTCTTCATCTGGGCCGCGCGTTCGCGCGCCTTGCTGTCGGCCGGCAGGTTCTGGGTCAGCAGGGCCAGGTGCATGGTCAGGGCCGTCATCGACGAGCCCAGGCTGTCATGCAGCTGGCGCGCCAGCTGGCGACGCTCCTGGTCCCAGCAGTTGGCCAGCCAGGCCAGCATTTCGGTGAGTTCTGCGGTGCGCGCCGCGACCTGGCGTTCGAGCTCCGGGTCGGGGGGCGATGGGGCCGGTTCGGTCATCGTAGGCTCTGTTAAATGTTTCCCAAATCATACAACAGTTGGCAATTCGGCGGCGCGCGCCCGGCGCTGCCAGCCATCCAGGCCTTGTATCTGCACAGCGTGCGCTCCCGTACAGTCTGCGTGGAAGTGGCGGCGCATGCTGCCTATGTGGCCAGCGAGCCATCAATATCAAACAGATTCGGGGGTATTACCATGACGAAAAAAGACAAGCAACAGGACGCTATCGAGCTCCTCACCAGCCAGCACGACGAAGTCAAGGCGCTGTTCAAGCAATTCGACGAACTGGGCGAGCGCGCCACCACCAGCAAGAAGAAGCTGGCGGACGAGATCTGCGAGCAGCTGATCATGCACACGCAGATCGAAGAAGAAATCTTCTATCCGGCGCTGCGCTCGGTGTCGAAAGAGATGGAAGACATGCTCGACGAAGCCGTGGTCGAACACGCGTCGGCCAAGGACCTGATCTCGCAGATCCAGGAAATGGAGCCGGGCGACGACCTGTACGATGCCAAGGTCACGGTGCTGGGCGAATACATCGAGCACCACGTCGACGAGGAAGAAGAGGAGATGTTCCCGAAAGTGCGCAAGCTCAAGCTCGACCTGGACGCCCTGGGCGCCGAGATGGCGGCGCGCCGCGACGAGCTGCTCGCCACGGCTTGATGGCGCGGCCGCTGCTGTAACTGCTTCAGGCGGCGGCGGCGCCGGCCGAAGCCGGGGCTGGAGTACTGAGCGGCGCCAGCGCTTCCAGCAGGCGATCGATCTGCACCGGCTTGACCAGGTGCTGGTCGAAGCCGGCTTCCATCACGCGCCGCTGGTCCTCCGGCAGCCCGTAGCCGGTCACGGCGATCAGGCGGATCGCTTGCGTGGCCGGATCGGCGCGCAGGCGCCGCGCCACCTCGTAGCCGTCGATGCCCGGCAGGCCGATGTCGACCAGCGCGGCGTCCGGCCGGCAGGCATGCGCCTGGCTCACGCCCTGCAGGCCGTCAGCGGCCTGGTATACCGGGTAGCCGTAGGCGGCCAGCATGGTTGCCATCATCTCGCGCCCGTCTTCATTGTCTTCGATCAGCAGCACCGACGGCTTGCCGGTATCGCCAGGCGGCGCTATCTCCGGCGTGCATGGTTCACCCGCGCCGGTCGATTGCGCCAGCTCGGCGCATGGAAGACGGATCGTGAAGCTGGAGCCAAGTCCGGCGCCGGGGCTGTCGGCGCCCACGCTGCCGCCGTGCAGCTCGACCAGGCGCCGCACCAGCGACAGGCCGATCCCCAGGCCGCCCTGCGAGCGGTCGATCGAGATCGCGCCCTGCACGAACACGTCGAACACCTGTGGCAGCAGCTCGGGCGGAATGCCGACGCCCGAGTCGCGCACGCTGAGCACGACGTCGTCGCCGGCGCGCGCCAGGGCGATGTCGATGGCGCCGCCGCTCGGCGTATATTTCAGCGCATTGTCCAGCAGGTTCGAGACGATCTGTTCCAGCCGGGTCGGGTCGCCGTCGACCCAGCCTGTGGCCAGGTCGACCGCGATGCGGTAGCCGTCGGTGCGGCCGGTGGCGCGGAAGGTTTCCAGGCAGCTGGCCACCAGCCGGGACAGGTCGGTGGCCTGGCGCGCCAGCAGGATCTTGCCCGACATCGCGCGCGACAGGTCGAGCAGATCATCGACGATGCGCGACAGGTGCTGGCTCTGGCGCTGGATGATGGCGCGGGCGCGCGCCACCGTGTCGGGCGCGGCGCCGGCCAGGCCGATCAGGCTCGAGGCGCTGGTGATCGCCGACAGCGGATTGCGCAGTTCATGGCCGAGCATGGCCAGGAACTCGTCCTTGGCGTGGCTCTTGCGCTCGGCCGCGCGCCGCTCTTCCATCTCGCGCACCAGGCGCCGGTTGGTGGCGGTCAGCTCCGAGGCGTGCTGCGACAGCTTCTCGGCCTGGCGCTTGAGTTCCTCGTTCTTCATGGACAGGGTGACGAATACCGACACCTTGGCGTGCAGGATCTGCGGAATGACCGGAGTAAACAGGAAGTCGGCGGCGCCGCGCTGGTAAGCCTTGAGGCGATCGATCTCGTCGGCCAGGAAGGCGGTGACGAAGATGATTGGGATGTCGGCCGAGCGGGTGCGCTGGTGGATTGCCTCGGCGGTCTCGAAGCCGTCCATGCCGGGCATGTTCACGTCGAGCAGGATCACGGCGAAATCGTGCAGCAGCACCTGGCGCAAGGCTTCCTGGCCGGAGCGGGCCGACAGCACGGTGTAGTTGCCCTCGTCGGCGCGGCCGTCGAGCAGGCTGGTGAGCGCGAGCAGGCTGGCGGGGTCGTCGTTGACCACCAGGATCTTGGGTTTATCGCTGTTCGCCACGATGGATTCCGTCAACATTGCTGTGCTCGCCCGACTAAGGATTCTAAACTTATCGTTATATTCGAGTAAATACCTTGCAAAACGCGCCATCATAGCATGTGACATAAGTGCCACTCGGCAAATAAATCAATCGTGCGGCGGTCGACGATGTTCGGTGCCGCACATACGTCGGTACAGTGCTATGCCATAGTGGAATCGAACCGGTTCGCTGGCGGACGGGGCGCCTACAAGAAAGGACATAACATGAATATCGACACCATTGTAAATGAACAATTCCACGGTAAAACCTTCCGCGAGCTGAGCGAGGCGCCGCTATCGGCGCTGCGCGGCATCGGCGAGCAGCAGGCAGCGGCGCTGGCCGACACGCTGGGCGTGAAGACGATCGGCGACCTGGCGAACCTGGAGGTCATCCGCTACGCCATCGCCATCAAGGCGCTGTCTGGCTGCGAAGGCCTGTCCAACAAGGAAAAGGCCGAGGAAACGCTGCTCGACGACGCGGTCGAAATGACGTTCCCGGCCAGCGATCCGATCTCGGTCGACGCCGGCATCACCCGCATCGAGGTGGCGCCGGACATGGTCGACGCGGGCCATGATCACCAGCACGCGCAGTCGATCGAAGAGAAGAGCAAGATTCGCGAGTGCCCGGTGGACGAGAAGCGCTGAGATCGATTTAACCGGCAGTACCTGGCGGGCCACGCGGCGAAAGTCGCGTGGCCCGTTACTTTATGGAGCGATCGGGAAGTATAGCCAGCTGTGATTGCCGGCCTCGCCTGAAGAGAGAGCCCGACGTCCCAATCAGGTGGGAAGCCGGGCTCGCTTTGACAATGCGGAGGTGGAGCTGGCTTTTAGCGATGCTGCGCCGCCAGCTCCGCCGGGGGATTCGGCGCTGCGGCCTGGCTCGGCGCCGCCGAGGTCTTGGCCGCCGCCTGGCGGTTCGCCGCCGGCGAGCAGAAGCGGTTCTTGCCGGCGCGCTTTGCTTCGTACAGCGCGTAGTCGGCGATATTGATCAGCGCATCGACCGACTCGGCATCGTCCGGGTAGATGCTGATGCCGATCGAGGTCGACAGCCGCAAGGTGAGGTCGTTGATGAAGAAGGGCTCGGACAGCGCCTCGACCAGTTTCGAGGCAGGCCCCTGGGCGTCGGCCAGGCTGTGGATGTCGCCCAGCACCACCATGAATTCGTCGCCGCCAAGGCGCGCCACGGTGTCTTCCTTGCGCGAGCTCGACAGCAGGCGCTGGGACACCATCTTGAGGATGTCGTCGCCGTAGGCGTGGCCGTAGGTGTCGTTGATCGCCTTGAAGCCATCCAGGTCGAGGTACATGACGGCCGCCTTGGCATGACCGCGGTTGGCGTGCTGCAGGGCCGATTCGATGCGGTCTTCGAGCAGGCGCCGGTTGGGCAGGCCGGTGAGCGCGTCGTGCAGCGCCAGTTCCTGCTGCGCCTTGGAGTACTGCGCCAGTTCCTTGTACAGCAGCCGCACCTCGAGCATATTATGGATTCGCTTGTGCACTTCGAGCAGGTCGAAGGGCTTGCTGATGAAGTCGCGGGCGCCGGCTTCGAGGGCGGCGATCTTGAAGCTCGGCTGGGCGGTCAGGGCCAGCACCGGCAGATAGCCGCCTTGCTCGATCTCCTTGAGCCCTTTCATCACCTGGAAGCCATTCAGGCCCGGCATCTGCAGGTCGAGCAGGATCAGATCGTAGTTATGCTCGCGGTGGAGCGGGCAGACCTGTTCCGGCAGCATGGTCGAGCTGACGCAGGTGTAGCCTTCCTCACGCAATATCTCTTCCATCAATTCGATATTGTCGGGCGAATCGTCCACTACCAGGATTTTCGCGTTCAAAATGTCTTGTCTGCTCGGCATGCTTTTTCTCGTCTATTCGTATGGAGCGGATTCCCTTCTGGGTGGAATCGGGCTTGAACCCATCACTACTTAGTCTAGCAAACAGCTCAAAATTTCTTGTAGGACAGCGCCGCGTGCGTGGGTAGGAACATGAACGACCGGCCGACAACGGCTATTTTGCACTGGTCATCCAGCATTGGCTACCACTCAACGGTTGACCAGACGTGCCCCGCCGTTCACCAGCTGCGAGGTGGCGGGCATGGCCACCATGCCGATCGCCTCCATCAGCTCGGTCTGTTCGACCGGCTTCGAGACATGGGCCGAAAAGCCCGCTTCCAGCGCCTTGAGCCGGTCTTCGGAACGGGCGAAGGCGGTCAGGGCAATGGCGGCGACTTGCCCGCCCGCCTCGCGCGGCAGTGCGCGCACCCAGGACAGCAGTTCGAGGCCATCGACCTCGGGCATGCCGAGGTCGCTGATCAGGAGGTCGGGCGGCTCAGCCTGCAGCATCTCGAAGGCCTCGCGCGCGCTGGCGGCCAGGCGCACGCTCGCCTGGCAATCGGCCAGGATGCGGGCGATCAGCTCGCGCGCGTCGCGGTCGTCGTCGACCACCAGCACCGAGGTGCCGCGCAGATCGCGAATCGCGCCCTCGGCCGCCTGGGCGGCAAGGCCGGCGTCGGCGGACTGCGCCGGCGATTCGCGGATCATCCGGGCCCGCGCCGAGTCGATGGAGCGCGGCGGCGTCTTGGCCACCGGCAGCTCGATGGTGAAGCTGGCTCCCTGGCCGACCCCGGCGCTTTCGGCGCGCACCGTGCCGCCGTGCTGCTCGACCAGGTGCTTGACGATTGACAGGCCGAGGCCGAGGCCGCCATGGGTGCGCGTCATCGAGGCATCGGCCTGGCGGAAGCGCTCGAACACATGGGTGATGAATTCGGGACCGATGCCGGCGCCGTTGTCGCGGATCGTGATCGCGACCTGCTCCTCGTGCTGGCGGACCTCGATCGTCACCAGGCCGTCGCGCGGGGTGAACTTGATGGCATTCGACAGCAGGTTCCAGATCACCTGCTGCAAGCGGCCCGGGTCGCCCGCCACCGCCGGTACCTGTTCCCCGTAGTGGCGCTCGATGCGGATGCCTTTGGCGTCGGCCGCCGGGCGCACGGTCTCGATGGCGGCGTCGATGAAGCTGGCCGGCGCCACCGTCTGCATGTCGAGCAGCACCTTGCCCGAGGTGATGCGGCTCATGTCGAGCAGGTCTTCGATCAGCTGGGCCTGGGCGCGCGCATTGCGCTCGATGGTCGACAGGCCGCGCTGCAGGTCGGCGCCGTCGCGGCTGGCGCGGCGCAGCACCTGCGACCAGCCGAGAATGGCCGACAAGGGCGTGCGCAGCTCGTGCGACAGAGTGGCGAGGAATTCGTCCTTCATCTGGCTGGTGCGCTCGGCCTCGGCACGCGCCTCGCGCTCGTTCTCGAGCAGCACCTTGCGCTCCTCGGCGGCGCGGCTGGCGGCCTCCACCAGGCGGATATTGTCGACCGCGATCGCGGCCTGGGCCGCGATGCCGCTGACGATGCGCTCGCTGCGTTCGGTGAACACGCCGGGTTCCGGGTGGCCGAAGAACATCGTGCCGAGCAGCTCGCCCGAGCGCGCCGTCACCGGCACCGACAGGTAGCTGCGCACCCGCGGATGGCCGGCCGGCAGGCCGAATTGCGGCGCCTTGGCGGCGTGTTGCGGATCGTGGCCGAGGTCGCCGATCCGCACCAGGCCGTCGGCGCGCAGGCCGGGGCCGAACAGGGCGCTGGCGCCGGGCGCCGCGAAATCCTGGAACTCGGCCGAGGTGGCGCCCGACAGCGTGTACAGCGAGAACAGCGTGCCCGCGCCTTGCTCGCCGTAGTGGAAGAAGGCGCCGAAACGGGCCCCGCAGACGCCGGCGGCGGCGTCGGTGGCGGCCTGCATCAGCGAGCGCAGGTCGCGGGTCGAGGCCAGGATGCTGCCGGTGCTGTTGAGCAGTTCGAGCACATGCGATTCTTCGCGCAGCGCCTGCTCGGCGCGTTTGACCTGGTCGACGTCGGTATTGGTGCCGAACCAGCGCACCACGCGGCCGTCGCGGTCGTGCACCGCCTCGACCCGGGTGAGGAACCAGCGGAAGTTGCCGTCGGCGCCGCGGATCGGGAATTCCATCTCGAACGGCGAGCCGGTGCGCACCGATTCGTCCCAGTGCTCGAGCACGGCCGGCAGCACCTCCGGGTCGTACACCGCTTTCCAGCCCCAGCCGGTCGATTCGCTCTGGGTGATGCCGGTGTATTCGTACCAGCGCTGGTTGAACCAGACGATGGCGCCGCTGGGGTCGGCCATCCAGGCCAGCTGCGGGATGGTGTTGGCCAGCGCGCGCAATTCTTCCTCGCTCTGGCGCAGGTGGTCGTCGGCTTCGCGCCGGGCGCTGATGTCCTGGGCCATGCCGGTCATGCCCAGCACGCCGCCGCCCTGGGCCGGGCTGGCATAGTCGGGGCGGCCGACCAGGGCCACGCAGCGCGCGGCGGGCTGGCCGCTTGGCGCGCCGCCGGCATGGCCGTCGCGCGGCAGCAGGCGGCATTCGAGGTCGAGGTCTTTTCCCTGCGAGAAGGCTTCGAGCACGGCGCGCCGCACCCGCGGCCGGTCGTCTTGGGCCAGGCGGGCGCGCAGCAGCGGCCATTCGAGCGCCACGCCTTCGGGCAGGCCGAGGATCTCGGCCGCGCGCGCGCCGAAGGTGACGCGGTCGCTGGCCGCGTCCCAGCGCCAGTCGCCCAGGCGACCGGCCGCGATCGCGAGCTGCAGGCGGTTGTTGTTGTCGATCAGCGCTTGCTGGTCGAGCTTGCGCGCCGTGATGTCCTGGAAATACAGGGTCAGGCCGTCGGGCGACGGGTAGACCCGCATGTCGAGCCAGCATTGCAGGCGGCGGTAGAAGAATTCCTTGTTGACGGTGATGCGCTGTTCCATCGCGCGCAGGCAGTCGGCGGCGACCGAGGTGCCGTGCAGGTCTTCGAATTCATCCCACAGCCGGTGCCCGACCAGGCTGTCGCGGCTTTTATTGAGCGGCGCCACCATCTGCAGCGCGCGGCCGTTGATATACGTGATGTTCCAGTCGCGATCGACCGCGCAAAAGCCGTCGGTGAGGCTTTCGAGCATGTTTTCCATGCGTTCGGTGGCGCGCTGCAGCTCTTGCCGCGCGGCGGCCAGGTCTTGCTCGGACACGTGGCACGGGGTGCTGCTGGAATGGTCGGAGGGATTGTTCATGCCGGGGTTGCGGAACGCCCGAAACCGGGCAGGATGCGTTTCATTGTAGACCAGACAAGCCGGTCTGACACACACGCTTGGAAGCTGCCGGGCAGGTTCCCGATGCGCGCGCGAATCGGCCTGCTTCAGCCGCCCGTTTCAGCCGCCCTTGGCGGGCCGGCGCGCCACTTTCGACAGCGCATCCTGCAACTGGTCGATTTCGTAGGGCTTCTGCAGCGACTGGTAAGGGAAGGACAGGTGGCGCAGCAAGGTGTCGCCATAGCCGGAGGCAAAGATCACGCGCAGCGACGGATCGTCCGCGATCGCGCGGGTGGCCAGGTCGACGCCCGACATGCCGGGCAGGCTGACGTCGGAGAACAGCACGTCGTAGCGCTGGCGCGCGAGCAGGGCCAGGGCGTCGTCCGGATGGGCCACGCCGTCGGCTTCGTGGCCGAAGGCCTTGAGCATTTCGCACACCAGGTACTGGGAGTCGACGTTGTCCTCGACCACCAGGATGCGCATCGCGCCGTCGCCGGCGTCTTCTTCCTGCGGCGCGGCGGTGGCCGGGGCCAGCGCCACCTGCACGCCGCGCACCGCGCCGGTCTCGTCGCGTACGGGAGTCAGGCGCAGGTCGAAGCGCGATTCCTGGCTGCCGTCGAGACGGCGGAAGGTGAGGGCAGTGTCCTGCATCACGCCGGCCTCGCCGCGCCAGGCGGCGTCGAGGATCTTGCCGGCCGCCGCCAGCGGGGGCGGCAGCACCGGCGGCACCGAACCGCCGGGCACACGGCCGTAGCCGGGGCCGGCCAGCAGCGCATATGCCTCGTTGAACACCGTGATCGTCTCCGTGCCCCAGACCAGCAGGGTGGGCACAGGAGAATTGAGGAGCAGGTCGCTGGCGAGCCGCAGCGGCAGCGGCCAGCGGGCGGTGTCGCCCAGCGCGGTCGCCGACCAGTCGTAGGATGCGGTGCTCCGGGCGGAGGTGTCGAGGTCGGGCATGGGCTGGCTTGTTGTAAAAACGAAAATATGGCGGGCATCCTACACCAAAAGTCCGCCGGCCGCTTTGACAAGCGTGCGCGGCCACATAGATTAATTTTGTAACTAACCAACATTAATGCAATTGGCATGCGACCGAGGCCGCTGTTGCGGCCAGTGGCAAGCAGGGGAGGCGTTCGAGTAAAAAAGGCGCTGTCATCGTTAAATATGGATGAGGATTGAACTGCTGAGCTGACCCGCGGTCCAATCCCGGTCGCCATCGATCGGGAGCGCGCCATGAAAGCGCCGAAGTTTGAGGAGTTATTCGCCCAGCTGGCGCTGCTGAACCAGCCTCAGCGTCAGCAGGTGCTCGCCGCGCTGCATCCTGCAGCCGGGCTCGACCGGGTGGTTGCCCTTATCGGCCAGATCCGGTCAAACGGGCGGTGTTGCCCGGATTGCGGCTGCAAGCGTTGCCACCGGCATGGTCACGCTAACGACCTGCAACGCTTTCGCTGTTGCGCATGCGGACGCACTTTCAACGACCTGACCGGCACGCCATTGGCGCGGCTCAGGCACAAGGGCAAGTGGCTCAATTATCTGGACACGGTGCTCGATTCCCGCACAGTCCGCTCTGCGGCCAAGCGGCTCGGCGTGCACCCGAACACGACCTTTCGCTGGCGCCATCGCTTTCTCGACCGGGTCAAGGACGACCGGCCCGAGCGCCTGGTCGGCATTGTCGAGGCCGACGAGATGTTCCTGCTCGAATCGCAAAAAGGTTCGCGCAAGCTCAATCGCCGGCCGCGCAAGCGCGGCGGCAGGGCGGCCTTACGCGGCATTTCGCACGACCTCGACTGCATCCTGGTGGTGCGCGACCGCAGCGGGCAAACCATCGACGCCGTGACCGGACGCGGTGCCTTGAAGGTGGCCCAACTGGTCAAGCACCTGCTGCCGAAACTCGATCCCCAGGCGCTGCTGGTCACCGATGCCAGCGCCGCCTATCCCGCCTTCGCCCGTGCCTATGGCGTCGCCCACCAGACCGTCAATCTCAGTGCCGGCGAACGCGTCCGCAACGGCGCCGAGGGCGCCATCCATGTACAGAACGTCAACGCCTACCACCGGCGCTTGAAGGAATGGCTGGCGCGCTTCCATGGCGTGGCCTCACGCTGGTTACCCAACTATCTGGGCTGGCATTGGGCGCTAGATGGCGGGCGTGTCACTTCCGTCGAGCAATTGCTGCGTCTTGCATTCGGGGTCATCAACAGATAACGATGACAGCGCCCAAAAAAAAGCCCGCATCGTGAGAGGCGGGCTGAATCTATTTCCTAGGAGGAGAATAGAGGAGACAGGTGAATGATGCTGCATTGCGTCAAATCAGTCCAATTTATATTTCCAATACCAGTCATAGCCTTAATAAATATCCCTCAGGGAATGTCAAGTGCGCACTGTAGCGTGTGCGCACTTGGTGCATGCGTGAAAATGTTCTAGGATGGCAACTATGTCATCCTCTACGTTGCTTGTCCGCGCCGGTATCGCGCTGTTGTCCTGCGCCTGCGCCGTGCAGGCACAGGCGCGGCCGCTCGACGCGCCGCCGGGCCAGGCCGTGCCGCTCGCCGACTATTCCCTCGAACAGCTATCCGACATCGTGGTGACCTCGGTGTCGCGCCAGGACGAAGCCCTGGGGCGCGCGCCAGCCTCCGTCTACGTGATCCAGGGCGCCGAGATCGCCCGTTCCGGCGCCACCACCCTGCCCGAGGCGTTGCGCCTGGCGCCGAACCTGCAAGTGGCGCGCATCGGCGCCGGCTCGTATGCGATCAGCGCGCGCGGCTTCCTGTCGCCTCTGGCCAACAAGCTATTGGTGATGGTCGATGGCCGTAGCGTCTATTCGCCGCTGTTTTCCGGCGTGTTCTGGGAAATGCAGGACGTGGCGCTGGAAGACGTGGAGCGCATCGAAGTGATCAGCGGTCCCGGCGGCACGGCCTGGGGCACGAATGCCGTCAACGGCGTCATCAACGTCATTACCCGCAGCGCCGCTCAGACCCATGGCGGCCTGGCGACGGCGCATGCCGGCGCCGGCGAAAAGGGGGCGAGCGTGCGCTATGGCGGGCAGCTCGAGGGCGGGCCGCACTGGCGCGCCTATGCGCGCGGCATGGACGTCGATGGGTTCGCGCTCGATGCGGGCGGGCCGGATGCCGGCGGCATGCGGCGCCAGCAGGCGGGTTTCCGCCTCGATTGGGAGGCCGAGGCCCTTGATGCCACGTTCAGCGGCGACGTCCACGACGGCCGCCTGCGCGCCGGCGGCGATCAATCGCGCACCGAGACGTCGGGCGCCAACCTGCTGGGACGGGTCGAGCATCGAGTGGACGAGAACCAGAGCGTGCGCCTGCAGGCCTGGATCGACCATGCGCGGCGCGACCAGCAGGGCGTCGGCGCCCAGCGCCTGGACACGTTCGACGTCGAGGCCCAGCACATGCTGCGCCTGGATGGCCACAACCTGGCCTGGGGCGGCGGCTATCGCTACAGCCGCGACCGGATCGATAACGGCCCCTTGCTGCGCTTCACGCCGGCGCGCCGCAGCCTGCGCTGGTCGCACCTGTTCGTGCAGGATGAAGTCACGGTGGCGCAGGACGTGCGCGCCAGCGCCGGTGTGCGCATCGAACACAATGTATATACGGGCAGCGAGGTGCTGCCCAGCCTGCGCCTGGCATGGGACGTCGATGCGCGCTCGATGCTGTGGGCGGCGCTGTCGCGCACGGTACGCGCGCCGTCGCGCATCGACCGCGATTTCTACGTCATCGACCCGCTCGATCCGAATGCCTTCCTGGTCGGGGGCGGCGCGGACGTGGTGTCGGAGACGGCGCGCGTGGCCGAGCTGGGCTACCGCTCCCAGCCGCTGCCTTCGCTGTCGTGGTCGGCCACCGCCTTCTATACGGATTTCGAGCGTCTGCGGACGCTTGAGCGGAACGCTGCGGGCGCCAATCCGCCAGCTGCTTATGTCCTGCAAAGCCTGGGCAAGGGCGCGCTGCGCGGCGTCGAGCTGTGGGCCAGCTGGCAGGCCGCGCGCGGCTGGCGCCTGCATGCGGGAGCGGTGCTGCAGGACGTGGACGTCGGGCGCGAGCCGACCAGCCGCGACAGTACCGGCCTGAGTTTTCTTGCCGGCAATGATCCGCGCGTAACCTGGACCGTGCGCAGCGCGCACGAGCTGAACGCC
The DNA here is from genome assembly GCF_034045165.1 of Massilia sp. CFBP9026. Taxonomy (NCBI): domain Bacteria; kingdom Pseudomonadati; phylum Pseudomonadota; class Betaproteobacteria; order Burkholderiales; family Oxalobacteraceae; genus Massilia; species Massilia sp. CFBP9026. The sequence goes on from NZ_JAXCWH010000007.1 coordinate 108,742, forward strand.
CGCCTGCGGGCCGATCTGGCGCTCCGTTACGTCGCGGATATGCCACAGGCGGCCCTGCCAAGCTATCATGAGCTTGATGCGCGGTTGGCATGGCAGGTACGCCCCGATCTCGAGATCGCCCTCGTCGGGCGTAACCTGCTGCACCGACGCCACGCCGAATTCGGCGCGGCGGGCAGCCGCCAGCTGATCGAGCGGACTGTGTTCGCCAGCGCGGCGCTGCGTTTTTGACTGGCCAATGGATTCCATGACTATCACTCAACCTGAACGCCCGCAGCGCCGCCTGGCATGCCGGGCCTTGGCGCTGCCCCTGCTGCTGGCCGGCGTCGGCGCGCCCCTGCTGCCGGTGGCCGCCCAGTCTGCGGCGCCGGCGCTCGAGCGGCGCGTGAAGGCGGCTTTCCTGTATAAATTCCTCGGTTACGCCGATTTTCCGCCGCAGGCCTTCGCCGACGCCGCCACGCCCTTCACCCTGGGCGTGTTCGGCGCCGACGACATGGCGGCCGAGCTGACGCGGATCGCCACCGGGCGCATGGTGGCGGGGCGCACGATCGTCGTGCGCGCGCTGCGCGAGCAAGACCTGGCCCAGCCGGTGCACCTGCTGTTCGTGGCCGGCCAGGACGAGGCGCGCACGGCGCGCCTGCTGCGCGGCTCGCCGGCCTGGCTGACCGTGAGCGAATGCGAAGGCTGCCTGCAGCACGGCAGCGTGATCAATTTTACGATCGTCGATGAGCGCGTCCGTTTCGACGTTTCGCTCGATGCGGCGGAAAAGAAGAATGTGAAGCTCAGTTCGCGCCTGCTGACGGTCGCGAACCGCGTGCAGAAAGGAGCCTCATGATGCCAATGCACGATACCGGTTCCGTCCGGAGCAAATTGATCTTGATGGCGGTGGCCACCACCGTGGTGGCCCTGCTCACCGCGGGCGTGGCGATGCTGCTGCTCGACCTGCGTACCTTCCAGCGCTACTGGATCGACGATCTCACCACCCAGGCCGACATCGTCGCCAGCGTGACCGCGCCCGCGGTCTCGTTCAACGATACGGCCGACGTCACCCAGAGCCTGACCCTGCTGCGCGTGCGTCCGCAGATCGTGGCGGCCGCGGTCTACACCGCCAACGGCACCCGCTTCGCCACCTATGTGCGGCCCGACGTGCGCGCCCAGTTGCCCGAGCGCCCCGAGCCGGCCGGCTATCGCATCGAGCGCGGCGAAGTCGTGCTGTACCGCGACATCGTCGAGAACGGCGAGCGGATCGGCACCGTCTACCTGCGTTCGCGCTACGGCGTGCTGGACCGGGCCCTGAGCTATGGCGCCATCCTCGGCGGCGTGCTGCTGGGCGCCCTGGTGATCGCGGCCCTGGTGGCGTCGCGCCTGCAGGCCTCGATCACGCGGCCGCTGGAGGCCGTCACCGACGTCGCGCGCCAGGTGATGCTGCGGCGCGATTTTTCACTCCGGGTGCCGGGCAAGGAGAAGGGCGAGATCGGCGTGCTGGTCGAAGCCTTCAACGACATGCTGGCCGAGATCGGCCGCCGTTCGGACGCGCTGCAGGCGGCCAACCGCACGCTCGAACACGAGATGGAAGTGCGCCAGCGCGCCGAAGGCGCCCTGATCGTGGCCGACCGCCGCAAGGACGAATTCCTGGCCACCCTGGCGCACGAGCTGCGCAACCCGCTGGCGCCGATCCGCACCGGCCTGGACATCCTGCGCATCCGCAGCGGCGACGCCCAGGCCACCCAGCGCGCGACCGACATCATGGAACGCCAGCTGCGCCAGATGGTGCGCCTGGTGGACGATTTGCTGGACGTCTCGCGCATCAATACCGGGAAGTTCACCATCAAGATGGGACGGGTCGAACTGAAGGCCGTCGTCAACGACGCGCTGGAAGTGGTGCGCTCATATATTGAGCTGCACGGGCACGAGCTGGTGCTGGAGCTGCCGGACCGTCCGGTATTCCTGCATGGCGACGCCACGCGCCTGGCGCAAATCCTGTCGAACCTGCTGAACAACGCCGCCAAGTACACCAACCGCGGCGGCAAGGTGATGCTCAGGGGCGGGGTGGAGGACAAGACCCTGGTGCTCGAAGTGGCCGACACCGGCATCGGCCTGGCGCCGGACATGCTCGATTCGGTGTTCGAGATGTTCGTGCAGGTCGATTCGACCCTGGAACGCAGCAATGCGGGCCTCGGCGTGGGCCTGTCGCTGGCGCGCAAGCTGGTCGAGCTGCACGGCGGCACCATCACCGCCCACAGCGAAGGCCCGGGCCTGGGCAGCCGCTTCCTGGTGCGCCTGCCGATCGTGGTCGAACCCGAGCCGCCGACCAAGCCGACGCCGGCCGCCTTCATCAGCACCGAGAGCTACCGCATCCTGCTGGCCGACGACAACGTCGACTTCGTCAACAGCATCGGCGCCTTGCTCACCGCGATGGGCCACAGCGTGGTGATCACCCATAACGGCCCGGATGCGCTGGCCGCGGCGGCGCGCTTCTGCCCCGACTATGCCTTCCTCGACATCGGTCTGCCGCATATGTCGGGCTACGACCTGGCGCGCGGCATCCGCAAACTGCCGAGCGGCGCGCTGACGGTGCTGATCGCCGTGACCGGCTGGGGCCAGGAAAAAGACCGCCAGCTGGCCTTCGAGGCCGGTTTCGACCACCACATGGTCAAGCCGGTGCGCTTCGAGCAGATCGAGGAAATCCTGGGCACGCGCAGCGTCGTCAAGAAGCTGCGCACATAACAGGGTGGGGCACATAAAAAACGGAAGCGCTGAATGCGCTTCCTTTTTTTTTGCGTGCGGCAGGCTGGCGGGGTGTCAGTCCTGCTTCGCGCGGCGGCGGTGCGCCAGGAAACCCAGCACGCCCAGGCCGCCCAGCATCATTCCGTACGTGCCGGGCTCGGGCACTGGCGCCAGCGCCACTGCGCCGCCAAAGCTGGCGCCGTCGGCCGACAGCAGCTCGCCGCTCACCTGCAGGTAATAGTCGCCGGCTCCCAGATTGTCGCTGGCGAGCGACCACAGGTCGATGGCGCCGGCTTGCACTTCCTCGCCCGCGGTGATGAGTACGTCGTCGGCGCCGTACAGGGCCAGGCCGGTGATGTCCAGGCCGACGTCGCCGCTGCGGCTGCTCGACGCGACCACGGCATCCAGGTTGTGGCCGATCGTGCTCGCGATCGTGAAGGTGAACTGGTCGGCGAAGGTGTTGCCCTGGTTATCGGCGGCGAAAGAGTCGCCGAAGTAGGCGGTCAGATCGACCAGGTCCAGTGCTTGCGGCGAATCACCGATGACGTCCTGCGCCATTACGGCGGAAGAACCGAACGACGACGCGCCAGCCAGCACCATTGCAGCAATGAGAGATCGTTTCATGTCTTTCCTCGCTAAGAATCAGCCGCGACCTGCAGGCTGGGTTGAGAGACCGGAACTTCATGCTAACAAAAGGGCAAATAAATACATCCCCCGGCGATAGTGTGCTTATGGAACAAGAAATTTGTTCTCATGAGTAACTATTTGCTCGCGCGATAGCTATCGAATGCGTCTTCATAGGAGAGCGCCGCTATCTGGTGTTGTAGAGCAGAAAACGCCCGCCGTTTGCTCGACATATGTAAGCGAAGTCCTACGAAAACTACTGGTGCTCTCCGGCGCAGAGGCCGTTGCCGGGGTGGGAATGGGGCTGAACAGCGCGAAAGGGATGAGCGCCAATGGCTCTGACGCATTGCTGCGAGTGGAAAAGAAAAATGGCTCAGAATTTCTTCTGAGCCATTCTCTTTGAAACAGTTGGTGCGGCTGGCAGGAATCGAACCCACGACCCCTTGGTTCGTAGCCAAGTACTCTATCCAGCTGAGCTACAGCCGCCCGAGGCACGCATTATAGCGGCATGTGACGAGTTGGCAAAGTGCGTGGCAGGCGGTCTTGCTTGCTCGGCAGTTCTGTCCGCTCTACACTGGACTTTTTGGCGCTTGTAGCGAGACGCCAGATCCATACCTCAGGCCCCGACATTCGCAGGAACTTCAAATGAATATCGTCTTCATAAAAGGCGCCGGAAAATTCGACCAGATGCAGACCATCCGTCCCGGGCATGCGCCCGAGGTGATCGATTGTCCGAAGCAGGGCATCATCCCGCACGATATGGTGCATTACGCCGTCGAGCACACGCTGGATGTGCGCGGCTTCCTGACGCGGGTGAGCGAAGGCGAGGCCGCCGATTTTCAGATGCAGGGCGAACCATTGAGCGATGCGGTCGAGCGGCTTGTCGAGGTCGTCCAGGGCGACCAGTGGTCCGGCGGCCAGTCGCCCGCAGCGGATCTGATCGAGATGTATCGCGTCACCTGCGACGCGCGATCGTGCCCCATGCTGAAGATCGATGAGGCAGACATCGCCGCGGTGCGCGCCACGATCGCCGACCTGAGCGCGAGATGGGAGGCGCTACCGGTTGGTGGTCGGCTCGAGCTCGGTTTCTCGCACGAGCCCGGATAGCCGAAAAGAAAAATGGCTCAGAATTTCTTCTGAGCCATTCTCTTTGAAACAGTTGGTGCGGCTGGCAGGAATCGAACCCACGACCCCTTGGTTCGTAGCCAAGTACTCTATCCAGCTGAGCTACAGCCGCCCGAGGCACGCATTATAGCGATGCTTGCTCGTCTTGGCAAAGGATTATCGGGGAAATTATTTCGCCAGTGATTGCATCAGTGCGTCGATGACCGTCCGGTCGTTAGGATTGCACAACATCGCAGGCAAATTCGCTTGCGGAACCAGGTGAACGGCCTGGCTCTCCCATCCCATCAGCGCCGGATTGCCGCCGACCCGGCGCGCCAGATAGTAGCGGGTATAGGTCAGCGTGCGTGTGCTGTCGACCAGGTGCGCCAGGATCTCGACCCGCAGGCCGGATTCCTCGAACGCTTCACGGATGGCCGTGGCTTGCAGGTTGACGCCAGGATCGACCCGGCCTTTCGGGAAGGTCGCATCGTAGCCGCCGAAGCGGTTCGACGGCGACACCGCCCACACGCGGCCATCGGCTTCCACGATCACCACGCCTGCCGCCGGGGATTTCGACGGCGGCAGGTCGAAGGCCGGCTCGGCGATATCGGCCTGGCCCGCGACTTCGCTCCATGCAGCACTGGTGGCGGGCGCGTCGATCCACGGCGCGAACGGCACGCCGTTCAGCATCGGGGGCAGGGCGCCGAGCGGGATGACGGTCGCGATCCGTGCGGGGTCGAGCCAGGTGTCGGGTGCGCTCGGCAGCGACGGCCGGGTAATGAGCACGGGCTTGCCGTGCTCGTTGGGCTGGGGATGATGGACGGCGGCGTCGTTCATGAGGATGGCTGAAGCAAAAGTGCGGGCGCAAAGCAATAAGGGCACTTCTTGCGAAGTGCCCTTATCTGAAGAAGGTTGGTGCGGCTGGCAGGAATCGAACCCACGACCCCTTGGTTCGTAGCCAAGTACTCTATCCAGCTGAGCTACAGCCGCCCAATGCAGGCATTATAGCGGGAGGCGGGCGTCTTGGCAAAGGTTCATTGCCGAAGAGCGTAGCAGGCCAGGAAACCGGTCCCGACAAATCCCCGGCGGATAAAGAAAAAGGGCCAGATCTTGCGATCTGGCCCTTCGTATTTTCTGGTGCGGCTGGCAGGAATCGAACCCACGACCCCTTGGTTCGTAGCCAAGTACTCTATCCAGCTGAGCTACAGCCGCCCGAAGCACGCATTATAGCAGCGGGCTATCATTTCTGGAAGACTCAAAATATTTCACCTAAGCAAACTCCTCTGGTAGATTGGATGCCAGGATCATTAATTGGATTGCCATGCCGGATTTCTCCACTGTCCGCGCCACGTCGTGTCGCTGCGTGCTCCTGTTCTTGCTGGGCGTTCTAGGCATGCTCGCTGCGACGCTGTCCAAGGACGCGGGCGCCGCCCAGCGCAGCCTGCGCTTCGAGCGGCTGTCGGTCGACGACGGCCTGTCCCAGCATTCGGTGATCAATATCTTGCAGGACCGCCAGGGCTTCATCTGGTTCGGCACCCAGGCCGGGCTGCACCGTTTCGACGGCTACCGGATGACCGTGTACCGCAACGACACCAACGATCCGGGCAGCATCCCCGACAACTATGTGTCCGCCTCCTACGAGGATCCCCAGGGTAATCTGTGGTTCGGCACCAAGGGCGGACTCGCGCGCCACGACCCTGCCACCGGCCGCTTCCAGCGCCATGCGCTGACCGATGAAGGGCGCAGCGTGCTGCGTTCGGTGGTGGCGATCGTGCCGGGGCCGGATGGCGCGCTGTGGCTGGCGACCACCGACGGCGTGGTGCGCTTCGACCCGGCCACCGGCCGGCATCGAAGCTATGTGCACGACCAGGAGAACCGCGCCAGCCTGCGCGACGATCGCGTCAATGCGCTCGCCTTCGACAATGCGGGCGCCCTGTGGGTGGGCACGGCGACCGGCCTGGACCGGATGGAGCCGGGCGGCGGCCGATTCACCCACTTCGCGCTCGCGCCCCCGTCCGACGTCAAGGGCAACACGGTGCTGGCGCTGTCAATGGGGCCGCGCGACACGCTGTGGATCGGCAGCGCATCCGGGCTCGAAGCCTGGCGGCTGGACGAGGCAGCGCCGCAGCGCCGGCGCATGGGCGCGGCCGAGGGCCTGGGCGACGTGCACATCCGGACGCTTTACCACGACAGCGGGGCCCAGCTATGGGTCGGCACCGAGACCGACGGCCTCAAATGGCTCGACCCCTCCAGCGGCCGCTTCATCAGCTACCGCAACGCGGCCCAGGACCCGCACAGCCTGTCGGACAACCAGGTGCCGGCGGTGCTGGTCGACCGCACCGGCACGCTGTGGGTCGGCACGTATTTTGGCGGCATCAACCGCACCGACCTGGCCAGCGGCGGCTTCGCGCGCTATGGCGATACCGAGGGCATCGGCCGCGCGCGGGTGCGCGCCATCGCCGGCGACTCCTCCGGCCGCCTGTGGGTCGGCACCGTCAGCGATGGCCTGATGCTGCTCGACCCCGCCACCCGCCAGGCCAGCCGCGTGCGTGGCGCGCTGCTGGGCGACAGGGTGACCGCGCTCGCCAGCGCCCGCGGCCGGTTGTGGATCGGCACCCCGACCGGCCTGCTGTGGCGCGCCCCGGACGGACGCATGGGCCGGGTGGCGCTGGCCCCCGGACCGAACGCCAGCCATGTGCAGGCGATCCGCGCCGGCCGTGACGGCACTTTATGGGTGACGACGCGCGACGGCCTGTCGGCGCTGGCGCCCGGGGCCGAGACCACGCGCAGCTGGCGCAACGATCCGCTCGACCCCACCAGCCTGGGCGACAACTATGGCCGCGCGCTGCTGGAAGACCGGCACGGCATCCTGTGGATCGGCACCGAGTCGGGCCTGGAACGGTTCGATCGCGCCACCAATACCTTCACCCGCTTTCGCAACGACCCGTCCGATCCGGACACCTTGCGCCACAGCCGCGTCAACTACCTGCACGAGTCGCGCTCGGGCGAGCTGTGGGTCGGCACCGCCGGCGGGCTGCACCGCATGATGCGCGACGGCGAGCGCACCTGGTTCCGCTTCTATCCCTTCCCCGATGCCGGCGAGGCGCCCTCGGTCGGCGCCATCCTCGAGGATGACGACGGCATCCTGTGGGTCAGCTCCACGGCCGGGATCACGCGGGTCGATCCGGTCAATGGCCAGACCAAGAGCTACTCGGCCAAGGACGGCCTGATCGATGGTTCCTATTTCGTCGGCTCGGCCTGGCGCGGCGCCAACGGGCAGATGCATTTCGGCGGCATCAACGGGATGACCTCGTTCCAGCCCGCCGAAGTGAGAGATAACCCGTTTCCGCCGGCGGTCGCGATCACCGACCTGCTGGTACTGAACAAAACCCGGTCCATCCCCGACCTGCCGATCCGGCGCGAGATCACGCTGTCGCACCGAGACACCGTGTTCACCCTCGAATTCGCGGCCCTGCACTACGCCGACCCGCAGGGCAACCGCTACGCTTACCAGTTGGCGGGCTTCGACCAGGGCTGGGTCGACACCAATGCCAGCCGGCGCTTCGCAACCTATACCAACCTCGATCCGGGGCGCTACGTATTCCGGGTCCGGGCCAGCAACAAGGATGGCTTGTGGAGTCCGGACGCCGCCACGCTGGCGATCACGATCACGCCGCCATACTGGAAGACCTGGTGGTTCCGCACGCTGGCGGCGGCCGCGGTGCTGGCGCTATCGTACCTGGCCTACCGGCTGCGGGTGCGCGCGCTGGTCGAGCAGAAAGGGCTGCTGGCGCGCGAGGTCCATGCCCGCACCGCCGAACTGCTGTTGCAGAAGGAGGCGGCCGAACGCGACAAGCGCGAAGTCGAGCGCCAGAAGGAATCGGTCGAGCGCGCGCACCGCAATATCGCGCTGCTGTCCGACATGGGCCGCGTGCTGACCGCGAACCTCGACAACGAGGCCATCATGAACACGCTCTATCAGCACGTGGTGGCGCTGATGGACGCGCCGGTGTTCGCGGTCGCGCTATGGCGCGCGGAGCGGGGAATGCTCGAGCTGCCGTACGCGATGATGGTGGGACGGCGCATGGCGCCGCGCGAACTGCGCTTCGATCCGGCGCGCCACCTGCTGTCGTGCTGCGTGGCCGAGGGCCGCGAATTCCTGCTGATCGACGTCGAGGCGGAACTGCCGGCCGTGCTGGCGCACCCCGTCGATGCGGTCGACGCGGTGGCGGTGTCGGGCACGGCGGCGCTGGCGCCGCGCTCGCTGCTGTGCGTGCCGGTGACGGTGGGCGATCGGGTGCTGGGCGCGGTGACGGTCCAGAGCCGCCAGCCCGGCGCCTACGGCCAGGTCCACCTCGACATGCTGGGCACCCTGGCCGCCTACGTCGGCGTGGCGATGGACAATGCCGAAGCCTATCTGCGCCTGAAGGAAACCCAGGCCCAGCTGGCCGCGCAAGAGAAACTGGCTTCGCTCGGTTCGCTGGTGGCGGGCGTGGCGCACGAGCTCAACACCCCGATCGGCAACAGCCTCTTGATGGCCAGCACGCTGCAGGAGCGCACCAGCGCAGTGGCGGCGCGCTTCGCGCACGCCACGCTCAAGCGCTCCGACCTGGAAGACTATATGGCGGCCTCGAAAGAGGCGTCGGAGCTGATCGTGCGCAGCCTGCACAATGCGGCCGAACTGGTGAGCAGCTTCCGCCAGGTCTCGGTCGACCAGGCCAGCGCCCAGCGCCGCCGCTTCGACCTGGCCCAGGCGTGCCACGAAATCGTGGCGACGCTGATGAATACGGTGCGCCTTGCCGAACACCGCCTGCTGCTCGACGTGCCGGCCGGGATCGTCATGGATGGATTCCCCGGCCCGCTGGGCCAGGTCCTGATCAACTTCGTCAACAACGCCATGCTGCACGCCTTCGAGGGGCCGGGCGGCAGCATGACGATCGGCGCCGTGCTGCACGACGGCCGGGTGACCATCACCTTCCGCGACGATGGCCGCGGCATCGAGACGGCCCATCTCGGCCGCATCTTCGATCCCTTCTTCACCACCCGCATGGGGCAGGGCGGCACCGGGCTGGGCCTGAACATCGTCTACAACATCGTCACGAGTCTCCTTGGCGGGACGATCCGGGTCGAAAGCACGCCCGGCGCCGGCACGCTGTTCGTGCTCGACCTGCCGCTGCATGCGCCGGACGCGCCGGCGGCCGAGGCTGGGCCGGCATGAACAACACACCCCAAGCCAAGCCTCGTCACCGTATCCTTCTTGTCGGCTTTCCACCTGCACAAATGCTCGACATCAGCGGGCCGCTCGACGTATTCACGATCGCTAACGAGTTGAGCGAGGCGGCAGGTTGCGGCGCACCCTACCAGATCGACCTCGCGGCTCCCAGCGCCGGTGCGTTGATGACCACATCCGGCGTATCCTTGCAGGCCGAATTCAGCCTGCTCGATACAACGTTGAGGCCGGATACTGTACTGGTATGCGGTGGGCGTGGCGCTCGCGTGGCATCGCGCGATGCAGGCCTCGTCAAGGCGCTTGCAACGCTCTGCGATCGCGCGCACCGGGTCGGCTCGATCTGTACCGGCGCGTTTCCGCTGGCCGCCACGGGCGCGCTCGACGGTCATCGCGCAACGACGCACTGGGGACACTTCGACGAATTCTCCGATCAATTCCCGCACATCGACATCGACCGCGATGCGCTGTTCCTCAGTGCAGGAAAATGTCATACATCGGCTGGGGTTACTGCCGGTATCGACTTCTGCCTGTCGCTCGTCGAGAAGGATCTTGGCCGTGCGATCGCTCTGTCGGTCGCTCGGGAACTGGTCGTCTTCATGAAACGGCCGGGTGGCCAATCCCAGTTCAGCACCTTGTTGATGCACGATGCCGCCGGGACCGGCGCCGGGAAGGCGCCATTTGCGGAACTCGTCAGTTGGATGGCTGAGCACTTGACCGACGATTTGTCGGTCGACGTGCTGGCCGGGCGAGTTGCAATGAGCCCCCGACATTTTGCCCGGCGTTTCAGCGTGGCGCTGAAGGTCGCGCCAGGCCGCTACGTGCAGATGCTGCGGCTCGAAGCTTCCCGCCGCCTGCTGACGGAAAGTACCTTGTCCGTCAAGCAGATCGCGGACCGTTGCGGGTTTCAGTCGGTCGAGACGATGCGTATTGCATTTCAGCGTAATCTGAATACCTCGCCATCCGAGTTCCGCGACCGGTTCCAGACGATTGAGTAGCCCGCTGGCGTACTCCATCTCATGGCAGTTTTTTTGGGATGGATGTCATTGTGGCCCATTCAGTGGGCGCCTACACTCGCGGCATGTCTTCAATCGGGAATCACATGAACGTCATTCCCATTAGCCTAGCGGACCGGAGCGAAAATGAAGCAATGCATCACTGAAGGGGCAAACCTGCCGGCCTGGTCTTCGCCGATCAGTCATGCGGTCGTTGCAGGCGACACCTGCTACCTGAGCGGGCAACTGGCCATCGACCTTGATGGAAATTATGTTCCTGGAACTAGCCTGGAGGAGGCACGGCGCGCATTCCAGAACATCGGCCACGTCCTGCAGGCATCTGGTTTCACGCTGAAGGACATGGTGTTCGTCGATATCGCTTTTATCGACCTGGCTGACGTGCCGCAGGTGAACACGCTGTTTGCAGAGCTGTTCGACGCAGGGCGCCGTCCGGCCCGCACCGTCTACCAGGCGGCCCGCTTGCCCTACGATGCCCGCATCAAGGTAGCCGGTGTGGCGGTGCGCACTTCTGCCGGTCACCCGGCGGCCAGGTAAGCTCGGCCAGCTCGACGAGCATCGCTTGCGCGGGCAGCCGCGTTTTACACCACGTTGCGTGGAGCACCCGCCCGCCAGGCCTCGATATTATCGACCAGCATGTCGGCCAGCGTCTGCATGGCACCAAAGCTGGCCCAGGCCACATGCGGGGTCAGGACGAAGTTCGGCAGGCGCAGGCCGAGCAGGGGATTGCCGGACGATGGCGGTTCCTTGGAGAGGACGTCGAAACCGGCGCCGATGCGGCCTTCCATCAGCACCTCGGCCAGCGCCGCCTCGTCGACCAGGCCGCCGCGCGCGGTGTTGATCAGGAGCGCGCCCGGTTTCATCAGGCCCAGCTCGCGCCGGCCGATCAGGTCGCGGGTCTGTTCGGTGAGCGGCAGGTGCAGGCTGACGATGTCCGAGGTGGACAGCAGTTCGTCCAGCGCCAGTTCGGTGACGTCCGGGTCCTGGATCGGCGAGCGCGAAGTGGCGGCCACCCGCATGCCGAAGGCGCGCGCGATGCCGGCGACCCGCTTGCCGAGCGCGCCGTAGCCGACAATGCCCAGGCGGCTGCCGGCCAGGTCGCCGATCGGGTGGTCGAGCAGGCAGAAGCGGCTCGACGTTTCCCATTTGCCGGCCTCGACGTCGAGGGCATAGGCGCGCAGGTTGCGGCGCAGCGCCAGCATCAGGGTGAAGCAGTGTTCCGGCACCGAGACCAGCGAGTAGTCGCGGATATTCGAGACCACGATGCCCCGTTCGCGGCAGGCGGCCAGGTCGACGTTATCAAGGCCGGTGGCCGCGACCGCAACCAGTTTGAGGTCGGGCAGTCGCGCGATCGCATCCGCGCGCAGCGGCACCTTGTTGGTGATGGCGACGGTGGCGCCGGCCAGGCGTTCCACGACCTCATCCGGGCTGGTGCCCGCGTGATCCTGCCAGGTATGCGCAAAGCCCGGCACGCGCACATTGGCTTGCAGGCTGTCTCGATCGAGGAAGACGATACGGTCCATGATGTCCTTTACACAGCGGGCAAAAGCTTATTGTAGAGCAGACAAGGCAAAAGACAGGAAGGCCTGTCTTTTGCATGGGAGCGGCGTTGGGGACGTCGCGATATGGTGGGGCTCGAGCCGGCTTCTGGTGAGGGCCTTGAGCCGTGGGGATTACTGCGAGCGGGCGACGCCGTCGGCCTTCGCTTCGACCTGGTCGGCCTTGGCTTCAGCTTTCTTCTCGGATGCTTTCGCTTCCGCCTTGGCCACGTCGGCCTTTGCTTCGGCGTTGGCTTTCTCTACCTTCTCGTCGGCCTTGGCGACTTCTTTCGCATGCTTGGCGTCGGCCTTGGCTGCATCTTTGTGGGCCTGCGCTTCGGCATGGGTAGGGGTGGTGGCGGCAGGCGTCTGGGCGAACACGGAAGTAGCGAACAGACCAGCGATCAGGGTAGCGGCGATTTTGCTCATGGTGTCATTCCTTTAAAGTGGTTTGAAACTCGGTTGCTCTCGTGTGGGGCTCCGTGGAGTTGTTTTCCCCGTGTTACTGAGCAGATAACGGGCCCCGTTACGGTCCAGTTGACGAAAATTACATCCGCTTACATTTGTTCTTTCGACCACGGTCAGCGTTCGCTGCCGTACAGTCCGTGGCGCGGGCCGGGAATAGGCTGTAATCAATTGGTCCCAGGAGCACCGCGATGCCAGACGCACTCAAAGTCTATAAAGCCAAGCGCAATTTCACGATCACGTCCGAGCCCGCCGAGGGCGGCACGCCCGGCGTCGATGAATTGACCTTCGTCATCCAGAAGCATTGGGCCAGCCGCCTGCATTACGATTTCCGCCTCGAACTGGATGGCACCATGAAGAGCTGGGCGGTGCCGAAAGGCCCCAGCTATGACACCCACGACAAGCGCATGGCGGTGCACGTCGAGGACCACCCGATCTCGTACTCCGATTTCGAAGGAACGATTCCGGCCAAGCAATATGGCGCCGGGAAAGTCATCATCTGGGACAAGGGCACCTGGGAACCGCTGGAAGATCCGCACAAGGGTTTCGCCAAGGGCAGCATCAAGTTCGAGATGCATGGCCACAAGATGCGTGGCCGCTGGACCCTGGTGCGCATGAAGGGCCGCGGCAACGAGAAGCAGGAACCATGGCTCCTGATCAAGGAGAAGGACGAGTATGCGCGCTCGTCCGAGGAGTTCTCGCTGGTCGACGAGATGCCGGACAGCGTCAAGAGTCTGCCGATGCCGGAGCGGGCGCAGCGCAAGGTCGACGCGCTGCGCGAGGAAGAGGAAGAAAAAGATGCGTCGGCGCCGAAAAAGAAGACGGCTGCGAAGAAAAAAGCGGCCGCCAAGCCCACGGCGGCGCCGGTAGCCGATCTGGTCGCCTTGCCCGAGAAATTCTCGCCCGAACTGGCCACGCTGGTGGACGCACCGCCGCCCGATCCCGAGAACTGGGTATTCGAGGTCAAATTCGACGGCTACCGCATGCTGGCGCGCATCGAGGACGGCGCAGTACGCCTGATCACGCGCAATGCCAACGACTGGACCGACAAGCTGTTGCCGCTCAAGGCCGAGCTGGAACGCATGAAGCTCCCCGACGGCTGGTATGACGGCGAGATCGTGGTCCATGACGAGAGCGGCAAGCCCGATTTCGGCAAGCTGCAGCTGGCCTTCGACGGCAAGCATGCCGAGCAAATCGAGTTCTTCCTGTTCGACGTGCCGTACTTCGACGGCCACGATCTGCGCGAGTTGCCGCTGGTCGAGCGGCGCGGCCTACTCGAAAAACTGCTGGCGAAGAAGAAGTCGGACAAGGTCCGCTTCTCCGCCGAATTCGGCGACAAGCCGGACGAGCTGGTGGTCGCCGCCTGCAAGATCGGCCTGGAAGGCGTGATCGGCAAGCGCCGCGATGCGCGTTACGTGTCGCGGCGCTCGCCCGACTGGATCAAGCTCAAGTGCGGGCTACGCCAGGAGTTCGTGATCGGCGGCTTTACCGATCCCAAGGGTTCACGCACCGGCATCGGTGCGCTGCTGCTCGGGACGTATGATGAGGAGGGCGTGCTGCGTTACGCGGGCAACGTCGGCTCGGGCTTCAACTATTCCTCGCTGGCCTCGATCGCCAAGCGCCTGGAGAAGTTGCGCACCGACGAAAGTCCGTTCCCGGCGCGCGCCGTCCCCGGCCGCAAGCACCACTGGGTGAAGCCGGTACTGGTGGCCGAGGTCAGCTTCTCGGAATGGACAAGCGCCGGCGCCGTGCGCCATCCGGTATTTCAGGGCCTGCGCGAAGACAAGCCGGCCAAGGGCATCACACGTGAGAAGGCACAGCACATGACCGAAGCGACGCCAAAGGACGATGAAGAACCCGTTGCGGCGCCCGGCAAGCTGCCGGCATCGATGAAGATCACGAACGGCGACCGCGTGATCGACAAGGAGAGCGGCGCGACCAAGCTCGACCTGATTCGCTATTACGCGCTGGTCGGCGAACTGATGATGGAGCACCTGAAGGGCCGGCCGGTGTCGCTGGTGCGCGCACCCGAGGGCGTGGGCGGGGAGCTGTTCTTCCAGAAGCATGCCGACGTGCGCAAGATGCCGGGCCTGCGCCAGCTGGATCAGGCGCTCGATCCCGACCATCCGCCGATGCTCGAAGTGGCGAAAGTAGAAGGCATCCTGTCGTCGGCGCAGTGGAACGTGGTCGAGATCCATACGCAAAACGCGCTCAAGGGCACGTACCAGAAGCCGAACCGCATGGTGTTCGACCTCGACCCGGGCGAGGGCGTCGAGTGGCCGGCGATGCAGGAAGCGGCACAGCTGATGCATGCCTTCCTCGACGAGCTGGGCTTGCCGGCTTTTCTCAAGACCAGCGGCGGCAAGGGCCTGCACGTGGTGGTGCCGATCAAGGGTAGCTACGACTGGGATACGGTCAAGGCGTTCTCGCAGGCGATCGTGCGGCATATGGCCGACACCTTGCCCGACCGCTTCGCCTTCAAGAGCGGCCCGAAGAACCGGGTCGGCAAGATCTTCATCGACTACCTGCGCAACGGGCAGGGCGCAACCACCGTCGCCGCCTGGTCGGCGCGGGTGCGGCCCGGACTCGGGATTTCGGTACCGCTGCGCTGGGAAGAACTGGCGGGTCTGAAGTCGAGCACGCAGTGGACGGTGGCCAATGTGCACACGCGGCTGGACGAGGGCAATGCGCCGTGGGAAGGCTACGCCAGTGCGGCGAAGACGCTCACGAAGGCGATGAAGGCGCTCGGCTTTGTGCCTTGACCCCTGGCCCGAAGGCGTCCCAGGCGAGTGCGGCCAGGAAGCCGAGGGCGAGGAATTCGAAGAGGAACTGGCTGTAGCTGAGCATTCCTTCCAGCGGCGGCTGCTGCATGAAAAAGCTGAACACGAAAGTGATGCCAACGATCCCCTTGAGCAGCGCGACCAGCAGCGCGGCCGTCAGCAGACGGGCGAGCTTCGTTCCGGGCAGGCGCTCCCATACCAGGGCGAGCAACAACGTCGCGCCGATCACCGGTTCGAGCATGGTGAGATACGCAGCCAGCGTGACGTGGAAGGGGTAGGGGAAGACGTATAGCGCGGGACGGGCGAGCCAGGCGAAGTGCTCCATGAGCGGCGCCAGCGCCATGCCGGCCAGCACCTGGCCTCCCATGCATACTGCCCCCGTCGCCAAAGCAGCGACGACCAGCGACACGCCGCCGCGCACCCAGCGCACGGCGGCAACGCACAGCACGGCCTGGATCAGGATCCGTGCCACGGGCTCGATCAGCCCGATCGCCGAATAGGTCCATCCGCTCGTCACCACGCCGCCCATGATGCCGGCACGCGCCGTTTCGCGGATGGTCAACAGCAAGGCGAAGACGATGAGTGTGCGCGCCACGAAGCCTCGCTGCGCGAACGCCGGTCCGGCCAGCCGCAGGACGACGAACGCCGCGCCGATCGCGAGCGACAGGTTGAGCCAGCGCGCCCAGGCCGGCGGCGATGACATTGGAAAGGGGATGCCCCAGGCCAGCATCGCCACGTGAATCGTCAGGGCGACGGCGCCGGCCAGTACCAGGCTCGCTGCAAGCAGCAGGGGTTGTCGTGGGGCAGTTGGTGCGAGCATGCGGGGATCCGGTTGAGTTGGCCGCATCGACGGCGCGGTTCCGGAGTATGGCCGAGCATGCCCTGTACGGGAATGCACATGTCGCGCGACACAGAAAGCCGCCACGCGGAACGGATGTCCCGGGTGGCGGCAAGAGGCAGGGGCGCTGCCGGGTCAGTCGACGTTGCGGCCCAGCGCCTTGAGCGAGGCGCGCACGCCGCGTCCGTAGGCTGGATCGGCCTGGTCGAAGTGGCCCAGCTGGCGCTGCAGGATGTCTTCATCCACCTGGCTCAGCGGGCCGGCCAGGTTGTCGCACAGGTTCTGGCGCGCCTGGGCGTCCATCAGGCGGAACAGGTTGCCGGCCTGCGTGTAATCGTCTTCCTGGCCGCGGAAATCGAAGCGGCCGGCATCGCCTTCCAGGGCCAGTTCGCGCTCGCCATGGCCCATGCCGGTGGCGCCGGCGCCCACGCTATTGAGCGTGTGGTAGTTGCGCGCCGAACCGCCGTTGGCGATCGCCATCGATCCATCGCGCTGGTGGTTGTGGACCGGGCAGCGCGGGGCGTTCACCGGCAGGTGCTGGTGGTTGGTGCCGACGCGGTACAGCTGGGCGTCGTGGTAGCCGAACAGGCGGCCCTGCAGCATCTTGTCCGGCGAGTAGCCCAGTCCCGGCACGACATTGGCCGGCGAGAAGGCGGCCTGCTCGACTTCGGCGTGATAGTTCTGCGGGTTGCGGTTCAGTTCCAGCACGCCGACCGGCTGCACGGGGAAGTCGCCATGCGGCCAGACCTTGGTCAGGTCGAACGGATTCCAGCCGGTGCGCGCGCTCCAGGCTTCCAGTTCCTGGATGGTCGCGACCTGCACCTGCACGTCCCACTGCGGGAAGTCATTGCCGGCGATCGCATTGAACAGGTCGCGCTGGGCGTGATCCGGGTCGCTGCCGGCGATGCGGGTAGCATCCGCCGCGCTCAGGTTCTTGATGCCCTGGCGGGTCTTGAAGTGCCATTTCACGTAGACGCGCTGGCCCTGTTCGTCGATCAGGCTATAGGTGTGGCTGCCGAAACCGTCCATGTGGCGGTAGCCGTCCGGGGTGCCGCGGTCCGAGAACAGGATCGTCACCTGGTGCAGGCTCTCCGGCGCATTGCTCCAGAAGTCGAACATCATATTGGCCGACTTGAGGTTGGTCTGCGGGTCGCGCTTCTGGGTGTGGATGAAGTCCGGGAAGTTGATCGGGTCCTTGATGAAGAATACCGGCGTGTTGTTGCCGACCAGGTCCCAGTTGCCTTCCTCGGTATAGAAGCGCAGGGCGAAGCCGCGCGGATCGCGTTCGGTATCGGCGCTGCCTTTTTCGCCGCCGACGGTCGAGAAGCGCAGGAAGACCGGGGTTTGCTTGCCGACGTGGGTGAACAGGTTGGCCTTGGTCAGCTTGCTGATGTCATGGGTGACGGTGAAGGTTCCATAGGCGCCCGAGCCCTTGGCGTGGACGACGCGCTCGGGAATGCGCTCGCGGTTGAAATGTTGCAGCTTTTCGATCAGGTGGAAATCCTGGAGCAACAGCGGGCCGCGCGGGCCGGCGCTCAGCGAATTCTGGTTGTCGGCGAGCGGGATGCCGGAGGCGGTGGTCAGGCGGGGTTGGCTCATTCGTGATCTCCTCATTGCGATGAATTTCAATGAGTTAGATTCTAAAGAGCAATTCGATTTAGGGAAAGATAATTGCTTTAATTATTATGATAGGTTTTTACAATACCTCGAAAGGAAGAGATGCAAGAAAGCGGTGCGGCCGCCTTCTTGCACTCAGTTGTCGTTCTTGAAGATACCCCGGATATTCATCGCCATCAGCGCAAACTGCAGGGTGATCAGGGCCCAGGCTTCGTCGTGCCAGCCCCAGACGATCCACATCAGGTTACTGAGGATGAACATCCAGAATCCGAACACCCTGCGTTCGGCGCGCTTGGAGCCGATCAGGAAGGCGGCGTAGAGGCTGACCACCATGGCTGGCCATTGGAGGAGGTCGATCAGTTCCCCCATCCTCACGCCGCCTTCTTGCGTGCCGGCGCCTTGGCCGGGGCCTTTGCTGCTGCCTTCTTGGCCACGGCTTTCTTTGCGGCCGGCTTGGCAGCGCTCTTGCTCGCTGCGGTGCGGGTCGACTTGGCGGCGGTGGCGCCCGAACGGCTGCCCGCGCCGGACGTCTTGCGCGCGCGCGGCGCGGGGGCGTCGTCGTCGTCGTCCTCATCGTCGGCCGGCTTCCTCGACTTGCGCGGTGGTGGATCGTCGTCATCGTCGTCGTCATCTTCCAGCGCCGCCAGCGCGGCCTTGGCCGGCTTCTTGCCCAGGCTGGCCTGGAGCAGGGCGACCAGGTCGATGACCTTCCCGCTCGTGCGTTTTTCCTTCTCGGGCTCGGGCTGGGTGATGGTCTTGGTCTGCTTGGCCTTGATCTTCTTCTTGACCAGGGCAAGCACGTCCTCGCGGTAGGTGTCGTGATACTGCTTCGGCTCCCAGTCCTCGCTCATGCCCTCGACCAGCGCCATCGCCATCTTGAGTTCCTTGACGGTGACGGCGGCCGTCTTCGAGTCGGGCGACGGGATCTTGAGTTCGCCCGCGTCGCGCATCTCGTCCGGGTAGCGCAGGGTGTTGAGCACGATGGTGTCGCCCACGCACACGAGCGCCGCCAGGTGCTGCTTGACGCGGATGACGACGCGCGCGATGCCGATCTTGCCGGCCTCGCGCAGGGTCTCGCGCAGCAAGGCGTACACCTTGGCGCCGCCCTTGCCCGGGGCGAGGTAGTAGGGCTGGTCGTAGTAGATCAGCGGCACGTCCTCGGCATCCACGAAGGCCTGGATGTCGATGGTCTGCGTCGCCTCGGGGTTGGCGCGGCGCAGGTCTTCGTCGGACAGCACGACGTACTCGCCGTCTTCATATTCATAGCCCTTGACGATGTCGTCCCACGCCACCTCCTTGCCGTTGCCCTTGTTGTAGCGCTTGAAGCCCACCGGCGAAAAGTCGCGCCGGTCGAGCATGGTCAGGTCCAGCCCCTTGCTCTCGACCGCGGTGTACATATCGACCGGAATATGGACCAGCCCGAAACTGATCGCTCCCTTCCACATGCTGCGCATGGACGTTCTCCTTTTTTTTCGCCTGTCAGCCGACCGAACCGGTAATCGGCAGCACGATGCCGGTGATGTAGCCCGAACACACGGGCGAGGCCAGGAACACATAGGCCGGCGACAGTTCTTCTGGCTGGGCCGGGCGCTTGTAGTCGGTGGCGGCGCCGAATTCCTTCAGCTGCTCGGGCGTCTGGTCGGCCGGGTTCAGCGGGGTCCAGACCGGGCCCGGGGCCACCGCGTTGACGCGGATGCCCTGGTCAATCAGGCTCGAGGCGAGCGACATCGTGAAGGCGTGGATCGCGCCCTTGGTGGCCGAATAGTCGAGCAGCTTTTTCGAGCCCTGCAGACCGGTCACCGAGCCGGTGTTGATGATCGCCGCGCCGCGCTTCAGATGCGGCAGCGCCGCGCGCGCCATGTGGAAGTAACCGTAGATATTGGTGCGGAAGGTCTCGTCCAGGCGCTCGTCGGTGATGTCGAGCAGCGAGTTCGCATGTTCCTGGAAGGCGGCGTTATTCACCAGCACGTCCAGGCGGCCGAATTCGGCGACCACTTTTTCCACGGCCTCGTTGCAGAACGCCGCGTCCTTGACGTCGCCCGGGATGGTGATGCAGCGGCGGCCCTCGGCCTCGATGCAGCGCCTGGTTTCCTCGGCGTCCTCGTGTTCGTTCAGGTACATCACGGCCACGTCGGCGCCCTCGCGCGCGAACAGCACGGCGACCGCGCGGCCGATGCCGGAGTCGCCGCCGGTCACGATGGCGCTCATGCCTTCCAGCTTGCCGCTGCCCTTGTAACCCTCCGCCATGAATTTCGGCTTGAGTTCCATCTGCGCCTCGATGCCGGGCTTGGCCAGGTGCTGGCCGGGCATCGGCGTCTCCGGCTGCGGGACGCCGGTCTGCACGGCGCCCTTGTCGTCACTCTTGGCCTTCTGCATGCTGCCGTCGATCTGGTCCTGGCGGTTCTGTATGGCCTTCTGCTTGTTTGCCACGTCGTCCTGCTGTCCCATCGCGCTTCTCCCATGAATATGCATTCGATCTGGAGAGTATTGGGCGCAGCGCAACGCGCGACGGTGCGGTTCCACACACAGCGCTGCGCTTATGGCACACTCGCGATGGAAACATGCCGAGTCGGTAATACCTGGAAACGTTTTGGAGGATGGGAATGCAAGAAGAAGGCGCGCGCGCAGACACGGTGGACGATGAACGCAGCTGCCTGTTCGTCAATCCGGTGGGCCAGCGCCGCGCCGATTTCCAGTCCGCCTGCGCCGGCGTGTTCGCGCAGTTGCGGGTGGCCTCCGGCGCCGAGCAGGCACGCAGCCTGCTGGCGCGCGAGCCTGCCGACCTCGTGGTGCTGGACCTCGAACGCTGCGAACTGGGTATCGACCTGGCGGCCCTGGGCGCCCTGGTGGCCGAACGGGCCGGCAAGCCGATCCTGGTGCTATGCCCCTTCACCAATGCGCGCTGGTTGCCGGCGTTGATGGCCTTCGGCCCGGTCGACTACGCCATCGGCCCGCTGCGCGCGCAGCAGACCCGCGCGCTGCTGGACGCGCGCCTGCGCACCGGCTTCGCGCCGGCGCCGGCGCTCGCGTCGACCTCCGCCGAGGAAGAGCTGCACGCGCTGCTGGCGCTGCGCGGCGCCAGCCAGGAAGCGCTGGGCCACGCCGACGACAGCGAGCGCTTCGCCGAGCGCCTGTGCGCGGCCTTGTCGGGCTGGCCAGGGCTGGTGCATGCGGCGCTGTTCCAGCACCGCGACGGCGACCTGCACCTGGAAGCCGAGCAGGGCGTGGCCGGCCTGCACCTGATGGCGCTGCTCAAGGATGAAGGCCGCCTGCTGCAGTCGCCGTTGCGCCATGCCTTCCCCGGCCTGCTGGCCGCCGCCAGCGGCGAATTCACCCTGCTCGATGCGCCGGACAAGGCGGGCGAGCCCGAGCTGGCGGCCAGCCTGGAGCGCTTTGGCGTGCGCATGGTGGTCGGCCTGCCGATCCCGGGCCAGGGCCCGGGCGGCCCGCGCGGTTCGCTATGCCTGATGTTCGACCACGCGCGTGCCTTCTCGCGCGCGCAGCTGCAGGCGCTGGACGACCTGGCCCAGCTGGCGTCGCATGGCCTGCGCATGGCCGAGGTGACGCGCGAGAACGAGATCCTGCTGGCGCGCGTGACCCACCTGGCCACGACCGACGCCCTGACCGAAGTCGCTAACCGCCGCCACGGCGAGCACCTGCTCGAGCAGGAGATCAAGCGCTCCCGCCGCTACCGCCTGCCGCTGGCGCTGGTGAGCTTCGACATCGACCGCTTCAGCCAGGTCAACGACAGCTTCGGGCATCCGGTGGGCGACATCGTGCTGCGCACCGTGGCCAATACCGCGCGCGCGCTGCTGCGCGCCAGCGACGTGCTGGTGCGCTCGGGTGGCGAGGAATTCCTGGTGATCGCCCCGCATACCAGCGCGATCGACGGCCTTCGGATGGCCGAGAAGCTGCGCGCTGCGATCGAGCAGGTCGAGATCCCTGGCTGCGACCACGTGACCATCAGCCTGGGCGTGGCCCAGCTGGGCGAGAGCGAGAGCGGCGATTCGCTGGCGGTGCGGGCCAATGCCGCGCTGGCGCGCGCCAAGCGGGCTGGCCGCAACTGCGTGGAACTGGCGATGTCCTGAGCGGCTATTGCCTGCGGTAGGTAAGGCGCCGCAATCGCGCGATCGAAAACCGAATATAGATATGCGGTATTTATGCTACGCTAGCGGCCTTTCAAACAGGCAAGACATCCCAGGGTAATCCATGCTTCAGTGGCTGCGCGAATACCGGCGCGCCGCGCTGCCCGGCGACATCAGCGCCG
Organism: Massilia sp. CFBP9026; assembly: GCF_034045165.1. Taxonomy (NCBI): domain Bacteria; kingdom Pseudomonadati; phylum Pseudomonadota; class Betaproteobacteria; order Burkholderiales; family Oxalobacteraceae; genus Massilia; species Massilia sp. CFBP9026. The sequence goes on from NZ_JAXCWH010000007.1 coordinate 130,939, forward strand.
GCATCGTGGTGGCGATGATGATGATCCCGCAGGGCATGGCCTATGCGCTGGTGGCCGGGTTGCCGCCGGTGGTCGGGATCTATGCCAGCATCTTCCCGCCGCTGCTGTACGCGCTATTCGGCACCAGCAGCACCCAGTCGGTGGGGCCGATGGCCATCGTGTCGCTGATGACGGCGTCCACGCTGGCGCCGCTGGCCACGCCCGGCACCGGCCTGTATGGCGTGCTGGCGGCCCAACTGGCGCTGATGTCGGGCCTGGTGCTGCTGGCCTGCGGCCTGTTGCGCATCGGCTTTCTCGCCAATTTCTTTTCGCGCCCGGTGATGAGCGGCTTCACCATCGGCTCGGCGATCGTCATCGCCTGGGGCCAGCTGCGCACCCTGGTCGGCGGCCCGATCGCGCTGGATGCCTCACCTCACTGGCCCAGCATCGCGCTGGGCTTCGGCTCCCTGGCCTTGCTGGTGATGGCGCGCGAATGGCTGGCGCCGATGCTGCGCTGCTTGCGCGTCAAGCCCGTCGTGGCCGATATCGCGGCCAAGCTGGCGCCGATGTTCGTCGTGCTGGGCGCCACGGCGCTGGTGCCGCTGCTGGCGCTGGATCGGCTGGGCGTGGCCACCACCGGCGCGGTGCCGGCCGGCTTGCCGGGCCTGAACCTGGCGACGTCGAGCGGCCACTGGCAGGCCTTGCTGCAGCCGGCGCTCTTGATCGGCTTCATGGTGTTCCTGATCAGCATGTCGGGCGCCCAGGTGCTGGCGCTCAAGCGCGGCGGCGAAAAGCTGGTCAGCAACCGCGAGCTGGTCGGCCTGGGCGCGGCCAATGTCGGCAGCGCCCTCTCCGGCGGCTTTCCCGTCACCGGCAGCATTTCGCGCTCGGCGGTGAATTTCGCGGCCGGCGCCAATACCCAACTGGCGAGCATGATCACGGCGGGCCTCTTGGCCCTGGCGCTGGTGGCCCCCACCGGCTGGCTGGCCCTGCTGCCGCTGCCGACGCTGGCCGCGACCATCATCGTGGCGGTGCTGGGCATGCTCGACTGGTCGACCCTGCGCACCGCCTGGCGCTATGACCGCGCCGATGCGCTGGCGCTGCTGGCCACCGCCGGCGGTGTGCTGGTGCTGGGGGTGGAGGCGGGCGTGCTGGTGGGCGTGGCGCTGTCGATGGGCGCGCTGATCTGGCGCGCCAGCCGGCCGCACATCGCGGTGCTGGGCCGCATCCACGGCACTGAACACTTCCGCAACGTCGACCGCTATTCGGCCGAGACCACGCCGGGCCTGCTGATGTTGCGGGTCGACGCCGGGCTGTTCTTCGGGAACGTCGATGCGGTGAACGAGCGCATCGACGAGGAATTGGCGCAGCATGCCGGCACCGCCCATCTGGTGCTGGTGCTGTCGGCGGTGAATGCGATCGACACCTCGGCCCTGTTTGGCCTGGGCGAATTGAACGCATCGCTGCGCCAGCGCGGCGTGACGCTGCACCTGGCCGAAGTAAAAGGGCCGGTGATGGACCGGCTGCGCGACAGCGACTTGCTGGGCCAGCTCAGCGGGCAGGTATTCCTGAGCGCGGCGAATGCCTGGGACCGGCTGGCGGGGTCGAGTGCGGCGGGCCGGCCGCAGCCGGCTGGCTAAGAAATAACGTCAGGCGCGCTTGCGCTCGGCGTCCTTGTCGTCCTTCGAGGCGAGCACGATCGGCGCTGCATTTTCGGGGTAGAGGGCGGTGACATCCCGGTACACGGCGCGGATGGTGTCCATGTCGCGCTCGATGTCGCCGGATGGCTGGAGCGTTTCGGTCAGGCGCAGCTCTTTCTTCTTGTAGTCGAAGCTGACCAGCAGCATCGGCACGTTGGCGGTTTGCGCCAGGTGATAAAAGCCGCTCTTCCAGTGGGGGCGATAGCCGCGCGTGCCTTCCGGCGTGATGCCGACCCAGCACCAGTCTTCCTTCAGTATCTGCTGCGCCAACTGGCGCGTGGCGCCCATCGGTGCGCGGCGGTCGACGGCGATCCCGCCCCAGTAGCGCATCAGGCGGCCCATCGCGCCGCGGAACAGCGTGTCCTTGGCCAGCCAGCGGAACGGGGTATCCAGCGCCCATTTGGCGACCATGCCAATGGGGAAGTCCCAGTTCGAGGTATGCGGGTAGATGACCGCGATCCCGTGGGGACCGGGCAGCGGCTTGAAGTAGACTTTCCAGCCGAACAGCTGCAGCACGCGCAGCGCGGTGCGCTGGCGCAGGGTGGGCAATGCTTCGGGGCGCTGCAGGTAATCGTCCATCCGGTCTCCGTTGCGGCGTAATGACATATGGTTGTGGAATTCCATTACGCTCTAGAAAATCAAGCGTGGGATTCTAGCCGGAGCGGGGAGGGGGGACAAGCAAAAATGCTGGTGCAGGGTATGCGCTGTGGTTATCATGCCGCTGTTTGAACGACAAGCCAATAACAACCCGACACCGCCTGTTATGACAATGGATATCACGATTTACCACAACCCGCGCTGCGGGACCTCGCGCAATACCCTGGCCGCCATCCGCGAGGCCGGCCACGAACCGCAAGTAATCGAGTACCTGGGCACTCCACCGAGCCGTGAACAACTGGCGCGCCTGATCGCCGACGCCGGCCTGCAGCCGCGCGACGCCGTACGCCGCAAGGAAGCCCTGTACGCCGAGCTGGGTCTCGACCGGCCCGAAGTAGACGACGCGGCCCTGCTCGATGCGATGGCCGCGCATCCGATCCTGATCGAGCGGCCCTTCGTGGTCACGCCGAAAGGCGTGCGCCTGTGCCGGCCGTTCGAGCGGGTGCGCGAAATCCTGTAAGCGCCATGACTACGCCGTGACGCCGCTAGGATGGCGGCGCCGACGGCATGGCCCCGATGTCGGCCTTGCGCATCGGCCGCGCCCCGGTATTGCCGCTGCCGGGCGGCGCCGATTCAAGCGGCAAGCCCTGACCGATCGCCGGCGAGCCGCGCCGCAGGCGGAAGTCCGGCGTGCCGCTGGCGCTGTACTCGACGAACTGGGGCGGCGCGCTGATGCTGCCCGTATGCTCGCGGCCGGGCGACAGCTTCCAGTCGTCGCCGGCGTTCTGGTACACGAGGTTGTTGCGGAAGCTGTTGTGGCGGCCGATCGCCCCTTGTTCGAGGATGCCGTGGTGGTTGTCGTAGACGATGTTGTTGCTGACGTGGGTGTGGTCGTTCGGCCCCTTGCTGTGATAAAAGTCGCCGCCGCCGACCACGATGCCGGTGCCGGATGCCGCCACGGTATTGCCTCGCACGGTCACGCGGTTGGCGTCGTGCCACAGATGGATGCCGGCGCCCGACACACGGTAGACGACGTTGCCCCGCACGTTGGCCGTGGTGCTGACGTAGATGCCGTGCATGTAGCGGCAGCCGGGTGGGCCGATGTCGTGCACGTGGTTGCCGGTCACGACCACGTCCACGCCCTTGAAGTAGCTGTCGATGCCGATGCCCGAGCCACCCTTGGGCTCGCACGGCACGTCGTTGCCGATGTGGTGGATGCGGTTGCCGTGCACGCCGTTGTGCGAGCCGCCGTTATAAATGCCGCTCAGCCATTTCATGCCGCTCTGGTACTGGGTGCCGTCGATCTCGAAGCCGGCGATGTCGATGTAGCTGCCGCGGTTGTCCCAGGCCGCGCTCTGGCGCGCGTCGAGCGGCGGCACGATTTTGGCGCCCCAGCGCTCGGTGCTCTGGAAGACGATGCGTGCTTCGAGTGTGCCGCTGGTGGTCGTGCGCACGCCCCCTGAATAGATGCCGGGCGCCACGTGCACGGTCGTGCCGGGCGTGACCACCTGGGCCGCGCGCGCGAGGGTGCGGAAGGGTTCGGCGCGGGTGCCGGGATTGCTGTCCGACCCGTTGGGTGCGAGATAGAGATGGGTGCGCACCAGTTCGGGCACCACGAGTTCTTCGTGCCCGCCGTCGCGCAGCCGGCAGCCGGCCAGCAAGGGCCCCGCGAACAGCGGGCAGGCAAGCAGCCAGAACAGGATCAGGCGCATATCGATCGGGATCTTGGGCAGAATCCGGAACATCGCATCCTCGTCGTCGGATCGGGTGACGGAACCAGTCTGATCCCGCCCAAGCGGGTGGTACGCCGGATCGATCAAACTCGTCCTTGAGCATGCGCAATGCAACCATGCGCGCGGACCGGGGCTTAGGCTGGTGCAACCACCACGGGCATATAGGTGTCCAGGAACTCGGCCGGCATGCGGCGCGGCCGGCCGCTGCCGATCTCGATGCAGACCAGTTCCCAGCGCCCGCGCAGGACGGTGGCGCCGTCGCTGTCGCGCACTAGCTGGAAGCGGCGTTCCATCGTCAGCTTGCCGTCGCCGCCGACCAGCCAGGTGGCCAGGCTCAGTGCCTCGCCTTCCACGGTGGGCAACAGGTATTCGTAGTCGCCGCGCCGGATCGCCATCGCGCGGTCCAGGCGCCGGTAGTCGTCCAGCGACAGGCCCAGCCCTGCCGAGTGGGCCCAGCCGGCCTGCTCGCACCAGCGCACGTAGACCGCGTTATTGGTGTGGTTCAGGCCATCGATGTCGCCGGCCTGCGGCACGACGGGCAGGATGAACGGTTGCGGATAATCCCAGTCCAATGTGTTTCCTCTGCAAGCGCGGCGGGGGCCGCGGACCCGGCCATTATATGTTTACGATCATCCTGCTGCTGTACCTCCAGCAGAATCTCGATGTCACGCTGGAGAGCAGCAGCCTGCGCGGAGAATTCGCCAGCGGCGCCGCATGCGAAGAGGTCGCCGTCCGCTTGCGCGGCGCGCTGCCAACACCCGAAGGCCATGCGGCGGCCTGGCATGACGCGCTGTGCGTGCCGATCGCGCGCGGGGTCAAGGTGCGTGAGGGCGCGCCGCTCGACCTCGGCGCGCTGCTGCGCGAACACCCGCCAGCCGAGTGCGGGGCCGACGGCGCCTGGCGCCGGGTGGCGGAGCTGTGCGTTCCACCGCCGACGGCGACAAGCGGCGCTCAGTCGCGCTTGAATTCGGCCTGGGAGGGGCAGGGTACGAGGCCGGCCGTGCCGCCGCCGCCCGGCTTGTCGAACAGGACCGCGCCGCCGCCCTCGGCGCCGAACATGCTCGGCCGCACGCCGCCGCCGCTGCGGCAGTAATATTTACCGTTCCTGCGGAAGCGGTAGACGATGGTGCCGTCGGGCGAGGTATAGCTCTCCGAGGTCAGCGTGCGCGAGCTGTCTTTGCGGGCGCCTTCGACGGCGCTGGCAAAGCGCTTCCATGGCGTGTCGGTCGGTTCGAGCGGCGCCAGCTTTCCCTTGCGTAGGTCTTGATCGACGCCGCCGGCTGCACGCCTGGCGCGGCCGGCCAGCGTCTCTTCTTCGGATGCGGCATCGTCTTGTGGCGACGGCTGGGCCAGTGGATCGGGATAGGATTCGGCGACAGGCTCCGCCACCGGGGCATCCACAGGGAGCGTGATCGGCTGCGCTGCGACAGGAGCGCGTGCAGGCGATCGTGGAATCGGTGGAGGTGGTGGAGATTCAACTGCAGGCGGGGGCACCAGCACCGGCACCACGAGGAATTCACGCAGCGCCGGCACGACGGATGGTAACGACCGCACGCCGGTGGCATCGAGCCACCACCATGCGAGCAGCAGGTGCGCGCCGAGCGTGACCAGGAGCGGCCAGCCCGGCGCGCGGCGCGGCATCAAGCCGGCGTCCGCGCGCATCTATTGCTTACTTCGGCGCCGTCATCGCCCCCTTGATCGCCACGCAGCGCTGCTCGTTCTGCAGGGTGTCGAGCAGCGAGCGGCGGGTAAATGCCGACAGGTCTTTCATCTGATCGGCAGCGCGGCTCAGGCGCTGCACGCTTTGCGGCGTGCAGGCGGTCGGGATCATGGTGATGGCGTAGGCGCGCATATAGACCGGGCCGGCCGCCTTGTCGATCGCCGGCAACCGCGCCAGGCGCGCATCTGCTTCGAGCTCGCTCAACTGACCCTGCTCGGCCGGGAACACGCTGCCCATCGCCGTGCGGATGCGCGAGAACGGCAGCGGCGTCTTGAGGTCTTCGATCTTGCCGACCCACTCGGCCTTGACCTTCGGATCCGGACGCGACGCGGTGGCTGCCACCGCCGCCACCTGGCCGGCGTCGGATTTGTCGCGCGCGCTCTCCGCTGCGATCAGTCCGTCGGCGCCGGCGTGGTTGTAGCGATTGAGGTGGGCGATGAGCGCCCAGCGCTGGTCCTGGGTGAGCTCCATGCCGGCGGCGTCGACCTTGCCGTCGAGGATGCCGGCCAGACGGGCCAGCGCCTCCGGGCTGGAGGCCACGCTCACGTAGAGACTGAACCAGCGGCGCTGGACGTCGGCGTTGGCCTTGTGCGCCAGCACGCCGTCCCAGGCCATCTTCTCCAGGGCGGCATAGGTCTGCTTCGCATACGCATTGTCGAGGCGCATGGCGTCGAGGTAGGCCTTCGACTGGACGACCTTGCCCAGCACGTCGCCGAGCAGGGTGTAGTCCTTCTCTTGCGGCGCATTGTTCAGGGCCACGGTGATGAAGTCGTTCAGCGGCAGCTGGGCGTCGCGCACGCCGTCCCACAGGCTTTGCCACAGCATGGCGCGCAGCAGCGGATCGTCGACCTGCGACAGTTTCGTGCGCGCGGTATCGAAGGAGCGCGCGTCCAGCTGGACTTTCGCATAGCCCCAGTCCTGGTAGTTCGGATAAACCAGGTCAGGGCAGGCCGCGCCATCGAGCTCCTTGACCGCGGTCTTCGCGCCCTTGTACGTCACCGGCACATTCTTGACCAGCGACAGCTTGCCGCCGTCGATCTTGAACGCCGCCACCTGCACGCGTTGTTCGCGCAGCGTCGGCAGCTCCTTGCTGGGCGCGGCTTGCGTGAGGGTGAAGTCCTTGATCTTGCCGTTGCTGCAGCTGTAGTTGGCGGCGATCGTGTTCACGCCGGCGTGGTACAGCCATTCCTTGGTCCAGCCCGACAGGTCGCGGCCGGCGGTCTTGGCCAGGGTGTTGATGAAATCATCGAGGGTGGCGTTCTGCCACGAATACTTGACCAGGTAGTTGTGCACGCCCTTGCGGAACACTTCCTCGCCCAGCAAGTGGCGCAGCTGCTTGAGGGCGGCGCCGCCTTTCGAATAGGTGATGGCGTCGATATTGTCGAAGGCATTGCTAGAGGACGGCACCGGCACCTCGATCGGGTGGGTGCTCGCGGTCTGGTCCTGGATGTAGGCGCGCTGCTTGCCGGTCTGGTAGAACTTCTGCCACGAGTCCTTGAACTCGGTCGATTCGGCAGTGGCAAGGATGCCCATGAACGAAGCGAAGCTTTCGTTGAGCCACAGGCCGTTCCACCACTTCATGGTGACCAGGTTGCCGAACCACTGGTGGGCCATTTCGTGCATGATGACTTCGGTCATCGACTGCTTCTGGTCGGCCGTCATATTGGCCACGCCGTAGCGCGCTTCGGCGAAGGTGATGGCGCCGGCGTTTTCCATCGCGCCGTACAGGAAGTCGGGCACGATCAGCTGGTCGTACTTCTCGAACTGGTAGGGGATGCCGAAGTATTCTTCGAAGAAGGTCATGCCCGCCTTGGTCTGGCGGAACCAGTCAGCGGGGACCACCTGCTTGGCCAGCGACTGGCGCGCGAACAGGCGCATCGGGTACTTGCCGCTATTGTCTTCCCAGACCTGGTAAGGGCCGGCGTGCAGCGAGAAGTTGTAGGGGCTCAGGCGGCGGGTCTGCTTGAAGGTCCAGCGGCGGTTGGCGCCGGCATCATCGATCTTCGTTTCGCGGGTGGTGGTGACCACGTGCCAGTCCTTCGGCGCGGTGACGGTAACGGTGTAGCTGGCCTTCAGGTCGGGCTGGTCGAACAGGGGGAACATCTGCTGGGCGGCCACCGGCTCGAAGTGCGAGTAGGTATACACCCGGCCATCGGCCGGGTCGACCATGCGGTGCAGGCCTTCGCCATTGGTGCTGTGCAGGCGCTCGTAGGCGACGGTGACGTTGTTGCGGCCCTTGGCCAGGTGCGCCGGGTCGACGGTGATGAACCAGTCGTTGTAGCGTGCCTGGACTGGCTTGCCGTTGACGCTGACCGACTTGACGGTGGCCTTGTTCAGGTCGAGGGTGACGGCGGACTTCGTGTCCTTGAGGTCGAAGGTGACGGTCGTGGTGCCGGCGAAGGTTTCCTTGCCGGTCAGCGTAAAGTCCAGCACATAGTCCACGTTCGCGATGCGGGCGGAACGGGCAAACGCATCGTCCTGCGAGAGGAAGGCGGTTTCGGCGCGGGCCTGGGCCTGTTTGGCCGGCGCGGCGTGGACGGCGCCGCCGAAGACGAAGGCGGAAGCGATGGCGACGGCCATCACGCGGTGTGCGGGAAAGTTCACTGAAAAATCCTCTCTCGGTGGGCGCATCTGGGTGCGCGAAATGTCAATCGCGCAAGAATAGCACTAACGTTCCACGGTGGACACCTGTTGGAGAGATTGCGTGCTCTCGATATGCGTGTTCGATAGCATTGTGAATACGCGCAAAAACGGGACCTTGCGGTCCCGTGGAAAGAGGCGCCGCCACTTCGCCGGCGGTGGGCGGCGAAGCGGTGGCGAAAGCGATGTATCAGGCAGCCTGCTCCAGTGCCGGATAGTCGGTGTAGCCGACCGGGCCCGGATGGTAGAAGGTGTCGGTATCCGGCTCGTTGAGCGCGGCGCCCAGCTGCAGGCGCTTCGGCAGGTCCGGATTGGAGATGAACAGCTGGCCCCACGACACCGCGTCGGCGGTGCCGCTGGCGATCAGCTCCGCGGCCTTTTCGCGGGTGAGCTGCTGGTTGGCGATCCAGACGCCGCCGAATTCCTTCTTGATCATCGGGCCGAGCACGTCCGGACCTTGCCCTTCGCGGGTGAAGATGAAGGCGATCTTGCGCTTGCCCAGCTCGCGCGCCACGTAGCCGAAGGTCTCGGCCGGGGTCGAATCGCCCATATCGTGCGAATCGCGGGCCGGCGCCAGGTGCACGCCGACGCGGTCGGCGCCCCAGACGTCGATGCAGGCGTCGGTCACTTCGAGCATCAGGCGCGCGCGGTTCTCGATCGGGCCGCCATACGCGTCGGTGCGCTTGTTGGTGGAATCCTGCAGGAACTGGTCGAGCAGGTAGCCGTTGGCGCCATGGACTTCGACGCCGTCGAAGCCGGCCTTCTTGGCGTTCTCGGCGCCCTTGCGGTAGGCGGCGACGATGCCGGGGATTTCATCGAGTTCGAGCGCGCGCGGGGTGACGAAGGGACGCTTCGGACGCAGCAGGCTCACGTGGCCGTCCGGCTGGATCGCCGATGGCGCGACCGGCAGTTCGCCGTTCAGGAACGACGGATCCGAGATGCGGCCCACGTGCCACAGCTGCAAAAAGATGCGGCCACCGGCCTTGTGCACGGCCTCGGTGACGATCTTCCAGCCTTCGACCTGCTCGTCGGACCAGATGCCGGGCGTGTCGGCGTAGCCCACGCCCATCGGGGTCACCGAGGTCGCTTCCGACAGGATCAGCCCGGCCGAAGCGCGCTGCACATAGTATTCGGCCATCAGCGCATTCGGCACGCGTGCGCCGCCATCGGCGCGCGAGCGGGTCAGCGGCGCCATGACGATGCGGTTCGGCCATTCGAGGGCGCCCACCTTGATCGGGTCAAACATTGTAGTCATCGGGTATTCCTAAAGTCCGTCGTTCAGTTGTGCGAGGAAGGCATGGATGGCTTCCTCGTTCCGTTGGAGGAAAATCCATTGGCCGACGCGACGCGTGCTCACGAGCCCGGCGCGCTGCAGGGTGGCCAGGTGGGCCGACACCGTCGATTGCGACAGGCCGGTTTTCTGGTCGATGAGCTTGCAGCACACGCCAATCTCGAGCGGATGTTCCTGCTCGCTGAAGTGCAGCTGCGGCTCCTTGAGCCACTGCAGGATCTGGCGCCGCACCGGGTTGGCCAGGGCCTTGTGGATCGCGTCGATGTCCATGGGTTTCCTTATATCGGCTTCTTTCGATCCGAATATCGTCATCTTACGATATTCACGAAATGTTTGCTGGCGACGGCTCGAAATGCCCTGTTCAAGGTCTTACTCGCGGCCGAAAGTCGCGTTGGGGCGGGTCAGGTAATACCACTCGGTATTGGCGGCGGCGTTCGCGGCCGGGAACAGGATGCGGCCGCCGAATTCGGCCACCACCGGCGTGCCGTCGGCGCGGTGGCCGAGCAGTTCGCCTTCGCTCACCGGATCGAAGCTCTTCCACGGGCGCACGAAGGCGTCGTCCGCGTGCAGCTTGTCGTGCACCACGACCATCGACAGCGCTTCCATCTCTTCGAAGGCCACCGGTTGCGGATCGGGCGCCGCGATCAGGCCCAGGTGGGCCAGCGTGTTCATGATGGCGCGGTAGGCGACGTCGGGCGCTGCAGGATCGTCGTGCTGGCCGCATTCGAGGGTGAGCGCGTAGCCGCCGGTGCTGCGCATGTACTCGGTGGTGCCGACGCCGTAGCGCAGCACGGTTTCCAGTTCGTCGGCGCTACGGCTGCGGCGCTGCACGCCGTCGCCATAAGTGGCCAGCCAGCCGTCGACGAAGCGGCGCACGCCCAGGCGGCGCGCCCAGGCGCGTTCCTTCGCGGCGTGGCGGAACGGCTGCAGCGTACCGTCGTTGTCGAGCGGCCCGACCATCACGAACGGCTCGCCGGTGGCGGCAAAGGAGTGCAGGTCGAGCAGCACGTCGTGCTGGCCGAGCAGGGGGCACAGCCAGTTGGCGACCTGGTCCTCGAAGTCCAGCGGTTTCTCTTTCGGGAACAGGTCGCGGTTCAGGTTGCGGTCGCCGTTGCGGGTGTTCTGGGCGTAGGCCAGCGGATTGACGATCGGGACGAAGGTGACGCTGCCGGCCGCGATGTGCAGCTTGCCGCTGTCGATTTCTTCCATGACCCGCTGGATCGCCTTGGTGCCGCACACCTCGTTGCCATGGGTCGCGCCCATGATGATGACGCGTGGGCCGGTCTGCAAGCCGGTGTAGTTGATGGATTTGAATTGGAACTGGCGGGCGGAAGTCATGGCTGTGTAGGCTGTGGGACGAAGGAGGATGGGTATTTTATCGGACAACGCATATGGGCTCGAAAGCGCGGCTCAGCCCTGCGCCTCGATGACACCGAACCCGGCCGGTGCGTCGCCAAGATAGGCCAGCACCGCATGCGCCTGGATATTGGCGTCGTACTGCGCGTTGGCCGCGATCGCGGCGCGCAGTCCCGGCACGATGTCAGGCGTGTGTGGCTGGCGGTACGCCTTGATCAACAGATGCACCAGGTCGGCCGGCGCATCGGCGCGGCGCAGGCGCGATTCGATGATGGACAGCAGCGCGCGCTGCATGCGTGGGGTGGGGTTGCGGATCTCGCCGAACACGTAAGGCGTGTTGGCGATCGCGGCGCAGACGATGCTCTCCATCCGGTCGGCCTTGTAGTCGGACGGGATGTCGAAATACGCCTTGTTCCAGCGGGTGTGCGGATAGGCGTGGCCGGGCGGGAAGCGGTCGGCGTTTTCCAGGCCCATGGCCCGGCTTGCGCGCGACCACAGGTCGCTGAGGGTGTCCAGCAGTGCCATTACGAGATGTCTTGCGCTTGTGTCATCCCGCGAGTGTAGCGCATGGCCGTCAACCTCGCATAGGGGGCAGCAGGGCGGTTTGGGGCGCCCTGCTGCCGATCGTTCAAGTGAACCTGCCGGCGCGGAAATCCTCCACCGCCTGCTGCAGTTCGGCCTGGGTATTCATCACGAACGGACCGTACTGCGCGATCGGTTCATTCAGCGGACGCCCGGCCAGCACCAGCACGCGCGTGTCGGCCACTGCCTTGATGCGCACGCCGTCGGCGCCGGGCGAGTTATCGAGGATCGCCATGCGCGCCTGGCCGACGCCCTTGCCCTCGATGACGGCCTCGCCACGGAACACGTAGACGAAGGCATTGTGCCCGGCCGGGATCGGCTGCTCGAAGCTCACGCCGGCCGGGATCTCCAGGTCGAGGTAGAGCGGCTCGGTATGCGCGCGCTGCACGGCCCCGGTCACGCCGTGGGTGCTGCCGGCGATGACCTGCACCGTCACGCCATCGTCCAGCGTAAAGCGCGGCACTTCCTCGAGCGGGATGTCGCGATACCACGGCTCGATCATCTTGTCGCTGGCGGGCAGGTTCAGCCACAGCTGGAAGCCTTCCATCAGGCCCTCGTTCTGCTCCGGCATCTCGGAGTGGATCACGCCGCGGCCGGCCGTCATCCACTGCACGCCGCCATCGGTGATCATGCCCTCGTTGCCGGCGCTGTCGCGGTGGCGCATGCGGCCGGCCAGCATATAGGTGATGGTCTCGAAACCGCGGTGCGGGTGCTCCGGGAAGCCGGCGATGTAGTCGCCCGGCTTGTCGCTGCCGAAGGCGTCGAGCATCAGGAACGGATCCAGGCGGCGCTGCAGGGGACCGGTCAGCACGCGGTTGATCTTCACGCCCGCGCCGTCCATCACGAACTGGCCGTTGATGATGCGCTCGACGCCGCGCGTTTTCTGGATGGGGGTAGTGGCAACTGCGGTATTCATGCTGTTCTCCTGTTGGTTGCGCCGCCTGGCGGGCGGCAAATTACGCCAGTGCTGCCTCAATGGCGGCGTTGGCCGCGGCCTGGCCCTTGGCCACCGCGTCCGGACCCATCGCCATGCCCGACGAGTAGATGAAGGTGTGGTCGTTCAGGCCGAGGAAGTTCAGCAGGGCGCGCATCTGCGGCACCTGCGGGTCGGCCGCTTCGTCATAGACGCCGCCGCGGGCCGCGGCCACGTACACCTTCTTGTTCTTCAGCAGGCCTTCCGGACCGGTCTCGGTATAGCGGAAGGTCACGCCGGCGCGGGCGACCGCGTCGAACCAGCTTTTCAGTTGCACCGGCATCGCGAAGTTGTACATCGGGGCGCCCAGCACGATCACGTCGGCCGCCTGCGCTTCGGCGATCAGCGCGTCATCCAGGGCGACGCGCGCTGCCTGTTCGGCGCTGCGCTGGTCCGCCGGGGTGAACAGGGCGCCGACGGTGGCGCCGTCCAGCAGCGGGTGCGGCTGGGCGCCGAAGTCGCGGCGCACGACGGTCGCGCCCGGGTTGGCGGCGGTCAGCTTGTCGACGATCTGCTGGGTGACGCGGGTGGATTCCGATGCGTCGCCGCGGACGCTGGTGGTGATGTGCAGGATGTTCATGGTCAGGCCCCTTCGTTTGGTAGAGAGTTTCGATGGGGCTACTTTAGCAATTCCAAAATCAGTCCGGAAGCCAGTAAAATGGATAACATTATTCTGCTGATGGGACAATCATGGACGTGGAGCCGAATGACTTGCTGCTGTTTGCCCGGATCGTCGAGTCGGGCAGCTTTACCCGCGCCGCCGAGCGCGTCCACCTGCCCAAGTCGACCGTCTCGCGCCGCCTGGCGCTGCTCGAGACGACCCTGGGCGAGCGCCTGCTGCAGCGCACGACCCGCAAGCTGGTGGTCACCGAGTTCGGCGCCAGCCTGTACGAGCACGCGCGCCGCCTGGCCGACGAAGTCGATGCCGCCGGCGCGCTGGCCCAGCACCGCCAGGGCGAACCGAGCGGCAAGCTGCGCATCTCGGCGCCGGGCGACTTCGCCAACAGCGGCCTGAACGAAGTCATCGCGCGCTTCCTGGAGCGCTATCCGGCGGTCAGGCTCGAGATGGACCTGACGCCGCGCCGGGTCGACCTGGTGGCGGAGAACTTCGACATCGCGATCCGCATGGGCGACCTGCCGAACGACGCGACCCTGAGCGCGCGTCCGATCACGCTCGAGCAGCCCGGCCTGTATGCGGCGCCAAGCTACCTGGCGCGGCGCGGCATTCCCGAGCATCCCGACGATCTCGACGCGCACGACGTGCTGTGCATCCTGAGCCGCACCGGTGGGGCCGTGCCGTGGGTCTTGATGCGCGGGAAGCTGAAGTGGGAGCGCGCGCTCAACGCGCGGCTGACGGCGAACTCGCCCGACCTGCTGGCGCGCATCGCCTCGCGCGGCGCCGGCATCGCGCTCAGCTCGACGCTGTTCGCCCAGCCCTATATGCAGACTGGAGAACTGGTGCGGGTGCTGCCGGAATGGGATATGCCGACCGCCAGCGGCTGGGCGGTGTTCCCGAGCCGTAAGCTGATGCCGGCCAAGACCCGGGCCTTCCTGGAGATGATCGAATCGGCGTGCACCGAAAAGGGCCACAGCCCGCATGCCGCGGTTGCCGCGTTCAGGGCGCGCGCGGCACTGGAGGACGTCAGGACTTGAGCGGCCGCTCGCCCATCGGTTCGCCCAGGCGCACCTTGCCTTCGGGCGCCCAGGCCGGGTTGAAGGCGATGGCGCCGCGCTGGAACAGCATCACGACGGTGGAGCCGAGCAGGAAGCGGCCCATCTCTTCGCCCTTTTTCAGCGTGACCTGGCCGGGCTCGTAGTTCCATTCGCAGATGCGCGGCATGCGTGGCGGATTGACCACGCCATGCCAGACGGTGGCCATGCTGCCGACGATGGTCGCGCCGACCAGGGTCATCACGAAGGGCCCGAATTCATCGCTCTCGAACACGCACACCACGCGCTCGTTGCGCGCGAACAGGCCCGGCACACCGCGCGCCGTGGTCGGATTCACCGAGAACAGCTTGCCCGGCACATAGATCATGCGCGTCAGGCGGCCGTCGCACGGCATGTGGATGCGGTGGTAATCCTTCGGGCTCAGGTAGACGTTGGCGAAGTGGCCGTGCTGGAAGTGAGCGGCCAGCGCCTGGTCGCCGCCGACCAGTTCGGCCGTGGTGAACTTGTGGCCCTTGGCCTGGAAGATCTGGTGATCGTCGATGTCGCCGAATTGGCTGATGGCGCCGTCGACCGGGCACACATAGTCGCTGGCTGCCAGCGGACGCACGCCTTCGCGCAGCGGGCGGGTGAAGAATTCGTTGAAGCTGGGGTAGCTGGCGATGTCCGGATTGGCCGCCTCATCCATGTTGACCCCGTACTTGCCCACGAACCAACGGATCAGGCTGGTCGTCATCGATCCGCCCTTGTGGCCGGCGACGCGGCCGGCGAAGTTGGTGATCGCCTGCTTCGGCATGACGTATTGCGGCAAGACTTTTATACGGGACACGGACGATCGCCTTTCTTCGAAAAGTGCGCATTATAGCGGGCGTGCTACAGCGAAAGTGCCGAATGGAAATGATATTTCCATGTCAAGGCATGCCCGAGTGTACTCCAGGTGGTGGCACAGTGGCGAACGCTGGTGCTGATGCTTTTGTATGGAAGTTCGGATTGCTAGGACATGGAATAATATAATTCTTCATGTAAGAAGCATAAACTTCCAATAAGACGTTTACATTGTGCCAGTGATGGGCATATATTTCCTCCATATACACCCAATAACCAGGAGATCCCCTTTGAAAACGCCGAACCGAAGCCGCCGTCCCCTTTCCCTCATCATCCTGGCGGCGTTCGCCGGCCCGACGTGCGCACAGCAGGAGGAAGCAGGAGCTCCTGTCTCACAGGTAGAAATCAAGGGCAGCAGCGCCAGCTATGACCCGCGCCGCGACGACACCGCCACCCGCACCGTGATCGGGCGCGATGAGCTGGGCCGCTATGGCGACCGGTCGGTGCTCGACGCCTTGAAGCGTGTGCCGGGCGTGACCGTGAACACCAACCAGGCGCGGGGCGGTGAAATCCAGATGCGCGGACTCGGTGCCGGCTATACCCAGATCCTGATCAACGGCGAGCGGCCGCCTGGCGGTTTCGACTTCGATTCGCTGTCGCCCGACGTGGTCGAACGCATCGAGGTGCTGCGCGCTGCCACCGCCGACCTGTCGACCCAGTCGGTGGCCGGCACCGTCAACATCATCCTGCGTCGCGTTGCCAAGGAACGCGAGCGCCAGCTCAAGCTGGGGATGCTGCAATCGTCGCAGTTCAGGGGCCCCAATGCGGCGCTGCAGTTGAGCGAGCGCGGGGAGGGTTTCGCCTGGTCGCTCGCCGGCGACGCGACCGCGGAACGCTATGACCGCGCCTGGAGCATCTTCGAAGAGACCATCGCGCCAGGCGGCGCAGTTGCCCTGGCGCGCATGACGAGCGCGCCGGAAGAGGGCCGCATGCGGCGGATGAACCTGACCCCGCGTTTCGAATGGACGCTGGCGGATGGCGACACGATCAGTGTCGAGACCTTCGTCAACGTCAATCGCTTCCGCAACCGCACCCATTTGTCGATCGCGACCGAGATCGGCCAGCCGCCACCGGTTCCCGACCAGCACAACCGGATGCGGGCCGACGCCGAAGACCTGCGCACCGACCTGAAATGGACCACCGAACTTGATTCCGGCGCCACCCTGGAGACCAAGCTGGGACTCAGCGGCGAGAATGCCGACAACACGATCTTCCGCCGGGGCGCCGATCCCCTTGGCGTTCCGGTCACCGACGGCTGGGTCGATTCCGGCTGGCGCGATCGCGGTGTGAATTCGACCGGCAAGTATATGCGCAAGCTGGAAAACGGCCACGCCATCGCGGCCGGCTGGGACGGCGGCGTCGGCTGGCGCGACGAGATGCGCCACGAGCGCGACGCGATCCGGGTCTTCCCGCCCGGCCTGCCGCTCGACGAAACGTTCGAGGCGCGCGTGGCCCGCATGGCGGTGTACGCCCAGGACGAATGGAACATCACGCCGCAGTGGTCGATGTACCTGGGCCTGCGCTGGGAGGGTATCCGCATCCGCGCCTCGGGCGACTCGTTCGACGCCACCCGCAGCAGTTCCAACGTCTGGAGCCCCATCGTGCAGACCTTGTGGAAGATCCCGGACCGCAAGGGCGACCAGCTGCGTTTCGCCGTGACCCGTACCTACAAGGCGCCGGATCTGTGGAATCTGCTGCCGCGCCGCCAGGTGTGGGAAAACAACAGCGCTACCGAGGCCGATTTCCAGGGCAATCCGGAGCTCAAGCCCGAATTGGCCTGGGGCGTGGATGCCGGATACGAACATTACTGGGCCGAGAGCGCGATGGTCGCGCTGCGTGCGTCGCTGCGCCGCATCGAGGACTACACCAGCAACCGGATCTACTTCGACGGCTACCGCTGGATCGTCACGCCGGTGAACGACGGCCGCGCCGAGGTCCGCACGCTTGAACTGGAAACCAAATTCCCCCTCGCGTCGCTGTTCGCGCAAGCACCGGCGATCGATGTGCGTGCCGGCGTGAGCCGTCACTGGGCGCGCGTGAAATCGGTCCCCGGTCCCGACAACCGGCTGGAGCGGCAGACGCCGTTGTCGGCCAACGTCGGTCTCGACTACAAGGCGGGAGCGCTGGCGCTGGGAGGCAGCGTCGCCTTCACGCGCAACGGGCAGGTAAGGGTGACAGCCAATCGCGGCTACTACTCGGAAGCGCGCACCGACCTCGAAGCCTATGCGGCGTGGCGCTTCGATCCGAAGCGGCTGGTCCGGCTGTCGCTATCGAACCTGGCGCACGAGGATTCGGGCTTCGAGGTGACCTACGCCGATCCGGTTGCCGGCGTCGAGAAGCGCCGCTTCGATTATCCAGGCGCGGTGCGCATCCAGGCAAACTATGAGCTGAAGTTTTGACTGTCGATCCCGGTTATGCCAGGCGCACCGCCGCCGCGCCCAGCGCCACCAGGCCGGCGCCGCAGATCCGGGCGCGGGTGGCGCGCTCGCGCAGCACGAAGACGGCGATCGCGGTGGCGAACACGATCGAGGTTTCGCGCAGGGCGGCGACCACCGCGACGGGCGCCTGGGTCATCGCCCACAAGGCGATGCCGTACGAGCCGGTGGTCGCTGCGCCGCCCATCAGCGCCAGTCCGGGATGGCGGATCAGGTAGGCCGGCAGCTGGCCGGCGCTGCGGCGCCATGACAGGGCCGCGATGCCGATCCCGGTAAGCAGGAAGATCCAGGCGGTGTAGGCGGCTGGAGCGCCCGAGCGCCGCACTCCCAGGCCGTCGACCAGGGTGTATGCCGCAATCACCGTCGCGGTCAGCAGTACCAGGGCGGTCGGACGCAGCCCGCCCGAGGCGTGGCCGCGCGCACCCAGGGTCAGTGCGGCGCCGCCGGCGCAGATCAGGCCGATGGCGATCCATTGGGCGCCGTGCAGCGACTCGCTGGCCAGCAGGCCGCCGCCCAGCGCCACCAGGACCGGTGCGACGCCACGCATCAGCGGGTAGGCATGGCCGATGTCGGCCACACGATAGGCCGCCGCCAGCAGCAGGTAGTAGGCGATCTGCAGCATGCTGGAGGCAGCAATGAAAGGAAAGCTGGACGCATCCGGCGCCGGCAGGAAGGGAAGCGCAAGGGCAGCCAGCACGGCGGCGCCGCTGGTCACGGCCAGCGCCGCCATGAACGTGTCGGGCTGTGACTTGAGGGCGGCATTCCAGGCCGCGTGCAGGAAGGCCGCGAACAGGATCGCGGCAAGCACGTGGGTTGGCATGGCCTAGGCCTTCACGCCGGCATATTGATGGCTGCGAAAGTAATGCCACGCCACGATCAATGCCACCGCCTGCATCGCCGCGCACAAGAAGAAGCTGCTGCCGACCCGCCAGTCGCCAGGGGGCAGGTGGCTGACCGCGCTCAGGATGCCGGTGCCGAGCAGGGGCGTGACGATCACCCCCAGGCTGCCGATCGACTGCAGTGAGCCCATCACCTCGCCCTGCTGATCGGGTGGCGAGGATTTCGAGACGATGCCCTGCAGGGCGGGCCCGGTGGCATAGGCCAGCACATTGGCCAGGATGAAGACGTACATCATCCAGCCCTGGGTGGCCAGGCCGTAGGCGAGGAAGGTGAGCATGCCGGAGGTGAGCGCCATTAGCGACAGCCGCACCTCGCCGAAGCGGTGGATCAGCTTGCCCAGCAGCCAGGCCTGGACCACCACCGAGCCGAGGCCGACGCAAAAGAGGGCGATGCCATTGTCGCGCGGCGTCCAGTCGAAGCGGAAGGTGGTGTACAGGACCCAGGTCGATTGCAGCATCATCTGGGCGAAGGTGGCCAGGGTGATCACGATCACCAGGCCGCGGATGTCTTCGCGCTTGACCAATCGGAGCAAGGCCGAAAAGGGATTCAGGCGCGCCAGCTTGAACGGTTCGCGGCCTTCCTTGGCAAGCGACTCCGGCACGAAGAAAAAGCCATACACCAGGTTCGCCGCCGACAGCGCCGCCGCCACGTAGAACGGCAGGTGCAGGTTGGCGTCGCCCAGCAGGCCGCCCAGCATCGGGCCGCAGATGAAGCCCAGGCCGAAGGCGGCGCCGATCTTGCCGAAGGCCTTGGCGCGGTTCTCGCGGGTCGAGATGTCGGAGGCGTAGGCCGAGGCGACCGACATGCTGGCCGACGACATGCCGCCGATGATGCGGCCGACGAACAGCCAGGCCAGGCTGGGCGCCCAGGCCGTGACCAGGAAGTTCAGGCACATGCCGGCCATCGAATACAGCAGCACCGGACGGCGGCCGATGCGGTCGCTCAGCGCGCCGAGCGCCGGCATGAACAGGAATTGCAGGATACCGAAGGTCGCCGCCAGCAGCCCGTACCACAAGGCCCGCTTGTCCGGCCCGTCGACGAACTGGTCGAGCAGCAGCGGCAGGACCGGGACGATCAGGCCGATGCCGAGCATGTCGATGAAGACGCAGACGAGGACGAAATTGAGTTTGCCGGGAACAGCTTGCGGTGCTGCGGTCGAACTGGTCATGGACACCTCGGTCAATACAGTTCGTCTATCTTAGCATTGCTACATATGATCTAGGATCCACTCCATTCGGCCGCGAACTCTTCGCGGAAGGCCAGCAGCTTGCCGAGCCGTTCGCGGCCCAGCGCACGCGCGGCGTCGGTCTGCATCATGTCCGGAAGCTTCTGCAGCTTGACCATGATGTGATCGAGCGAATAGCGCCGGTCGTCGAAGTCACGCTCCTTTCCCAGCGGGTCGCTCGGATGGGCCAGGCTGCTTTCCATGCGGCCGGCGATATAGAACATGCGCGCCAGGCCCACCAGGCCCAGGCCGTCCATGCGGTCGGCGTCCTGCACGATCTTCGCTTCGATCGTCTCGGCGGGGATCGCGGCCGAGAAGCTGTGCGCCTCGATCGCATGCGCCACGGCGTCCAGTTTGTCGGCCGGGAATCCCAGGTGAGCCAGCTGGTGGCGCGCCAGCCGCGCCGAGCGGCGGGAGGCCTGGTCGCGTTCGGGATCGTTCTTCGGCAGGTTGACCAGGTCGTGCAGGTAGCAGGCGGCCAGCACCACCAGGCGGTCGGCCTCGGGATGGTGTTCCAGCAGCGCCTGCGCGGTGCGCCATACGCGGTCGAGGTGGGCGCTGTCGTGGGCGCCGTCGGTGTCGGCGCTGCTGGCGGCCATGGCGGCCAGCCTGGTGCGCCAGCCGGAGAGATCGGTATTGCTTGTTTCGGTCATGCTTCTTGTTCCAGGGTGAGGGGCGGCACGGCGCGCTGGGACAGCGCGTCGGCCCGTGTATTCTTGTGGCGCGGGATCCAGCGCAGCCGCGCCTGCGGCAGGCGGGCCAGCAGGACCAGCGCCTCGCTGCGCAGCAGGCCCAGGGCCGGCGCATTGGCGCCATCGGGGGCGTTGACGTCGTCGATCACGACCTGGCTGTCGCCCAGCACCAGCAGGTCGGTCGCGCCATGCTCGACGGCCGCGTGCAGCACGGCGTTCAGGGCGCGGTATTCCGCTTCGCTGCTGTTGCCATGGCCGCCGTCGATGGACAGTTCATAGTGCTGCCCGGCCGGCCCTTCGAGCACGGCGCCCAAGCCGCAACGGCCAGGGTTCGGCCGCGCCGAGCCATCGAACCAGGCGCGCCAGGCGCTGGTCTCCGGTCCGGCGCCGCGGGTGCGCGCGGCGGCCACGCTGGCCTGGCGCCGCGCTGCCTGCAGTTCGGCGTGGCGGCGCTGGGCCTGACGGTCGGTGAGCAGGCTGGCCAGTCCGGCGTTGCCGGCGCTGAGCATCAGGGTTTTTTCCAGGGCCTCGGCCTCCGACATGCCGGTGCGCGCGGTCAGGCGCCGGGCGGCGGACAGCTCGGTCTTGAAGGCGGCGGCTTGCAGGGTGGCGAGGTCGATCATGGCGAGAGCATAACCGATCCACGATTGTTGACAGGTGTTAAGACTTTTGAAACACTCATCCTGTTGGACTTAACCACAGGAGAACATATGCATCAGAATCGCCGTGCTTGTCAGTCTGTCCCTGTTTTCCATGCTCGCCGGCGTCGGCCTGGCGCCGATGCAGGCCCTTGCCCAGGCCGTGCCGGCCAAGCCGCGCGCTCAAGCCGTCAAACGCTACACGATCGAGCAGTTCATGGCGACGACCTCGCTCACCGGCGCCTCGTTCAGCAAGGACGAGAAGCAGATCCTGTTCAGCAGTAACGAGTCCGGCATCTTCAACGCCTACACGGTGCCCGTCGGCGGCGGCAAGCCGCGCGCGCTGACGGCGTCGAAGACCGACACCACCTACGCGGTCGGCTATTTCTACAACGACGACCGCATCCTGTTTACGCGCGACGGTGGCGGCGACGAGCAAAACCACCTGTACGTGCGTGAACTCGACGGCAAAGAACGTGACCTCACGCCAGGCGACAAGCTGAAAGCCTCGTTCGCAGGCTGGAAACCTGACGGCAGCGGTTTCTACGTCGTCACCAACGAGCGCGATCCGAAGTTCTTCGACCTGTACCTGTATGACGCCGCCACCTATGCGCGCACGGTGGTCTACAAGAATGACAGCGGCATGAATGTCTCGGCCATCAGCCGCGACGGCAACTGGCTGGCCTTCAACAAGCCCGCCACCACGTCGGACAGCGACGTCTATGTCTATAACGTGCAGGCGCGCGAAATGAAACACATCACGCCGCACAAGGAGCCGGCCAGCCATGCGGCGGCGGATTTCGACCCGGCCTCGAAGCGCCTGCTGTTCACGAGCAATGCACAGGGCGAGTTCGCGCGCATCAAGTCCTATGACCTGGCCAGCGGCGACGTCAAGGAGGTCGAGAAGGCCGACTGGGACCTGCTGGGCACCGACTATTCGCGCAACGGCCGCCACCGCGTCAGCTTGGTCAACCGCGACGGCAGCATCGAAGTGCGCCTGTATGACGAAGCAGGCAACCCGGTGGCTTTGCCCAAGCTGCCGGGCGGCGAGATGCGCCAGGTGACCTTCTCCGAAAGCGGCAAGCTGATGGCGTTCTACCTCAACGGCGACCGCTCGCCCAACAACCTGTACGTGCACGACTTCAGGAGCGGCAAGACGTCCCAGCTGACACGCAGCCTGAACCCGGAGATCGACCCGAACGACCTGGTCGAGGCCGAGGTGGTGCGCTTCAAGTCGTTCGACGGCATGGTGATCCCGTCGATCTACTACCGGCCGAAGGGCGCGTCGCCGAGCGCGAAAGTGCCGGCCGTGGTGCTGGTGCACGGCGGGCCGGGTGGCCAGACCATGCGCGGCTACAGCGCCCGCATCCAGTACCTGGTCAATCACGGCTATGCGGTGCTGGGCATCAATAATCGCGGCAGCTCGGGCTATGGCAAGACCTTCTTCCGCGCCGACGACCGCAAGCACGGCATGGAGCCGTTGTGGGACTGCGTCGAGGCCAAGACCTGGCTGGCGAGCCAGGGTTATATCGATCCGGAGCGCATCGGCATCATGGGCGGGAGCTACGGTGGCTACATGACCCTGGCGGCGCTGGCCTTCCGGCCCGAGGCATTCAAGGTCGGCATCGACATCTTCGGCGTCAGCAACTGGGTGCGTACTTTGGAGAGCATCCCGCCGTACTGGGAAGCGCAGCGCAAGGCGCTGTACGACGAGATCGGCGACCCGGTCAAGGACAAGGAGTTCCTGGTCGCGACCTCGCCGCTATTCCACGCCCATCACATCCGCAAGCCGCTGATGGTGATCCAGGGCGCCAACGACCCGCGCGTGATCAAGGCCGAAAGCGACGAGATCGTCGAGGCGGTGCGCAAGAACAAGGTGGAAGTCGAGTACATCGTGTTCGACGACGAGGGCCACGGATTCTCCAAGAAGAAGAACGCGGCCGCGGCGGATGCGAAGATCCTCGCCTTCCTGGACAAGCACCTGAAGCGCTGATCCGCATCCTGGCCGCGCCGTGGTTCAGTAGCGGTGGGGATTGTCCGGGCGGCGGTCGTGGCGGTTGCGCACGCCGTCGCCATCGCGGTCGCGGTCATGGCGATCGCGGATGCCGTCGCGGTCCCGGTCGCGGCCATGGTGGCGGTCGTGCTTGCGGTGATGGCGGTCACGATCGTCGCGGTAGTGGCCCGGTGGCGGGCCGTAGTGGTGGGCCGGGCCGCGGTTCCAGCGCGACGGCTCCATCACCCAGCGTCCGCCGCGATGGTGCCAGCTCGGCGGCGCGTACACGTAGCCGGGGCGCGCGGTGACATAGTGGCCCGGCACCCAGTGGTGGCGATGCTTGCGCCATTCCCAGAAACCGGGCGCCCAGACATAGCCGCGGCGTGCGGTGGGAATGACTTCGTAGACAGGCGCCGGCGGCGCGGTGTTGATCACGACCGAGATATGGGGCTGGGCGTGCGAGGCCAGTGGGGTGAAGGCAGCAGCGCCGATGGCGATCAGGGCTGCAATCAAAAGGGGGGATTTCATGTTCGTCTCCAGATCCTTGAGCGGATGCGATGGAATATAGCAATCCGGGAATCGGGACGTGGCGTTTGAAGCAAGTTCTTACAACTGATACAGCTCAGTAGGCGAGGCAGGACCCGGTCGCCGCGCGCCGCACGATGGCGGCACGTCGGCGACTAGCGCGCTCACATGCGGCTCCCGGCGGTGACGGTGTCCGCCGCCAGCAATTGCGACTTTTCGGCGGCGTCCAGGCGCTTGGCGCTGACCGTCACAACCGCCATCTTGTCGCCGCTGGCGATGGCTGCGCTGTCGATGCTGTAGTTGTCTGCACGGGCGTCGGGAATCTTGGCCAGATAGCCCGCCGGGACGGCGACCAGGGCGGCGGCGATGAAGATGGCTTCCATGTGTTTGAGGACGTTCATTTTGCAGCTCCTTTTCAGGTGGTTGGTGTGTCGATGTGTTCACTGTAGGCCAAGCGCCGCATGGTCTCCAGCGGGATGCGACGAGCAGTCGAAAACGCGGAATGAGCTGCATCAGGCGGCGGATGAAGCCCCTCCGGCACCTTCTCTTTCACCTCCCCTCCGCTAGCTGAGCGCGAAGGGCGCGTGGGCGCCACGTAAACACTGGATGACAGGCATGCTCGCGACCCTGATCGACCAATTGGCCGCTACGCGCACGGCGCGCCGCCGTTCCCGTAACCTGCGCGCTGGCGCCCGCCCGATGAGCGCCGGGGCCAGCTGGTCCCTGTCCCTTGGCCCGGCCTGGGCATGGGCCGTGCTGGCCGTCGTCCTGGTCGGCGCCGTCGCGCTGGCGATGCATGCGCGCGCGTTACCGGACGGCGCGGCCGAAACGCCCGGTACGGTCGCGCTGGGCGCCCTGCAGCCGATCGCGCCGGGGCTCGACTTCGTGGTTCCGCGCGAGAGCGGCATTTCGCTCACCCAGCACGGCGGCCTGGCCCTGCTGGTGGCGAGCGGCATGCGCGCCGGCCCGGCGCTGCGGGTCGACCTGTGCACCCAGATGCTCGACCCGGCGCGGCCGCGCATGCTGCCGCTGCGGATCGGCTATCCCTTCGACGAGGCGGCGCGCATCGCGGGCGCGGCCAATGCGCCGCCGCGCAGCGTGCTGCTGGCCCGACCCGGCTCGACGATGCCGCGCATCGACATCACCGGCAATGCTGGCGCCGGCACGACTGGCTTGACGCTCGCCTGGAATGCCGGCGCTGCCACGGCGGGATGGATCGGCGATGCCAGCGGCGGCAACGCGACGCGCGCGCGCCAGGGCCAGGCCCTGCTGGGCAATAGCGGCTGGCTGCTGTGGGGCAGCGAGGCCCTGCGCTTCACGCGCCGGCCCAGCGCCGCCTGCCCGCAGGCGGGCGAGCTGGTGCTGCATCATTTTCAGCAGGGCGCCGCCGGCGGCGCGGCCCTGGTGCAGGCTTTCCCGGCCCAGGGAGAGCCAGTGCAGCTGCGCCTGGCGCCGGGCGCATGGCAGGTGCCACTGCTGCCGGGCCCCGGCATGGAAGACCAGGCGCTGTTCGAGGCGCTGCGCGCACGCGGCCTGCTGCGCCTGGGCCGCGACGGCCTGGTCGAGCTGGCGCCGCGCGATCTGCTGGCCTGGCATCGCGCCGGCCAGGAGGCGCGCGCGCCGCTGCCGGGTTGGGAAGATCACCAGCTCGATGCAGGCGACCGCCGCCTGCTGGAGCGCCTGCACCACCGCGCCGACGGCGCCTTTTTGCGCGAACAGGTGCGCATCTTTAATAGCGAGCGCCGGCTGGTGGCCTGGCGCACCCGGCCGGGCGCCGACACGGTCTGGCATGCGCTTGCCGGCGGTGCGCCGGCGCCGCGCGAGACCGGATTGCCGGTGGCCGCGATGCGCCTGTTCGCGCGCCTGCCCGAAGGCTGGGAACCATGGCAGCGGGTCGGCGGCTGGGAAGGCGGCCGCCAGGGATCGCTGGTGACTTTGAATACACCAGCAACCGGCAGGCCGGTCGAGCTGCTAGTGGCGGGCCGGGTGCGCGGCGTGTCGGGCGCTCACGTGCTGGCCCAGGGCGCCTGCGATGGCCGCGCTTGCCCTGATCGCGAGGCGGTGCAGCGGCTCGTGCTGGCGCCGCTGGCCGGGGCGGCCGCGATCGCGGTGCAGGTCGAGCCGCTCGACCTGGCGACGATGTCAGGCGGCGCCGACGCCGCCTACCGCCACCTGGCCATGGTCGATGGCCGCCTGGCCTGGCAGGCGTTGCCGGCCGGCGGCAGCGGCGGAACTCGGCCCGCCGCCGTGCCGGTGCACCTGCGCGACCGCCATGGCGAAGCCTTGTGGGCCGATGGCGCGCCGGCCGAAGCGGCGCTGCACGCCGGCCTCGCGCCGCTGCTGGGCGTGCACCGCCAGCATGACGGCAGCGTGGCCGGGATGCTGGCGCGGCTGGACAGGACCAAGCACGAGGCGCAGCTGAGCCTCGACCTGGGCCTGCAGGCCAGGGCCCAGCAACTCCTCGACTGCATCGGCCTGCGCGGCGGCCGCTGGGACGGCCAGGCCTGCGTCGGCGGCCTCGATGCCCAGCCGGAGCGGCGCGCCGGCCTGGTGCTGCTGGATGCGGGCAGCGGCGACATCCTGGCCGCGGCCTCCAGCGGCGGCGGCCAGGCCGATCCGGGCCGCTGGGGAGAATTGCGCGACTTCGACCGCGCCGATCCGGCGCGCAGCCCGCTGCGCATCGCCGCCTTTCAGCACGACGGCGGCGCACACCGGGCGCCCGGCTCGACCTTCAAGGTGATCACCGCCCTCGGCCTGGAGGGAGCGGCGCGCGGCGACGCCCGCCTGGACGGCCTGCTGCAGGGTTTGCCCCTGCACGAGGTGAACCGGCTGGCGCAGGCGGGCGGCTACGATTTCCGCACCGGCGCGCCGAGTTATCCCTTTGATGGCAACCGGGCCCGCATCACCAACTTCCGCGACCAGATCACCAGCACCCGGGCCCAGGACGGCCGTCTGGGCCTGGCGCAGGCGATGGCGCACAGCGTCAATACCTGGTTCGCCTGGAGCGCGGAACTGAGCGATCGCACGCTGATGGGCCAGCCGGACGGCGGCATGCCGGGCGCGCGCGAACTGGAGCCGGGTGCCCTGGACACGGTGCGGCCGGTGGCGGCGATGGCGGGCCGGCTGGGTTTCGGCCAGCCACTGCGGCTCGACGGCGGCCTGCTGCCGCCCGACTACCGCTGGGGCGAGTGGGACGCGCTGCAGGCCAGCGCCTCGCGCCTCGACCCGGTGCACAGCCGCCACGAACTGCGCCAGATGGCGATCGGCCTGCGCATGCAGACCACGCCGCTGCAGATGGCGCTGGTGGCGGCCGCGGTCGGGGAGGGGCGCACCGTGGCGCCGCGCCTGCTGCTGTCGCTGGACGGCCGCGCGGCGCAGGCTGGGGCAGGGGAGCCGCTGGGCGTGCGCCTGGACCGCGTGCGCGCCGGGATGAAGGGCGTGATCGACGGCGGCACCGCGGCCGGGGCGTTTCGCGCCGCCGGCTTCGACGCGCTGCGCCCCGGCCTGTACGGCAAGACCGGCACGGCGCCGGCCGGCCAGGACGATCTGGCGACCGTCTGGTTCATGGGCTGGCTCGAGCCGGGCAGCCTGCCGGGCCAGACCGGGCGGCTGGCCTTCGCCGCCTTCGTCAGTCATTCGGCGGCTACCGGCGGCGGCCATGCGGCCCCGGTCGTGGCCGCTCTGTTGCAATCCATGCAAGGCCATTCGTTGGAAAAGAGGGACAAATAGAGCCCTCTTGCGCGCCTCAAGGCCGTGTTTGTATGGCATCATCTATTTCAATCCGCTATGGCTGCGGAGCGAAACAGAGGATGGGTAAGGTATGCGTTTGCCGGGAACCCGGTATCAGGAACACGGTTGGGAGCAGGTCCGCAAGCTGCTGGGACACTGTTCCCTGCAGGCGTGCGCCCGGCTGGGGCCGGAAACCTTGCTCGACCCGGATCCTGAACAGTCGCTCGGCGCCTATGTCGACGCGGTCGGCCATGCCCTGTACGCGGCCGGCGCGCGTGCTGAGGCGCATGGAAACAGCTATGGCGATACCTGCGGCGAGCTGGCCTTGACCCTCGTCTACGAGCTGCACGCGCGCCCGGCGGATTGGGCCTCCTTGTGCGCGGCAGTGGCGGCCGAGCATGCGCGCATCGGCTCGTTCTGGAGCCAGCCTGGCGGCGAGGCCCTGCTGCGCAAGAAATTCAACGACCTGTACGCAGTCCTGCGCGACAAGGTCGATAGCGACAACTACCAGGCCGCCTGCGGCCGTCCCTGCAGTCCCAACCGCATGTATGCCTATCGCATGCTCGATACCGCCTGGCACGAGGTCGCGCGCCTGTTCGAGGGCTGGCGCGAGCACGCGCAGCAAGTCGGCGCCATCCTGGGCCGTGAGGTCGTGGCGATGCCGATCGAGGCGCGCCAGCTGCGCACGAGCGGCGACTGCAAGCCCGAATGGATCATGCGCTGGAGCGAAAGCCTGGAGGTGCATACCGGCGCAGCGGGCCCGCTGCACACGAAGTCCAAGCGCTTCGCCAGCCTCAAGAACAGTCCTGAAAAGATCGGCGCCATGCTGCGCGAGATCGGCGAATACGAGCTGCTGTCGGCCAACCGCGACCAGGATTGGCTGCACGACGCCGGCGAGGCCAGCGCCTGGCTGGACGACTACTGGCGCGTGCTGGATGAATCGGAACAGGGCAGCACGCCTGGCCCCGACCTGATCCTGGAAGCGCGCCAGGACGAGCTGGACGCCGCTGAACCCGAGGCCACGATCGATGCCGACCCGGTCGAGGCGCAGGAGACTGCGCGCCTGGCCCTCGTTGCGCAACAAGTTTCACTCCCCCCCAACTATCTTGTACTGGCGGCGCTGGGCGAGGACCGCGCCAGCTGGGCGGCGCGCCGCATGGCGCAGGATTCGCTGCCGGTGCGGCTGGCGGTGTATCTCAAGCTGCTCGGCCCATTCGACGACAGCTATCCGTCCGAATGGCTGGATCCGCAGACCGGCGAGCTGCCGACGATGCAGCAGCTGGCCGGGCTGGACGGGATATCGCTGCCGACCCTGCGCAAGCGGCGTGACGCCGCGGTCGCGCACCTGAACGAGATGGCGGGAATGGAGGAGGAAAGACGATGGGCATGACGGAACTGGATCGCAAGCTGCAGGCCGGGGCCTTGCTGGGACGCCGGATCGAGGGCGACCGCCTGGTGCTGGCCGACGCGGTGCTGGCGCAGGCGCTGGACGGCAGCCGGCCGCTGACGGCGGGCGAGCGCGCCGCGCTGCAAGGCTCGCCGCTGACCTTGCGCCGCCTGCGCCATCTGGCGGACAGCCGGCGTGCGCAGGCGCAGCCGGTTTGCTGGCGCGGCAGCCGCGGCCTGCTGCGCGCGGCCGACAGCGGCAATGCCCTGGACCTGCTGCGCACCGACGACGGCATGTGGCGCCTGCACTTCGTCGACGCCGCGGGCAGCCTGGCCGTGGTGGTCCAGCTCGACCCGGAAGCGGCGGGGGCCGCCGGGGTGATGGAAGTACGGCCGGCGATCCAGGTGCGGGATGGCCGCGGCGCGCTGGTACTGGAAGGACAACTCGATGCCGACGGCGAGTGCGAGGGGCCGTGGCCTTTCGAAGCGCTGCCCGCGGCCCATTTTCAGCAGCATGGAGCGCGCTTCGAGGTGATTCCTCGGGCGACGCCGATCACGTAGTGGTGTTCTGACATACCCGGAAGGACGATGATGCTAGGTTCGCTGTTCAAGAATACGTTGCAGAACACGCTGCGCCCGCTGCGGCAGCCGGAGTTCGACGCTAGCCGCCTCGGCAACGTGGCGATCGCGCTGCCGGCGCCGAATGGCCTCACCGTCCCGCCAGGCTGCGCCGCCGTGCTGGTCGACCGGGGCGGACGCAGTCGGCGCCAGGCCGCCGGCAGCCGCATCGCCGCGATCGAGGGCGAAACCGCATGGTGCGTCCATCCGGGCCCCTATACCTGCGAACTGGCGCCGTTCGCGGGCGCGCCCGAGATCGGCCTGCGGGTGCACTTCGCGATCGACGCCAGCGACCCGCGCGCCACGCACCAGCGCTTCGACCTGTTCCTGGCCAGCGAGGCCGGCTGCATGGTCGAATTGAGCGGATTCGTCGAACTGGCGCAGACCGCGCTGCAGCGCGAGCTGGCCCAAGGCAACCTGGAGCTGCCTCCGTGCACGACCCTGGAAGAGTGGAATGCCTTCCGCACCGGTTTCAACCAGCTGATGTATACGCGGTTCGGCGTGACGGTCGACGATTGCGTGCCGGTCGACCTGGGCGCCGCGCGTGATTACGCGGCCACGCTCGATGCGCGCCTGGCCGCGCGGCTCGACGCCGTCCATCCGTCCGCCGCCGCCCGCGAGGGTGCGCTGGCCCCCGTGGCGCCGCAGCAAGCGTTCGTTCCCGCCTGCGAGGATGCGCGCGCGCTGCGCCGCCTGTTCCTCGAGCTGCCCTGCCTGATGTGCGCGGTGCGCATGGCGGTGCTGCCGGCCGACCAGGGCCGCTTCCGCCAGCACCAGGAGCTGCTGCGCCGGCTCGACCTGGTCAGCCTGTCGGTCGGCACCATGCCGGCCCTCGAGCTGGCGGCTCCCGGCCAGCCGCTGGCGCAGGAAGAGCAGCTGCGGCGCGCGCGCCACAGCCGCCGCGCCGCGGCCGCGCTCGATGAGGCCTGGGCGCTGCTGGCGCGCCTGAAGGTGGCCGGCGAAAGCCCGCTCGACAACCTGTTCGACGAAGCCGACCGCATCGTGGCCAATCTTGAGACCGAGGCTGGTGCGCGGCGCGCCGTTACGGCACGCGAAACGGAGCTGGAGGAGGCATGAACGCAGACGCAAGTGCGGTCCAGTGCCGCAGCATCGCCGTCGATGGCGGCATGCTGACGATCACCGCCACACGCCGCCCGCGCGCGGGGCGCGCCGACGTCAAGTGCAGCGTGCCGGGTGCGCCCGGCGTGGCCGAGCGCATGCAGCAGGTGGTGCGCCTGGCGCGTCATACCGAGCCGCGCTTCGACAGCCGCGACCAGGTAGTGCTGAGCCTGGACCGCGCTCCGGCCGAGGGAGATCGTGACTGGGAACTGGCGGCGGTACTGGCCGACCGCATGGTGCGCGACGTCTTTGCGCCACGGCGCGAGGTCGTGGCCAACGGCTGGTCCGACGCCTGGCACCTGGGCCGGATCGATGGCCGCAGGCTGGCCGGTTCGCCAGACGGCGTGCTGCTGGGTGGCGCCGACGCACTGGCGCACCTGGGCGCCCTGAGCGGCCAGCCCGATCCCGCCGCCGCGATCTCCAGCGCGCGCGCCTGGTTCCCGATGCATAGCGGCGGCGAACACGATGGCCTCGGTTGGGTCGAGGTCAGCGTGCGGCCGCTGGCCAGGGCCGGAAGTGGAGATGACGATCCGGTCAGCGTGCCGGACGTGGACGCGGTGCGCCAGGCGCAGGTGGCGGCAGTTCTGGCCGGGTCGCGCCACTTCGACGGCCGCGGCCAGGGCCAGTGGCGCACCACGGTGCGTTTCGGCGAGCCGCGCTTCGCGGGCGACTCTTACCAGCTGGCGCTGGTGATGGCCGACCGCATGGCGCGCGGCCGTGAATTCTTGGCGCGGGGCCGGGTGATCGCCACCGGCAGCTCCAGCGCATGGCATGCGGGGCGGGTCGAAGCGGTCGAGGCGCTGGCGCCCAAATGCGCGCTGATCGCGCGCGAAGCCGGCCCGGGCGACCGCATCCTGCTGCCGAAAGAGTGGGAAGCCGCTCTGCCTCATGGACTGCGCGAAGCCTTGCGCGCGCGCGGCGCCAGCCTGGCTTGCGTCGAGCGGATCGGCATCATCTAGCAGGAGTAGCGGTTTGTTTGACCGGATCGCACCCTGCGCACGGGAGCGATCCGTGCCGAAGGCATGGCCCTGCTAAAATCCAGTGGCTGGACAGCAGGTTTGCAGTTGAAAGTGACGAGAAGTACAGGACAAAACGGAGTCGGATATGTTGCAGATGTTCGGAATTAAAGGCGCCAATTGCCCGCGCTGCGAGTGCAAGAACGCGCCCGAGGCGCGCTATTGCGCCGGCTGCGGCGTGATCCTGGGCGCGCCGCGCAACAAGCCGGTGCTGGTCGAGAACCGCTGGGTGCCGGGCCCCGACGAACTGGCCGTGTTCTTCGGCGTGCGCGAGCTGTCTGGTCTGTTCGTCAAGACGCTGCGCGTGCCGGCCACGGCGCGCGGCTTCATCCTGCAAGGAGAAAAGGCCACCGAGGTGCCGCAGGGCGAATACGAGATCGAAGGTTTCTTCACCCGCCTGAACCACCTGCTGCGTGACCAGCACGCCGAGATCCTTGTCACCCGCACCGGTGCGCTGGCGGTGCCGTTCGAATTCGACGATATCCCCACCTGCGAATATCTCGATATCGCACTGCGCTTTTCGGTCAGCGTCAGGATCGAGAACGTGCCGGCCTTCGCCCGCCACTTCATGACCACGCCGGGCACGATCGGCGCGCTGGAACTGCGCGAGCTGCTGTCGCATCCGGTGCGCCAGCTCGCGCTCGAATTCATCGGCGCGCGCTCGATCCGCGAACTGGCGGCCAATGGCGAGTTGCGCGAACAGCTCGACCAGCGCCTGCAGGGCGGCCTCAAGACGCTCCTGGCCGGCTACGGCCTGGCGGTGACGGCGGTCGAGACCTTCGAGCTGCGCCACGACAAATACGACGCCAACCGCGCCCGCATCGGTAGCTTGTGGCTGGCGACCGACGAAAAGCACGTGCAACTGGCCCACAGTCGCCACCTGGACGAGCTGTACACGGCCGAGGAATGGCAGCGCATCAAGCGCAGCGAAGAAGAAGGGCGGCTGCGGCTGCGCCGCGCCGAGCTGCGCCAGGATGACGCCATCGCGCGCGCCGAACTGTCCCTGCAGGGCGCCGACCGCGCGCATGGCGTGCGGGCGCGTCAGATCGAGCTGTATGGCCGCATCCTCGAGGCGCAGTCGCGCAAGCAGGCGCTGGCCAATGGCGCGGCCGGGGTGCTGGCCGAACTCGAGCACGAGATGGCGCAGAAGAACGCGCAGCGCGCCGACGAGGCGGCCGAGTGGCAGCACCTGCGCGCGCTGGCCGGCGTGCGCATGCGCGCCGAGATCGCGAGCGCCCAGCAAGAGGCCACCCAGGCACGCCAGCTGGCCCAGCAGCGATTTTCCCAACAATTGCTGCAACAGCAGATCCGTAACAAGATCGAACAGGCGCGCCAGATAGAGGACGCGGCGCGCCAGCGCGCCGAGCTGGCAAGGCTGCGCGAGAGCGAAGAAGAAGCGGCGCGCCGTCTGCGTGACATCGAGGGCGCCGAGCACGAGGCGACATTCCAGTCCCTGAAGCTGGCCAATGAGGCGCGCCGGCGCGAGGCCGAGCGGGCGCAGGAATGGGAAGACGAACAGGCGCGCCAGCGCATAGAGAGCGTGCGCCGCGGCGCCCAGCAAGAGAAGCTGCTGCGCACGATCGAGGCCGACAGCACGCACGCGCGCCTGATGCAGGACGTCACCCTGGAGGCCGACGAGCGCCGCGCCGGCATCGCGGAAGGCGCGCGCGCGGCCGACCGCGCCCACGAACTCGAACTGGCGCGGCTGGCGATGGCGCGCGCCGAAGCGCTGGGCGCGATGGACGATACCGCCAAGCTGGCGCTGGCCGAGGCGCCGAATGCGGCGGTGCTGGCCGACTACCTCAAGACGCGCGTGCATGCGACGATGGATGGCGACCAGTTGACGGCGCTGGCCGGTGTGGCCGGCGTGGGCAAGATCGACGCGGCGCTGGCCGACGCGCGGGTCGTCGCCGAACAGGCGCGCCGCGAGCAGGAGGTGGATAAGGACCGCCGCCACCAGCTCGACCTGCTGGCCATGCAGAACGATGTGAACAAGGCGGCGCTGACTTCGCAGGCGACGCTGGCCACTGGCATCGTGGGCGCGCGCCAATGCGTCCACGGCCATCCGGCCGGGCGTGACGACCGTTACTGCGCCGCTTGCGGAGCGACGCTGCCGGCGTGATTCAATAGCAATGCAGACTGCCATCGACAAGATCCGCGAACTACGCGCGCTGCACGAAGACGGGCTGTTGAGCCGTCAGGAGTTCGACCTGCGCAAGAACGCGATCCTGGACGCGGCCTACACGCCGGCCGAGCGCGCCGGCGCCGGGGCCGAACCGCAGGCCCTCGGCACTGAGATCGGTCCCGTAGCGGACGTGCCCATGCCGCGTCCCGGCACCGAGATCGGCCTGATGGCAGGCCAGGAAATCGGCCCGCAAACCCGCCGCTACCGGCTCGAGCGCCTGATCGCCCACGGCGGCATGGGCCAGGTGTGGCAGGCGACCGACCTCGCCACCCATGCCGAACTGGGACACAGCGCCCAGGTCGCGCTCAAGATCCTGCCGCCGCACCTGACCCAGGCCACCAGCCACGCCAAGCTCCTGATCCAGGAAGCCACGCGCGCGCGGCGCCTGGCGCACGAGCGCATCGTGCGCGTCTACGAATGGGCGCAGGATCCGGCCACGTCCAGCTACTTCATCATCATGGAGTACCTGGAAGGTGAGGACCTCGATGCCGTGCTGGCGCGCGAGTCCCGGCTGCCCCTGGACCGCGTGCTGGCGCTGCTCGACCCGGTGGCCGACGCCCTCGACTATGCCTGGGGCAAGCACCGCCTGGTGCATCGCGACATCAAGCCGGGCAATGTGTTCGTCACCCGCAAGGGAGAGGTGAAGCTGCTGGACTTCGGCATCGCCGCGCGCGCCCGAGCCAGCGGCGCCATGTCGCCGTTCGATGCGCCGGCGACGTCCGGCACCGCCGGCTACCGCTCGCCCGAGGCGGCGCTCGAAGGCCGGGTGCCGGAGCCGACGCTCGATGTGTACGCGGTGGCGGTGATGATCCACCAGCTGCTGACCGGTGTGCTGCCCGGCGCACCGGGCGGACAGGTGCCCGAGACGCTCGGCGCGCGCCAGTGGGACGTGCTGCGCGCCGGCTTCGCATCCGATCCGGCGCAGCGTCCGGCCACGGTGCACGCGCTGCTGGACGCGATCCGCGCCGCGGCCGGCCCGTCGGCAGAGGAACTGGCCGTGCAGGAGGCGGCGCGCCGGGTCGAAGCGGAGAAAGAAGCGCGCGAACTGGCCGCACGCCGCAAGGTGGAGGCCGAAGCCGCGGCGGCGGCCCAGGCCCGGCTCGATGAGCAGCGCCGCGTCCAGCTGCGCGAACAGCAGCGGCGCGAGCGGGTGGCGGCCGAGGAGGCGCGCCTGGCACGCAAGGAATCACTGCGCCAGCAGTTGCTGGCCAAGCGCGACGAAGAGGTGGCGAAGGCGCAGGCAGCCAAGGAAGAGACGGCCCGGAAAGCTGCCCAGGCCAGGGCCGCCGCCGCATATATCGCGCAGCAGAAGAAAGCGCGCGAGGAAGAGTTGGCGCGCGCGGCCGAGCCGGCGCCAAGCGCGCCGCCGCCAGCGATGCCGGCAGTCGACCCGGGCGCCATCCTGCACGACCCGTTCACCGACGGCAGCGGCAACGGCCCGGCCCTGGTCCTGATCCAGGCCGGCCGTTTCGAAATGGGCTCGCCCGATCACGAACGCCGCATCGCGATGGCGGCCGGCTCGCAAAAGAACTGGATCGCGCGCGAGACCCCGCAGCACTGGGTCGGCATCGAACGTCCCTTCGCCATGGGCCGCTATCCGGTGACGGTCGGCGAGTGGCGCGCCTTTGTGCAGGCCAGCGGCTGGGAGCAGCATGGCGAGGTCAATTGGGAATCCCCCGGTTTCCCGCAAACCGAGATGCATCCGGTGGTCGGCGTCACCTGGTTCGACGCGTTGCAATACGTGGCCTGGCTGGGCGCGGCCACCGGCAGGCGCTACCGGCTGCCGAGCGAGG
Organism: Massilia sp. CFBP9026; assembly: GCF_034045165.1. NCBI lineage: Bacteria > Pseudomonadati > Pseudomonadota > Betaproteobacteria > Burkholderiales > Oxalobacteraceae > Massilia > Massilia sp. CFBP9026. The sequence goes on from NZ_JAXCWH010000007.1 coordinate 166,317, forward strand.
CCGAATGGGAGTATGCCTGCCGCGCCGGCAGCAAGACCGCGTTCAATGTGGGCGACACCATCTCGACCCTGCAAGCCAATTTCGACGGCAGCTTCACCTATAACGGCGGCCCGCGCGGCGAGTTCCGGCACGGCACCACGCCAGCGGATATGTTCGCACCGAATGCCTGGGGCCTGCACGATATGCACGGCAACGTCTGGGAATGGGTGCAGGACGTGGTGCATGACAACTACGAGGGCGCTCCGATCGACGGCAGCGCATGGGAACTGGGCGGCGACCAGGTGCGGCGCATCCTGCGTGGCGGCTCCTGGCTGTACAACCCGCGCTACCTGCGCGCGGCGCTGCGCAACGGTTTCTCGGCCGTGCTGTCGAACGATATCGTCGGCTTTCGGGTGGTGCGCGAACTGTAACTCCGGTGTACAGTCGAGCATTGCCTTCGCAGGAGTCCACCATGACCATCGCACACCTCTTCAAATCGCACGACAAGGACCTGGGCGGCGGCTTCACCGTGCGCCGCATCCTGCCGGCGGCGGCCAAACAATCGGTCGGCCCCTTCCTGTTCTTCGACCACATGGGACCGGTGGAGGCCGAGCCGGGCACACGCCATGACGTGCGTCCGCATCCGCATATCGGCCTGGCGACCGTGACCTACCTGTTCGAGGGCGCGATCATGCACCGCGACAGCCTGGGCACCGAGCAGCGCATCGAGCCGGGCGCGATTAACTGGATGACGGCCGGCAGCGGCATCGTGCACTCCGAGCGCACGCCCGAAGACCTGCTCGAACGCAAGCGGCGCACCCACGGCCTGCAATTGTGGGCCGCGCTGCCGCGCGAACACGAGGAAGCGCCGGCCGCGTTCAGCCACACGCCGGCCGACCAGATCCCTGAAGTGCAGCTCGACGGCGCCAAGGTGCGGGTGCTGGTCGGCACCGCGCTGGGCCAGACCTCGCCGGTGCCGACCTTCGCCGAAACGCTCTACCTCGACGTGCACCTGGACGCCGGCGCCGCCATCGAACTCGACCGTCTGCCGGAAGAAGCCGCCCTCTATGCTCCGTTCGGCACGATCGAGGTCGACGGCGAGCCGGTTGCCGCCAACACGATGGCGATGCTCGAGCCGGGCGCCGCGGTGCGGGTGAGTTCGCGCGAGGGCGCGCGCTTCGTCGTGATCGGCGGCGCGCCGCTGGACGGAAAGCGCTTCATCTTCTGGAATTTCGTCTCGACCAGCCGCGAGCGCATCGAACAGGCGGCGCACGACTGGGAAGCGGACCGTTTCGTGGCGGTGCCCGGAGAAACGGAACGCATCCCGCTGCCGCCCTTGCCGGCGGCCTGGCGCCACGACTGACTTGCCGCGCGGCTAAGTGGCGCGGGAGGGCTGCGGGCAGGCGTAAGCTGGTGTCACCAACGTGGGCTTATTGCATACGAGAGGTAACGTCATGAAGATTCCTGAACACCTGCGGGCGCCGGCGATCGTGTTCGCCCTGCAGGCAGCACTACTGGCCGGCGCCGCGCTTGTCTTCCTGATCCTGATTCCGCCGCACGGCTGAGCGCTCGGCCGAAAGGCGGCGTCAGGCGTCGAGTGCGACGGTGAAAGCGTGGTGGTGGCGTTCGCTGCCGCCGCGGGGGCCGCCGTGCGCCTCGGGATAGGCTTGTGCGACGAAGCGCGCAGCGATGCCAAGCCCTGTCTGCTGCAGGCGGTCCAACTGGGCCTGCGGCGCCAGCGGAGTGTCGCGGCCGCTGTCGCGGTCGCGCTGCCAGAAGCCGCCGTCGCGATGGAACAGCATCGGCAGCGCGGCGGCGCGCGGCATGCTGGACGCTTGCTGGTGCCGGTTCGACGCAGGAATGCAGTCCGGCGCCATCAGGTAGAAGCATTCGGCGCGTGCGCCGGCGTCCAGCCGGTGCAGCACCACCGCGTGCGCCATCAGGGCCGTCACCTCGAGCGTGACGATGCCCTTGATGCTGGCCGTCAGTTCGAGCCGCATGCCGAGCCGCAGCTGCACCGGCATGTGCTTGCCGGGCCAGACGCCGTCCAGCAGCACGCCGTAGCGCGACACGTCCTCGATCTCGAAGCCATGGCGGCTGCGGCGGATGACGGCGTGCCGTCCCGACAGGCGGCGCGTCAGGCCGCCAATCTCGGCGCCGGTTTCGCCGTGGTGGGCCAGCAGCAGGTCGGCCTCGGCGGCGATGCTCTCGAAGCGGCCCAGCACGCACTCGTCGAGCGCGAACAGGCGCACGTGGCGCTGGGTGGCCGAGTCGGCCTCGGCGTGCACCAGGCAGGCGCCGGTCGCGGGGCAGGGATGCAGCGCCGCCTCGACCGGGATGTCGATCTCGATCAGGTCTTCGTCCCAGGCGATGGTCGACATGCCGAGGTCGATCTTGCCGCTGCCGCTGTCCAGGTTGAGCTGGGCGATCGAGGCATTGCGGGCAGTGACGTCGATGTCGATCCGTCCGCCGCCCGGTGCATTCACGCGGGCGATACCGGCGTCGTCGGCTGTCACGCGCACGTTCTTGTGGGTGGCGAGGAAGGTTTGGTGGATCTCGCCCAGGCTGGCGTCCTGGCGCGGCACCAGGATGACGGGCGAGCAAGTCCAGGTGCGATTCGATTCCGGGGCCTGGCGATGATGGCTGTGCAGCTCGATCTCGATGCGGTACTGGCCGTGTTCCAGGCCGCGCGAGGAAAACTCGAGGAACAGGGGGCGCCAGTCGCCGCGCGAGGTGCGCTGGAAGGCATAGCTTTCGCCGCCGTGCAGCCGCAGGGCCGAACGCACCAGCATGCGCACCTCGGGTGCGCAATCCATCGGCATGCCGCGCAGCTCGAGCCGGATCGCCTGGCGGCCGCCGGCGGCGCGCGGGTCAAAACCGCTGATGTGCAGCTGGGGGCGTTGCAGGTTGGCTCGGGGTAACGTCGGCGCCGGCCCGATATCGGTCGGGCGCCGGCTACGCAGGGCGGTAATGGCGTCGAAACTCGACGGCAGGCCGGCCGCTGGCGCAGTGGTCACCGGCGTGAGGACTGGCTGCGTGTCGACCGCGGGCTGGGCATGCCCGTGCGCGCACATGGCGTCGTCGGGCATGACCCAGACGGTGCAGTGTGGATGCTCGGGATTGCGGCAGCGGTTCATGTCAGGGCGACAAGTTAAATAATGGTCGAAATCAATATTGCAAGCTTACGCTGTTTTTGAACCGCACGGCGCACCAAGTTCGTTGATTAACAACATTATTTTCTAAAAGCATGAGATCAGTTGGTGGCTTTGGTGGGGGCTTCTACCGGCAATACGGTTTCATCCGCATGGCGGGCCAGCGGCCGTAGGACGAGGGCAGTCAGGTTATCGGGCTGCAGTCCGGCCGGCGGATCGTTTTCCAGCAGGCCGAACAGGCGCTCGACGAGGGTCACCGCAGCCGGATCGCCCTGCATCAGTGCTGGCCAGCCGGCCACGAAACCGTCCGGCTGGGCGCAGGACCAGAACCCGTCGGTAGCCATCAGATAGGCCGCGCCGGGCCGCAGGGCCAGCGCGCGGCGGTCGGCCAGGTGGGCCAGCCAGCAGGGCAGGATGTCCGGGGTGAGGGCGAACAGCGGGTCGGACAGGCGAGTCGGGTCGGCGAAGGCATTGCCAAGGATGAAAGCCTGGGCGATCTGCGGCGCATGGCGCCCGTGCACCTGGCGCCACCAGTCCGCTTCGTCAAGGCGGCCGGCGAGGGCGGCCACGGTGGCAGGCACGTGGTCGACGGTTAGGGGTGTGGCGTGCGCCGCGTCGAGTTCGTACAGGCGTGAGTCTCCCACGTGGTACAGCAGCGGCGCGCCGCTCGCCGGCAGTTCGAGCAGGGTCAGCGTGGTGCCGGGCCGCCCGGCGCCGCTGGCGCCCTGGGCAAAGCGCGCCTGCAGGCCGGCGTGGATGGCGTCCAGCCGCCCGCTCAGTTCTTCGAGCGTGGCGCAGGCTGGCATCATCAGTAGGGCCGCCGCCAGCGCTTCGGCCGCCTCGCGCCCATGGCCATGCCCGCCCATGCCGTCCAGCACCGCCAACCGGCCATGCCCGGCCGGCCAGCCGTCCACGGTGAGAAAGCACGGCTGCTGGTCCTGCAGGCGGCAGGCGCGGCCGTCGAAATCGATGACGACGAAATTATCCTGGTTTTCGGCGCGGGTGGATGGGCCGCAACCGACGCGGCTCGCGACCGCGACGTCGAAGCAGGGGGCGAAACGGAAATCGGCGAGCGTGACTGGCATTGGCAAAATGATCAGGATAATACCGCCACTTTACACGCTGGCGTGACGGATCAAAGACACGATTAGATGGGATGTTTCCGGCCGCCCGTCAGCAAGACCAGGGCGTTGAGCACCACGCAGGCGCCGGCGGCGGCGAACGCGGCGCGCACGCCCCAGGCGTCGGCGACCAGTCCCCACACCACGCTGCCGGCCGCATAGCCGCCGGCCATGATGAACAGGTAGATCGACAGCGTACGCGCGCGCACCTCGGCCGGGAAAGACAGCTGGGCCGCCGCGTTGAGGGTCGAGACGGTGGTGGACCAGGCCATGCCGCCGCACACGATCATGGGCGCGAGCAGGGCCAGCGAGCGCGTATGCGGCATGGCCAGCAGCATCGCGCCATACACCAGCAGCGCGCCGGCCAGCAGCCCGGTGCGGTCGACCCGGGCCCGCACCTGCGGCAGGAAGAAGGCCGCGGCCACCGCGCCGCCGCCCAGGCAGCCCATCAAGGTGCCATACACGCCGGCGCGCAGGTGCAGCACGTCGCGCACGAACACCGGCAGCAGGCTGGCGAAGGCGATGGTGGCGAAGAAGACCGAACACACATTGCGCAGGATGCGGCGGTAGCGCGGGCAGCCGAAGGCGGTGGCGAAGCCCAGGCGCAGGCGCACGCCGAACTTTTCGCGCGCGGCTGGCTGCGGTTCGCCTTCGCGCCACCAGTGCCAGTAGACTCCCAGCAGGCCGATGAAGGACACGGCGTTGGCCAGGAACAGGGCGCCCGGCCCGATCCAGCCGAACAGCAGGCCTCCCAGCGCCGGGCCGAGGATGGCGGACAGGTTGTACGACAGGTTGTTGAGCGTGGCGGCGGCTTCGACTTCGTCGGGTTCGACCAGGCTGCCCAGCGCCGCCTGCCAGGCCGGCCAAACGAAGGCGGTGCCGATGCCCAGGCAAAAGGTGATCGCCAGCACCGGGCCGCTGGATACCTTGCCGCTCCAGACCAGCACGGCCATCGCGCCGGCGCACACGGCATTGAACAGATTGCAGAAGAACAGGAACTTGGGCCGGTGCACGGCGTCGGCCAGCACCCCGGCGAGCAGCGCGAACAGGAATATCGGCAGATAGGTGGCGGTCTGCACCAGCGAAGTGATCGAAGCCGATTGCGACAGCGAGGCCACCAGCCAGGCCGCGGCGAAGGTCTGGACCCAGGTCCCGAGATTCGATACCAGGTTGGCGAGCCAGATGCGGCGGTAGCGGGCATGGCGCAGTGGCTGCGTCAGGGGCACCTTGCGGCGTCTGGGAACCGTGCCGGCGGCAGGGGAAAATAAGGCGAGGAAGCTGGCTTTCGGCATGGTCGAACCATGGTAGGACGGGGCCGGCTCACCCGTCAATAAAATTGCATTATGGAAAATCAACGCTGTGGTATGTTTACGTTCCGCGCAACACTGTCAATACATGCCATGGATATCCGGCCGCTGGTAGACACCGATATTCCGCTGCTCGTTCCCGCCATCGCAGCCCAGTTGCGCGAGCTGGCGCTGGAGTTCATCGTGCACGAATCGACGCGCGAGGGCGCCGCGACCTTCCTGGCCGAGAACGACCAGATCGGCGTGCGCAAATACCTGGCCATGGGGCATGTGTACCACGTGGCGCTGGACGAGGGACAGCTCGCAGGCTTCATCGCGATCCGCGACAACAGCCATTTGTTCCACCTGTTCGTCGGCAAGCGCTGGCAGGGACGGGGGCTGGCGCGGTGCTTGTGGAATGTGGCGCGCGCGGCGGCCATCGCGCGTGGTGGCGACGGCAATTTCACCGTCAATGCGTCGAACCATGCGGTGCCGGCGTATGAGGCGTTCGGTTTTGCGCGGGTGGCGCCGACGCAGTGCGTGAAGGGCTTGTATTTCAATCCGATGCGGCTGGGGTGGGCGGACGACGGCCACGGCTGATCGCTGGTCAGCGGTGTGCCCGCGCCGCCAGGGCATGATGTACAGTGGCGGTCCGGGCCTGGGGCCTGGCCCGTCAGCGGCACTCGTCGACCGCTGGCCGGGCTTGAACACGCTATTTCATGACCATCGAGTTGATACTGGCCGTGGCCAGGAGTTTTTTGTTCGTCCTGGTGACGATGCTGCCGATCCTGAATCCGGCCGCCACCGCACCGATTTTCCTGAGCATGACCGAGGGCGCGTCGCCCGCGACCCGTGCGCTGCTGGCGCGCCGCATCGCGCGCAATATGTTCTGGCTGATGACGGGCTCGATGCTGATCGGCTCGTATGTGCTCGACTTCTTCGGCATTTCTCTGCCCATCGTCCGGGTAGGCGGGGGCCTGATTCTCGCTTCGGTGGCCTGGCGCCTGCTGGGCGCGACGCCTTCCACGCTGGATAGCCGGACCGCGCTGGCCGAGGCCTATACGCCGGACCACGCCCACCGCCAGGCCTTTTATCCATTGACCTTTCCGATCAGCTGCGGCCCGGCCTCGATCGCGGTGGCGATTACGGTGGGCGTCGCGCTGCACGACGTGCAGCTCGTGTTCTCGCTGGCGCGCATGGGCGGCGCCTTGATGGCGCTGGCGGTCATCGGCGTGCTGATTTATCTCGCGTTCCGCTATGGCGAACACTTGCTGCGGCTGATCGGCGAGGCCGGCACCGCCGTCTTCCTGCGCCTGACCGCGTTCATCCTGCTGTGCCTTGGCGTGCAGATCGTCTGGGACGGGCTGCGCGAGCTGTTGCTCGAGGTGATGTCGGTTCCGGTGCACCTGGCGGCGGTCCGGGCGATCGTGGGCGCCGGATAGAATTGGTGAGCGTACGCGCTGGGCGGCTCGCTATACTGCTGGTCGATGACCAGCCTCTCTACTTCATTCCCGTCGACCGCCGGCACGCGCAATGATCGCCTTGCCGGCGTCGGCGTCACGCTGGCGGTCCACCTGGCCTTGATCCTGGCGTGGCAGATGGCAGGCAAGTTGCCGCCGATGCCGCAGGAAGGGAGCGACGAGGCAATGCAGTGGATATCGCTACCCTTGCTGCCAACGCTGGCGCCGCGCGTCGAGCCGGCTGCGCCTGCACCTGAGAAGGAAATGCGACCGGCGTCCGAAGCTGCTCCGGAGCGGCCACGTCGGAGCGTTCCGCCTCCGGCTGCGCCGGTGGAGAAGGCGCCGTCGGCCGCGCCAGCACCGACGGAGGTGGACGGCCAGCCCGCCGCGCTCCCAGGCGCAGCGGAGATCCTCGCCAACGCGCGGCGCAGCGTCGGCGAGATCGACCGCGCCCTGCGCAAGGAAAACAAGCCCCTGATCGTCCTGCCGCCGGATAGCCCGCAGCTCCGCATGCGCGAGGGCATGGAGCACGCGCGCGCCATGGCGGCGCCGCGCCTGTGGGAAGCGCCCAAGGTTGAGGAACTGGTGAACAACACGGGCGACGGTGCGCGCCGCACGCGGGTGATCACCGGAAGGGGGACCTACTGTGTCACCGACAGGGCGCCGACGACCAATGTCGAGATGATCGAGATGCACGGCAGGCGGCGCTTCACCAATTGTCCGACACACGAAACGCCGCCCAAGCAGCAGGTGTGGCGTACCGCGCGCGATTAGATATCTTGTTCACGACCGATACGGTGAAGCCAGATCTACGGGAAGAGATACCGAGGCCCCTCAGATCGACTTTGCTATGGTCTCCCGCAACCACTGATGAGCAGGATCCCGATGGGAACGCTCATGCCAGAGCATGACCATTTCATACCCGGGAACGTCCACGGGTGGCTCGACGATCTGCAGCACCTTGGTACTGCGTACCAGACGCGAAGGCACCATGGCGACAAGGTCCGTACTAGCCAGTACGGACATCATGAACAAGAACTGTGGAACGGAAAGCACCACCTTGCGCGTCAATCCTGCTTTTGCAAGCGCATCATCAGTCACTCCATGGAAACCGCCGCGATCTGGCGACACAATCACATGCTCCAGTTCGCAGAATTCCGCCAGCGTGAGTTGCGGATGCAAACGCGGATGATCCACTCTACCGGCAAGCACATAGCGCTCAGCGAAAAGCGTACGACGGCGCAGTCCGGGAGGGGATCCATCGCCAGTATGAAAGGCGAGATCGATGTCACCCTGTTCGGCTTGCTTCGCAATCTGTGACGGTACCAGATCCAGCACTGCAAGCCGGGTTGCCGGCGCCGCCGCCCGGATCGCGGACATCGCAGGCAAAAGTATGGTCGAGCAACTGGAGTCGGAAGCGGCGACGCGCCAGGTATGTTGGGACTCTGCCGGGTTGAACGGGCGGGCTGGCGCCACTGCGCGCTCCAACGATTCAAGCGCGTCGCGCAATGGTTGAACCAATTCCTCGGCTCGTGCGGTGGGCTGCATTCCACGCGGACCAGGCAGCAACAGGGGATCACCGAAAATCTCCCTGAGCTTGGCGAGGTGAACGCTGACGGAAGGCTGCGAATAGTTAAGGCGACGCGCTGCCCGGGTCACGTTCCGCTCTGCCAACAGCACATCAAGGGTGACCAGCAGATTCAGGTCAAGCGCTCTTAAATTAAGCATCTTAATAGCTCGTATGTCGATAATTCATTTCCAATATACCTGATGCGAGCCTATTCTGTCCTCCTTTGCATACGTTGAAAGATCAGTGATGAATATTCTTCTCGTCCACGCGCATCCAGAGTCCAAGTCCTTGAACGGGGCACTGAAAGAGTTCACCGTGCAGCGGCTGAAAAGCGCAGGACACTCGGTGCAGGTATCAGACCTGTACGCAATGCAGTGGAAAGCCGCTGTCGATGCCGACGATACGACCCAACGGTTGTCCACGACCCGGTTCGATGTTGCTTCCGAATCCAGACATGCTTTCGAAAACGGCTTTCAAAGTGAAGACATTGCTCGGGAGCAGGAGAAGCTGCTGTGGGCCGATGCGGTGATTCTTCAGTTCCCGCTGTGGTGGTACTCCATGCCGGCAATCCTGAAAGGCTGGATCGAGCGGGTCTACGCTTTCGGCTTCGCCTATGGCGTTGGCGAGCATTCCGACACACACTGGGGAGATCGTTTTGGCGAGGGCACGTTAGCCGGGAAGCGAGCCATGCTGATAGTGACAGCAGGTGGTTGGGAATCGCACTATGGTCCGCGCGGCATCAACGGTCCAATCGACGACATGCTCTACCCCATCCAGCACGGTATTCTGTTCTATCCGGGCTTCGACGTGATACCGCCGTTTGTCGTGTATCGAGCTGGCAGTACAGATGAGAGCAGATTCACTCATATCCGTGACGAACTCGGACGACGACTCGATACTCTCTTCAGCGTGGATTCCATCGCGTTTCGTCCTCAGAACAAGGGCGATTACAAGATTCCAGCGCTGACCTTGCGAGACGATATTCTCCCTGGGCAAACCGGGCTGTCGATACACGTCGCAGATCGCGAGCACGAATGAATACCACAGCAAATAAAAGTCTCGTGGGACGTTTTCTCAGCCAATTCGAAAAGGGTGGCATCAACGAGCTTTTTGATATGATGAGCAATGAAGCGACATGGTGGGTCAATGGCAAACCTCACCTGTTTGCTTTTGCTGGATTAAAAACCAGAGATGAAATGCGGCCCGCCCTTGAAGAGCTTTTCGCCTTCTTTAACGGTGGAATAAGAATGGAGTTAAAAAGCTTGATTGGCGAAGGCGACATGGTGGCCGTCGAGGCACGCTCTTATGGCGTGACGACGAGTGGAAAGCACTATGAGAACGAGTACCACATATTGTTTCGACTTCGTGATGGGGAAATCGTTGAAATACGGGAATACACCGATCCCATGCATGCGGTCGAGGTGCTGCGTTAATCAGGTAAGCGACCCTGTGACGATACACTGACAAATCATTCATCGGCCCGCCGCAGCCACAGGCTGCTGGCCCATCCCTCGATTTCCTTGCCAGCGACCGTCGCGCGCACCTGCCACCAGTCGCCGTCGCGCAAGCCGGTCGCTTCCACCCGCGTGCCGGCCGGCACCACGAGCAGCCGTTCGGCGCCGACCCCGCCCGCCACGCGCAGGTTGAGCGCATCGCGCACGCGGTAGCCGGCGCCGGCGACCGGCACGTCGATGCCCGCCACCTCTTGGGCCTGTGCCGACTGCACCAGTTGCGGGGCAGGTGGAGGAGTCCCGAACATGGCCAGCAACAGCGTCCCACCGGCCGCGGTGCCGACTCCCAGCACACCGAGCGCACGCGCATTCGTCCGCCGCCACCAGGCGCGCGGCGTCAGCCAGGCGCAGGCGCACAAGGTAAGCACCAAAGCCGCCGCGTAGGCGGCCGCATGAGTCCAGGTGACCATCCTCGTCCTCAGGCGTCGAAGCGCAGCACGTAGTGTCCCGCCACCAGGTGATGGCCAGGCGGGATCACATAAGGCTGATCCTGGGGCGCGCTCTCGATCTGGGCGACCAGGGCCAGTTGCTCGTCCAGGTGGTACAGCGCCTGGGTGGGCGAAAGGCGCGCGATGCGCAGGCCATCGCCCGAGGCTTCCCAGCTGAAGGCGTTGCGCGACAGGCCGAGGCGGTCGGCGCTGGCGGCCGGAGCGCCGTCGCCCTGGCGCACGAACTGCGGCGTATCGAGTACCCGCAACGCGCCCAGCGACGGCATGCCGCGTCCGAAGGTCAGGCGCGTGCCCGATGCGGCCGGCTGCGACGGACCTTCCGGCAGCACCAGCAGCGCGCTATAGCGCTCTGCCAGCTGCTGCTGGACCGCCAGCAGGCGGATGCTGGCGTTGTCGAGCGGCGCGAACTGCGACGGCACGGCGATGCGCTGGCGGCCGGCCGGGGTGATCGCGTGCAGCTCGTCGGCGTCGTCGACCGCGAAGCGGATGACGCTGTCCTTGCCCGGCGCGCTGGGCAGCAATTGGGCATTCAGGCCGACCTCGAGTTCCTGGGCGCCGGTCTCGCGGTAGCGGCTCAGGCGCGGCAGGGCCAGCGCGGCCAGCGTGATGCGGTGGCGCGCCACCGGGGCGTAGGTGGCATCGAGTTCCGTCGCGGGCGCAGGCCGGGTTGCCGGGCTTGAAGCGGCCAGCGGCATCGCCGTCATGTCGGCGGCCGGCGGCGTGGCGGTGCGCGACTTCCACACCGCCGGGCTGCGCTGCGGCTGCGCGCTTGGCGTGACTGGTGCGGCGCTGGAGGCAGGCGCAGGCTGCGGGCGGGCGGCGGTACTGTTGCCAACACGGCTGATTTTCAAAAGCAGGCGGTGGGCGCTGGCGCCCTTGCTGCGCAGGACGTAGTAGCCGTTGGCGGCGTCGAAGCGGCATTCGAAACTGTCCTTCGGACGCACCTGCAGTTCGAGCGGGGCGCCAGGGCCGTCGTTCACCAGCAGCAGGCCGCCTTCCGGGCCGAACGGCCAGCCGGGCACCGCGAAGGTGGCGTTGGCGCCGTCCAGGCCGACCAGGGTCAGGCGCTGGTTCGGATAGATCGCGCAGACCGGCTGCCAGATGGCGCTGTCGCGCGAGGCGGTCACCGTGTACTGGACTTGTTCGCCCGGCGCCGGCAGGTAGACGGCGTGGCCGAACTTCACCTGCACTTCGCCCGGATCGAGGTCGTCGCTGCCCAGCACGTGGTAGCGCACTTCGTCGCCGCCGAGCAGGTCGCCGAAATCCTTCTGGTGCAGGGCGGCCAGCGATTGCGCCAGGTCGCGTACGCGCGCGCCGCGGGTCAGGTGGCGGTCGTCGTCGACCTCGTCCTGCGGCAGCACCAGGGTCACGTGCGAAAAGCAGCGGGTGGCCGCGCGGCCGCGCTGCTCGCGCGGGGAGCGCTCGAGCAGGTCGCGCAGCAGCGGACGGCGCGAGAACAGCGCAAGGCCAGGCGCCTGCCACAGGGCGTCGGCGTTGAACACATCCTGGACCTTGCCTAGGACTTCGTGTTGGACATAGACCGGCATGATTGACTCTCCTCGTTGAATTGGGTGCTCGCCATGCCGAACGCTAGCAGGGGGCAGATGAAAAACAGCAGGTGCGAGCCGCCCGCGGACAGGAAGCTCATGGGCTGGCCCATGATCGGGAACATGGCGAGGTTGGTGCCCCAGGACAGCAGCAGGTGGCCGGCGATGAAGGCCGCGCCGCCGCACAGGGCGAAGCATTGGAAGCGGCCAATCCAGGCGCGCCGGAAGTCCTTGGCCGCATTCGAGCCACGCCAGGCGCCGGCAGCGGCGCGCAGCAGCGCCGCCAGGAACAGCGCCTGCAAGGTCCACAAGGCCAGACCCGCCGCCAGCCCATGGCGGTGCAGCAGGAAGGAGGGCGCGAAGTCGTCCTGGATGGCGGGGATGGCCAGCGCCTCGCCGGCCGCGCCGCCCAGCGCCGCCATACCGAGCAGATTGTCCGCGCCCAGCCAGCCGCCCTGGACGATGGCGCGGCTGCCTTGCAGCATCTGCTGGCCGGTGTGCGGGTGGATCGTCGGTTCGCTCCAGACCTGGAAGCGTTCGGGATAGAAGCCGAAGGCGCCCAGCAGGTCGCCGCCGGCGCGCATCGTCACGCCGCCCGCCGCCAGCAGGCCCGCGGCCACCAGCACCGAGGCCAGCGCCGCGCGCCGTCCATGGCTGGCGCACCAGGCCAGCAGCATGGTGCCGCTCCATACCAGCAGCAGCACCAGCGGGGAATAATCGTCGACCCGCACCAGGGCCGCCGCGAGCAGGAATATGAACAGCAGCACCGGGGCCGCCATGCGCAGCCAGAAGCGCCAGTCACGGCGGCCATGGGCCGCACCGCCGGCGGCCAGCGCCAGGCAGTGCGCGCTCAGCGCGGCCAGGGCGAACTTGGCGAATTCGAAGGGCTGGATGTCGAACACGCCGGTCTCGCCGCCGAAGCACACTTGCAGCAGCAGGCCGCCCAGTGCGAGCGCTGCGAATACCAGCAACACGCGCTCGGTGACCGGGCGCGACACGGCGCCGCGGGCGAAGCAGGACAGGAGCAGCAGGGCGCCCGGTAGTCCGAGGCCCAGCAGCGCGGTCGTGTTCTGGAAGTGGCGCAGCCAGGCCGTGTCGCTCGCCCCCAGGCCCATCTCGAGCTGCACCAGCAGCCCGGCGCCGAGCAGCAGCACAGCGCTGGAGGCTAGCAGCGAGGCGCGGCGCGGATACAGCAGGGTGAGCCAGAGCGTGGTCCAGGCCAGCAGCAGGGAGATGACGGCGCCGGGGGCGCCGACGGTGCGCTGGGTGACCAGGAGCAGCATGGCGCCGGAGGCCAGCAGCGCTGCTGCGAACGGGCGCACAAGATCGGAACGCACCGCACGCTCGCGCAGCAAGGGCGCGATGCAGGCAAGCCCCATCAGCAGGACGAGGCAGGCGGCGGCCCAGGCCAGCGGCGGCGGCGCGGGCAGGGCCAGATGGTCGCGTTGCTCCCAGCGCCAGCTCACCGCGGCCGGTAACTGGTTCGCAGGCGCTGCCGACAACGCAACCTGGCGCGACGGCGACAGGCGCAATGTGGCGCCATCCCGCGCGAGGGTGAACAGGGTGCGGCCGACGGCGAAGGCATCCACGTCGGCCAGCGGCAGCTCGCGCTGGGCGGCGTCGATCCAGCCGGCGCCGCTCGAGACCAGCACCGGCTGGGCGCCGCGCGCCGACAGGGCGATGCGGCCGTCGTCCTGGCGCAGCAACAGGGCGTCGCCGGGTTCGATCGCAGCGGCGGCGATGCGGTTGCCGCAGTAGAGCAGGCCGCCGAGGCTCAGGGGACGGGCCAGGCTCGCTCTTTGCGGCAACCAGCGGTTCCAGGCCGCCACCGCGCGCGCCGACAGGCCGGTGTCGGGGCAGGCAGGTTGCGGCTGGCCGTCGCGTAGCACGGTGGCGCCGTCGTAGTCCCAGGTCTGTTCGCCGTCGCGCAGTATGACGCGTCCAGCCTCGGCCGCGACCACCGCCAATTGCAGCGCGCCGGCCTGGATGCGCTGGCCAGCCGCGAGCGGGAGGTCACTGCTGCGCTGGCGGGCGTCGCCACGACGCAGCACGACAGGCTGCAGCGGTTCGGCGTTGCGCAGCAGCCAATCGCCGTCACGGTCGCGGCGCAGCACCAGCTGGCGCGGGGCGGCGCGCGGCGCGCCCAGTTCCTGGCGGCCCAGCATGACCGATTCGCCGGGGGCGAGGGTCACGGCGATCTCGGACGGGGTCCAGGCGGCCGGCGTCTTGACCAGGGCCAGCAGCTGCACGGCGCACAGCAGCGCGAGCAGGGCCCAGGCCAGACCGGCGCCGATGAAAGGGCGCTTCATGCGGCGCTCCGCAGCGGCTCGGCACCCAGGGCGGAGACAGTGTCCGCCAGGCCGCGGCTGATGTCCAGCGCGTGGCGCGGACGGTCGGCGGGCCGCTCGGCCACCAGCGCGCGCAACAGCGCGAGGCCAGGGGCGGCGGCGGGGCCCAGGCGGCTGGCGAACAGCGCCGCTTCGTCCGCTTGCAGAACGGCTGGCCTGGCCTGGCGCTCGGCCAGCAGGCTGGCCGCCGCGTCGCGGCCGTGCGCCTGCCAGGCCTGGCCGCAGGCGCTGCTGTAGCGCAGCAGGCGGCCGCAGACCAGGTAGTAGAACAGGGCGCCGAGGGCGAAGTAGTCGGTACGTGCCTCGGTGGCGTAACCGTCGGCATCCGGGAAGAACTGTTCCGGGGCTTGCCAGTTGGCGGTGCCGGCGTAGGTGTGGGCGCGCAGGTCGTCGAGGCTGCGGTTGGTGCCGAAATCGGCCAGCTTGACGCTGTCGTTCGCCGCGTCGAGGAGCAGGTTACCCGGTTTGAGGTCGAGGTAGCGCCAGCCGCTGGCGTGCACCTTGGCCAGCGCCTGGTTGACCTGGCCGATCCAGGCCAGGGCACGGGCAGGGGCGGTCGTGCGGCCCAGCGCCATTTCGCGGGTCAGGTGGCCGGCCAGGTCGCCGTCGAGCAGTTCGAGCGCCATTGCCGGCATGCCTGCGTGTTCTCCGCTGTCGAGCAGGCGCACGATGTGGCGGCCATCCCACGGCGCCAGGCCGCGCAGGAAGGCGATTTCGGTGCTGGCGCTGGCCAGCCAGCGTGCGCGCAGGCCGGACGGGGCACGTTCCATCTGTTCCAGGTTGACCAGCTTGAGGGCGACGCAGCCGTTGGCGTGCAGGCTGTCGGCGCGCCACACGACGCCGTAGGCCGAACCGGCCAGCGCCTCGCGCAAGCGGTACTGGCCGCCGGCCAGCGAGATGACGGTGCCTGCTTCGTACATGGTGTCCCCCGAACCTGGCGCATGGCGCCGATGCGGGAGACTAGCGGAGGGGAGGGGAAAAGAAAAAGCCGCGCGGTGCGCGGCTCATTGGATCGGCGTGGATCAGCGGCCGTGGCCGTGGTGGTGACCGCGGCGGTCGTCGCGATCCCAGCGGTCATGCCGGTCGTGCCGGTCATGACGATCCCAGCCGCGGCCGCGGTTCTCGACGTAGACCGGGCGCGGTTGCACGTACACCGGACGGGGCTGGACATAGACCGGACGCGATTCCACGTAGACCGGGCGTTGCTGCACGTAGACCGGACGCGGTTGCACATACACGGGGCGCTGCTGCACGTACACCGGTTGCGACTGGTAGTAGCCGTTGTTGTAGCCGTTGTTGTAGCCATTGTGGTGGCCGTAATGACGGCGGTCGTCGCGGGTATTGATGGAGTTGCCCACCGCCGCGCCGATCACGCCGCCGGCAACGGCGCCGCCAGTGCCGCCGACCGTGTGGCCGACGACGGCGCCAAGCACCGCGCCAACGGCCGTGTTCGTACCACGATCACCGGCCATTGCCGCCGGCGATACCGCGACAGCGGCCAGCAGCACAGCACCAAGGGTTGTCGATTTCAACATGGTCTTTCCTTTTACCCTGGCGGAGATCGGAATGATGACTGCGACACCGGGTATGGACGTACTATATTCCCGGGCCCGAATCGTGCCATTCGTTAATACAGTTTTTTACAACTGCATCCCGGTTGGTAACATTCTGTCTTGCAAGCAGCAGCGGGCGCCCCATCTAGGCAGGACCACCGTCATCCGATCACTGCCATGCGCCCGAGCCGTAGTTTCGTCGTCGTCCTCTCCCTGCTGGTATTGCTGCTGGTCTATATCGGCATGCGCCTGCTGCCCGACCTCGGGCTTGGCCTGGCCGGCACTGCCGCCGGTGTCCTCCTGCTGGGCCTGCTCGGCGCGCTGGTGCCGGTCGGGCTGATGTCGTCCTCGCTGCGCCGTCGGCGCTGGTCGGACCTGCTCGCCTGGCTGGGCCTGCTGTCGATGGGCCTGTTCTCGTCGCTGCTGGTCACCACCTTGCTGCGCGATGCGATCCTGCTGGTGCTGTTGCCCTTCGGCGCGCTGACGCCGGCGATCGCCTATGCCAGCGCGCTGGCCGTGCCGCTGGTGGCGCTGGCCGTGACCGTGATCGGCTACGTCAACGCGCGGAGGGTTGCGCGGGTGGTGAAAGTCGACGTGCCGATCCGGGATTTGCCGGCCGAACTGCACGGCTACGCCATCGCCCAGATCTCGGACATCCACGTCGGCCCCACGATCAAGCGCGCCTACCTGAACGCCATCGTCAACAAGGTCAACAAGCTGGGCGCCGACGCCATCGCCGTCACGGGCGACCTGGTCGATGGCAGTGTGCAGCGGCTTGCCATGCATACTGAGCCGCTGGCGCGACTAAAGGCGAGCGACGGCGTGTTCTTCGTCACCGGCAACCACGAATACTATTCCGGCGCCCTGGAGTGGATCGCCGAGGTGCGGCGCCTGGGCCTGACGGTGCTCATGAACGAACACGTGGTGCGCCGGCGTGGCGCCGCCTCTCTCGTGATCGCCGGCGTGGCCGACTATACGGCCCACCATTTCCACCCGGAGCACAAGAGCGACCCGCAGCGCGCCGTCCGTGGCGCGCCGCGCGATGTCGGGGTGAAGGTGCTGCTGGCGCACCAGCGACGCAGCGCGCCGGAGGCGGCCAAGGCCGGCTTCGACCTGCAGTTGTCCGGCCATACGCACGGTGGCCAGTTCTTCCCGTGGAATCTGTTCGTGCCGCTGCAGCAGCCGTTCGTCGCCGGGCTCAATCGCGTGCGTGATATGTGGGTGTATACCAGCCGCGGCACTGGCTACTGGGGACCGCCGAAGCGCTTCGGCGCGCCGTCGGAGATCACCCTGGTACGGCTGGTGCCGGCCTGAGCAGGGCGCCCGTACGCCGTTTTCTGTCTGTACGTACGGCAAGAAAGTAGCAGCGAAAAGTTGCCGAATGCGCTATCGTTTGAATCCTTTCGAACTAGCAAGGGTTTCCCGCATGAAACGCAGCTTCCGTCTTCACCACCTTCCCGTCATGGGCGTCATCGCCGCCGCGCTGTTGAGCGTCCCGGCCCTGGCCGCCGGCCCCGGCAACGATCCCGCCGCCCTCGCCAAGATCCGCGACACGGCCATGAGCAGCGACTACGCCTGGCAGCGCACCGAAGACATGACCGACCTGATCGGTCCGCGCCTGTCCGGTTCGCCCGGCGCGGCGGCGGCGGTGACCCAGGTGGCGGAAGCGATGCGCAAGCTCGGCGCCAAGGTGACCTTGCAACCCGTAAAAGTGCCGCACTGGGTGCGTGGCATCGAAACCGGCGAGCTGGTCGAGTACACGGGCCGTCCGCAGGGCGTGACCCAGCGTCTCGTGCTGACTGCACTGGGCGGCTCGGGCGCGACCCCGGCCGAGGGCCTGGTGGCGCCGGTGCTGGTGCTCAAGAGTTTCGAAGAACTCAAGACCCGCGCGGCAGAAGTGAAGGGCAAGATCGTCCTGTTCGATGTGGCGTTCGACCAGCACATGGCCGACCGCGGCCTGGCCGGCCACGCCTATGGACAAGGTTCGGCCTACCGCCGCAACGGCCCGCGCATGGCGGCCGAGCTCGGCGCTGTCGGCGCACTGGTGCGTTCGGTCGGCGGCGCCGCCTATCGCCTGCCGCATACCGGTTCGTCGGGCCTGCTCGAGAATGCACGCATCCCGGCCGCCGCCGTGACGGCGGAGGATTCGATGCTGATGGCGCGCCTGGCCAAGCGCGGCCCGCTGAGCATGAAGCTGGTGCTGACCCCGCAGAACCTGCCGGACGCCGACAGCTTCAACGTGATCGCCGATTTGCCTGGCACCGAGAAACCGGACGAAATCGTGATCGTCTCTGGCCACCTCGATTCCTGGGACCTGTCGCCGGGCGCGCACGACGATGCCGCAGCCGTCGCCAGCGCGATGGCCGTGTTCGAGGTGCTCAAGAAGCTCGACTACCGCCCACGCCGCACCATCCGCTTCGTCGCCTGGATGAACGAAGAGAACGGCCAGCGCGGTGCGGCCGCCTACCTGGCCGCCGAACAGGCGAACGCGGGCAAGCACTTCGGCGCGATCGAAAGCGACAACGGCGTCGGCCGTCCCTTCGGCCTGCGCGCCAGCGTGATGCCGCAGTCGGTCAAGCTGTTCGCGCCGCTGCAAGCGGCACTGCAGCCGATCGGCGCCAACGTGTTCCAGCGCCAGGACGTGCTGGCCACCGGCGATCTGGCCGGTTTGGAACGCGCAGGCGTGCCGAGCTTCGCGCCGGTCGTCGACACCTCGAGTTATTTCGACTACCACCACACGCCTGCCGACACGCTGGACAAGGTCGATCCGGACATCCTGCGCCGCCATGTGGCGCTGATGACCGCGACCGCCTGGTACCTGGCCAATATGGAGCAGGACATCGGCCGCTCCAGCGTGCCGAAGCCCTGATCCCGGCCGGCCCGCGCTGGCGCCTCAGGCCGCTGTGCTGATGCGCCGTATCGCGCGCGCATGGCCGCGGTAGGGTCGGCCATAGATGGTCTGGATGCCACTTGCGAAATTCTGGCCCCAGACCAGCTGCGCGCGGGTTGCGTGCGGCTCGCTCGACCAGTACCAGTTGCGCTCGAACGATTCGCGCAGGTTCGCGAACAGCAGCGCCAGTTCACGCCGCGTCGGCAGCGCGCCCCCATGACCGTTGGCCCAGGTCACGGCGGTGGGCCAGCTGACGTCGGAGGAGTCGCCTGGCAGCAGGACCAGGTGGTAGTCGGGTTCATCCTTGCCCAAGATCAGACCGGCATATTCTTCGCCATCTTGCAGCATGCCCCGGATTTGCATGTATTCGCCCATTGAAATCTCCTCGCGTTAAGTAGCAGTGGGATAAGACTGCTGAGCGCGACTTTTGGTTTCGTGTTGGGTTCGATCTAGATCATGGTCGCGTCTAATTTCTAAGGGGACCGATCTCGTGGGGATTTGATATTACATGGAAAAATTTCTTGGAATAAATGAACTAAGGAAATAGACGTCACTCAAAGGAGTACATTCTTTAATTGAGGTAAGGAACTCTCCGATGAAAAAACCTGTGACCTTCGCTTCGTCATTCCGCATCAAGGCCGCGCTGTGCTGCAGCGTCGCCGTCCTGCTCACCGCCTGCGGCGGTATGGCCGACGAGTCCGCCAACCAGCAGTTGCTGGCTGACACGGTGGCTAGCGCGACCCCGGAGGCAACGAACGCCATGGCCACGGGCACCGTCGACGCCGGCCCCGCCGCGCCGGAGACCGTCGCGCAGGAAACGGCCATGCCGGACCCGGCGCCGGCGCCGATAGATAACGGCGTCGCTACTGCCGCGCCGGCCACCCAGACCGCCGACGGCAGCGCCCCGACATCGAACGATTTCAATCTCAACGGCTATCAGGACGCCGCGTCCTCATCCGACGCCTCGCCCCAGGCCACGCCGGCAGCAGCCAGCGTCGACGGCCAGCAGGCCATGCAGCTACCAGCAGCGTAGGAAGCTTCCTCATCCGATAGCCCGCTCCAGCGTCTGCTGTGTTCGGTAGGAAACTGCTGAGTATTCCGTTTCTATAAACGCATTACCCTAACAAAATTAGTTCCTGCAGAAAAATATTTCCTAAAAAAAGTTGAACTTAGGAAGTTTCCTGCGCTCAAAGAGTTACATTGTTTAATTAGGGTAAGACACATTTATGCAGACCTTCGCTACCTTCGCTTCGATCCGTACCAACGTTACCCGCGCCGCTACCGCCGTCGCTTTGCTGGTCGCCGCCATGTCGGCCAACGCTGCCGCCATCCCCACCACCCCAAACAATTTCTACGTCTCGCCGACCGGTTCCGACACCGCTGCCGGCACCAAGGCCGCGCCGTTCCAGACCCTGGCGCGCGCCGCCAAGGCCGCGACCAGGGCTGGCACGACCGTGTTCGTGGCGCCGGGCACCTATGCCGGTGGTTTCAAGACCACGGCCAATGGCACCGCAAGCAGCCGCATCTACTGGGTGTCGACGACGAAGTGGGGTGCGAAGATCGTGCCGCCTGCAAGCTCGACCAATAACAGCGCCTGGGACAACCGCGGCAACTACGTCAGCATCATCGGCTTCGACATCGACGGCAGCAAGCTGGGCAGCGGCACCAAATGGGTCCACGGCATCTATACCGGCGGTTCGTACAATGTGATCGAAGGTAACCACGTGCACCATATGGCGACCACCATTCCGTGCAATAGCGCGGGCGGTTCGGCGATCGGTGTCGACAGCTATTACAAGGGCGTCAAGGGCGACGTGATCGGCAACGTCGTCAACGACATCGGCCCGGCCGGCTGCACCTATGTGCAAGGCATCTATCACA
The DNA here is from genome assembly GCF_034045165.1 of Massilia sp. CFBP9026. NCBI lineage: Bacteria > Pseudomonadati > Pseudomonadota > Betaproteobacteria > Burkholderiales > Oxalobacteraceae > Massilia > Massilia sp. CFBP9026. The sequence goes on from NZ_JAXCWH010000007.1 coordinate 187,064, forward strand.
GCACCTCGGGCACCATCAAGAACAACGTCGTCTACCGCGTCGGCTCGGCAGCGATCCACCTGTGGCATGACGCGACCGACGTCCAGATCGTCAACAACACGGTGAGCTCGTCGGTGTTCGGCATCATCGTGGGCGGTGGCGACTTCTACTTCACGAAAGCCGGCGCCAACAATGTCCACGTGCACAACAACATCGTGTACGACAACAAGTACGGTATCTCGGAGCAGGGCACGACCGGCAAGGGCAATACCTATAAGAACAACTTGGTCACCAAGAACACGACTCATAACTTCCAGCTGCGCAATGGCCTGAAGGATAGCGGGACCATCAGCTCGGAGCCGCTGTTCGCCGGCTACTCGCGCACTGCGGCGCTGCCGGACTACAAGTTGTCGCCCAGCTCGCCGGCAATCGGTCGCGGTCTGGCCACCTATGCGCCGGCTGCCGACATCGACGGCAAGGCCCGCGGCAGCGCCATTGACCTCGGCGCTTACCAGCACTAAGCACGAGGATTCGAGCAGCTCGACTCCCTGCGCATGCCCCTGCATGCGCATCTTGCGAACACCGCCCACCGAGCGCGGGTCCGCTTCCAAACAACTCAGCAAGACCGTCCCTTGGCGCGGCTCACTTAGGCCGCTTATAGCACGCGTTTGATTTCCATAGAGAAATTGCTCTTAGAAATCTAATACCGCTAAAAAAGATTTCCTAAAAAAAGTTGAACTTAGGAAGTTTCCTGCGCTCAAAGGGTTACATTGATTAATTAGGGTAAGACACATTCATGCAAACTTTCGCTACCTTCGCTTCGATCCGTACCAACGCTACCCGCGCCGCTGCCGCCGTCGCCTTGCTGGCCGTTGCCTTCTCGGCCAACGCTGCCGCCATCCCGACCACCCCAAACAATTTCTACGTCTCGCCAACCGGCTCGGACACCGCTGCCGGCACCAAGGCCGCACCGTTCAAGACCCTGGCGCGCGCCGCCAAGGCCGCGACCAAGGCCGGCACGACCGTGTTCGTGGCGCCTGGTACTTATGCTGGCGGCATCAGGACCACCGCCAGCGGCACCGCCAGCAGCCGCATCTACTGGGTGTCGACCACGAAGTGGGGCGCGAAAATCGTACCGCCTGCCAACTCGACCAACAAGACGGCCTGGGACAACCGTGGCAACTACGTCAGCATCATCGGTTTCGACGTCGACGGCAGCAAGATCGGCACCGGTACCAAATGGGTGCTCGGCATCTACACCGGCGGTTCGTACAATGTGATCGAAGGCAACCACGTGCATCACATGGCGACCACCATCCCGTGCAATAGCGCGGGCGGCTCGGCGATCGGCGTCGACAGCTACTACAAGGGCGTCAAGAGCGATGTGATCGGCAACGTCGTCAACGACATCGGCCCGGCCGGCTGCACCTACGTCCAGGGCATCTATCACAGCACCTCGGGCACCATCAAGAACAACGTCGTCTACCGAGTCGGCTCGGCAGCGATCCACCTGTGGCATGACGCGACCGACGTCCAGATCGTCAACAACACGGTGAGCTCGTCGGTGTTCGGCATCATCGTGGGCGGTGGCGACTTCTACTTCACGAAAGCCGGCGCCAACAACGTCCACGTGCACAACAACATCGTGTACGACAACAAGTACGGCATCTCGGAGCAGGGCACGACCGGCAAGGGCAATACCTATAAAAACAACCTGGTCACCAAGAACACGACCTATAACTTCCAGCTGCGCAATGGCCTGACCCATACGGGCACCATCAGCTCGGAACCGCTGTTCGCCGGCTACTCGCGCACCGCGGCACTGCCGAACTACAAGCTGTCGACCAGCTCGCCGGCAATCGGCCGCGGCCTGGCCACCTATGCACCGGCGGCCGACATCGACGGCAAGGCGCGCGGCACGGCCATCGACCTGGGCGCTTATCAACACTAAGCAGCACCAGGCAGTACCAAGCAGCACCCCAGGCAGCACCCCCGGCAGCACCGACCCGGACCGAAGCCAGCCCCGGCCAGCTTCATCCGGCGTCACCCGCGCCAGCGCCAGCTGGCGGATCTCGTGGACGGGCGCATGCGCCCCGTCCGCTCCGACACATCAGGAGAAGCCCACGCCTCGCGTGGACAGTCGCGCCCTGTGCGCGGCCCCTCCATTGCCCGGTCTTTTTTCCGGACTAGAAGGAAACCTTAGATGAAAAGCAGCACCATGATTGCCTCGAACCTCCGCACCACTATGACCCGTGCCGCCGCCGCAGCAACCCTGCTGCTGGCTGCTACCGCATCGGCCCAGGCCGCCGCCGTTCCGCAAAGCGCGGCGCCGGCCGCCACCGCCGCCGCCTCGGCCCAGGAACAAGTGCGTCAGCTGTACCTGACCCTGCTCGGCCGTGAGCCGGATGCGGGCGGCCTGAAGTACTGGACCCAGGCGGTGAGCCGTGGTGTGAGCCTGGCGACCGTCGAAGCGGAGATCAAGCGCAGCGCCGAATACGCCAAGCGCAATCCAGGCCCTGTGGCCGGCCCGAGCACGATCCCAGCCACGCCGTATAACTACTACGTCTCGCCGACCGGTTCGGACAGCGCCGCCGGCACCAAGGCGGCGCCGTTCAAGACCCTGGCACGCGCCGCCCAGGTCGCGACCAAGGCCGGCACCACCGTGTTCGTGGCGCCTGGCACCTATGCCGGCGGCATCAGGACCACCGCCAGCGGAACCGCAAGCAACCGCATCTACTGGGTGTCGACCACCAAGTGGGGCGCCAAGATCGTGCCGCCTGCCAAGTCGACCAACAAGACCGCCTGGGACAACCGCGGCAACTACGTCAGCATCATTGGCTTCGATGTCGACGGCAGCAAGATCGGCACCGGCACCAAATGGGTGCTCGGCATCTACACTGGCGGTTCGTACAACGTCATCGAGGGCAACCGCGTGCATCACATGGCGACCACCATCCCGTGCAACAGCGCCGGTGGCTCGGCGATCGGCGTCGACAGCTACTACAAGGGCGTCAAGGGCGATGTGATCGGCAACGTCGTGCACGATATCGGCCCGGCTGGCTGCACCTATGTCCAGGGCATTTATCACAGCACCTCGGGAACGATCAAGAACAACATCGTCTACCGTGTCGGTTCGGCAGCGATCCACCTGTGGCACGATGCGACCGATCTCCAGATCGTCAACAACACGGTGAGTTCGTCGGTGTTCGGCATCATCGTCGGTGGCGGCGACTTTTACTTCACGAGTGCAGGCGCCAACAACGTCCACGTGCACAACAACATCGTGTACGACAACAAGTACGGTATCTCCGAGCAGGGCAAGACCGGTAAAGGCAATACCTACAAAAACAATCTGGTCACCAAGAACCCGACCTATAACTTCCAGCTGCGTAACGGCTTGACCCATACGGGAACGATCAGCTCGGAACCGCTGTTCGCCGGCTACTCGCGCACGGCGGCAACGCCAGACTTCAAGCTATCGACCAGCTCGCCGGCGGTTGGCCGCGGCATCGCCACCTACGCGCCGAAGAATGACATCGACGGCAAGGCACGTGGCAGCAGCATCGACCTGGGCGCATACCAGCGTTAATGGGCTTGTGATGGCGGCATGACCGCGATGTAAATGGCCCGGGCGTGAGAGCGTCCGGGCCATTGTTCTATTCGGTTTCGGTATCGATCGGCTGCACGACTTCGGGCCCGCCGAGCCCGGCCCGGTTGACGAGCGTGCTGACCGCGTGCCACTCGAACGCGTCCGAGGGCAGGGCGGCGCGACGCGCGAATGCCAGCGCTTCCTCGCTCGAGAGCGCCGGATCGAGCCAGGTCTCGGCATCGACCGCATCCAGCACGACCGGCCGCCGGTCGTGGATGTCGAGCATGCCGCCCGTGGCATCGTCGGTCACGAGCACGAAGCCGGCTTCGGCGCGGCTCTCGGTAAAGCCGCCGAAATTGGCCAGGGCCAGCATGAACAGCGGCGCACCGTCGCGGCGGTGGATGTGCCAGGGTTGCTTATGTCCTTTTTCTCCAGTCCATTCGTACCAGCCCTGGGCCGGCACCAAAGCCCGTCCCGACTTGAGCAGGCCGCGCCAGTAGCGGTTGGTGAGCTTGTCCATGCGCGCATTGATCGTCACCGGCACCTTGCCCTTGGCCCAGCGCGCCTGGTAGCTCCAGTACACGTCGTCTACCCGCCGCTCGCCATCCTGGATGTGCAGCAGCGGCCGGTAGGTGCCGGGCGGCACGTTATAGGCCGGCGCGGCTTCGCTGTCGTACACCGCGTCGAGCCAGCCGATCGCGCTGGCGTAGTTGCGAGCCGTCTGGCTCTGGTCAAATCGTCCACACATGGCCCGATACTAGCGCAAGCCTGCCCGAGGCAGCGCGCGAGGCGTGCGGCGTTTGGCCGCATCGTCCGGCAATGGTATGCTCCGGGCTAATATGATTGACAAGGAGCAGGTATGGCAGCAGGCTGGTGGACCGTATTGAAGACCGTTCCGTGGAGCGATGTGATCAGCGCCGCGCCCCAAGTGGCGACCGGCGCGCGCCGCCTGTGGGACACGGTCAATCGCAAACCGGGGGCGGTGGACCCGGCGACCGGCTTGAGCCCCGAGATGGCCGCGCAAGAGGACGACATCATCGGCCTCCTGGTCGCGCGCTCCGAGCAGAACGACGCGGAGCTGAACGACTTGCGCAACCAGATGCGCGCGGCCTCCGAACTGATCGCCAACCTGGCCGACCAGAATGCCCAGCTGATCGCCAAGATGGACGTGCAGCGCCAGAAGATCACCTGGCTCAGCGTGACCGCCGGCCTGTCGGCCTTGCTGGCGGTGGTGGCCCTGATCCTGGTGGCAGTGCGGACATAAATGAAACTGGTACTGATCTGCGCGACCCTGTTCATCTTCATTTCGATGCTGCTGAACGGGGCGCGCCGGCGCGGCAAGCTCAATGACAGCGCCAACCGCGCCGTGTCGGGCCTGGCCAATTCGATGCGCATCTTCGTGTTCGGCCTGTTGTTCTTCGTGGCGATCGTGTGCGTGGCGATGGCCTGGCATATGCTGCAAAGCCCGCCTTGACGCTGGCCGGCGGGGCTGCCGGCAATCCCGTTTCTTTCGTTGGTCCAGGAATTTCCGGTATGATTTGAATTGTTTCCTAAATTCAACATTTGCCGATCCGTGACCAACTCCAAGCCAGAATCCATCAGCAGCCTGCCGACGCGGGTACTCAATCTCGTCGATTGCGGTGTGATCGTGCTCGACCACGAAGGATGCATCGTTCTCTGGAACGGCTGGCTGGTGCCGCGTTCCGGCCGCGGCGCGGCGCGCATGCAGGGCCATGCGCTGATCGAAGTGTTCCCCGACCTGCGCGGCTCGCGCGTCGAGGCGGCCATCTTCGCCGCGCTGCTCGAAGGCGTCGCCACCGAGCACGTGCCGCCCTCGCACAGCCGCGCCCCATTCCCGCTGCGCGAGCCGGGCAGTTTCGACGGCGCCCTGATCGACCAGGCGGTCTCGGTCACGCCCTTCGACGAGGACGGCCGGCGCTTCTGCCTGGTCGAGATCCGCGACGTGAGCAGCGTCGCGGTGCGCGAGCGGCGCCTGCTGGAACACGCCGAATCGCTGCGCGCACGTTCCTATATCGACGGCCTGACCGGCATTGCCAACCGGCGCCACTTCGACGTGGCGCTGGAGCGCGAACTGCGCCGCGCGCAGCGCGCGGATGGCGCGCTGGCGCTGCTGCTGGTCGATATCGATTCGTTCAAGGCCTATAACGACCACTTCGGCCACCAGCAGGGCGACAGCTGCCTGACCATGGTGGCCCAGGAGCTGGCCGGCATGCTCAAGCGGCCGGCCGACCTGGCGGCGCGCTATGGCGGAGAAGAGTTCGCGGCCGTGCTGCCGGACACCACGTTGGAACAGGCGCGCGTGCTGGCCGACCGCATCCGTGCCCACGTCGCCGGCCTGGGCCTGCAGCAGGCGCCAGCCGCCCACCATCCGCAGGTCACGCTCAGCATCGGCGTCGCCGCCTTCGACCGCGCACGTCTGAACGCGCCGGAAGCGCTGATCGAGGCGGCCGACAAGGCCTTGTACGCGGCCAAGCGCGGCGGACGCAATCGCGTGGTCGCCGACGGCGACGCGGTGGACGTCGCCGCCTGAAGAATCAAACCGGCGGCAGCTTGTCCAGCAGCTTGTCGAGCGTAACCGGATACTCGCGCACGCGCACGCCGGTGGCGTTGTAGATCGCGTTGGCGACCGCCGCCGCGACTCCGCACAGGCCAAGTTCACCGACGCCCTTGGCCTTCATCGGCGACGAGTATTCATCTTCTTCGTCCAGGAAGATCACTTCCTGGTGCGGGATGTCCGCATGCACCGGCACCTCGTAGGTGGCCATGTCGTGGTTGGCGAAGAAGCCCATGCGCTGGTCGACCACCAGGTGCTCCATCAGCGCGCCGCCGACGCCCATCGTCATCGATCCGATCACCTGGCTGCGCGCGGCCTTCGGATTGAGAATCCGGCCGGCCGCGCACACGGCCAGCATGCGCCGCACCCGGGTTTCGCCGGTGACGGCATCGACCGCCACTTCGACGAAGTGGGCGCCGAAGGTCGACAGCTGGTTCTTCTTGGCCAGGTCGCCGAACTCGATCACGTCCTCGGCCACCAGTTCGCCGTCCCGCGCCGCCTGCGCCAGCGGCAGGCTGCGGCCCGCCACGCGCACGGCGCCGTCCACGAACTCCGCCTCGCCGGCCAGTCCCAGCCTGGCGACCGCCTGCTCGCGCAGCTTGACGCAGGCCGCGTACACGCCGGCAGTGGCGCTGTTGGCGCCGAACTGGCCGCCCGAGCCGGCCGAGACGGGAAAGTCGGAGTCGCCCAGCTTCACCTCGACGTGCGCCAGCGGCACGCCCAGCATCTCGGCCGCGGTCTGGGCGATGATGGTGTAGCTGCCGGTGCCGATATCGGTCATGTCGGTCTCGACGACCACGGTGCCGTCGCCGCGCAGCCTGACGCGTGCGGCCGAGGTGATCACGGGGCTGTTCCTGAAAGCCGCCGCCACGCCATGCCCGATCAGCCAGCGCCCTTCGCGTACCTGCGCCGGCTTCGGGTTGCGTTTGCTCCAGCCATGGCGTTCGGCGCCGGTGCGCAGGCACTCGATGAAGCGCCGTTCCGAGAAAGGCCGGATCGGCTTCTCGGGATCGACCCGGGTGTCGTTCAGGATGCGGAACTGGACTGGGTCCATGCCCAGCTTCTCGGCCAGCTCGTCCATCGCGATCTCGAGCGCCATCAGGCCCGGCGCTTCGCCCGGCGCGCGCATCGAGTTGCTCTCGGGGAGATCGAGCACGGCCACGCGGGTGGTGGTCATGCGGTGCTGGCCGGCGTACAGCAGGCGGGTCTGCTGGGTCGCGACCTCGGGCCGGCCGCCCGGCAGGTTGCCGTTCCAGGTTTCGTGGCCGATCGCGGCGATGCGGCCGTCGCGGCCCGCGCCGATGCGCAGGCGCTGGATGGTCTTGGGGCGGTGGGTGGTGTTGTTGTAGACCAGGTGGCGCTGCAGGGCCACCTTGACCGGGCGTCCCGCGGCGCGCGCGCCGAGCGCCGCCAGCAGCGCATCGGCGCGCAGGAACAGCTTGCCGCCGAAGCCGCCGCCGATATACGGCGAGACCACGCGCACGTCCTGCTTGCGCATGTGCAGGGTCTTGGCCAGGTCGCTGCGCCACCAGTCGATCATCTGGCTCGAGGTCCAGATCGTCAGCTTGCCGCCATCCCAGCGCGCGGTGGTGGCATGCGGCTCCATCATCGCGTGCGACTGGTCGGGCGTGGTGTAGACCGCGTCGAGCTTGACCGGGGCCAGCTCGAAATGGCGTTCGAAGTCGCCGGCGCGGGTGTCGGGCGGATAGTCGCGCTCGGGCTTGGGCGCGATGCCGCTGTCCTTGACCTTCGCCAGGTCGAAACTGCCTTTCTCTTCGCGGTAGCGCACGCGCACCAGGCTGGCGGCGGCGCGGGCCTGCTCGAAGGTCTCGGCCACGACCAGGGCCAGCGCCTGGTGATAGTGTTCGATCTTCGGGCCGCCGAGCAGGCGCGCGGTGTTCTTCTCGCCCTTGCCCAGCTTGCCGGCGGTCGCGGCGGTGACCACCGCCAGCACACCCGGCGCCCGCTGCGCCGCCTCGACGTCGATGGCGGCGACCATGCCCTTGGCGATGGTGGAACCGACCACGATGCCGTGGGCTGCGCCCGGCACTTCGCGGTGGTGTTCATAGGCATAGGTGGCGCGCCCGGTGCACTTGAGCGGGCCGTCGACGCGGTCGTAGGGGCGGCCGACGTGGCGCAGCCTGTCGATCGGATTGGTGGTGGCGGGGGTGTTGAATTTCATGGGCGTGACCTCTCAAGTCGCCGCGGTCGCGGCGCTCGCATCAAGAAATGAAGCGGGACGGCGCCGCGGCGCCGTCCCGCATGCGGCATCAGGCCGACAGCGGCATCTTCTCGATCAGCTTGTCGAGCGTGATCGGGTATTCGCGCACCCGCGCGCCGGTGGCGTTGTAGATCGCATTCGCGACCGCGGCGCCGACACCGCAGATACCGAGTTCACCGACGCCCTTGGCCTTCATCGGCGAGGACAGCTCGTCTTCTTCCTTCAGGAAGACGACTTCCTGGTGCGGGATGTCGGCGTGCACCGGCACCTCGTAGGTGGCGAGATCGTGGTTGGCGAAGAAGCCGAGGCGCTTGTCGACCACCAGGTGTTCCATCAGCGCCGCGCCCACGCCCATCGTCATCGCGCCGATCACCTGGCTGCGCGCCTGCTTCGGATTGAGGATGCGGCCGGCCGCGCACACGGCCAGCATGCGCCGCACCCGGACTTCGCCGGTGACCGCGTCGACCGCGACTTCGACGAAGTGGGCGCCGAAGGTCGACAGCTGGTTCTTCTTGTCCAGCCCACCGGTAAATTCGATCGTGTCCTCGGCCACCAGCTCGCCGCCGGAGGCGGCTTGCGCCAGCGGCAGGTTGCGCCCGCCCGCCCGGACCGTGCCGTCCACGAATTCAGCCTCGCTCTCCTTGACGCCAAGCTTGGCGGCGACCTGTTCGCGCAGCTTGGCGCAGGCGGCGTACACGCCCGAGGTCGAGCTGTTCGCGCCCCACTGGCCACCCGAGCCGGCGGAGGCCGGGAAGCTGGAGTCGCCCAGGCGCACCTCGACCCGCTCCAGCGGCACACCCAGCATCTCGGCCGCGGTCTGGCCGATGATGGTGTAGCTGCCGGTGCCGATGTCGGTCATGTCGGTTTCGACGATCACCTTGCCCTCGCCGGTGAGCCGCACCCGCGCCGCCGACTTCATCACCGGGCTGTTGCGGAAGGCCGAGGCCACGCCGTAGCCGATCAGCCAGCGGCCATCTCGGGTCTGGCCCGGCTTGGGATTGCGCTTGTTCCAGCCGAACTTCTCGGCGCCCATGCGCATGCACTCGATGAAGCGGCGCTCCGAGAATTTGCGGATCGGCTTTTCGGGATCGACCTTGGTGTCGTTCAGGATGCGGAACTGCACCGGGTCGATGTTCAGCTTTTCGGCCATCTCGTCGATCGCCACCTCAAGCGCCATCATGCCCGGCGCCTCGCCCGGCGCGCGCATCGCATTCCCTTCGGGCAGGTCGAGCATGGCGACGCGGGTCGCGGTCATGCGGTCGGCGCCGGCGTACAGCAGGCGGGTCTGCTGGGTGGCGACTTCCGAGCTGCCCTTGGGCAGGTTGCCATTCCAGGTCTCGTGGCCGATGGCCGTGATGCGGCCGTCGCGGCCGGCGCCGATGCGGATGCGCTGGATGGTCGCCGGGCGGTGGGTAGTGTTATTGAAGATCAGATGACGGTGCAGCGCCACCTTGACCGGGCGCTTGGCCGCGCGCGCGCCGAGGGACGCCAGCAGGGCGTCAGCGCGCAGGAACAGCTTGGAGCCGAAGCCGCCGCCCACATAGGGCGAGATCACGCGCACCTTGTCCTTCGGGATGTTCAGCGTCTTGGACAGGTCGTTGACGCACCAGGCGATCATCTGGTTCGAGGTCCATACCGTCAGCTTGTCGCCTTCCCAGACCGCGGTGGTAGCGTGCGGCTCCATCATCGCGTGCGACTGGTCCGGGGTGGTATAGGTGGCGTCGAGTTTCACCGGGGCGGTATCGAAACCGCGCTGGAAATTGCCGGCCTTGGAGTCGGGCGGGTCGGATTCCCAGGTGGGCTTTACCGCCTTGTCCTTCTCGGCGGCCAGGTCGAACTTGCCTTTCTCTTCGACGTATTTCACGCGCACCAGGTGGGACGCGGCGCGCGCCTGTTCGAAGGTCTCGGCGACCACCAGGGCCACGGCCTGGTGGTAGTGCTCGATCTTGGGGCCGGCCAGCAGGTGGGCGACGTTCATGTCGCCTTTACCCAGCTTGCCGGCATTGGCGGCCGTGACCACGGCCAGCACGCCGGGCGCGCGGCGCGCGGCCTCGATCTCGACCGAGGCAATGCGGCCCTTGGCGATGCTGGAACCGACCACGAAGCCGTGGGCGGCGTTCGGCACTTCCTTGTGGTGCTCGTAGGCGTAGGGCGCCATGCCGGTGCACTTGAGCGGACCATCGATGCGGTCGAGCGGCTGGCCGACGTAGCGCTGGCGGTCGATGGGATTGGTAGTGGCTGCAGTGGTGAATTTCATGGGGTCAGCCTTTCTTCGCTGCGTTGATCGCTTCGGCGAGGGTGCGGTGAACCAGGGCCACCTTGAAGGCGTTGTCCTCGGTGGTGCGGGCGCCGGCCATCAGGCGATCCGACACCGCCTTGGCGCCTTGCGCCATCTGCCGTTCGGCCTCTTCGACGCGCCATGGCTTGTGGGCCACGCCGCCGACCGCCACGCGGCCGCTGCCGTCGGGCAGGATCACGGTAGCCACCGACACCAGGGCGAAAGCGTAGGATGCGCGGTCGCGCACCTTGCGGTAGGCGTGCACGCCGCCCAGCGGCTTCGGCAGCTTGACGGAAGTGATCAATTCGCCCGGCTCGAGCACGGTTTCGATGTGCGGGGTATTGCCCGGCAGGCGGTGGAAGTCGGCGATCGGGATGCTGCGCATGCTGCCGTCGGCCTTCACGGTCTCCACCTCGGCGTCGAGCAGGCGCATGGCGATCGCCATATCGCTCGGGTGCACGGCGATGCAGGCTTCGCTGGCGCCGACCACCGCGTGGTGGCGGGTGAAGCCGCCAATGGCGGCACAGCCGCTGCCCGGCTGGCGCTTGTTGCACTTCTGCGCCGTGTCGTAGAAGTAGGGGCAACGGGTGCGCTGCAGCAGGTTGCCCGAGGTGGTCGCCTTGTTGCGCAACTGGGTCGAAGCTCCCGCCAGCAGGGCGCGCGACAGCACGGCGTAATCCTTGCGTACGCGTGCGTCGGCCGCCAGGTCGGTATTGCGCACCAGGGCGCCCACGCGCAGGCCGCCGTCCGATGTCGGCTCGATCTTGTCGAAGCCCAGGCCGTTGACATCGACCAGGGTGGTCGGGGTCTCGATCTCGAGTTTCATGAGGTCGAGCAGATTGGTGCCGCCGGCGATGAAGCGGGCATTCGGGGTGCGGGCGACGAGCTGGGCGGCCTGGGCCGGCGAAGTGGCGCGCTGATAGGTAAATGCCTTCATGCCTTGACCCCTCCCACTTCGGTGATCGCGTCGATGATGTTCGAGTAGGCGCCACAGCGGCAGATATTGCCGCTCATGCGTTCGCGGATCTCTTCCACGGACAGCAGGGGTTTGACGTTCAGGTCGGCGGTCACGTGGCTCGGAATCCCTTGGCGGATTTCCTCGATCACGGATACGCTGGCACAGATCTGACCGGGGGTACAGTAGCCGCACTGGTAGCCGTCGTGCTTGATGAAGGCGGCCTGCATCGGATGGAGCTTCTCCGGCGTGCCGAGGCCTTCGATGGTGGTGATGTTGGCGCCTTCGTGCATGACCGCCAGCGACAGGCAGGAATTGATGCGGCGGCCGTCCATGATGACGGTGCAGGCACCGCACTGGCCCTGGTCGCAACCTTTCTTGGAGCCGGTCAAGTGCAGGTGCTCACGCAGCGCGTCGAGCAGGCTGGTGCGGGTGTCCAGCTGCAAGGTGACCTGCTTGCCGTTGACGGTGAAAGTAACGCCGGTGGTGACCGGCTCGGGAGTGGTGCTCGCGTCAGCCGTGGGTGCGGCCTGCTGGGCATGCGCGCCCGGGACGGCCGCGGTCGATACCGACAGGGCGCCGGCGATCAACAGGTCGCGCCGGGTGAGCTTGACGTCGCTGAATTGGTCCATGCTTGTGGCTTCCTTCTCTAGAGTGCGTTGCCCACGTCTGTTCTCGGCGTCAATACTGCGGCGCCGGCAGGTGTGGAAGGGCTTGCGGAGTTGTCGAATTGATTCTAAGTCAGCTGCCGGGAAGGCCGCGTTCCCTTGAAACTTGAAGTTTCTTGAGGGATGTAAATATCAGCCGACAGGATGAGACTTCGGTAGAGATGGCGGCACGAATGGCCTGCGCGCCGGCCGGAGGCGCAGGCCGACGCGATGGAGCAGAAGGAGAGGGCTTACCTATTGCTGAAGGACGTAGTCGCCCGGTGCGGGCGCCGTGTCCGGGATCGGCGCCGGCGGCGCGACATGCTTGCCGGCATGGCGTAAGAGCCATTGATCCCAGGCGGGCCACCAACTGCCTTCGAGTTGGGGCACGCGCGCCAACCAGCGGTCGGGATCGATGTAGGGGTCGTCATGGCGGTGCACGGCAACCTGGTAACTGCGGTTGGGACTGCCAGGCGGTGCCACCACGCCGGCATTGTGGCCGCCGCTGGTGAGGATGAAGGTGATCTCGGTGTCGGTGAGCGGGATGATCTTGTACACCGAGCGCCAAGGCGCGACGTGGTCGGTGAGCGTGCCGACCGCGCAGATCGGCACATCGATATCGCTCAGCGAGACGGGATGCCCGCCGGCCAGGTAGCGTGAGCTGGCCAGGCTGTTGCGCAGGAACAGGCGGTGCAGGTATTCGGCATGCATGCGATATGGCATGCGGGTGGCGTCGGAATTCCAGGACATCAGGTCGCTCTCCTGCTCGGGCAGGTCGAGCAGGTAGTGGCGCAGACGCCGCGACCAGATCAGGTCGTTGGAGCGCAGCAGCTGGAAGGCGCCGGCCATCTGGCGCGTGTCGAGATAGCCCTGCTGCCACATGGCGGCTTCGAGGAAGCTGACCTGGCTGTCGTCGATGAACAGCGACAGCTCGCCAGGCTCGGTAAAGTCGACCTGGGCCGCCAGCAGCGAAATGCTGGCCAGGCGCCGGTCGTGGTCGCGCGCCATCGCGGCGGCGGCGATCGCGAGCAGGGTGCCGCCCAGGCAATAGCCGGCGGCATTGATTTTGCTGGCGCCAGTCTGGGCCACGATGGCGTCGAGCGCGGCAGTGATGCCCAGCTGGCGGTAGTCGTCCATGGTGAGGTCGCGGTCTTCGGCTTGCGGATTCTTCCACGACACCATGTACACGGTATGGCCGCGCTCGACCAGATAGCGCACCAGGGAATTGTGCGGCGACAGGTCGAGGATATAGAACTTCATGATCCAGGCCGGCACGATCAGCAGCGGCACTTCGTGCACCGCGGAGCCGACCGGGTCGTAGCGCAGCAGTTCGATGAGCCGGTTCTGCATTACTACCTTGCCCGGTGTGACGGCCACCTCGCGCCCAGGCCGGAAGCTGACCACGCGCGGCTTGCCTGCGAGCAGGCCTTGCACATCGCGCCAGGCACGCGCGGCGCCATTGGCCAGGTTCATCCCGCCGCTGGCCAGCACGGCGCGCTGCACGACGGGGTTGGTAGTGACGAAGTTCGACGGCGCCACGCAGTCGAGCATCTGGCGCGCGACGAAGGTGACGACGTCGGCATGGTGCGGTGCGACGCCGCGCACGGTGGAGGTGGCGCGGTGCCACCACTGCTGGCTCAGCAGGAAGCCCTGGCTGAGCTGGTGCCAGGGCGAGGTATTCCAGGCCGGATCGACGAAACGTTTATCCTGGGCCAGCGGCCGCACCAGGTCGGCGCCATCGGCGGCCGGCGTGACCAGGTATTGCAGCCAGCGCTGCCAGCCGAGGGTGGCGTCGGTGGCCAGTTCGTGCTGCTTGTCGGGCGACATCATGAGGTGACTGGCCCAGTCGAACCAGGCCATGGCGAGCGCGGCCGGCGACAGATTACCGGTGAGGCGCCCAAGCCAGGCCCACAGCACGAGGTCGGCATGGACTTGCCCGCCGGCGACCCGCGCATGGCGGTGGGTGCCGCCGAGCCAGGCGCTGCCTTCGAGCCGGCGCGTACTGCCGGCGGCATCGGGGCGGGCATTCGGGCGAGTATCGGGCGCCATGGCATAAGCTCGCGGCATGCAGTTGCGCTCAGTGCGCGATCAGGAGCGGCGTCGTGCTGCCCGCCAGCAGGGAGCGGGTGACGCCGCCGAGGACGAACTCGCGGTAGCGGCTGTGGCCGAAGGCGCCCGTGACCAGCAAGCCGGCATCGTGCTCGCGCGCGACCTTCAGCAGCGCCTCGCCGGTGCTGCTGCGCGTGGTCTCGATGACGACGTCGACCTTGACCCCGTGGCGCGCCAGGTGCAGCGCCATGTCGGCGCCCGGTTCTTCTCCATGCATCTCGGCCATGGCGCCGGGATTGATGAGCGTGAGCTTGACTGCATCCGCCTGCCGCAGCAGGGGCAGGGCGGCGGAGATCGCGCGAATCGCCTGCATGCTGCCGTCCCAGCCGACGACGGCGGTGCCCGGCAGGGCCCGTTGTTTCCAGCCGGGCGGCACCACCAGCACGGGACGCGCGCCGTGCAGCGCGACGTATTCGGGCAAGCCGCGCGCCTGGGCCGGAATGCCCGGCACGGCGATCGGTTCGCCGTCGCGGCTGACGATCACGAGGTCGGCATAGCGCGATTCGAGCAGCAGGGCGTAGCGGGCGTCGTCTTCAAGCATGCGCGTTTCGAAACTGTTGACGCCGTGACGCTGGACGGCGGTGCTGAATTCTTCGAGCCGCGCCTCGACCGCGTCGCGCACCCCGCTGAAATCGGATTCGGGCATCATCGGCGCGCCCATCGAGCCGACCAGCAGCGAATAGTCGAACCAGGAGATGCCGGTGGCGGCGCTGCCGACGAGGTGGGCGTCGAATGCATTGGCCAGCAGGGCGCCGGCGCGCAGGCGCGCCTCTTGCTCGGGACTGCCGTCGACATGAACCACGATGGTCTTGTACATGCTCGTTCCTTTCTTTTCGGTAAAAGCGGACTCGGGCGGATAGGCGTGCCGGTGTCTCGCCGAGGGGATGGACCCTGGACGGTATCTGGCCTATACGCTTGGATTACTTGAAGTCCACTTTATTCCCGGATCGAATGCGTGTCAGGGACGTGGTTGATGTGAATCAAAAAAGCTGAGAAAGAAGGGGGAATGAGTGCCGCGGAGTATTGTCAGGAATGCGTACGACTGCTCTGACGCAAGGACGCGGTAGCGATTACCTCTTTTAGGCCTTGTGACTATCCGGCATGGCCGCATACTTAAGTCATTACCGGCGATGTGGTCGGTTCTCTTGTGTCTCCATCTCGGCCCTGCCGAGGACTTGGCCGTTGCCTGCTTCGTGCGGCAGCGGCCTTTTTTTAGCTGGAGGTGCCTGGGGTGCGCGCCGCGACAAGGTCAGGCGTGGCGGACGGTTGCGGATCAGTGGTGACGGGCTTGGCGGCGTGCGCGGTCAGGTCGCCGGGACGAGCACTTCCCAGTTCGTGCTGACCAGGTCGAGGACCATTTCTTCTTGCCGGCCGCAGCAGGTGCAGGTGCGCTGGTCTCGGTCTGCGGTGTACTGCCAGGAATGGGTCGTCGACAGCGCGCCCGCGATGGCGGAAAAGAAAGATTTTGATGCCGAGAACAGTCCCATGATGCCCGCCAGAAGTTAACCTCGTTAGCGTATTATGGAACTCGTGAGTGCACAAGATATTGAACAGGTATCGTTCTATGTTTCTCGCTTCCGCTTGCTCAATTGTTGCGAAATGGATGAATTTAGCGCCGGACCACGGGGGGCGTGGCCTATCGGCACTCAGGCGACTTCGAACGTCGTGCTCATCACGCCGACCAGCGCCACCATCTCGGCCGACTCGACCAAGGCCAGCAGCACATCGCCGCGATCGACATGGCCATTGGCAAGCAGCGCATTCCACTCCGATAGTTCGAGCGTAGTCGCGTCGCGCTCGAGCGCCGTCCGGTACAGATGGGCGACGAAGGCAGCGTCGTCCAGCCCGCCCGTCGCTTCATCCGCAGCGATGAAGCTGTCGGCGATGTCGGCCAGCGAGGCGCCTGCCTCCGAGCGATCGATCCAGTAATTCAGGCCATCCAGGTCCGGCCGGCGGTCGTACAGTGCGTCGTACATGCGAATGAGCACCCCGATGTCGCTGGCGCCGATTTCCAGCTCGTGCGACGCCACGATCTGCAGCTTTTCGCCGGAGTCGACGAGCGCGAGCGCGAGGTCGGCGCGGCTGAGGTCTCCATTCGCGAGACTGGCCGTCCAGTAAGTCAGGCCACCGGCATCGGCGGCGCGGCCCAGCACCTGGTCGTACAGCCAGGCGACATAGGCCCCGTCCGCCATTGGCACCTTGCCGGCCAGTTCGGCCGATTCGAGGATGGTCTGGGTCACGCCGTCGAGTGTGCCGTCGCCAGCCAGCTGTCGCATCCAGTAATCGAGGCTGCCGGCATCGGGGGCGCGATCGAGCAGGCTTTCATAGAGACGTGTCACAACCGGTGTCAGGTCTGACATTTGGACACGGTCTCGTCAATTGCCGGCTTCGCACGCTTGTCTCGAGAGTTCGAGAGGATTAATTGCTGAGGTCGTGTCCGAATGTCAGACCTGACACCACCGGAGTGACACCACCGGACAGTGACACCACCGGACAGACACCACCGGACACCTTGACACCACCGGACACCTGACACCACCGGACACCACCGCACGTGCTGTAGCGCGTGTCGATACCCATTACGCATGAGCTGACGCTTTGGCCTGGCCGAAGTAGGGCGGGCACAGGCGCCTGCCATCAGTTCAATGGGCAGGACCAGATCAGCTTTGCCGCGCAGCGACAAGTGCAAGCGCCAGCACCGGTGTCAGGACTGGTGTCAGACCTGATACTCGCGGATGCAACGAGCCATACGCTTTGGCGATGTGCTAGGGTGATCGCCGAAGTCTTCAGCAGTCCAGTCGGTACAGTGTACGAACCCTTTGCACGCCGTGAGATACGGCCATCATTTCTGCAAGGTTCCTGGAGGTAAAGCTTTGCGCGCGGACCTCGTGGAGAGCAACGGCCTGTTTCGGTGCATCGGGGATGCCGCGGATTCGCTCGATCGAGTATGCGGGCCAGAATCCGCCCTCGGGGGCTTCCACGACGCTACTATGGATGCGGTAATCACCTTCATCCCAAGGGTTGACCGACCTGGTTAATTCGAAGCTGTCCATAAACGCCTCGTTCTATATCGACAACTTATTTTAAGAGCGGAACGGTATGACGTCAGCACAACGCATATTAATGGCGGTTCAAAACCGTACCAGTCATGCTAAATGCATAAGCCGTTTCGCGTCTTGAACGATCGAAGTCTGTCGATGGCTGGGCGAGCCTCGTCAGCGCGCGTTGTAAACCGGTGCTGCAATGCGCTGCGCATGGAAGCAGGGCCTTGACAGCTGAAGTTGCCTGAAGCCAGGAGTGACAACGAAGGAACGGCAAGTGACACGAATCTGCTTGCGCACGCCGTTCAATTTGGTGATCTATTGTTTTACCAGAGATGGCTATGCAGTTACTTCGGGGGAGCCTATCCTGCCGTGTCGTCAGAGGTGTCAATCGAACACCTCGTAGCGCAGATGGCAAGCAGTCTCAGGCGCCGAAGCGTCGAGACGTCGACAGAATGTTGCTGGCACCGTGGACTCAACAGACGGCAGCCGGACTTCTAAAGCCGTTCCGCCTGGGCGCGGGAGTGCCGTCGATCGTCGGTCTCGTCGACCCATCCTCTGTGACAACCCAAGCCCTCCAGGCCGAACTCGATCACACGCCAGAGCGCGACCAGCGAGACTGGACCTTTGATCACAGCGGTGACGCCAGCGAATCGGCAGCCTTTTGCGGCTGCGTACATTGCATCGTTTGCTGTAATCAGGATGACAGCGGCGGTATGGCAGCGGCTCTTCAGCTCACCAGCAAATGACCGCCGCTCCACTGGGCGCGTCGGACTGCAGATCAACACCACATCGAACCGTGTCGTCCCCACCGCGCTCAACGCGGCGTCATGCTTTTCAGTGGCGACAGTCATGTAGCCGAGCGACGTCATATGCGTCTTCAGATCTCTGCACAGCTTACGGCTGTCACCTACCACCAATGCTGCTCTCATGTCGGCGCCATTTTCCTGATACTTGGCTCGACTTTACCTCTTATTCACCAACTAACAGTACCAGCGCTCACCGGTCAGGCAGGCGGGACTTTTCCTACAGGTCATCATTGACTGGCCTTTCGGTAGTCGGCGGTGGCAATGTCATTGCCGCCGGCGCACGACCGCCGCGATACCGGCACCTAAAACATGACCGGCACTGTCTGCGCCCCGACACCCGACGCTCGGCGTCACGCGGGCGAGATCGCCGGTCCCGCACCTGCGCGAGCAGAAGCGGTGTCAGAAGGGGCGTCAGGCGAAAAGGTGTCACAGAAACGGTGTCAGACCTGACACCATCAGCGGTGGACACCATCAGTGGACACGCGTGTTTCGGGATTTAGGCGCCAGCGAGAGGTCGGTCAGCCTTCAATACGGCGACAAGGTTGGTATAACAATGGAACGACTTTACCTTGCCATCCTTGAGGTGCCATACATCGCAGCACGACACGTCAAACTTCTTGTTCGTGGCGCTCAGGACGCCATCGGGAAGCGGAAGATCACCCCTATGAGTACCTTGCAACTTAAGTTCGACCACCACCACATTATCAGCGGTGAAGTAGAGCTTCAGCAATTCTCGGTGCATGTCGGGATAAGCTTTGATCAGTCCGATAACCGGCTCACGGACCTGTTTCCCTGCCCATCTCTGTCCTGAGGACACGTCCAGAAAATACCCGTCGTCCCTGAATAAAGAAACGAACTTGTCTGCATCAAGGCTTTTGGCTTCGGCAACCCGATAGAGTTCTCTAACGACCGCTTCGTTTGCCGTTAGAGCAGGCGCTTTCGCGTATGCCGGCCACGCTAGGGGTATTGCAGAGGCGGTCGCAATGCCGGTTAAGATCGAGCGACGATGAAAATTTTTCATATATTCTCAATTTTGGAGTGTGTACCTGAGGATATAGTCTGGTAGTAATTAGTCAAGTACGCACCTTTTGGTAAGTGCCCGGCTCGAGCGCATCCTGTGGACGGCTGGATTGAAAATCGATCGGGGCCAGCCGTCGGGCGATCCTGCAATCGAGCTCTAGGGGTTACGTCAGTGACCCCTGGCAGGCCTGGGCTATCGATCTGCTGCGCCAGTATGCGGAATGCGCTGCTCTTCATGCTTCCAGCTTTAATGTATCAGCGAGCAATGCCTGCATGTAACTGTTTGAGCCTCCGTAGATAGTGGAGCCGTTGCTTCTGATTTTTACCACGCCATACGCAGCACTCGCAGACGCGTGCGTATCGGCTGCTGTACTAGCCGCAGCAAAAGCAGTGTTTCCAATGATTCGTCCCGGATCAGTGACTTGCGAAGCTACTGTGCCTTCACTCACGGACGCCACTGCGACTAACTCGGCATGGCTCGGTGCAGCTAACGCTCACAGGAAAGTCTGGCCAACGAGACGTGGAATGGCCTTGCAAAATATTTTAGTATTCATCGTGTCCTCAGGTAAGGTTGTAACCGTCGTGGCGCAATCGCCATGCCAGCCGTTTAAAGTCAAACACATCAGCGACTTATTTTGCTGTGGATGAATAAATGTAAATATTGTCGGCACCGACAAATGGGGAATGCGAACTTGCAATTAGAAAATCGCGGAAACGATCCGGATCTCAATGCTCGGTGGGAATTTATGCAAATTCCGCTGAGAAAATCAGGTTCGCAGAGCGCTACCGGTCCGTTTCAGGCGCATCTGAACCGATGAGTAGGAAAGGGCGGGAAAGCAGGCCTTTGCGGAAAAGCCCGTATTTTGCGGAAAAGCGGAAGCGTTGCAACGAGGCGGGTACTTACCTGAAAGCCCGCAGAGACGGTGTCACCCGCAGAGACGGTGTCAGGTCTGACATTTGGACACGGTCTCATCAATTATCGGCTGCCGCGCATGTGTCGGAAGATACCAGAGACGGTGTCAGGTCTGACATTTGGACACGGTCTCATCAATTATCGGCTGCCGCGCATGTGTCGGAAGATACTCGAAAGCGTTAATTGAGTGTCCAAGGCTGAGGTCGTGTCCGAATGTCAGACCTGACCCTGTCGCCGACCCTGTCGCCTGCGCATTTAGATACGGTCTCATCAATTATCGGCTGCCGCGCGTTTGTCGCAAGATTCTCAAGAGCATTAATTGAGTGTTCAAGGCTGAGGTCGTGTCCGAATGTCAGACCTGACCCTGCGAAGTGACCCTTTAGATACGGTCTCATCAATTATCGGCTGCCGCGCGTTTGTCGCAAGATTCTCAAGAGCATTAATTGAGTGTTCAAGGCTGAGGTCGTGTCCGAATGTCAGACCTGACCCTGCGAAGTGTGACCCTGCGAAGTGACCCGCCGTCGATGTTGATGACTGTTGAGGTTGTGAAGAAGACGTCTGTATGACATAGCATCGACGCTGGCGACGTTCGAGCAGGCTTAGTCACATTAGGAGGCGACCGCCAGAAGTCTAGTTAGACAGGGTTAGCTTCCAATTGGCGGAGTGCGCGAGACGTCCTGGATCACATCGGTCATGACTTGTAAGGATGCGTAACGCGTCCGCGAGTGGTACGCCCAAGTCATATAGCGCGCACGAGGTGAAGCTAAGTCCCTTTTCGGGGTGCATCGCGAGCATCCCAGTTTATGCAGAGATCTTGGCAAAGGCAGTGTCAGGTCTGACATTTGGACACGGTCTCTTCAATTACCGCCGCCAAGACGCTTGCCAGATGACTTTCGATAACAATAGAGGTCTGTTCTAGGGCTGAGGTCGCGTCCGAATTCCAGACCTGACCCTGTCGCAAGACCTTTTGGGCATAGCGTCTGGTAAGGTTTGGGGGCTTACGCGAAGTGGTACCAGGTTTGACATGTGGACACGGTTTCTCCACTTGCCGCCGCCCGCGTGTTTGATATGAGATTTTCGAGAACTGCGAGGTATTGTTCTAAGGCTGGAGTCGGGTCCGAATGTCAAACCTAACCCTGTCGCTGACCATCGAGTGGGGAATGAAGCTTCACTTTCACCTGCTGCGTTCTACAAACATCTTCCGCATCTCGAAGCAGCAAACGAAGAACCGCCGCTCGTCCGAGCACTTGCTGACTTATCGAAGACCGGCTGGTCACTTGAGCATCCCACTGAGCAGCAGCCCTCTTCAAAATCGGAACAAGAGACTTCAAATGACCGTTGGCCTGTGCGAGCTTGGCAGCGGTTTCGTGTGGCAGCGCAACCAGTGGTATCAGATCACTCATCTGCCAAAGCTCCAGGCTCTCAAAGTTCTCAACGTGGCCGGCGAAAAAATTCGAATCCACGGTGACACCTACGCTCTGAAAAGTAATACCGGTCATTAATGTCGAAACCGCCTGATGGGCTCGCTCTACTTGATTGAGGATTGCTGCGCCGTGCAGTTGAGCGAGCAGAGATTCGTTTTTCCGGCGACGGCGACTTTCAGTGGTGGCGAGCCAGATGGTGACGCTAAGTGTAGCGACGGTGCCACTCGCGGCTAGCCATTCTGGCCCCTTCGCGCCGACGGGCAGAGTTACAAAAAGGTGGAGAGCTGCACCGATTCCACAGCCACCGACAATCGTGACAATGATCAGGCCGATTACTTTATACCAGTCGTCTTTCATAGCAGATCCCAGAAAATTATTGGAAGAGTAACATGATGCTCTGGGGTATTGAAAAGGATTAGTGTGCAACGCAATTTGACAACGCGAAATTTAGTTAAGGCTGTGCTGTCTCACTTGGCATTTGAGCGGGCGACCACCTGCATGTGCCGGTGCCGACACAGGCTCGCCACTGGCCATCGCAGTTGGGACGGCGCCAGACCGTCGGCAAGATTGCCAAGGCGCTCGGGATTTCGGTCGAGTAGCAAGAGTTCTGATCGATGTGGGCTTGCTGCGAAGCGCGTGGACGTCCGTAAACATATGCGCCGTCGAGAGGGCAACTGCCTAAGCCGATAGGGTAGGGAAAGGCGGGAAATTGGGCTTTTGCGGAAAAGCCCTTAAATTGCGGAAAAGCTGGAATGGTAAAATGATGCGAGAACTTACCTGAAAACCCGCACATATCCTTGGTGCCCGGAGCCGGAATCGAACCGGCACGCCATTGCTGGCAGCAGATTTTAAGTCTGCGGTGTCTACCAGTTTCACCATCCGGGCAACGCCGAAGATTCTAGCACAGGCGTGCTCAATTCGGAGCGGTTTGGCAACTTTATCCTCCTGATAAGCCCCTCCACGCGGCATGATCGCCCGCCCATCCCTCCCAACCGGTCTCTTGCATCTTTGGAACCCCCGCCCGGATGGTGTAGCATGCCAACCGGCGTCACCCAAGCTGACGCTACCACTGGCAAGACCAAGCAAGGACAACAATTGGACATCAAGATCAACGACGAGCTGCGGTCCTTCGTCGACCCGCTCACCGACATCGAATACGCCGCGCTCGAGCGCAGCCTGCAGGCCGAGGGCTGCCGCGACGCGCTGGTGCTCTGGCGCGACACCCTGATCGACGGTCATAACCGCTACGAGATCTGCACGAAGCACAACATCCCCTTCCGCACCGTTCACAACAATAACTTCGCCTCGCTCGAAGACGTGATGCTGTGGATGATCGACAATCACCTGGCGCGCCGCAGCGTGTCGGACTTCCAGCGCGGCGTGCTCGCCCTGCGCAAGAAGGAACTCGTCGCGGCGCGGATGGCCGAGCAGCCGCCACAGGAAGAGGGCGACAAGAACGCCCCGGCCGACGAGACCTCGCCGCCATGGAATACCCGCGAGGACGTCGCGCGCGCGGCCCGCGTCTCGAGCAATACCATCAGCCAGATCGAACGCATCCAGAAGGCCGCTACCCCGCAGTTGCGCGAGGCGGTCCGTACCGGCGCCATCTCGATCAATGCCGCCGCCAACGTGGCGCAGTTGCCGGAAGAGCAGCAGATCGCTGCCGTCGCCGGTGGCCGCAAGGAGTTGCAGCAGGCCGCGCGCCAGGTGCGTGAACAGAAGATGGCCACCCGTCCGAAAAAGGAAAAGGTCGAGCTCGATCCCGAAGACGAGCTCGCGGCCCTGCGCAAGGAAGTGGCCAGCCTGAAAGATCGCATGGCAACGCTGCTCACCGATAACCAGAGGCTCAAGCAGCGCCTGGCCAATGCCGGCCTGGACGACGAATAACACGACCTGAAGGAAGACCAAAGATGCGCATGCCACGTTCGTTCACGCCGCTCCTGCTGGGCTCTCTCCTGGCCGGACTGGCCGCCCCAGGACTCGCCGTTGCGCAGACCAAAGCGCCGGTCAGTGCCGCGCCCGCAACGCAGGCCTTCAGCGCCGCCGACGTCGCGCGCTGGAAAGCGACCGCGCACAGGGTGACGATCATGCGCGACAAATGGGGCATTCCGCACATCTACGGCAGCACCGACGCCGACACCGTGTTCGGCATGCTGTACGCCCAGGCCGAGGACGATTTCAATCGCATCGAACTCAACTACATCAATGCGATGGGGCGCCTGGCCGAGGTCGAGGGCGAGAAGGAAATCTGGCGCGACCTTCGCATGAAGATGTACATCCAGCCGGCCGAGATGCAGGCCAAGTACGCCGCCAGCCCGGCCTGGCTGAAGAACCTGATGAACTCCTTCGCCGATGGCCTGAACTATTACCTGCACACCCACCCCGAGGTCAAGCCGAAGCTCATCACGCGCTTCGAACCGTGGATGGCGTTGACGTTCAGCGAAGGCAGCATCGGCGGCGACATCGAGTCGATCGACCTCAAGGAACTCGAACGCTTCTATGGCAAGCGGCCGGTGCTGGCCCAGGCCGGCGTCGACAAGGGTTTCGATCCTGAGCCGCGTGGCTCGAACGGCTTCGCCATCGCCCCCAAGCGCTCGGCCAGCGGCCATGCACTCCTGATGATCAACCCGCACACCTCGTTCTATTTCCGTCCCGAGGTGCACATGGTCAGCGACGAGGGGCTGAATGCCTACGGCGCGGTGACCTGGGGCCAGTTCTTCATCTACCAGGGCTTCAACGACAAGGTGGGCTGGATGCACACCTCGGGCGGCGGCGACGTGATCGACGAATACCTCGAGACCGTGGTCGAGCGCGATGGTGAGTTCTTCTATAAATACGGCAAGCATGAAGGCCGGATGCGCACCGCGCAGATCAACCTGCCCTATAAAACGCCGAACGGCGGCATGGCCAGCCGCACCGTCACCGCCTATTTCACCCACCACGGCCCGGTCGTGCGCCAGGAGGGAAATAAATGGGTGTCGGTCAAGTTGATGGATGACCCGCTCAATGCGCTGACCCAGTCCTATACCCGTACCAAGGCGCGCGACTACAACGCTTTCTATAAGGCGATGGAGCTGCGGACCAATTCCTCGAATAACACGGTGTACGCCGACGCGCAGGGCAATATTGCCTACTTCCACGGCAATTTCATCCCAAAACGCGACCCCCGCTTCGACTGGACCCGCCCTGTGGATGGCAGCAATCCGGCCACCGAGTGGCAGGGTCTGCACGAGATCAAGGAAACGATCACCCTGCTGAACCCGGCCAGCGGCTACATCTCCAACACCAACAATTGGCCGTGTAATGCGGCCGGCGCCGGCAGCAGCCCGAAATGCGCCAGCTACCCGGCCTATATGTGGTCGCTGCCCGAGAACGCCCGCGGCCGTAATGCCGATCGTGTGTTCAAGGACGCCAAGGGCCTCACGATCGATGGCCTGATCGCGGCGTCCTACGATACGCGTCTTGCCGCGTTCGAGCCATTGGTGCCGGCCGTGGTGGCGGATTATGAAGCGCTGCACGACAGCGATGCGCGCAAGGCGGCGCTGCTCGAGCAGGTCGCCGTGCTGCGTGACTGGAACCTGCGTTACGCGATCGATTCGGTACCGACTTCGCTCGCGGTCTATTGGGGGCAAGAGATGGTGGCGGAGCATGGCGCGCGTGCGCGCGCCGAGAACATTCCGGCGGTCGACTACATCGCTAGCCGTTTGAGCCCGGCCGACCGCCTCGATGCGTTGGTGCGCGCCTCGAACAGGCTGCAGGCCGACTTCGGCGACTGGCGCACGCCATGGGGCGAGATCAACCGTTTCCAGCGCATCAGCGGCGACGTCGACCAGCAGTACGACGACAGCAAGCCCAGCATTCCGGTCGCTTTCGCCTCGGCCAACTGGGGTTCGCTGGCCTCGTTCGGCATGTCGGCCAAGCAGAACACCAAACGTATCTATGGCGATCGCGGCAACAGCTTCGTCGCGGCGGTGGAGTTTGGCCCGCGCATCAAGGCCAAGAGCATCCTGGCCGGCGGCCAGAGCGGCGATCCGCGCTCGCCGCATTTCAACGACCAGGCGGCGATGTATGCGCGCGGCGAGTTCAAGGATGTGCTGTTCTACAAGGAAGACATCGAGCGCAACCTGGAGCGCAAATACCATCCGGGGCAGTAAGCCCACTACAGAAGGGACCGCGTGGAACTGAGCGAGAAACAAAAAATGTTGGCTGGTATGCAGTATCACGCCAGCGATCCCGATCTGCGTGCCGAGCAGAATGCGACGGCTGCATGGCTGGCGCGCTACAACGGCGCGCTGGGCGATCCGGCCAGTTGGCAGTCCTTATTGGGCGAAAGGATCGCGCGCGCGGGGCAGGGCACGACCGTGCGTCCGCCTTTCCACTGCGACTACGGCTGGCATATCACGCTCGGCGCGCGTGTCTTCATCAACTTCGATTGTGTGTTCCTCGACGTCGCGCCGATCGTCATTGGCGACGATTGCCGCATCGGCCCGGGCGTGCACATCTATACCGCCGACCACCCGCGTGATCCGGCCCTGCGCCGCGCCGGCTTCGAATCCGGACGGCCGGTCACCATCGGCCGCAACGTCTGGATCGGCGGCGGCGCCATCATCTTGCCGGGCGTGACGATCGGCGACGATGCCATCGTCGGCGCCGGCAGCGTGGTCACCCATGACGTGGCAGCGGGCGCCCAGGTCGCGGGCAATCCGGCGCAGCCGATTTCGGATTGATCCCCTACGCTCCGTCGTACGTCGCTCCCGCGGAGGCGGGAGTCCAAGTCTTCAGCGCCGTTGCCAGGGCTGGCTGTAACTGGTGAGCGTGCACACTTGGGCTCCCGCCTTCGCGGGAGCGACGGTGGTGTAGCGCAGCTTGTCGCCGAACGGCTTGAAGCAACGGGCTGCTGGCGGTGCCTGTTTCCAGCTTGCTATAATCCCAGCTTCGCATCAAAGGACAGCAAGGCAGGACAGGGCAGTGGCCAAACTCTATTTCAGGTACTCGGCGATGAACGCCGGCAAATCGACCGCCCTGTTGCAGGTCGCCCATAACTACGAAGAGCAGGGCCAGCAGGTCAAGCTCTATACGGCGGCGATCGACAACCGCTACGGCGTCGGCCTGATCACCTCGCGCCTGGGCGCCCAGCGCAATGCCGAGGTGTTCGAGACCGACACCAATTTCCTCGAGCAAGTGTCCGGCGTGGCTTGCCTGCTGGTCGATGAATCCCAATTCCTTACCAGCGCCCAGGTCAGCCAGCTGCACCAGCTGGCCCAGGTGCGCGGCGTGCCCGTCATCTGTTATGGACTGCGCAGCGATTTCCGCGGCGAACCGTTCCCCGGCTCGGCCTACCTGCTGGCGCTGGCCGACGATATCGAGGAAATCAAGAATATCTGCACCTGCGGCAAGAAGGCGACCATGAATATCCGCGTCGACGAACAGGGCCGCCGTATCCGCGAAGGCGAACAGGTCAGCATCGGCGGCAACGAAAGCTACCGCCAGGCCTGCGGACGCTGCTTCTATTCGGCCTGAGCCCGCCATGTCCTTCGCTTGCGGCGCCTGGCTCCCGGCCGCCGCCTGCGCCGCGGCCGGACCCGCGCTCGACATCTTCCTCTACCTGATTCCCTCGGCCGCGCTGGCCGTGCTGCTGTGGATCGCCTCTAGCGCCCACCCCGCCTTCTTCGTCTTCACCGCCGCCGGCACCCTGTGCCATGAGCTCGCCCATTTTTCGGTGGGCTTGCTGACCAATGCCGAACCGGTCGGGATGAGCGTCTTCCCGCGCCGCATCAAGCGGCCCAAGGGTGGACATAACTGGGAACTCGGTTCGGTTACTTTCGCCAACCTGCGCTGGTACAACGCGGCCCCGGCTGCGCTGGCGCCGCTGCTGGTGCTGCTGGTGCCGCTCGGCGTGGCGTGGTGGCGCACGCGTGAGGGACTTGCCTTCGATCCGGTCGACCTGGCCATCATGTTCTTCCTCGCGCCCCAGTTCCTGTCCTTCTGGCCATCGCCGGTCGACTGGAAGCTGGCGACCCGGTCCTGGCCCTGGGCGCCACTGCTGGCGCTGGTGCTGGCATGCTGGTATTTCAAGGATGTGGCCCTCGGGCTTATCAAGGCGTAAAGACTTGGCGAAAAATCGCTTACGTCAGACTTAATTCCTGGCGATTCCGGCGTTTCAAGCGGGACAAGCCGCCTCTGGCACGTGGTTCTATCCTGTAGAATGGACCGCAAAGCGCGGTATGGCTGGCTTATCGATATTTGGTCATGTCGCATCCGCAAGGAATTCCGTACGGAGAAACGCAGAATGAAGAAGCACGTGCTCATCGCCGCCATGGCTTTTGCCATGTCCGCCCATGTGGTGACCGCACAGCCCGAGAAATCGGCTGCCATCGCAACGCCCGCGGCGCCCGCCAAGGCCGCGGACTCCACCAAGAAAACCGCCGCGACCCCGGCTTCGCTCGAGATGAAGCCGATCGCCGCCCAGACCCAGGCCGCGCTGTGGGCCTCGCGTGTGCTGGGCCGCTACCACTACAGTCCGGTGCCGCTGGACGACGCGATGTCGGCCAAGATCTTCGACAGTTACTTCGATGGGCTCGACGGCGAGAAGCTGTACTTCGCGCAGGCCGACCTGGATCAATTCGCCGCGCTGCGCACCCAGATGGACGACGCCATCAACAACGAAGACCTGACCGCGCCGTTCGCCATCTACAACCTGTACCAGAAACGGTTTGCCGAACGCATGGCCTATGCGCGCGGCCTGCTCAAGACCAACTTCGATTTCACCACCGAAGAGACCATGGAGCTCGACCGCGAGAAGGCGGCCTGGGCCAAGAGCGAAGACGAAATCCGCGACCTGTGGCGCAAGCGCGTCAAGAACGACTGGCTGCGCCTCAAACTGGCGGGCAAGGACGACAAATCGATCCGCGAAACGCTCGATAAGCGCTACGACAACTACGTCAACCGCATCCGCAAGCTGAACAACGAGGACGTGTTCCAGATGTTCATGAACGCGTATGCGACCGCGATCGAGCCGCACACTAACTACCTCGGCCCACGCTCGGCCGACAACTTCGACATCGCGATGCGCCTGTCGCTCGAAGGCATCGGCTGCGTGCTGCAGTCGCGCGACGACTACACCATCATCCGCGAGATCGTGCCCGGCAGCCCGGCCGACAAGTCCGGCAAGCTGAAGGTCGGCGACCGCATCGTCGGCGTGGCCCAGGGCGACAAACCGTTCGTCGACGTGCTGGGCTGGCGCCTTGACGACGTGGTGGCGCTGGTGCGTGGCGAGAAGGGTTCGACCGTGCGCCTGGACGTCATCCCCGGCGCCGGCGGCGTCGACGCCAAGCACATGACCGTCACGATGGTACGCCACAAGATCAGCATGGAAGAGCAGGCCGCCAAGAAGTCGATCATCAAGGTCAAGGAAAACGGCGTCGAGCGCCGCATCGGTGTCATTGCGCTGCCGACCTTCTATCAGGACTTCGAAGCGCGCCGCAAGGGCGACCGCGAGTTCCGCAGCGCGACCCGCGACGTCGAACGCATCCTGGTCGAACTCAAGAAAGAGAAGGTCGACAACGTCCTGATCGACTTGCGCAATAACGGCGGCGGCTCGCTGACCGAGGCGGTCGAGCTGACCGGCCTGTTCATCGACAAGGGACCGGTCGTGATGCAGCGCACCGCCGAAGGCCGGGTCGAAGTCGAGAGCGACACCAAACCGGGCCTGGCCTGGGACGGTCCGATGGGCGTGCTGATCAACCGCGGTTCTGCCTCGGCGTCCGAGATCTTCGCGGCGGCGATCCAGGATTATGGTCGCGGCCTCGTGATCGGCGAGCCGAGCTTCGGCAAGGGCACGGTCCAGACACTGATCGACCTCGACCGCTTTGCGCCGAATGAAAAGATGCGCTACGGCGAGCTGAAGATGACCATCGCCCAGTTCTTCCGCATCAATGGCGGCACGACTCAGCTGCGTGGCGTGACGCCGGACATCAAGCTGCCGGTGCTGACCGATCTGGACACCTTTGGCGAATCGTCCTACGACAATGCGCTGCCATGGGTGGCGATCAAGCCGGCGCAATACATGCCGCTGGGCGACCTGAAGGAACTCGTCGCGCCGCTGCAGAAGCGCCATGAAGAACGCATCGCCAACGACAAGGACTTCCAGTTCCTGCAAGAAGACATCAACGAAGTGCTGAAGCTGCGCAAGGAGAATGTCATTTCGCTGAACGAGGCAGTGCGCCGCAAGGAGCGCGATGCCCAGGATGCCCGCTCCAAGCTGCGCGAAGCACGGCTGGCTGGCACCTCGGCCACGCCTGGCGAGCCGACCAGCGGCCCGGGCAGCGCCGAGAAGCGCGCCGAGGCGCCGGACCCGACCAAGCCCGAGAAATCGGTGGTCGCCCTGCGCGGCACCCCGCGCCAGGACGATGGCCTGCAAGGCGACGAACGCGATCTCCAGGCTGAACTGGCGGCCGAGAAGGCGGCCAAGGACGCCAAGGACGTGATGCTGCAGGAAGCGGCCAATATCCTGGCGGACGAGGTCGGCATGCTGAAGACCGATACCCGGATGGCGTCGCGTGTCATGCCGTATATGACGGTCGTAGACAGCAAGTAAATAACGTACGAAGCGCGGCACGACGTCGCGCGATCCCATGAAAGGCCACGCCGTAACAGGCGTGGCCTTTTTTTTGCTGTTCTTAACAATTGGTTCTTAATACGTTTCTTGCCAGAATAACTAGTAAAGTTATCAGGATGCAGGCCACATCCTGCAACGCCCCCCTCGAAGTACATGTTCTTCCAGTATGGCTCAGAAGAAAACGAAGTTACTGTAACTATCTATATTCGAAGCATATATAGGCTATGACTCAGCAATAAAATCGCATGCACGATTTGCGGCTGATCAAAACTTAAGTTTTTTTAGTTTGTGATACGATAACTCTGTAGTTGTAAAAACAATAATCTTCACTTCTCTTAGGAGTTATCTTCATGTCAACACGTCACCTCGTTGTTGCTGCCCTGCTGGCCTGTGCCGGTGCAGCCCAGGCAGATGTCGTCTCCACGACAGGCTTCCAGAATGGATGGACCGCCGGAAACGGCACCAGTGTGATCGGTTCGGGTGTGCTGGGTAGTGACGTTAGCCTGGTTGGCGGCGTCGCGCACGGCACTACCGGCAACCTGATCGGCAAGGCAAGCGCCAGCCTGTCGTCCGCCGATGCACAGAAACTCTTCGTCCAGCAAGGCATCGACGCTGCCTATGTGCTGAGCGCCGGTAACGGCCTGCTGGCAGCCCGTTACGGTAACTCGGTCTCGGTCATCAACGACGGCGACGGCGTGAAGATCGTGCCTGGCCAGAATGCAGGTGGCGGCGCCGCCGCGCCTGGTGCCCCGGCTGCCGGCGGTGGCGGTGGCGGCGGCGGTGGTGGTGGTGGCGGCGGCGGCGGCGATGCCCCGGTCGGCGGTGGCGGCGCCCCAGTGGGCGGCGGCAGCCCGGCCCCAGGCGGCAATAGTGGCAGCCCTGCCACGCCAGGCTCGGGTAGCGACAGTGGTGGCGGCAATGTGACCGTGCCGGCGCCGGGTAGCGACCCGGTCTTCACCCTGCCGGTCCAGGACCAGATCGGCGCACTGCCGGACCAGGTCAACGCCGTGCCGGAACCAGGCACCATCGCGCTGATGCTGGCTGGCCTGATGGGCGCTGGCGCCTTCTCGCGTCGCCGCAACGCCAAGCAGTAATCGGCATCCCGGCCTGGCCGCTTCAAGGCCAGGCCAAGCCCTATCATCCGCGTCGTCAACGCTTGGCGGCGCGGCCGATTCAGGTACAATCCTTGTGAACGATCGTGCTATTCATGACGACAACAACAAGGAGACGACGTGGACCTGTACTACTCCGACGGGGACCTGGCCTTTCGCGACCAGGTCCGCGCTTTTCTCGCTTCCCATCTTCCCCCTGAACTGCAGCACAAGGTTCGCCAGCACCTGCGCCTGACCCGCGACGACTACGTCCGCTGGCACCGCATCCTGGCCGCCCAGGGCTGGGCCGCGCCCGGCTGGCCGCTCGAATACGGCGGCCCCGGCTGGACGCCGCTACAGCGCCACATCTTCGAGGAAGAATGCGCGCTGGCCGGCACGCCGCAAGTGCTGCCGTTCGGCGTCAATATGGTGGCCCCCGTGATCATGGCCTTCGGCAGCCAGCAGCAGAAGGACTATTACTTGCCGCGCATCCTGTCCTGCGAGGACTGGTGGTGCCAGGGCTATTCCGAACCCGGGGCCGGCTCCGACCTGGCCGCGCTCAAGACCAGCGCGGTCCGCGATGCCGATCATTACATCGTCAACGGCCAGAAGACCTGGACCACCCTGGCCCAGCACGCCGACATGATCTTCTGCCTGGTACGCACCGATCCTGGCGTGCGCAAGCAGGAGGGCATTTCCTTCCTCCTCATCGACATGCGCAGTCCCGGCGTCACCGTGCGTCCGATCGCGATGCTCGACGAAGACCATGAAGTCAACGAAGTCTTCTTCGACGACGTCAGGGTGCCGGTCGCCAATCTGGTAGGCCAGGAAAATCGCGGCTGGACCTATGCCAAATACCTGCTCGGACACGAGCGCACCGGCATCGCCGCCGTCGGCCGTTCCAAGCGCGAGCTGGCCTTCGTCAAGCGCCTGGCGCTGCGTGAACAGAAGCGCGGACGGCCGCTGCTCGACGCCCCCCTGTTCGGCGCGAAAGTGGCGGCGCTCGAGATCGAATTGATGGCGCTCGAAATGACGGTGCTGCGCGTGCTGGCCAGGGGCGAGGCCGCGCCCGGCCCCGAAGCGTCGATGCTGAAAGTGAAGGGCACCGAGATCCAGCAGGCGCTCACCGAGCTGATGGTGGAAGCGGCCGGCCCGCAGGCGCTGCCCTTCGATCCGGCTTACCTGGGTGGCGCGCGCGAACACGCCATCGCGGGCGACGACGATGCGGCCCCGCTGGCGGGCTATTACTTCAACTACCGCAAGACCTCGATCTATGGCGGGTCGAACGAAATCCAACGCAATATCATCTCCCAGATGATCCTGGGACTGTGAGGACGGCATGCATTTCGAACTGAACGGGGAACAGCAGCAGCTGGCCGATGCGATCCGGCGCTGGATCGGCCGCGACTACGGCTTCGAGACGCGGCGCGCGATCGTCCATTCCGAATCGGGCGTCTCGCCCGAAGCCTGGGCCACGATGGTCGAGCTGGGCCTGACGGCGCTGCCGGTGCCCGAGGAACACGGAGGATTCGGCGGCGACGCCATGTCCATGTTCGCCGTGATGCAGGAACTCGGCCGTGGACTGGTGGTCGAACCGTATGTGGCGACGGTATTGGGCGCCGAATTCCTGCGCCGGGGTGGCAAGCACGGTGCGCTGCTCGAGCGGGTCGCCGGCGGCGATGCCAAGCTGGCCTGCGCGCTGGGCGAGCGACAGTCGCGTCACGACGCCTTCGACGTCGCCACCCGGGCCGAGGCTGTCGATGGCGGCTACCGCCTGCATGGCGAGAAGCGGGTGGTGCTGCATGGCGCCGAAGCCGATGCCTTGATCGTGTCGGCCCGAAGCGCGCAGAGCGCGGTGGGCTTGGGGAGTGCAGCGAGCGGGGGCGATAGGCAGGGCATGGATGGCGTGAGCCTGTTCGTCGTGCCGCGCGACAGCGCCGAATTGCGCATCACGGGCTACCGCACGCTTGACGGCTTGCGTGCGGCGAGCATGGTGCTCGACGGCGTGACGGTCGGGCCGGATGCCTTGATCGGCCGGGTGGGAGAGGGGGGCGCCATCCTCGATGCGGCGCTGGATTACGGCGCCGGCCTGCTGTGCGCCGAGGCGCTGGGGGCAATGCAGGCGCTGTTCGACATGACACTTGAGTATCTCAAGACGCGCCAGCAGTTCGGCGCGCCGATCGGCAAGTTCCAGGCGCTGCAGCACCGGATGGCCGATATGGCGATCCACCTCGAGCAGGCGCGGTCGATGGCCTTGCTGGCGGCGCTGGCCCTGGCGCGTTCGGGTGCCGACGCCGGCGGCGACCTCGCGATGCGCCGGCGCGTGGTGTCGGCCGCCAAGTACCGCGTTGGCCTGGCCGCGCGCTTCATCGGCCAGGGCGCCATCCAGCTGCATGGCGGCATGGGCGTCACCGACGAGCTGCCGGCTTCGCATTACTTCAAGCGCCTGTCGATGATCGAACTGACGCTGGGCGATATGGACCACCACCTGGAGCGCTTCATCGCGCAGCCAGGCTTCCGGGAGGCCGCATGACGGCAGGACCAGACGAGGGAGCGGGCAGGCCGGCGGACGCGCGCGCGCACGCCCCGGCCGATGCGCCGGCCGGCAAGCGCTGGTATTTCGAAGATTTCCATCCCGGCCAGGAGATCGACCTGGGCGAGCGCACCGTCACCGAGGCCGAGATCCTCGACTTCGCGCGCGCCTTCGATCCCCAGTCCTTCCACGTCGATGCCGGGGCGGCGCAAGCCTCGCCCTACGGCGGCCTGATCGCCAGCGGCTGGCACACCTGCAGCATGATGATGCGCATGGTGGTCGATGGCCTGTTAAGCGCGGCCGACGGCATGGGCTCGCCCGGCCTCGACGGCGTGCGCTGGCTGCAACCGGTGCGGCCCGGCGACACCCTGCGCGTGCGCTACCTGACGCGCCAGGTCAAGGCGTCCGCCAGCAAACCCGATCGCGGCGTCGTCTGGTCGACCTGGACCGCCACCAACCAGCACGGCGACCAGGTCTGCACGGTCGACGGCATCGGCCTCTACGGGCGCCGGCCCAACAGGGAGCACTAATGGCCACTACGATCGCACTCGATGCCTTGCCGGCGCGCGTCGGCAGCGAAGTCGCCGTCTCCGACTGGTTCGAGGTCGGGCAAGAGCGCATCGCCACCTTCGCCGAAGCCACTGACGACCGCCAGTGGATCCACCTCGATCCCGAACGCTGCAAGCGCGAGTCGCCGTTCGGCCAGCCGGTGGCGCATGGCTTTCTCACCCTCTCCCTGCTGCCGGCCATGCTCACCAGCGCCCTGGCGATCGAGGGCATGCGCATGGGCGTGAACTATGGCCTGAACAAGGTGCGCTTCCCGAGTCCGCTGCCGGCCGGCAGCCGGGTGCGCGGGCGCTGGACCTTGCGCGGCGCCGACGCGGTCGCCGGCGGCTGGCAATTTACTTGGGACGTGACGATCGAGGCCGAAGGGGCGGCCAAGCCCGTGTGCGTGGCCGAATTCCTGATCCGCTGCTACGCCTGAAGCGTCATCATGAACCGTGGCCGCCGGCGCTGCCGAGCGCGCCCACGCCGCCCATCCGGTATTGATTGCGCCCGCCCGCCTTGGCCTGGTAGAGCAGGGCGTCGGCGCTGGCTACCAATACATCGGCTCCTTGCGCATCGCGCGGCACCAGGCTCGACAGCCCCAGGCTCATCGTGATGTGCGGGGCCGTGGGCGAGGCCGCATGCGGCAGCCCGAGCTGGGCCAGTTCGTCCAGCAGGCGGTGCGCCACGCCTTCGGCGCCGAGCGCGTCGAGCTGGGGCAGCAGGATGGCGAATTCCTCGCCGCCATAGCGTGTGACCAAGTCATGGGTGCGGCCGGCGCCGCGCCGCAGGGCCGCCGCCACCTGTACCAGGCACGCGTCGCCGGCCTGGTGCCCGTAGTGGTCGTTATACGCCTTGAAATGGTCGACGTCGGCCAGGATCAGCGCCACCGGCAGCCCGGCGCGCGCGCAGCGGCGCCATTCGGCTTCCAGCCGCTCATCAAAAGCGCGGCGGTTGGCCACGCCGGTCAGCGGGTCGGTCAGGGTCAGCGCGCGCAGCGCGTCGGCCTGGCGCTTGACGGTCAGTTGGGTACGCACGCGGGCGCGCACCACGGCCGCATTGACCGGCTTGGTGATGAAGTCGGCCGCGCCGGCCTCCAACGCGCGGGTTTCGTCTTCCGGCGTCTTGAGCGCGGTGACGAAGATGACCGGGATGTCGCGCGTCTCGGGCGCCGCGCGCAGGGCCGCGCACACGGCGTAGCCGTCCATGCCGGGCATCATGGCGTCGACCAGGATCAGGTCGGGGTGCTGGGTGCGCGCCAGCTCGAGCGCGCGGGCGCCGTCCAGCGCGAACAGCACTTCCTGTTCTTCCTGCAGCGCCGCATGCAGGATCTGGATGTTTTCCATCGCATCGTCGACCACCAGGATGCGGCCATTGAGTGCCATCTCGGTCCAGCTCACAGGGTTCCCTTTCGCATCATGAGGTCTGCCACCTGGCGCGCCGCCTCGTCGAAGCGCAGGGTGGCGACGGCGTCGGCCAGCGCGGCCGCGGCTGGCTGCCCGGCATCGAGCGCCAGGGCCGGCCGCAAGGCGGCTTCGGCGGCGATCGCCCTCATATTGTTATTCTCCAGTAAGTGGAGCAGGCGCGCCAGTGTATCGTGCAGCGTGGCGCCCTCATCCATACCGGGTAGGTCCTGGGCCACCTCCCGGGAGACCAGGTTGGCGGCTGGGGGCGCCAGCTCGCGCGCGGTCGCGGTCACGGCCTCGAGCGCGCGCGCCAGGTCGGCCAGGCGCAGGCGCACCGTGCCGTCGTCGGCGTCGCGCAGCGCGTGTTCGAGCGCATGGGCCGTCTCGGCTGCCTCGGTGGCGCCGAGATTGGCGCTCACCCCGCGCAGCCGATGCGCCAGCTGGCCGGCGGCGCCGCGCTCGCCGGCCTCGACGTGCGCGCGCAGCTCGCCGAAGGTTTGCGCCTGGCCTTCGGCGTAGCGGATGAACAGCTCGCAGAAACGCTCGACGCTGCCGGCGAAACGCGGCAGTGTCGATTTCAGGTCGATGCCGGGCAGGTGCGGCAACGAGGCTGGCAGCGCGGGCTCGGCGCTGGCGGCGGCGGGCGTGCCCTGCGGCCGGTCGGTGACCCGCGACAGGGTCGCCACCAGCGCGTCGACGTCGATCGGCTTGGCCAGGTGGGCCTGCATGCCGGCGTCGAGGGAGCGCTGGCGGTCCTCGTCCATCGCATTCGCCGTCATGGCCACGATCGGCAGGTCCAGGCCGGCGGCGCGGATCGCGGCGGTCGCCTCGAAGCCGTTCATCACCGGCATCTGCAAGTCCATCAGCACCACGTCGAAGGCCGCGTCTTCCTGCAGCATGCTGAGGGCGGCGCGGCCGTTGGCGGCGATCTCGAAGGTGGCGCCGGCGTGGGCCAGGATGAAGCTGGCCACCTCCTGGTTGATCAAATTGTCTTCGACCACGAGCACGCGCAGGCCGCGCAGGGCGCCGGCCAGCGGCGTGCTCGCAGGCGCCGGATGCGCCGCGCCGGCGCCGCCCAGCAGCCGGTCCACGGCCGCGCGCAGGCTGGCGCCGGTAAAGGGTTTGCCCAGCACGGCCGCCACGCCCAGTTCGTCGGCCAGCTCGGCATAGCGTTCGGTATCGGGATCGGGCGCCAGCAGGCAAAGGCGGGGCATCTGCACTTGCGCCGCGCGCACGGCCGAGATCAAGGGCACGCCGTCGAGCCCCGGCATGGATTGATCGACGAAGGCAAGGTCATAGCGGCTGCGACGCAGGACGTCCAGGGCCGCATCGCCATCGGGTACCGTCTCCACCCGCCAGCCGAAGGCGGTGCAGGCCGCGGCCAGGGCGCCGCGCGCGCTGGCATTGTCGTCGGCGACCAGGACGCGCAGGGCGTCGTCCTCGAGGGCGGGCGTCCCGGGCGCGGCTTCCAGTACCGGGAACGACAGCTCGAAGCGGAACGAGGTGCCGGCGCCCGGAACGCTGTCCAGGCGCAGGGCGCCGCCGGCCAGCTCCACCAGCCGGCGCGCGATCGACAGGCCCAGGCCGGCGCCGCCATATTTGCGCACGGTCGAGCTGTCGGCCTGCGAGAAGACTTCGAAGATGCCGGCCTGCACCTCGGGGGCGATGCCGATGCCGGTGTCGCGCACTTCGAACGCCAGGCGCACCTGGCCGTCGGCTGCGCCGCGCAGCGCGATCGACAGCACGATCTCGCCCCGGTCGGTGAACTTGACCGCATTGCCGACCAGGTTGAGCAGTACCTGCTCGAGCCGCACCGGGTCGCCCTGCAGCAGCGGCGGCAGGTGGGGATCGACCGCGAACGCCAGCTCGACGCCCTTGGCCCAGGCCCCGGGGCCGTGCAGCACCGCGATGCTGGCCAGGATGTCGTCGATGCGCAGCGGGATGCGCTCCAGGGTCAGCTGCCCGGCCTCGATGCGCGAAAAATCGAGCAGGTCGCTCAGCATGCCCAGCAGCGAGCGGGCGGCAGTGCGCATGCGCGCCACATAGCCCCGTTCGCGCTGGCCCAGTTGGCCTTCCTCGAGCAGGCGCGCCAGGCCGACGATGGCGTTCATCGGCGTGCGCAGCTCATGGCTCATATTCGCCAGGAACTCGCTCTTGGCGCGGCTGGCCTGTTCGGCCAGGCGCAGCGCCGCCTCGAGCTGGACGCCGGTGGCGCGCAGCGCGGCCTCGGCCGCGACCCGGGTGCTGATGTCGCGGATCGTGGCCTGCATCATGCCGACGCCGCCGATGTCGACCCGGGTCAGCAGGATGTCGGCATGGAACTCGCTGCCGTCGGCGCGCAGGTGCAGCCATTCGAAGGCGTCGCGGCCCTCGTCCAGCGTGCGCCGCATGTGCTCCAGCGCCACCTCGTTGCTCGGGCGGCCGTCGATCTGCAACAGCGGCGACAGGCTGGCCGGCGACTCTTCGAGCAGGGCGGCTGGAGTGGCGAAGCCGAACAGGTCGGCCGCCGCCTGGTTGGCGCTGACGTAGCTGGCGCCATAGGCCAGCAGCAGGTGGGCGTCGCCGGCTGCCTCGAACAGGGCGCGGAACATCTCCTGGTGATCGCGCTCGCGCTGCTGCTGGCGCTTGCGGTCGGTGATGTCGAGCACCACCGCGTTCACGCCCATCAGCTGGCGGTCCGGCCCGTACACCGGGAAGTAACTGGAGATCCAGTGACGCGCGCTCCCCGGCGCCGATGGGGCGTCGCCGGTGGCCTCGACCTCGACCAGCGGCCGGCCGCTGGCGATCACGCGCCGGTAGTTGGCTTCGTATTCCTCGCCGACCGGTCCCAGCAGCTCGGGCAGGCTGCGGCCGGCATGGTCGCGCGCCGGACGGCCATTGATGTCGGCCAGGTAGTCGTTGACCATCACCACCCGCAGTTCGGCGTCCATGAAACACAGGCCGACGGGAATCGAGGCATACACGGTTTCCAGCTGCGCCTTGGAGCGCTTCAGTTCCTGCGTGCGCTCGGCCACCAGCGTCTCGAGGCCGCGCCGGTGCTCCTGCAGCTCGGCGTCGACCCGGCGCAGCGCATGCGCCACCGCTTCCACCTCGCGGATGTCGGACGGGGGCAAGACCAGCGGCTCGCCGCTGCCCAGTCGCTCGGCGGGACCGGCCAGGCCCTGCACGGCGCGCGCGATCGAGCCGCCCAGGGCCCAGGCCAGGGCCAGGCTGATCGCCAGCAGGACGGCGATCGCGGCCACGGTCTTGGCCATCGACTGCCCGAGCAGTTCGCCGGCTGCGTTGTGCGGATAGCGGATCGTCACCACCCAGCCGTGCGCCGGCGAGTGGGCGAAGGCCGCGAAGCCGCGTCCGCCGCCATCCTGCGGCAGTGCGACGGTGCCGGCGTTGCCCTTCGTCACGGCCTTGGCCAGCGCCGGCTCCATCGGCAAGCCCAGGTGCTGGCCGCCATCGGCGCTGCGCGAGACGGTCAACAGGTGGCGGTCATGGATGCTGGCGATCCAGCCTTCCGGCAGGTGCTGGCTGTCGAGCAGCTCGGCCATGCGGCGCGGGCGCAGGTGGACCGACAGCACGAAGCGTACCTCGCCCTCGTACCAGATCGGCACTTCGACCGACAGCGCGTACTGGCCACCGCCGTCCAGCCGGTGCAGGCCGGACGCCACGGTGTTGCCGGTCTCGGCCACGCGCCGGATATCGTCCTCGTTGCCGGTGCGCGGCAGCGGTGCGCCGATGGGATAGCGGGTATTGATCAATGGCATGCCATTCGGCAGGCTCAGGACGAAAGCCTGGGCCGGGAAGTCGGGCCGCAGCAGGCTCCTGGCCACCGTGTGGATGGCGACCATGTCGCCCCTGGCCATCATCGCCGTCGCGGCCAGGACCCGGGCCGCGGTCTCCCCACTCTGGATATCGCGGTCGACCGCCGCCGCCAGCACCTCGGCCACGGTCTGGGCGTCGCGCGAGACGTGGTCGCGTTCGCGCAAGGCGGCATCGCGCGCCAGGGCGACATAGCCGACCAGGATCGGCAGCGCGCAGGCCAGCACCAGGATGTAGAGCTTGGCGCGGATCGAGGGCAGCGAAAGACGGGCAAACGGCAAGGACGGCTCCTGGTTTTAACACGGTAAGGGACGCAAGGCGTCATGTTAGCTGGCCCCATCCATACCGCATAGCGGCGCATTTGATTGCCGCCGTGCATCGTCTTCACTCTGCAACATGGCGGAACGGCCATATTGCCCTTATGGAACGCCAAATAATCGTCGGTCGATGGCGGATTGTTACCATCAGGCGCGGACAACGAGGCGAAACCGCGACAGAATTGCAAGCCGGCGTGATGCCGATAATCACTATTGTTCCCTCAGGCATTAAAATCCCTCTTGCAAGAATTAACCCAAGGGATGGTATGGCAAGGCCAGAGAAAGTCCGCCTCGGCGAAGTGTTGATGCAGCAGAAGCTGTTGAGCGAAGAACAACTCCAGCAGGCGCTTGCCGACCAGAAGCGCACCGGGCGCAAGCTGGGCCGGGTATTCGTCGAAAGCGGCTTCGTCACCGAGGACCAGATCTCGGGCGCGCTGGCGCGCCAGCTCGACATCCCTTACCTGAACCTGAAGTTCTACAACATCAACGCCGAGCTGGTGCGCCTGCTGCCCGAGACCGCGGCGCGGCGCTTCCGCGCGCTGGTGCTGGAAGACCGCAAGGAGACGATGCTGGTCGGCGTCTCCGACCCGACCGACCTGTTCGCCTATGACGAAATCGCGCGCCTGATCAAGAAGGGCGTCGAGCTGGCGGTGGTCAACGAGACCGAGGTGCTGGCGGCAATCGACCGCATCTACCGCCGCACCGGCGAGATCACCGGCCTGGCGCGCGAGGTCGAGGCCGACCTGGGCGACGCCTCGATCGACTTCGGCGCGCTGGCCGCCAATCCGGGGCTCGAGGAAGCGCCGATCGTCAAGCTGCTGCAATCGGTGTTCGACGACGCGGCGCAAGTGCGCGCCTCCGACATCCACATCGAGCCGCAGGAAGGGCGGCTGCAGATCCGCTTCCGCATCGACGGCGTGCTGCACCTGCAGACCGAGGCCGACCTCAAGGTCGCCACGCCGCTCGCGCTGCGCCTGAAATTGATGGCCGATCTCGACATCTCCGAGAAACGCCTGCCGCAGGACGGCCGCTTCGCGGTCAAGGTGCGCAACCAGCGCATCGACGTGCGTATCTCGACCATGCCGACCCAGTACGGCGAATCGGTGGTCATGCGTCTGCTGAACCAGGTCAGCGCCAATCTGCGCCTGGATGCGATCGGCATGCCGGCGCGTCTGGTCGAGCGCTTCCGCGCCATCGTCGCCCGGCCCAACGGCCTGGTGCTGGTGACCGGGCCGACCGGCAGCGGCAAGACCACTACCCTGTACAGTGCCCTGTCCGAACTGAACTCGGTCGAGAAGAAACTTATCACGGTCGAGGACCCGGTGGAGTACCGGCTGTCGGGCATCAACCAGGTGCAGGTCAATGACAAGATCGAGCTGTCGTTCGCGCGCGTGCTGCGCTCGGCGCTGCGGCAAGACCCGGACATCGTGCTGGTCGGCGAGATGCGCGACCAGGAAACCGCCGCCATCGGCCTGCGCGCCGCGATGACGGGCCACCTGGTGCTGTCGACCCTGCACACCAACGACGCCGCCTCGACCCCGCTGCGCCTGATGGACATGGGCGTGCCGCGCTATATGGTGAGCGGCTCGCTGCAGGCGGTGCTGGCCCAGCGCCTGGTGCGCGTGATCTGCGAGAGCTGCACGGTCGACTACCAGCCGGCCGCCAACGAGACCGACTGGCTGCGCGCCGAGCTGGGCGAGCATGCCGCGACCACGCGCTTCTATCACGGCAAGGGCTGCTCGCACTGCAACGGCACCGGCTATCGCGGTCGCACCGGCGTCTATGAATTGCTGGAGATGACGCGCGCCGTCACCGACGCGGTCAACCATCCGGACCCGGGCCACTTCCTCAAGGTCGCCCACACCGAGATGCGCGGCGAGACCTTGCGCCGCCACGCGGTGAACCTGGCGGTGCAGGGACGCTCGACGATCG
Source organism: Massilia sp. CFBP9026 (assembly GCF_034045165.1). Classification (NCBI taxonomy): domain Bacteria; kingdom Pseudomonadati; phylum Pseudomonadota; class Betaproteobacteria; order Burkholderiales; family Oxalobacteraceae; genus Massilia; species Massilia sp. CFBP9026. Next base: position 228,879 of record NZ_JAXCWH010000007.1, read on the forward strand.
CCGAGGCGATGCGGGTCAGTAACCAGATGGACGACTGATTTAAAGGCCCATGCCATATTTCGCCTACAAGGGCCGCAATGGACGCGGCGAGCCGGTTAACGGCGTGCTGGAAGGCGCCGACAGCGGAGCCGTGGCCGACCAGCTGTTCGGCAGCGGCGTCACGCCGATCGAGATCACGGTCACGCGCAAGGCCGCGACCAATGGCGGCCTTGGTTGGCGCGAGCGCCTGTTCGAAAAGAAGGTCACGTCGATGGACGTGCAGTTGTTCAGCCGCCAGATCCACACCCTGCTCAAGTCCGGCGTGCCGATCATGCGCGGCCTGGCCGGGCTGCAGGAGTCGGCGATCAGCCCCGCGTTCGGGCGCGTGATCAAGGATTTGCGTGAGTCGCTCGACGCCGGGCGCGAGCTGTCGGCCGCCATGATGCGCCACCCGCAGTGCTTCTCGCCGTTCTACCTGTCGATGGTGAAAGTGGGCGAGATGACGGGACGGCTGGAAGAAGTCTTCCTGCGCCTGTTCGACCACCTGGAGTTCGACCGCGACATGCGCGAGCGCGTGAAAACGGCGCTGCGCTATCCGAGCTTCGTGGTGATCGCGATGGTCATCGCCATGGTGGTGGTCAACGTCTTCGTCATTCCGCAGTTCGCCTCGGTGTTCAAGTCGTTCGGGGCCGAATTGCCGCTGATGACGCGCATCCTGTTGGCGACGTCGGGCTTCACGGTCACGTGGTGGCCGGCGCTGGCCGGTGTCGCGATCATCGGCTGGTTCGGGTTCCGGGCCTGGACCCGCACTGCGCAGGGGCGCTTGACCTGGGACCGCTACAAACTGCGCCTGCCGATCGCCGGCAAGATCATCCACAAGGGCACAATGGCCCGCTTCGCGCGCAGCTTCGCGTTGTCGATGCGCAGCGGGGTGCCGATCGTGCATGCGCTGACGGTGGTGTCGCAGACGGCCGACAACGCCTACCTGAGTTCGCGCATCGAGCAGATGCGCGACGGCGTCGAGCGCGGCGAGAGCATCCTGCGCACCTCGACCGCGGCCAACGTGTTCACGCCGATCGTGCTGCAGATGATCGCGGTGGGGGAAGAGACTGGGTCGATCGACGATCTGATGGACGAGATCGGACAGATGTACGAGCGCGAGGTCGACTATGAACTCAAGACCCTGTCGAGCCAGATCGAGCCGATCCTGATCACCTTCCTGGGGGTGATGGTGCTGATCCTGGCGCTGGGGATTTTCTTGCCGATCTGGGATCTGGGACAGGCGGCGCTGCATCCGAAATAGGCAACCTTGCGGACAGTGTTGCAAAAAGAACGCACTCCCTTGATCAAACTTAAAATTTCATCAATGAAACATTGCTTTATGGCGATCCCTTTGCCCGCAAGACATCAAAGTTGCACATTCTCACGGTAGAATTGTTGCAGCAGTCGAACCATATCAGGACAGCCACTCGTCCCCATCATCGTTAGGAGAAAGAAGAAAATGAACATCAGTTTCAATAAAAAAGCGCAGAGTGGTTTCACCCTGATCGAACTGATCGTTGTGATCGTCATCCTGGGCATTCTTGCCGCGACCGCACTGCCGAAGTTCGCCAGCCTGAGCGGCGACGCGCGCATGGCGTCGCTCCAGGGCGCCAAGGGCGCCATCAGCTCGGCATCGGCAATGGTGCACGGGAAATGGCTGATCAATAACACGCCGACGGTGACCGTCGAGAATTCGGTGATCAACATCGTCAACGGCTACCCGAGCACGGCCACGATCGCCATCGCGGCAGGCCTGACCGACGATTACACGATCGTACCTAACGGTCAGGATTTGATCGTGCGCCCGAAAAACCTGCCGGCCGCACTGAACGACACCTGCAAAGTCACGTACTCGGAGGCAACTGCCGCCCGCCCGGCACAGGTCGTGATTGCTGCCGGTCCTTGCGAGTAATCCGCCTGCATCGTTTGCGAAAAACAGGCGCTGCCGGGCAGCGCCTGTTTTTATTGTGTGATTTTTTCTGGTCTTTCCGTGCGCATGCGTTTGTTTAAGAGAGCGAAGAACAAGGATGGCTGGCTGGCCGTCGTCATCGTACGCGATGGCGTCATGGCGACCGCCGTCGATCGCATCGCCGGCTCCCGGCCGCATGTCCGTATTGCCTGCTTCCTTCCGGGCGAGGGCAATGTCGAGACGATCGACAAGGCCGCGCGCGAGGGAATGGCGTCGTCGCGCCACGTCCTCACCCTGCTGTCCGGCGGCGAATACCAGATCCTCAACGTCGAAGCGCCAAACGTGCCGCGTGAGGAAATGAAGACGGCCATCCGCTGGCGCCTGAAAGACATCCTCGATTTCCCGGCGGCGGAAGCGACCATCGACGTGCTCGACATCCCGCTCGACGCCAATTCGCGCGCCCAGCAATCGATCTTCGCGGTCGCCGCCCGCAATACCGTGATCCAGCCGCGCCAGAAGCTGTTCCTCGACGCGAAAGTCGAGCTGCACGCGATCGACATCCCCGAGATGGCCCAGCGTAATGTGTCGGCCATGCTGGAGCCCGAAGGGCGCGGCGTCGCCATGCTGTCGTTCGGCGAGGACGGCGGCCTGCTGACCGTGTCCTATCGCGGAGAGTTGTACCTGTCGCGCCGCTTCGACGTGACGCTGGCCCAGTTGCTGGAGCCGGACCACGAGCGCAAGCACCAGAGTTTCGACAAGATCACCCTCGAGCTGCAACGCTCGCTCGACCATTTCGAGCGCCAGTATTCCTTCATCAGCATCGCCAAGCTGGTGCTGGGGCCTTCGCCCGTCAGCGGCCTGGACGAATACCTGTCGAGCAATCTGTACACGCCGGTCGAGACGCTCGACCTGGCCACGCTGTTCGACCTGTCGCGCACGCCCGAGCTGGCGGACAAGGCGCAGCAGCAGCGTTTCTTTCTCGCGATCGGCGCCGCGCTGCGCGAAGGCGAGGGCGCATGAAGCAACAGATCAACCTGTTCAATCCGGCCTTCCAGCCGCAGAAGCAGGTGCTGTCGAGCGCCACCATTGCGCTGGCGGTCGTCGTCGTCGTCGCGGGCATCGCCATCCTCGCCGTGGCCGGCAGGATGGAAACCGCTGAACTGCGGCAGCAGGCAAGCAGCGGTGCTACCCAGCTCGAGAAACGCCAGGCGCGCCTGGACTCGGTCAACCGCGAGTTCACGCCTCGCCAGAAGGACGCCACACTGGAGGCGCAGATCGCCGAGGCCAACACCCAGCTCACCGCGATGCGCCACATCTCAGGCGCGCTGTCGCGCGGAGAACTGGGCGACACCAGCGGCTTCGCCGGCTACTTCAAGGCGCTGGCGCGCCAGAGCGCGCAGGGCCTGTGGCTGACCGGCGTGACGGTCGGCGCCGGCGGCGCGCAGATCGGCATCAAGGGCCGCACGGTCGATCCGGCCATGGTGCCGGGCTACCTGAACCGCCTGACCCACGAGCCGCTGATGCAGGGTAAATCCTTCGCCAGCCTGCAGATCGGCGAGGCCGCGCCGCTGCAGGTGCAGGATGCGGACGGCAAGCCCGCCACGCGCCCGGCGCCCTACATCGAATTCAGCCTGCAATCGATCCCCGAGGAGCAGGGTAAATGAAAGAGCGCATCCTTCAGCTGCGCGCGCGCATCGATGCGCTGTCGCTGCGCGAACGCGGCATGGTATGCCTGGCGGTCTGCGCACTGCTGGCCTTCCTCGGTCACGCGCTGGTGCTGGCGCCGATGGAAGCGGACCAGCAGGCGCTGCGCAGCCAGATCGCCCAGCAGCGCACCGACATGGCGGCGATCGACGAGGCCATCACGGGCCGGGTGCAGGCGTTCCAGCTCGATCCCGACGCCGCGGCGCGCACGCGCCTGAATGCGCTGCGCCAGGAGATGGGCCAGCTCGGCGACCAGCTGCTGGCCATCGAGCATGGCCTGGTGCCGCCCGAGCGCATGGGTCCCCTGGTCGACGGTATCCTGCGCGCCAACGGGCGCCTGAAGCTGGTGTCGATGCGCACCTTGCCGGTCGAGCCGCTGGCGGACAAGCAGGCGCCTGCGCCAGCCAATACGTCTGCACCGGTCGCTACGCCCCTGCTATACCGCCACGGCATCGAAGTCTCGGTGCGCGGCAATTATCTCGACATGGTCGACTACATGAGCGCACTCGATGCGATGCCGACCCGGATGTTCTGGGGCCGCGCCCAGCTCGACGTGGAGGAGTATCCCGCCGCGCGCCTGACGCTCACCCTGCATACCCTGAGCCTGGACCGACAATGGATGAAGCTGTGAAGAACCTGTTCCTGACCGCGCTGGCTTGCCTGGCGCTGGCCCAACCCGCCGCCGCGCAAGCGCTGCTCGACCCCACCCGTCCGCCGCCGGGCATGGACCGGATCGCCCCGGAACTGGCCGCCGCCGACGATGCGCCGCGTTTGCAATCGGTGCTGATCGCGCGCCATGCGGGTGGTCGCCACGTGGCCGTGATCGATGGCGAGACGGTGCGCCTCGGCGAGAGCTTCAAGGGCGCGCGCGTGGCCCGCGTCAGCGCCAACGAGGTCGTGCTGATGCGCGGCGCCGAACGCCAGGTGCTGCGCATGGACGCACCGCTGCCCGGCATGACGCCGGCCGCCAAATGACAAGGCAATCCATCATGACCAAGTTTTTCGCGACTCCCTGCGCGCTGGCCGCGGCGCTGTTCCTGGCCGGCTGCCAGAGCGCTCCACCGAACGCCACCTACGACGCCATCGCCCAGGAGATGGCCAAGGCCAACGCCCAGCCGGCGCCGCGGCCGGCGGTCGACGACGCGGTGGCCAATGCGCTGCTGCCGCCGGCAGCGACCCTGGCCAGCCAGCTGCCCAAGGCGCGGCCGGCGCTCGAGGAGCGCTTCAACGTCGCTTTCAACAACGTGCCGGCGCAGCAGTTCTTCCGCTCGATCGTGGCCGGCACCCGCTACAACATGCTGGTGCACCCGGACGTGAGCGGCAATATCAGCGCCAACCTGAAGGACGTGACCCTGGTCGAGACGCTGGAAGCGGTACGCGATATGTACGGCTATGACTACCGGATCGAGGGCGCGCGCATCAGCATCCGCCCGCTGACCATGCAGACCCGCATGTTCCAGGTGAACTACCTGACCGCCCAGCGGATCGGGATGTCGAATACCCGCGTGTCTTCGACTTCGGTCGCCGATGCCGGCAACAACAATAACAATAATAACAACAGCGGAATGGGCCAGGGCTTCGGCAACCAGGGTGGCCAGAACGGGCAGAATGGCCAGAACGGCAACAACCCCAACGGCCAGCTGCAGCTGAACAGCACCGACGTCCAGACCCGCTCCGATAACGACTTCTGGAAAGACCTGAAAGAATCGATCGTCGCCATCGTCGGCACGCTCGAGGGCGGCCGCAGCGTGGTGGTCAGCCCGCAGTCCGGCGTGCTGGTGATCCGCGCCATGCCCGACGAATTGCGCAACGTCGACGCCTACCTGAAGGCCACCCAGCTCTCGGTCGACCGCCAGGTGATCCTGGAGGCGAAGATCCTCGAGGTGGAGCTCTCCGACAGCTACCAGAGCGGCATCAACTGGGCCTCGTTCGCCTCGTTCCGCGGCGGCACCGCCAACCGCGTCTCGGGCGGCATGATCGCGCCTGGCGCGAACCTGGCGCCGCTGCCGTACAACGGCGGCCAGCCGGCCCCGATCAACAACGGTTCGGGCCTGTCGGCCAGTACCGGCTTCTCGCTGTCGAACGCCGCCACCGCGGCCGGCTCGCTGTTCGGCTTCGCCTTCCAGACCAATAATTTCGCGGCCCTGATCACCTTCCTGGAGTCGCAGGGCAGCGTGCACGTGCTATCCAGCCCCCGCATCGCGGCGGTCAACAATCAGAAAGCGGTGCTCAAGATCGGCACCGACGAATTCTTCGTCACCGGCATCACCAACAACATCAACACTACCAACAGCAGCACCATCGTCAGCCCGACCGTGACGGTGCAGCCCTTCTTCTCGGGCGTGGTGCTGGACGTGACGCCGCAGATCGACGACAAGGGGAATATCCTCCTGCACGTTCACCCATCGGTGAGCCAGGTCACGACCGTCAACAAGGACGTCGACCTGGGCTCGGGCGGCACCCTGCGCCTGCCGCTGGCGGCGTCGAGCACCTCGGAGCTCGACAGCATCGTGCGCGGCCGCGACGGCCAGGTGGTGGCCATCGGCGGCCTGATGCGCCAGGCCTCGAGCGGCGACACCGACCAGTTGCCGGGCGCCGACAAGATCCCGCTGCTGGGCAATCTGTTCCGCAACAAGGCCCGCATGAGCCAGAAGCGCGAGCTGGTGGTGCTGATCAAGCCGACCATCGTCGAAGGGGCGAGCGACTGGAGCCAGGACATGCTGGACACCGGCCGCCGCATCGAACAGCTCGACCCGCGCAGCCGCGGCCGTACCCTGGGCGCTGACTGATGTACGCGACGCACTTCGGCCTGCGCGAGCTGCCGTTCGGGATCACGCCCGACACCAGCTTCTTCTTCGGCAGCCCGCGCTCGCAGGAAGCGCTGAACACGCTGCTGGTGGCCACGCGCGGTGGCGAAGGCTTCATCAAGATCACCGGCGAAGTCGGCACCGGCAAGACCCTGTTGTGCCGCAAGTTCATGGCCACGCTGGGCGAGGGCTTCGTCACCGCCTATATCCCGAACCCCTACCTGGAACCACGCACCCTGATGCTGGCGCTGGCCGACGAACTGGCCATCCCGCTCGAGCGCGACGTCGACCAGCACCAGCTGCTCAAGGCGATCAACCTGCGCCTGCTTGAACTGGCCGGCCAGGACCTGCGCGTGGTGCTGTGCCTCGATGAGGCGCAAGCGATTCCGGTCGAGAGCCTGGAGGCGCTGCGCCTGTTGACCAATCTCGAGACCGAGAAGAGGAAGCTCCTGCAGATCGTCCTGTTCGGCCAGCCGGAACTGAACCGCAAGCTCGAACTCGACTCGATCCGCCAGCTGGCCCAGCGCATCACCTTTCATTACCACCTCGGCCCGCTGAGCCGCGACGACCTCGATTTCTACGTCGCGCACCGCCTGCGCGTGGCCGGCTTCAGTGGCGCGCGCCTGTTCTCGGGCGCCGCGATCCGTGGCCTGTATAAAGCCAGCGGCGGCGTGCCGCGCCTGGTCAACATCATGGCGCACAAGGCGCTGATGCTCAGCTACGGCCAGGGCAAGCAGCAGGTGGCCGGCAGCCACGTGGCCGTCGCCGCGCGCGATACGGTGGGCGTGACGCGCACGATCTGGACCTGGCTCGCGGGCGGCGCCGTCGTCGCCGGTGCGGCGGCGGCCTTGGCCTGGACGTTCGCGCTATGAGCCTGATTAACAAGATGCTGCAAGACCTCGATGCACGCGCCGGCCAGCCCGGCGCCACGCCGCTGCCGGCCGACGTGCGCTTGCCGCCGGCTCCCGAGCCGCGGACCCGGTGGATGCGCGGCGCGCTGGCGGGTGGGGCGGTGGTCGCCCTCGCCACTGCCGGCGTGATCGGCTGGCGGATGGCGGGCGAACAGCCGCCGCCGGTGGCAGTGGCCGCGGCGGCGCCCGTTGCGCCTGCCGCACCCGCGCCCAAGTCGGTGCTGGTCGAGATGCCGGCGGCCGCGCCGGTGCAGGTGGCCGACGTCGCGCCGCCAGCGCCGGTGGCCCCGGAGCCGGTGCCGGAACCCGAGCCGGCGCCGCCGCCTCCCAAGCCAGCATCTGCGCCGCGCAAGCCGGCGCCACCCAAGCCGGCGCCGGTGGCGCAAGGCCGGGTCGAGACGGCGCCGCAGCGTGCCGAAAATACCTATCGGCGTGCGCTGCTGGTGCTGGAAGACGGCCGCGTGACCGAGGCCATCGCGACCCTGCAGGCCGGCTTGCGCATCGATCCGAAGCATGAGCCGTCGCGCCAGACGCTGGTGGGGCTCTTGATCGAAGCGGGACGGACCGACGAAGCGATGCGCCAATTGCAGGCCGCGCTGGCGCTCGATGCCCGTCAACCGTCGATGGCGATGCTGCTGGCGCGCCTGCAGCTGGAGAAGGGCGGTCCGGCGATCGACACGCTGATGCGCACCTTGCCCTATGCGGCCGGCAACGGCGAGTATCACGCCTTCCTGGCCGGCGTGCTGCAGCGGGAGGGGCGCCATCGCGAGGCGGCCGAGCATTACCAGGCCGCGCTGCGCACCACGCCGGGCAATGGCGTGTGGTGGATGGGACTCGGCATTTCGCTGCAGGCCGAGAAGCGCGACGCCGAGGCGATGGCCGCTTTCCGGCGTGCGCAGGGCAGCGCGACGCTGTCGGCCGAACTGGCCGCCTTCGTCGAGCGCCGTCTGGGACAGCTCGAACGATAGTCCAGTCCCGGCGGCTACTGCAGTCCTTGTGATAGCATCGCCGGGTTCGTTTCATTCCTGGCATCTATTCGCAAAATCACGTGGCCACATCGACGCAGTTCGTCCCCCCAGCCGCGCCATGGCGCATGCGCATGGCGTTATCGCTGTCCGTGGTGCTTCACCTGCTGCTGTTGAGTATCCCCATCCAGGGGGATGTCTTCGGGCTTTCCGGCCTGCGCCTTCCCTGGCAAGAGCGGCGTCTTGCCGCCAGTGACCTGCAGATCGTGCTGGCGCCCGCCGCGCCGGCGGCACCGGCTACGCCCCCAGCACCCGCAGTGACGCCACGGCCGCTCCCGCCTCCAGCGCCGATGCCTGAGCCGCGCGAGCGATCGGTCGCAGCGCCGCCAGCGAAGACCGAATCCAAACCCGAACCCGAACCCAAACCCGAACCCAAACCCGAACCCGAGCCGGACCGGCAGGCTGCGGAGCAGTCGGGCCAGGTGGAGCTGATCGCGCTCGCGCGCGAGCAGGCTGGCCGCGAAGCAAACGCGCGGATGGAGCTTGACCGGATCGCCGCCGAGCGACGGGAAGCGGCGCGGCAGGAACAGGACAGGAAGGATGCGCTGGCCCGCCAGGAAGAGGAACGCGCCGCAGCCGCACGCCTGGAGGCCGAGCGTCTCGACGTCGTGCGACGCGAGCAAGAGGCGGCCCGTCTCGAAGCTGCGCGCCAGGAAGCCATCCAGCAAGAGCTGGCGCGGCAAGAGCTGGCGCGGCAAGAACAGGCCCGCCAGGAACAGGCAAGGCTGGAGGAAGCCCAGCGCGAGCAGGAGCGCGCACGGCAGGCCCAGGCGCAGGCCACCCAGTCACCGGTACAACAGGGACCTGCCGACCGGAGCCAGGCCGCGCAACTGGCGCCGCGCGCCGAGCGGCTGCGCGCGATTGCCGAACAACTGGCCCGAGAATCCGCCGGGCGCGACCGCGCCGGCGGTGCGCCTGGTGTGCCGCCGCCCACGGTCAGCGGCCTGCGCCGCGGCTGGCTGTTCGGACGCTCCGATCCCAACCAGGACCTGGTCCAGTATGCGCAAGCCATGGGCAGCAAGATCGAGTTGAACCGGACGCTGGACATGGTGCGCGAAGCGGTGAAGCAGCCGCATACCCAGCCGGTCGTGACGGTGGCGGTGCGCGCCGACGGTTCGGTGGAAAAGGTCACCTTCGAGACCTCGAGCGGGGTGGCGGCGATCGATGACGGCATCCGCAGGATCATTGCGAGCCAGGCGCCCTACGGCCCATTCCCGCCGGCGCTGGCGCGTCAGTACGACGTGGTCGAGATCCGCCGCACCTGGCTGTTCGACGTCGCCGTGCGCTTGCAATAAGTATCATCAAGTTGCTTGACAAGAACCTTGGGTGATCCTAAAGTGATATCACTTTGATGCTACTTACCTGAGGGGTGTCCACCATGAATGCAGCACACACGCGCCGCGAATCGGCGTTTTCTTCGGCGAATGGCTACCTGGCGGCCGGCGCCGGGATCGTCCTGCTGCTGGCGTCCTTCTATCTGCTCAAGAGAATGGCCGAGTCCTCCGACGGCCTGGCCTTCCTGCTCGGCGCCGTGGTAATGGGGCTGGGCGGCCTGCTGTGCCTGGGCGGCCTGTACATGCTGCAGCCGAACGAGAGCGCCATCCTGACCCTGTTCGGCAAGTACATCGGCACCGACCGCAGCGAGGGCCTGCGCTGGGCTTTCCCGTTCTACGTCAAGCGGCGCCTGTCGCTGCGCGCCCGTAACTTCAATGCGCCGACGCTCAAGGTCAACGACAAGCGCGGTAACCCGGTCGAGATCAGTGCGGCGGTGGTCTGGCGCGTGCGCGACACCGCGCAAGCCGTGTTCGAGGTGGACGACTTCGAGCGCTACGTCTCGATCCAGGCCGAGGCCGCGCTGCGTCACCTCGCATCGCAGTATGCCTACGACGAAGGCGAAGACCTGGCCCCGGGCGAGACCACGCTGCGCGCCGGCATGGACGTGGTGGCCGATACGCTCAAGGGCGAGCTGCAGGCGCGCTTCGAGGCGGCCGGCGTCGAGGTACTCGACGCCAAGCTGACCCACCTGGCCTATGCCGCCGAGATCGCCCAGGTCATGCTGCGCCGTCAGCAGGCCGAGGCGATCATCAGCGCCCGCGCTAAAATCGTGCATGGCGCGGTGAGCATGGTGGAAACGGCGCTGAAAGGCTTGTCCGAGCGCGGCATCGTCGAACTCGACGACGAGCGCAAGGCGGCGATGGTCAGCAATCTGCTGGTCGTGCTGTGCTCGGACAAGGAAACCCAGCCGATCGTGAACACCGGCACCCTGTACAACTAGCAGCGAAACGGCATGGCAAGTCCCGGCAAAAAAGCGTTCCCCCTGCGGATCGATCCAGCCCTGTGGGAGGAATTGCAGCGTCTCGCGGCGCGCGACCTGCGCAGCGTGAACGCACAGATCGAGTTCCTGCTGCGCGAGAGCCTGGCCCGCCGCGGCGTAAAAGTCAGGGAAGCGAACAGCGGAAACGATGGAGCGCGAGATGAAACATAGTTCGAACGGTGGCCTGGTGTATTCCACCGAGAGCGGGCGCATGTGCCCCGAATGCCGCCAGCCGGTTGCCGCCTGCGCGTGTTCGGCCAAGGCGGCTGTCATCGGCGATGGCGTGGTGCGGGTGTCGCGCCAGTCGAAGGGGCGCGGCGGCAAGACGGTCACCCTCGTCAGGGGTGTGGCGCTCGATCCGCTCGCGCTGGCGCTGTTGGGCAAGCAGCTGCGCACGGCCTGCGGCTCGGGCGGCACCGTCAAGGATGGCGTGATCGAAGTGCAGGGCGACCATTGCGAGCTGGTGATGGACGCCTTGACGAAGCTGGGCCACGCGCCGAAACGGGCATGATCTCCAAACAATTCGTCTCGCGGGTAGCCCTGAAGGCCGACCAGGTCGCAAGCTTCGACGCGTATCCCTTCTGCCTGCCCGCGGTGCGTCACCTGGGCACCCTTGAACTGCATCCGAAGGTGACCTTCGTCGTCGGCGAAAACGGCTCGGGCAAGTCGACGCTGCTGGAAGCCATCGCCGTCGCCTACGGCTTCAACCCCGAGGGCGGCACCAGGAACTTCGGCTTCAACACGCGCCAGTCGCACTCGCCCCTGCACGAATACATCCGGCTGTCGAAGGGCATCAAAAGCCCGCGGGATGGCTTTTTCTTCCGCGCCGAGAGCTTCTTCAACCTGGCTACCGAGATCGAGCACCTCGATCGCGAACCGTCCGGCGCGCCGCGCATCGTCGATTCCTACGGCGGCAAGTCGCTGCACGAACAATCGCACGGCGAATCGTTCTGGGCCCTGGTAATGAACCGCTTCGGGGGCCGCGGCTTCTACGTGCTCGACGAGCCGGAAGCCGCGCTGTCGCCCCAGCGCCAGCTGGCGCTGCTCAGCCGCATCCACGAGCTGGCCAATGACGATTCCCAGTTCATCATCACCACCCACTCGCCGATCCTGATGGCCTATCCGGATGCCTGGGTGTATGAATGTTCGGCGGCAGGCATACAGCGCGTGCACTACCAGGGCACCGAGCACTTCCAGGTCATGCACGACTTCGTGGTGAACCCGGAGCGCATGCTCGACATCCTGCTGGACCGGACGCGCGACGGGTGCTAGGGCAGCCATGTGCTAAAGTGACATGATTGCTGGTGTAGAACGCAGCCAGCGCGTATTCCCCCGGTCTAAGCGACCCAAATAATAAACCCCGGGTGTCCCATGAATCTGTTTGAACATTTGGCTGTCCTGGCGCTGCTGGTGCTGGCGGCCGGCTTCCTGTCGCTGACCGAGATTGCGCTGGCAGGCGCACGCAAGATCAAGCTGAAACTACTGGCCCAGGCGGGCGACGAGCGCGCCCAGAAGGTCATGGCGCTGCAGGCCCAGTCGGCCGACTTCTTCGCCGTCTCGCAACTGGGCCTGAACGCCATCGCCATCCTCGGCGGCATCCTGGGCGAGGGCGCCTTGCGGCCGTTCTTCCTGGACTGGCTGTCGCTTTTCTACAGCGGTCCGGGCCGCGACAACGTGGCCTTCGCGCTTTCTTTCGTGTTCGTCACGACCCTGTTCGTGCTGTTCTCGGACCTGATGCCCAAGCGCCTGGCGATGATCGCGCCCGAAACCACGGCGATGGCCGTGATCCGCCCGGTGCTGTTCGTGATCCGCCTGTTCAGCCCATTTTCCTGGGTGCTGAACAAGATCGCCAATATGCTGTTCCGCTTGTTCGGGGTCGACATGACACGCGAAGACCGCATCACCTTCGACGAGATCTCGGCCGTCGTCGAGGCCGGCGCCCAGGCCGGCGTCTTGCAGAAGCAGGAGCAGCACTTCATCGAGAACGTGTTCGAGCTCGAGTCGCGCACGGTGACGTCGACCATGACCACCCGCGAGAACGTGGTGTTCTTCGACCTGACCGAGCCCGAGGAAAGCATTCGCCAGAAGATCGCCAATCATTCGCTGTCGAAGTTCCCGGTGTGCGACGGCGTGATCGACCGCGTGGTCGGCTATGTCGACACGCGCGACATCCTGGTGCGCCTGCTGAGCAAGCAGACCAAGTTCCAGCTGAGCGAACTGACCATCCGCACGGTGCTGATGATTCCGGACAGCCTGACCTTGTCCGAGATGCTCGACCGCTTCCGCTCGAGCAAGGAAACCTTCGCGATCGTGATCAACGAATACGCCTTCGTGGTCGGCGTGATCACGCTGAGCGACATCATGGTCACCGTCATGGGTCGCTGGGGCAGTCCGTTGGAGGCCGACCAGCAGACCTTGCAGCGCGACGACGGCTCGTGGCTGATCGACGGCAGCACGCCGGTGGCCGACATGAAGCGGGTGCTCGACCTGCAGTCGCTGCCCGAGGAAGAGCGCTACGAGACGGCGGCCGGCTTCATGATGTATATGCTGCGCAAGGTGCCCAAGCCGACCGACAGCGTCGAACATGAAGGCATGCGCTTCGAGGTGGTCGACGTCGACCACTACCGGATCGACCAGTTGCTGGTCAAGCGCCTGGAGCGCGCCGACACCTCGCCGCTGTCGGTGAGTTCGCTGACCGACTAGCGGACTGGCGGCTGAGCCGTGCGTCAATATATCGGGCGCTTTGGTAGCCTGTGGTGATCCGGCTCGCTCCTTGAAGCGAGCCGCTTCCAACTTACAGGAGCCCCCTATATGTCTAACCTGCTTTCTTCGATCCTGATCGGCGCCGTCGCCAGCGCGCGCTCGATGACACCCATGGCCACCATCGCCACCGCGCGCCTGGCCGGCCGCGGCACCTCGGGCGAACTATTCCTGCTGGACCGACCGACCTTTAAATATGGCGCGCTGGCGATGGGCGTCGGTGAGCTGTTCGGCGACAAGATGAAGAGCGCGCCCGATCGCACCGTCTTTCTGGGCCTGCTGGCGCGCGTGATGAGCGCAGGCATCGCCGGCGCGGCGCTGGCGCCGAAGGGCAGGGAAAAGGCGGGCGCCGCGGCCGCCGTGGCCACCGCCGTGCCGCTGGCCTACCTGACCCTGGCCGGCCGCAAGCAGGCGATGGCGCGCATCGGCCAGACCAAGAGCGGCTTGATCGAGGATGCGCTGATCGTGGCCGCCGGCGCCGCGATCGTGGCGCTGGCCACCAAGCGGCAGCGCGGCTAATGAGTTTAGAGACGGCCGAGGCGCGACAACGCCAGTTGCAGCGTCTCGTCCTTTTTCGCGAAGCAGAAACGCACCACCCGCGATTCTTTCGGCTGGCCGTAGAAGGCCGATACCGGAATCGCCGCCACCTTGATCTCGGTGGTCAGCCAGCGCGCGAAATCCGCTTCCGACTGGTCCGAGATGGCGTCATAGCGCACGCACTGGAAATACGTCCCATCCGAAGGCAGCAGGGTGAAGCGCGAGCCGGCCAGGCCGGCGCGGAACAGGTCGCGCTTGGCCTGGTAGAAGGCGGGCAGGTCGCGCCACGGCGCCGGGTCTTCCAGATAGGCCGCGATCGCGTGCTGCATCGGCGCCGTCACGCAGAACACATTGTATTGGTGGACCTTGCGGAACTCCGTCATCAGGGCCGCTGGCGCCGCCACATGGCCAATCTTCCAGCCGGTGACGTGGAAGGCCTTGCCGAAGCTCGACACCACGAAGGCGCGTTCGGCCAGCCTTGGGTCACGCGAGACCGATGCATGCGGCTCGCCGTCGTACACCATGTGCTCGTAGACTTCGTCTGACAGCACCAGGATCGGCGTGCCGTCGACGATCGCCGCCAGCGCATCGAGGTCGGCCTGGCGCAGGATGGTCCCGGTCGGGTTGTGCGGCGTGTTCACCACGATCATGCGCGTGCGCGGCGTGACCGCGGCGCGTACCGCGTCCCACGGCACGCTGAACCCGGCCTCGTCGAAGCGCATCGCCACCGGCACCACCACGCCGCCGGCCAGCGCGATCGCCGGCGCATAGCAGTCGTAGGCCGGTTCGATGACGATCACTTCGTCGCCCGGATGCACGACGGCGAGGATCGCCGTGTGGATCGCCTGGCTGGCGCCGACCGTGACGGTGATCTCGGTATTGGCGTCGTAGCGGTGGCCATAGGTCGCCTCGATCTTGGCGGCGATCGCCTGGCGCAGCACCGGCATGCCGGTCATGGGCGCGTACTGGTTATGGCCGGCGCGCATCGCCTCGGCCACCAGGTCGACCAGCTTCGGGTCGCAGGCGAAGTCGGGGAAACCCTGGCCGAGGTTGACGGCGTCATGCTCGAGCGCCAGCTGCGACATCTGGGTGAACACGGTGGTGCCCACTTGGGGCAGACGGGAAACCAGCGGTGGAAGGCTCATGGCGTAGGCGGATCGTGAAGAAGACGTTCTTATTCTAGCGTGCCTTCGGCCCTGGCCTTGAGCCATGCTTCGGGCAGCATGATGCGGAACAGGCCGGCCTGCGCCGTCTTGCGGCCCAGCTTGAGCAAGGCCTTGTCCTTGCTGATCAGGACCGAGGCGCCAGCGTCGCGCGCCAGTTCCATGAATTTCTGGTCGTCGCGGTCGGTGCAAACCGGCAGGCGGATCGCTTTCGACTCCGGCGCGACCAGGCGCAGCAGGGCGTCGAAGCGGGCCGCGGCCTGCTCGCGGCCAGCTTCGTCCAGCGGCAGGTGCGGGTAGCGCAGCACGGCGAGGTATTCGTCGCGGCATTCGGCGCGCGTGATCGCATCGACTTGTTTCGCCTCGATGGCGGCCAGCAGCTCGGTCCAGCGCGGGTCGTGGAACACGAACAGGTCGAGCAAGACATTGGTGTCGATGACGATAGGTTTGGCTGGAACGGTTATCATGTAGCTTGTTTATTTGCGGAAAATTTTTGTTCGTTCATGCTGATTGTCCTGTCCCCCGCCAAGTCGCTCGATCTCGAATCGCCCCTGACCACCAAGCAACATACCACTCCCGACTTCATCCCGCAGGCCGCGGAACTGATCGACGTGCTGCGCGATTACTCGCCAGCCCGGATCAGCGAGCTGATGGACCTGTCGGATGCGCTCTCTGTGCTGAACGTCGGCCGCTACGCCCACTGGCAGCCGGATCACGCCGAGGCGCGTCCGGCAATCATGTCCTTCAACGGCGACGTGTACACCGGCTTCGATGCCCCGAGCCTGGATGCGAAAGGGCTCAAATACGCCCAGCGCCACGTGCGCATCCTGTCGGGGCTGTATGGCCTGCTGCGCCCGCTGGACCGGATGCATCCCTACCGCCTCGAGATGGGCACCAGGCTGGCGAACGCGCGCGGCAAGGATCTGTATGCGTTCTGGGGCGAGACCATCACCCAGGCGCTGAACCGCCAGCTGGCCGAGAGCAAGTCCACGGCGCTGGTCAACCTGGCCTCGACCGAGTACTTCAGGTCGGTCAAGCCGAAGCTGCTCGATGCGCCGGTGATCGAGCCGGTGTTCCAGGACTGGAAGAACGGCCAGTACAAGATCATCTCTTTCTTCGCCAAGCGCGCCCGCGGCATGATGGCGCGTTATGCGACCGACAAGGGTATCACCGACCCTGAACAGCTCAAGGAGTTCGATGTCGACGGTTATGCCCACGATGCGAACGCCTCCGGCGAACACAGCTGGGTATTCCGCCGGCGCGTGGAAGCCTGAGCCTGACGAACAAGCGGCGCCCGAGGGCGCCGGCTTGCAGGGATCTTACTCTACCGCGTCCTTCGGCGAAGGACGTGGGCCGCTCTTGGCCCAGAATTTCCACCAAGGCGCATCGGCGCTCAGGTTCGGGCTCGGACGCACGTCATTCTTGGCCCAGAACTTCCACCATGAGGCGTTGACGCGCGCATTCGGGTTGAGGAAGTAGCTGTCCGGATAGTTCAGCAGGAACACGCGCTGGGTATCGTCGCGCAGCAGCGGCATGCCGAGCTTGTCGTAGCTGCGGATCATGATGAACAGCGCTTCTTCGCGCGCCGGTGCGTCGCTGTAGTTGGCGACCGCGTCCTGGGCGCGATTGAGCGCCGCCAGATAGGCGCCGCGGCGATAGTAGTAATTGGCCACGTGTACTTCGTACTGCGCCATCGCGTTGATCAGGTAGCTCATGCGCTCGATCGAGTCTTGCGCATACTTGCTGTTCGGGAACTTGTCGACCAGGGCCTTGAAGGCGGCGAACGCTTCGCGCGTCGCGCGCGGATCGCGCTCGGTCGGGTCTTGTTCATAGACGAAGCTGAAGAAGCCCAGCTGATCATTGAAGTTGATCAGGCCACGCAGGTAGTACATATAGTCGACCTGTGCGTGGTTCGGGTGCAGCTTGATGAAGCGCTCGACGGCGGCCAGCGCCTCGGCCTGGTCCTGGGCCTTGTAGTGGGCGTAGGCGATCTCCATCTGCGCCTGCGTTGCATAGACGCCAAACGGGAAGTTGGTTTCGAGTCGCTGGAACAGGGGAATTGCGGCTTCGTAGTGCCCGCCGGCCATCTCCTCGCGCGCCTCAGCGTATAATTTCTCCGCCGACCAGTTTTTGGATTCGTCGGCAGGCTTCGGCAGAACACTGCATGCCGAGAGGCCGACGAGGGCGCAAGTTGCGACCAACACAGACAATTTTTTTTGCATAGCTTTTTGCAGAGAAGTTTTACCTAGATTCAACGAACGGCTGATTATAGCCGATGGGACTGACGTGATATTAACTCCTGCGCCGGATTCGGCGGATTTACCTATTGACCCTGACTTTGACGATGAACTGGAGGCCGGGTTCGCCCCCGCGCCCGGCATCGACCTGTCGCCGATGACGCTCGCGCTGCAAGAGGAACACTGCGGCCAGCGCCTCGACAAGGTGGTGGCCGGCCTCGTGCCCCAGTTCTCGCGCAGCCGCCTGCAGCAATGGTTCGAAAGCGGCCACATCACGGTTGACGGCAAACCGGCGCGCGGCAAGGACACGGCCTATGGCGACGAGACGATCGTCGTCGAACCGCAGGCCGCTCCTGAAGACACGGCGTTTACGCCGGAGCCGATGGACCTGAACATCGTCCACGAGGACGACGACATCATCGTCGTCAACAAGCCGGCCGGCCTGGTCGTGCATCCTGGCTCGGGCAACTGGAGCGGCACGCTGCTCAACGGCCTGCTGCACCACTGCCCGCAACTGGTGGGCGTGCCGCGCGCCGGCATCGTGCACCGCCTGGACAAGGACACCAGCGGCCTGATGGTGGTCGGCAAGACCCTGGCCGCCCAGACCGACCTGGTGCGCCAGCTGCAGGCGCGCACCGTCAAGCGCGAATACTTCGCGCTGGTGTGGGGCACGCCGCGCGCCTCGGGCACCATCGACAGCCCGATGGGGCGCGATGCCAAGGACCGCGTCAAGATGGCGGTCTCGAACAGCCCGTTCGCCAAGCCGGCGATCACCCATTACGAGCGCGTCGTCAGCGGCGAGCTCGATCGCCGTCCTGTGTCGCTGGTGCGCTGCCGCCTGGAAACCGGCCGCACCCACCAGATCCGCGTCCACATGCAGTCGCTGGGCTTCGCCCTGGTGGGTGACGCCGTCTATGGCAAGCGCCACCTGACGCCGGTCTTCCACCGCCAGGCGCTGCAGGCGCGCCGCCTCGGCCTGGTGCATCCGGGCTCGGGCGAGCAGTGCGAATGGACGGTGCCGCTGGCCGACGATTTCGCCGCGCTGATCGCCCAGGCGGGCATCGAGGAGCCGCAGGATGGTAATTTCGGCAGCGAAATCGACGACGAAGATGACGACGACGGCGTCATCACCTACCGCGTATGACGCAAGGCCTGACCGCCGCCGACCTGGTCTGGCCGGACTGGCCCGACCTGCCGGCCTCGATCGGCGCACTGGCCACCAGCCGCGATGGCGGCGTCAGCGCCGGGCCGTATGACGACGGCAAGGGTGGCGGTGGGCTGAACCTGGGCTTGCACGTCAACGATGATCCCGAGGCCGTGCGCCTCAATCGCGAGCGCCTGCAAGCCTGGCTGCCGGGCCGACCGGCCTGGATCGCCCAGGTGCATGGCGCTGACGTGGTCGATGCCGTGAGGGTGGGGCCGGATCGGCCGGTGTGTACCGGCGATGCCAGCATCGCCACCACGGCAGGTACCGTGTGCGCGATCCTGACGGCCGACTGCCTGCCGGTGCTGTTCGCCGATCTGGACGGCAAGGTGGTCGGGGCGGCCCACGCCGGGTGGCGCGGCCTGGCGGGCGGAGTGCTTGGCGCGACCGTAAACGCCATGCGCGCGGCTGGCGCCGGCGAAATCACCGCATGGATGGGGCCGGCCATCGGTCCGGACGCCTTCGAGGTGGGACAGGATGTGGTGGACGCATTTGTGGCTGCTATTGAAGGCGACGCCGCACGGGCCTGTTTCCGCGACTATCCTGGCCGTCCAGGCAAATACCTGGCCGATATGTTCACGCTGGCGCGCCTGATGCTGGCGCGCGACGGCGTCGAACGCGTCCACGGCGGCGGCCTGTGCACCGCCAGCGCACCCGAGCGCTTCTATTCCTACCGCCGCGACGGCGTTACTGGCCGTCAGGCTAGCTTGATCTGGATCAAGTGACAAATCGGCATCCTCGCTGATACTGCTCAGTCGCCGTCGCCGTCCCCATGGGACGCTTCGGTGACGTCCCCAGCCGCATCCTTGTTTCCGGGTTTGTCTCGGTGGTGGTTTTGCCCGCCCTTTGCCATCTGGCGGCGCTGCCGACGCCGCTTTGCGCCAGTCAGATAGAAAAGAATGGATAATGGCACTGCGCAATAAAAAACGAAGGTCATGATCCCGCCGACCACGGTCGGTTCGGTCGCCGCCATGAGCACGACGACATAAATCCAAGCAATGGCGACGATCCACATGATGTTTTGTTTCCTGGTTGAAGAGACGAGATTCTAACAACGGATGCCTACATGAACATGCCTGACCCGCAAGCATTTGCCGCAACCTGGTTGTCCCAGTTCACCGATCCCAAGGCCTGGGACGGCTGGATGAAGATGGCGCCAATGACCCCGCCGCCCGCATCTGCCAATCCGCTGGCCGGCTTCCTGAAAGATATCGGCGCCGGGATCGACCCGGGCAAGCTGGAGTCGATCCGTGACGACTACCTCAAGAAGGGCGCCCAGCTGTGGCAAGATTTTGTATCGGGCAAGACGCCGGAGCTGCATGACAGGCGCTTCTCGGCCACGGAATGGACCGCGCACCCGCTGTCGGCCTTCTCGGCCGCTTCTTACCTGTTGAATTCCGAATTCCTGCTGGCCATGGCCGATGCGGTCGAGGCCGGTCCACGCGAGCGCCAGAAGATCCGCTTCGCGGTGCAGCAAATGGTCGACGCCATGTCGCCCGCCAACTTCTTCGCGACAAATCCGGAAGCGCAGAAGAAGATGATCGACACCAAGGGCGAGAGTCTCACCAAGGGCATGGCGAATATGCTGGCCGACCTGCAGAAGGGTCGCATCTCGCAGTCGGACGAATCCGCCTTCGAGGTCGGTCGCAACGTCGGTAACACGCCCGGCCAGGTGGTGTTCGAGAACGAACTGTTCCAGCTGATCCAGTACACGCCGACCACGTCGACTGTGCACAGCGTGCCGCTGCTGATGATCCCGCCGTGCATCAACAAGTTCTACATCCTCGACCTGCAGCCCGAGAACTCGCTGGTGCGCTATGCGGTGGAGCAGGGCAATACCGTGTTCATGGTGTCCTGGCGTAATCCGGACCGCAGCCAGGCGAACCTGCGCTGGGACGATTACGTGGAAACGGGCGCGATCCGTGCGCTGGAGGTGGTGGGCGAGATCACCGGGCAAGAGAAAGCCCATGTGTTCGGCTTCTGCGTCGGCGGCACGATCGCCGCCACCGCACTGTCGGTGCTGGCCGCGCGTGGCCAACAGCCGGCGGCCAGCCTGACGCTGCTGACCACCTTGCTCGACTTTTCCGACACCGGCGTGCTGGAAGTATTCGTCGACGAAGCCCAGGTGGCCCTGCGCGAGCAGACCCTGGGCGGCGGCGGCCTGATGGCGGGGCGCGACCTGGCGACGACCTTCTCGGCCCTGCGTCCAAACGACCTGGTATGGAACTATGTCCAGCAAAACTATTTGAAGGGCAAGGAGCCGCCGGCCTTCGACCTGCTGTACTGGAATGCCGACAGCACCAATTTGCCGGGGCCGATGTTCTGCTGGTACCTGCGCAATACCTATCTGGAAAACAAGCTGAAGAACCCGGGCGCGCTGACGGTGTGCGGCGTGCCGGTCGACCTCGGCAAGATCGAGGCGCCGGTATTCATGTACGGCTCGAAGGAAGACCACATCGTGCCATGGCAGGCGGCCTATGCCTCGATGGGGCTGCTCAATCCGAAGAACGCGAAGGCGAACCGTTTCGTGCTGGGCGCGTCGGGCCACATCGCCGGCGTCATCAATCCGGCGGCGAAGAACAAGCGCAGCTACTGGGTCAATGACAAAAGTGGCAAGTCGCGACCAAAGGACGATGCCGCCTGGTTCAACGGCGCGGTAGAGAACAAGGGAAGCTGGTGGTCGGAATGGGCAAAGTTCCTGGCGCAACACGGCGGTGCCGACGTACCGGCGCCCGCGACGCCCGGCAATGCGCAATACATGGCGCTGGAACCGGCGCCGGGACGCTACGTCAAGGCGCGCGCCGATTGAAGCGCGGGCCGATTTGTTGACAGAAAGGCTAAGATAGTGATTAAACTGGTAATTGCTGCACCTGCGTCAATTGCATGGTATGGTGTCTGCTGTCCGTCTACTGCCGACCTGGTGGCGGACGGGCAGGAGACGAACCGGCCATGCCGGCGCACACAATTCTAAGTACGAGGCTCACGAAGCCGCGGCGCAACCTATGGAACGAGAGATGAGCAGTGTGAAGAAAAGTACGGAACGCCTGATCAAGAAATACCCGAACCGTCGCCTGTACGACACGCAGACCAGTTCATACATTACGCTGTCCGACGTCAAACAGCTCGTGCTCGACGCCGACGAATTCACCGTGGTCGATGCCAAGAGCAATGAAGACCTGACCCGCAGCATCTTGCTGCAGATCATCCTGGAAGAAGAAGCCAACGGCGTCCCGATGTTCTCGAGCTCGGTCCTGGCCCAGATCATCCGCTACTACGGTCACGCGATGCAGGGCATGATGGGTTCGTACCTGGAAAAGAACGTGCAAGCCTTCACCGACATCCAGAACAAGTTCACCAGCAACGCCGCCGGCGCCCTCGAAGGCAAGCCGTTCAGCCCCGAGATGTGGACCCAGTTCATGAACGTCCAGGGCCCGATGATGCAGGGCATGATGAACAACTACATCGACCAGAGCAAGAACCTGTTCCTGCAGATGCAGGAACAGATGCAAAACCAGAGCAAGGCGATGTTTGGCGCTTTCCCGTTCCCGGGCATGCCCACCAATCCGACCGACAAGAAGTAATACATCTGCGCTACGTTAGCGCATCGATCATTGTTAGCTTATGAACGTCGTTCCCGCCCTCGCCGGGCGCCTTGGCGGGAACCTAAGCTTATTAGCTTAGTGACTACGTCGAACGCAACTAGGACGCAACAGACTTGGGTTCCCGCCTCCGCGGGAACGACGTGCAAGTGCCGCGGGCCCCACTCCCACACCCGGTTCAGGTACAATCGCGGATTGCCCAAATCATTTGTCGTCCGCCCATGCCTGAACTCCGTCGTAATCCTTCCGCCAACTCCGGCAGCATCGCCGCCGCCGCCAAGGCCCCAGCCATCGTCATTCCGACGCCGGCAGCAGGCCTGACCGCGCCGAAGGTCGGCTTCGTCTCGCTCGGCTGCCCGAAGGCGCTCGTCGATTCGGAGCAGATCCTGACCCAGTTGCGCGCCGAAGGCTATCAGACCGCCTCGTCCTATGACGGCGCCGACCTGGTGATCGTCAACACCTGCGGCTTCATCGACGCCGCGGTGCAGGAGTCGCTCGACGCGATCGGCGAGGCACTGGCCGAGAACGGCAAGGTGATCGTCACCGGCTGCCTGGGCGCCAAGAAGGATGCCGCGGGCGACGACATCATCACCAAGGTGCACCCGAAGGTGCTGGCCGTGACCGGCCCGCACGCCGTGACCGAGGTGATGGAATCGGTGCACCTGCACCTGCCGAAGCCGCATGACCCGTTCATCGACCTGGTGCCGGACCACGGCGTCAAGCTCACGCCCAAGCACTACGCCTACCTGAAGATTTCCGAAGGCTGCAACCACCGCTGCAGCTTCTGCATCATCCCGTCGATGCGCGGCGACCTGGTGTCGCGCCGCATCGACGAAGTGCTGATCGAGGCCGAGAACCTGTTCAAGGCCGGCGTCAAGGAACTGCTGGTGATTTCGCAGGACACGTCCGCCTACGGCGTCGACGTCAAGTTCCGCACCGGCTTCTGGAACGGCCGTCCGATCAAGACCCACATGACGCAATTGGTCGAAGCGCTGGGCCAGCTGGCGCGCCAGTACGATGCGTGGGTGCGCCTGCACTACGTCTATCCCTACCCGCACGTCGACCACGCGATCCCGTTCATGGGCGACGGCCACGTGCTGCCTTACCTCGATATCCCGATGCAGCACGCGCACCCGGATGTGTTGAAGCGGATGAAGCGCCCGGCCAGCGGCGAGAAGAACCTCGAACGCATCCTCAACTGGCGCAAGATGAACCCGGACCTGACGATCCGCTCGACGTTCATTGCCGGCTTCCCGGGCGAGACCGAGGCCGAGTTCGAATACCTGCTGGACTTCCTGAAGGAGGCGCAGATCGACCGCCTGGGCTGCTTCGCCTATTCGCCGGTCGAAGGCGCGACCGCCAACGAGCTGGCCAATCCGGTGCCCGAAGAAGTGCGCGAAGAGCGCCGCGCGCGCGTGATGCTGCTGCAAGAGGAAATCTCGGCCAAGCGCCTGCAGGCCAAGGTCGGCAAGACCGTGCGCGTGCTGATCGACGAAGTCGGTCCGCGCGAAGCCATCGGCCGCTCGGCTGCCGATGCGCCGGAAATCGACGGCGTGGTCCACATCAAGCGTCCGCTGGTGCCGGGCAAGCAGAAGCTGGCGGTCGGCCAGTTCGCCGACGTGGTTGTTACCCGTGCCGACGCCCACGACCTGTGGGCCAACCCGGTCTGAGGCATTTCCACTAAACCCCGGCGCGCGAGTCCCATGAACGAGAAGTCGATCCAGACCACCCTGATCCATAGCGACTACGTTGCGCCGGGCGGCTTCGATGCCTTCCCACCGGGCATCCACCGCGCGTCGACGGTGCTGTTCCCGAACACCACTGCGATGCGCTCGACCGAGTGGCGCGACAAGCAGGCTTATACCTATGGCCTGCATGGCACGCCGACCACGTTCACCCTCGAAGGCAAGCTGGCCGAGATCGAAGGCGGCGCGCATTGCCTGCTGACCCCTTCCGGCCTGGCGGCGATCGCGATGGTCGATTTCGCCTTGCTCAAGAGCGGCGACGACGTCCTGCTGCCGGATAACGTCTACAACCCGAACCGCGAACTGGGACGCTGGCTGACCCAGGACTTCGGCGTGTCGGCGCGCTACTACGATCCGATGATCGGCGCCGGCATCGCGGAGCTGATCCAGCCGAACACGAAGCTGCTGTGGACCGAGGCGCCGGGATCGGTGTCGATGGAAGTGCCGGACCTGCCGGCCCTGTGCCAGGCGGCCCATGCGCGCGGCGTGATCGTCGCGCTGGATAACACCTGGGCGGCCGGGCTGGCGCTGCGCGGCTTCGATCACGGCGTCGATATCGTCATGCATGCGCTGACCAAGTACCAGTCGGGCGGGGCGGACCTGTTGATGGGCGCCGTCATCACCCGAGACAAGGCGCTGAACGACCGCATCGCGCAAGCGCATATGCGGCTCGGCATGGGCGTGAGCCCGGACGACGCCTACCTGGTGCAGCGCGGCCTGCCGACGATGAAGCTGCGTTTCGAGCGCCACGACGCCAGCGCGCGGACGCTGGCCGCCTGGTTCAAGGCGCGGCCCGAGGTCGGCAAGGTGCTGCATCCGGCGTTCGAGGATTGCCCCGGGCACGCCTTCTGGAAACGCGATTTTACCGGTGCCGGTGGCCTGTTCTCGGTGGTGTTCGATCCGCGCTATGACGAGGCCCAGGTCGACCGCATGGTCGATGCCTTGACCCTGTTCGGCATCGGCTACAGCTGGGGCGGACCGAATAGCCTGGTGATGCCGTATCGGATCAAGAGCTTGCGCGACAAGTGGGCCGATCCCGGCGTGCTGGTGCGATTCAATGTCGGTCTGGAAGATCCATCCGACCTGATTGCCGACCTGGAGCGGGCTTTCGGCCTGCTGTAATAGAAAATGGGGCCTTGTCGGCCCCATTCGTTTTTATATCGGCATCGCCCGGTTATTGTTCAGGTCAAGGAAGCCGCGCACCAGGCGGTAGGCTTTCCAGACCCAGACCACGAACCACAGCAGGTAGGCAACCGGAATGCCGATGACGGTGATGAACAGCACGCCGCCGACAGCCATCCAGGCCACATACCACCAGAACGAACGGATCATCCAGGTGTGATGGCTATGCACCATCGTGCCCACGGTCTCCGGGCGCTTGACGTAGTTGACGATCACCGGGACGATCGACAGCATCCCGAGCGAAAAGAAGAAGGTCAGCGCGTGGATCACGTACAGGATGCGCGCCCAGTGCTTGTTGTCCTCGACACCGCGTTCCAAAACCAGTTCTTGCGACATAGTGGCTCCTCATGAAGAACGGGATAGCCCCCGTTTGTTGTCATTGTAGCAGCGTCGGCCGCAAAGAACCGAGTCATGCCGGCCGGCATGACGAAGGATTCAACCTACATGTTGCTGGACCCACGCCATCAGGCGTCCCGCATCCATGGCGCCCGACTGGCGCGCGATCTCGCGTCCGCCCTTGAACAGCGCGAGGGTCGGGATGCTGCGGATCGCGAAGCGTCCGGACAAATCCTGCGAACGCTCGGTATCGACCTTCAACAGGCGCACCTTCGGTTCCAGGCGCTGGGCGGCCTGGGCATAGGCCGGCGCCATCATCTTGCACGGGCCACACCATTCAGCCCAGAAGTCGACCAATACCGGGATATCGTTGCGGCCCAGGTGGCGCTCGAAGCGGGCGCTGTCGACGTCCAGCGGGCGCCCGGTGAAGATGGCTTGCGAGCATTTGCCGCAGGTAGGGGCGTCCTGCAGGCGCGCCTGCGGCATGCGGTTGACCGCATCGCAATGCGGACAGACGACGTGGAGCGGGTCGCTCATGGTGTTCTCCTTCATCTAAAACGATGACGGTATTGTAAGCGGCGCCGTGCAATCCCGTCGCCGGCCCAGCCATGCGCCGCGCCTGGCCCGACTTGCATAGAATTGTGGAAACGACACGACCACGATAGTCCGATGCCTCAATCCGAATCCACCGGGCGCCTGCGCGTCGGCTGCGCCGGCTGGAGCCTGCCATCAGCTTGCGCCGACGCCTTTCCCGCCGAGGGCAGCCACCTGGAACGCTATTCCGCCGTCTTTCCCACGGTGGAAATCAATTCCTCGTTCTACAAACCGCACAAGCCGGAAACCTATGCCCGCTGGGCCGCCAGCGTGCCGGACGACTTTCGCTTCGCCGTCAAGGTGCCGCGCGCGATCACGCACGAGGCGCGCCTGATCGAGGTCGACGAACAGCTCGACCGCTTCCAGCGCGAGGCCGGCATGCTGGGCCATAAGCTCGGCTGCCTGCTGGTGCAACTACCGCCACGCTTCGGCTTCACCGACGCACCGGCGCACGCCTTTTTCGACGACTTGCGCACCCGCTTCGGCTGCAGCGTCGCCTTCGAGGCGCGCCATGCCAGCTGGTTTTCCGAGCCGGCCACGGCCTTGCTGCGCGAATGCGGCGTGATCCGCGTGATCGCCGATCCGGCCGCCGGCCAGCCGGGACCGCACGAGCCCACCAGCGACAGCGAGGCCTATGTGCGCCTGCATGGTGCGCCGCGCATCTATTACTCGCGTTACTCGCAAGAAGAGATCGCGCGCTGGCGCGCCGAGTTCGATGCGCAGGTCGCGCAGGGACGCAAGGTCTGGTGTATCTTCGATAACACGGCGGAAGGCGCGTCTGTCCCGAATGCTTTGGAATTGATGCACGGACAGGTCATGCAGGCAATGTAGGATTTTGCGATACTGCTGGCATCATGGTGACCGCGACATTTCGTTTTTATCAGGAACTCGGCGACTTCCTGCCGCGCGAGCGGCGCGACCGCACCTTCGCCGCCGACTGCGCGCATAGGTCGACCGCCAAGCACATGATCGAGGCGCTCGGCGTGCCGCATACCGAGGTCGAGATGGTGCTGGTCAATGGGGACGAAAGCGGTTTCGATCGGGTGCTGGAAGAGGGCGACCACGTCGCCGTGTATGCGCGCTTCGAACTGCTGGAAGTCGGCCCGCATGGCGGCCCGGGACCGGAGAGGCTGCGAGAACGCCCGCGCGAGCGCATGCGCTTCGTTGCCGACTCGCACCTGGGCGGCCTGGCGCGCCTGCTGCGCATGGCCGGCTACGATACGCTGTACGACAACCATTACCATGATGACGAGGTCGAGGACCTGGCCGAGAACGACGATCGCATCGTCCTGACGCGCGATCGCGAGCTGCTCAAGCGGCGCTCGATCGTGCATGGCTGCTACATCCACTCCCTCGATCTGCCGCAGCAGCTGCGCGAGCTGTTCGAGCGGCTCGACCTGGCCGGCGGCGCACGTCCGTTTTCGCTGTGCCTGCACTGCAATGTGTCGCTGCGCGCGGTGGAGAAGGCCGATGTGCTCGATCGCCTTCCCCCATCGGTGAGCGCGCTGCACGACAGCTTCACCGCCTGCGACAACTGCCTGCGGGTTTACTGGAACGGCTCGCACTACAAGCGCATGGCGGCGCTGCTGGCGGCGGTGGGCCAGCGCGAGCAAGGCTCCCTGGACGACTTTGCCGATGTAGAATCGCCCGAGGACCCCGACTTCCATTCGTGAGCGTGACAATCTCCGCCGCAACACCATCCCATTCGCCGGCGCCTGTTGCCGGCATGCCCCTGCGGGTCGAGTGCCCGCCGGGCGCCTGCGTGTGCGCGCGTGAGCAGGTGCTGGCCGACCCGGCGGCCGACCAGCGTCCCCTGCTGATCACGCGCCAGCAGGAACTGAAGCTGATCGAGCGCATCGGGCGCGTCGACAGCTATGCCGACCTGCGGCACGTGCAGGACCTGATCCGCAAGAACGTCGGCAGCGAGCTGCGCATCGCCCCCGGCCCCAACGAAGTGCGCACGGTGCGCGGCATCGTGATCGTGCTCGAGGAGTGTCCCGGTCTGTGCAAGAAGCTGCGCCAGTCGGTGCCGGCGGCGGTGCGTCGCCGCCTGGCCGAGCGGCCCGAGATCGCGTGGGCGATCCTCGATGCGCACGACCTGTTCGGCGCGGGCTGAAGCGAAATTGGTGCGGTGCAGTGAGTACCCTGCGCGCGATTCGTCCGGCTCTTATACAATCGATGTCAGAGCGGCATCGGCCGCCCGTGAACCACCGCGCGCGGCCTCGTTCCCGCGCGCAGCATCCTGGAGAATCCCATGTCGGGCTATAGCATCAATATCGAAGAAAAAACGCTTGCAGGAAACAACTTCCGTGAAGTGCTCTACACCACCAAGCGCAGCCAGCTGGTCATCATGACGCTGCAGCCGGGTGAAGAGATCGGCCTCGAGCACCACGATGGCCACGACCAGTTCATCCGCGTCGAAGCGGGCGAGGGCGTGGCGCTGCTGGACGGCGAAGAGCACAAGCTCGAAGACGGCGTGGCCGTCGTGATCCCGGCCGGTACCGAGCACAACGTCATCAATACCTCGAAGACCGAGCCGATGCGTCTGTATACCCTGTACACCCCGCCGGAGCACCCGGACGGCATCATCCACGCCACCAAGGCCGAAGCCGACGAGTACGAACGCCAGCACGGGCACTGATCTTCAGCGTACGGCGGTCGACCGGGAGGGCAGCGAGTCGCTCCCGGCGGTCGCCTGGGCGGTCATGTCAAGCCCAGGTCCAAACGCAGCCTGGTGACAATGAAGTAGGTGAGAAGTCCCAGGGCCAGCAGCGACAGGAAGAAGATGGCGGCCACCTTGGCCGCCGCGCGCAGCACCGCGCGCCTCTCCTGTATCTTCCCTTTCTTTCCCTGGTCGTAATGCCATTTGATGGCGAAGAACATGCCCGTGCCCAGCACGAGTCCCTTGAAGATGACGAAGACGACAGGGATCCATTCCATGATTTCGAGTATTTCCGGCTATGACTTGACACTATCTTGAGGAGCGCAACCTCGGGACGTTTTACGGGTATGGCGTAGAGTGCCAGCGCATTGAGGCATACTACTTGAAAGCAATCTCCATACATCGAGACAAAATGTCCCAGTTGAAATCCATACAAGATGAACTTGTACCAAGCTGGTTGCCACGGCTGGCCATGCACGGCGGCCCCCGGTTTTTGCAGATTGCCGATGCCTTGCAGGCGGCGCTGGTGGATGGATCGCTGAAACCGGGCGACCGTCTACCGCCGCAGCGCCTGCTAGCGGCGCAGCTGGACGTCGACCTGACGACGGTCACGCGCGCCTACGACGAGGCCAGGCGCCGCAACTTGCTGGAAGGCCGTGGCGCCCGCGGCACGTATGTCGCGGCGCCGAAAGTCGAATTGAACCCGATCCTCGACCTGAGCATGAATACGCCACCGCCGCCGGATGGCGTGGACTTCGACGACATGATGAAGCAAGGTTTGTCGCAAGTCCTGATGCGGGCGGATAGTGAATTGCTGATGACTTACCACCTGGGCGGGGGCAGCGACGCCGACCGCAAGGCCGGCGCCAGATGGCTCGAACCGATGTTTGGACAGCTGGATCCCGGGCAGCTCGTCGTCTGTCCGGGTGCGCAAGCGGCGATCGCCGCATCGATTCTTGCGCTGACCGAGCCTGGCGACGTTATCCTGGCCGAGCCAATGACGTATCCCGGCTTGCGTACGGCAGCGACCCAATTCGGCCGGCACATCGTCCCGGTGGAAGCGGACCGGCACGGGATGGTCCCCGAGATGCTTGAAAAAGCCTGCCGCCGGCGCCAGGCCAGGCTGGTCTACCTCAACCCGACCTTGCAGAACCCGACCGCCATCACCATGCCGGAGAGCCGGCGCAAGGAACTCGCCAGCGTCGCACGGCGCTGCGCCGTACGCATCGTGGAGGACGATCCCTACTGGCTTCTGGCCGAAGCGCCGCCACCACCCATCGCCACGTTTGCCCCTGAACAGGTGATCTATATTTCGACCCTGTCGAAATGCCTGACGCCCGGTTTGCGCGTTGCCTTCGTGCTCGTGCGCGACCCACAGGAACGCGAACGCTTCCTGGCCGCGCTGAGATCCTTCGCGCTGATGGTCGGCCCCTTGAGCGCCGCGCTGACCACGCAGTGGATACTCGACGGTTCGGCTGGCGGATTGATGGAAGGCGTACGTAATGAGGCGCGCCTGCGACACCGGATGGCACGGGATATCCTGTCGGGGCGCTATAGCGGGGCCGGAGATGGCCTGCATGTATGGCTCGAGTTGCCTGCGTATTGGACCCCGTCGCAGCTTGCGCGG
This sequence comes from Massilia sp. CFBP9026, assembly GCF_034045165.1. Taxonomy (NCBI): domain Bacteria; kingdom Pseudomonadati; phylum Pseudomonadota; class Betaproteobacteria; order Burkholderiales; family Oxalobacteraceae; genus Massilia; species Massilia sp. CFBP9026. Next base: position 259,216 of record NZ_JAXCWH010000007.1, read on the forward strand.
GCTGCCGACAGCGAGGGCATCGCCGTCACGCCTGCCGAAGCCTTCGCGACCGGCAGCGACTCCGTGAATGCCATTCGTATCTCCCTGGGCAGCATCAAGGACCGCGGACGCCTGCAGGCGGGCCTCCAACGGCTGTCTCATCTGCTCGCGCGGCGGCCAGAGTCGTTCAGCGCCGCCGTGGTCTGACGGTCCGGGTAACACCGCGCTGCATCAGGCGAAGCCAGAACACGACAAAGCCGGCATCCGCCGGCTTTGTTTCTTACCTCGTTTCTTACTACCAGCCGTAAGGCCAGCGCGTCCCGATACTTCCACCCCAGCCACGATGACGGTGGCCATGCCAGCTGCTGCGGCCGAAGTCGAAGCCCAGGCCGATCGAGATCGGCGGATACCAGTAGCGCGGCTGTTCGACGACCACCGGCTGCGGCACGTAGACCGGCTGCTGCTGCACCCACACCGGTTGTTGCTGGACGATTACCGGCTGCTGGGTGCGATAGACCGGCGTCACCGACGTCGTCGTCCAGCCCGAGCTTGGCGCCGCAGCCGCGATCGGCGTCGAGGTCACGACGCCACCCTGGCCGGAGGCTGCGACCTGGGCGCCAGTGCCAACCGGCACCGGAGTAACGGACACGACCCGCCATTGGCTGGGGTCGGAAGGTTGCGTGTAGGTATAAGTCGGGCCGGGTGCGGCGCAGCCGGCCAGCAGACCGAGCGACCCGAGAACGATGGCAATATTTTTCATGACGGTGTCCTCCTGATATTGCCATCATACGGCCAGCATAGACAGTGTGCTGAAGGAATTACACCCTGTTACACGCGCTCGTCAGGCGCTAGGCGCCCATCAGCGAGGATAGCGCCGTCAACGGCACCGCCGCCGCCAGCGCTTCGTAACCGGCGTCGTTCGGATGAAGGCGGTCGCCACTGTCGTAGGCGGCGCGCAGACGCTGCGGCGCACTCGGATCGCGCAGCGCCAGGTCGACGTCGGCCAGCAGGTCGAACGGCAGCGCGCTGCGCATCCAGGCATTGACCGCTTGCCGTACCGCCTCGCGCGCCGGCGTGTAGTAGACGAAGCCGAGGAAGGGCGGCAGGGTCGCGCCGAGCACCGGGATGCCGTGCAGGTGGGCGCGCGTCAGCAGCTGCAGGTAGCCGGCGATCAGGTCGTTGGCCGGGATCGGCGCCGACGATGGGCTATAGACGATGTCGTTGATGCCGATGAGCACCGCCAGCCCGCGTACGCCGGCGGTGGACAGCACGTCGCGGTCGAAGCGCTCCAGCAAGTCCTTGCCGGCCAGCAGGGCGGTCGGCGTGTCGGCCAGCATGCGGTTGGCCGAGATGCCGCGGTTGACGACGCCGATGCGATTGCTGCCGAGCTCGGACTGGATGCGGCGCGCCAGGAAGTCGGGCCAGCGCCGGTTGCCGTTGGAGGTGCTGCCCACGCCATCGGTGACGGAATCGCCCACCGCCACCAGCACCGGCGCCGCGCGGTCGACGTCGACCTCGGTGAGGAAGGGCCAGGAGGCGAAGGCGCGCTGGACCGGGAGCGAGGCCTGGGCGCCGAAGTCGCCCGTGGTCGACGCATAGCTGGCCTGGTAGGCGGCGTTATGGATCGTGCTTGCCTGGACCGTGCCGGGAAAATACAGGCTGATGGCGAGGTCGGTGAGCGGCGCCACCGCCAGCGAGACCGGATCGGACACCGCCGGCGCACCGGCCGGAATCGTGACGCCCGTGCGCCCGCCGAAGGTGAGCTGGCGGCTGCTGCCGGCGGTGACGACGGCGCCGCCGGCGCGCAGGCCGATGTGGGCGCCCGTCAATCGTAGCTCGGTATCGCCCATCTCGTTCGACAGCCGGATGCGGACGCGATTGCCGCCGAGGCTGGTGCGCACGATCAGGCGCAAGGTCTGGTTGGTGAAGGTCTGCAGCGAGGCGGCCGGCGGCGGGCCGGCCGGCGCGCAGCCCCAGCCCGCGCTCCAGCGCTCGGGCAGGCCCGCCTGGGCCAGTGCGTCGGCTGCCGGCGCGGCCAGCGCGCCCGCCAGGACCGGTGCGCCGAGCAGGATGCGTCGTCGGCCCTGGTCGACGCCGTGATCGGCCTGGAGGTGCGACGTGGAAGGAGTGACAGGCGAGTCGGAGGCACTGGAATCCGGAAGGGACATGGCGGGCTCCTGAGAAAGGTCGAGAACTGGCGGTCGCGGTACGAGCGCCAGTTCACGATAGCGCAGAGCGCATGCGACGCGGGTACGGTCGCTCACATTGTTTGCGCTGCGTCGTGCGGATTTCTGATGGGAAGGGTTGCCAGCTAAAAATCAGCAGATGCCCAGGAACAGCAATGCGGAAAGGTCAGGCGAGAATGGTCAGCAAGTCGTCCAGGCCCGCGAAATTGAGGGCGACATTGGCCTGCTCGCGCACCACCGGCTTGGCGCGGAAGGCGACCGACAGGCCGGCGATGCCCATCATTTTCAGGTCGTTGGCGCCGTCGCCCATGACGATGGCCTGAGATGGATCGATGCCCAGTTCCGCGCATACACGTTGCACGGTGCGCTTCTTTTCCTCGGCGTCGACGATGCCGCCCAGCACGCGGCCGCTCAGCTTGCCGTCGATGACTTCCAGGACGTTGGCGTGGGTGTGGTCCAGGCCCAGGCGCGGCTTGAGGCGGTCGGTAAAGAATGTGAAGCCGCCCGACACCAGCAAGGTCTTGAGGCCGGCCGCCTGTACCGCCTGCAGCATCGCTTCGCCGCCCATCGAGATGCGCAGGCGCTCGTCATACACGCGCTGCAGGGCGGATGCATCCAGGCCTTCCAGCAGCGCCACGCGCCGCACCAGGCTCTCTGAAAAATCGAGCTCGCCGCGCATTGCGGCTTCGGTGATCGCGGCCACTTGCGGCTTGAGGCCCTGCATGTCCGCGATCTCATCGATGCACTCGATCGTGATCAGCGTGGAATCCATGTCCATCGCCACCAGCCTGAAGTCGGAAAGCGTACGGCCGGCCGCGATGAAGGTGGCGTCGACGCCGGCCGCGAAGGCGGCGGCGTCGATCTCCTGCTTGAGCGCGGTGCTGTAGTCGACGCCTTCGGCGCGCAAGCAGCGGGCGCCGAGCACGGTCAGTCGTTGCGGCTTGGCCAGCTGCGCCAGGCGTTCGAGGGTTGCTTGATCAGCCTGCGGTCCTTGCAGCACCAGGTTCGTGGTCATGAATGTCGTTCTCGTCAGGCGAGCAGTTGTTTGATGGTCTGTTTGATCTGGTTCACGCGCGCCGCGAGGTCTGGCATGCTGGCCGTGATGCGCAGCTTGTCCTGGCCGGCCAGCTTGATCTGGCGGTTCTTCTGGATCAGCGTGATGATCTTGATTGGATCGATCGGCGGCTTTTCCATGAAGTGCAGGCTGGCCGCTTCGCCATGGGCGTCGATCTTGACGATGCCCACGCTCTTGGCCGCGATGCGCAGGCGGTGCGTCTCGACCAGCGCTTTCACCGCGTCCGGCATCTTGCCGAAGCGGTCGATCAGTTCCTCCTGCATCGAATCGATGCGGTCCTGGCTTTCGCAGTTGGCCAGGCGCTTGTAGATCGACAGGCGCTCGTGCACGTCGCCGCAGTAGTCGGCCGGCAGCAAGGCCGGTACGTGCAGGTTGATCTCGGTGGTGGACGACAGCGGCGCCGCCAGGTCTGGCTCCTTGCCGGCCTTGAGTGAGCGCACCGCTTCGTTGAGCATGTCCGAATACAGCTGGAAGCCGATCTCGAGCATCTCTCCCGACTGGTTATCGCCCAGCACCTCGCCGGCGCCGCGGATTTCCAGGTCATGCATGGCGAGATAGAAGCCGCTGCCCAGTTCTTCCATCTGCTGGATCGCGTCCAGGCGGCGCTGCGACTGCTTGGTCAGGTTCGACAGGTCGTTCACCAGGAGGTAGGCATAGGCCTGGTGGTGCGAACGGCCGACGCGGCCGCGCAGCTGGTGCAGCTGGGCCAGGCCGAACTTGTCGGCGCGGTGCATGATGATCGTGTTCGCGGTCGGCACGTCGATGCCGGTCTCGATGATGGTCGTGCACAGCAGGATGTTGAAGCGCTGGGCCACGAAGTCGCGCATGACCTTCTCGAGGTCGCGCTCGTGCATCTGGCCGTGGGCCACGCCGATGCGCGCCTCGGGCAACAGTTCCTGCAGCATGGCGCGGCGGTTCTCGATGGTGTCCACTTCGTTGTGCAGGAAGTAGATCTGGCCGCCGCGTTTCAGTTCGCGCAGGCAGGCTTCGCGGATGATCGAACCGTCTTCGCTGCGCACGAACGTCTTGATCGCCAGGCGCTTCTGCGGCGCGGTGGCGATGATCGAAAAATCGCGCAAGCCTTCCAGCGCCATGCCCAGCGTGCGCGGGATCGGGGTCGCGGTCAGGGTCAGCACGTCGACCTCGGCGCGCAGGGCTTTCAGCGCCTCCTTCTGGCGCACGCCGAAGCGGTGTTCCTCGTCGATGATCACCAGGCCCAGGCGCGTGAATTTGACGTCCGGCGACAGCAGTTTATGGGTGCCGATCACGATGTCGAGCGTGCCGTCGGCCATGCCCTTGATCGCGTTATTGATCTCCTTGCCGGTGCGGAAGCGCGACAGCTCGGCGATCTTGACCGGCCAGTCCGCGAAGCGGTCGGCGAAGGTCTGGGCGTGCTGCTCGGCCAGCAGGGTGGTCGGGGCCAGGATCGCGACCTGCTTGCCGCCCATGACGGCGATGAAGGCGGCGCGCAGCGCGACCTCGGTCTTGCCGAAGCCGACGTCGCCGCACACCAGGCGGTCCATCGGCCGGCCCGAGGTCATGTCCTTGATCACGTTGTGGATGGCTTCGGCCTGGTCCGGCGTTTCGTCGAAGCCGAAGCTCTGGGCGAAGTTTTCGTAGTCGATATTCGAGTATTCGAAGGCGTGGCCCTGGCGCGCGGCGCGCCGCGCGTACAGGTTCAGCAGCTCGGCGGCAGTATCGCGCACCTGCTCGGCGGCCTTGCGCTTGGCCTTTTCCCACTGGCCCGAGCCGAGCGAGTGCAGCGGCGCGTCCTCGGGCGAGGTGCCGGAATAACGCGAGATCACGTGCAGCTGCGAGACGGGCACATACAGCTTGGTGTCCTTGGCGTACTCCAGGTGCAGGAACTCGGTCTCGCCTTCGCCCAGGTCCATGCTCGTCAGGCCCATGTAGCGGCCGATGCCGTGGTTGATGTGGACCACCGGATCGCCGATCTTGAGCTCCGACAGGTCGCGCACCATCGATTCGACCTGGCTGGTCGCTTCCTGCTTCTTCTTGCCGGCGCGCCGGCCCGAACCCGCATACAGCTCGGTCTCGGTGATGAAGACCAGATGGCCCGATTCTGCATCGAGCAGCTCGAAGCCCGCCTGCAGCGGGGCCACGCCCAGCGCGAGCCTGGCGTCGCTATGGCGGAAGCCTTCGAAGCCCTCCACCGGCGTCAGATCGAGCTTGTATTCGCCGAAGTACTGCTGCAAGGTCTCGCGTCGGCCGGCCGAATCGGCGCAGATCATCACGCGCGTGTCGCTGCGCTGCAGGTAGGCGCGCAGATTGGTCAGCGGGTCGTCCAGCCGGCGGTTGACGGCGATGTCGGGGATCGGCGCCGACAACTCCGAGGCTGGTGCTGCCGGGTCGCGAGCGATATTCCAGCGGCCGTGCGGCTTGATGCAGGTGAAGAACTGCTCGGCGCCGAGGAACAGCTCCTGCGGCTCCAGGATCGGTCGTTCGCGGTCGCTTTTCAGGAAGCGGTAGCGCGACTCGGTATCGAGCCAGAAGCGCTGGATCGCCGCGTCGATATCGCCTACCAGGGCCACCGGCGACTCGTCGGGCAGGTAGTTGAACAGGTTGGCCGTCTCTTCGAAGAACAGCGGCAGGTAGTATTCGATGCCGGCCGAGGCGATGCCGTTGCCGATGTCGCGATAGATCGGCGAGCGGGTGGGATCGCCCTCGAAACGCTCGCGCCAGCGGCCGCGGAAGGCGGTGCGGGCCGCGTCGTCCATTGGGAATTCGCGGCCCGGCAGCAGGCGCACCTCTTTCACCGGGTAGAGCGAGCGCTGGGTATCGGCGTCAAACGTCCGGATCGATTCGATGTCGTCGCCGAACAGGTCGAGCCGGTAGGGCAGTACGGAGCCCATCGGGAACAGGTCGATCAGGCCGCCGCGCACCGAATATTCGCCGGGCGACATCACCTGCGAGACGTGGGTATAGCCGGCCAGCGTCAGCTGGGCCTTCAGCCTGGCTTCGTCCAGGCGTTCGCCCTGGCGGAAGAAGAAGGTGTAGGCGGCCAGGAAGGAAGGCGGCGCCAGGCGCACCAGCGCCGTGGTGGCTGGCGCCACCAGCACGTCGCACTGGCCGTTGCGGATCTCGTGCAGGGTGGCCAGGCGTTCCGACACCAGGTCCTGGTGCGGCGAGAACGCGTCATAGGGCAGCGTTTCCCAGTCCGGCAGCAGGTGGCAGGACAGCTTGCCGTCCGCAAACCAGGGGATTTCGTCGAGCAGGCGCTGGCCGTCGCTCGCATTGGCGACGACGACGGTGAGCATCTGGCCGTTGGCCTTCAGTGCCAGCGCGGCGGTGGCGAGGGCATACGCATCGGACGAGCCGTGCGCCAGCGGCAGCACGAAACGCTGGCCTGGTTTGGGGAGGTGTTTCTTGAGATCGAAAGGCATGCAGCGTGCTGTTACGTTCGCGTCAAAAGTAGGCGTCAATTATAGACGAAGGCGCACCAGGCCGCCCTGACGCTTGCATCGCCTCCGTTTACGTAATATTCTAAGTTACGAAAAAACTCCGACGAGGAATCCGATGTCCCATTTTCACGATCCGGCCATGGTGGCGCGCTACCACGAGGGCCCGCCGAAATTCGTCCCCGGCTTCGCCGACATGCAGCGCATGGCGCGGGTATTGCTGGCCGAGCGCGCGCCGTTTGACGCGCGGGTGCTGGTGCTGGGCGCCGGCGGCGGCCTGGAACTGAAGGCCTTCGCGGACGGCCAGCCGCGGTGGACCTTCGACGGCGTCGACCCGTCGGCCGCGATGCTCGACCTGGCGCGGCAACTGGTCGCGGCGCACGGTGACCGGGTGCGCCTGCACCAGGGCTATGTCGACGCCGCGCCCGAGGGACCTTTCGACGCCGCCGCCTGCCTGCTGACCATGCACTTCATGCCGCCGGAAGAGCGCCGTCATGCGCTGGGCGCAATGCATGCGCGCCTCAACCCCGGCAGCCCCTTCGTTGTCATGCACATGAGCGTCACCGGTGGAGCCGAAGAACGCGCGCGCTGGATGGCGCGCGACGAAGCCTTTGCGGTGGCCGGCGGGGTGGCGCCGGAGATGGCGCGCCAGCGGCGCGAAGGCATCGCGGCCAGCCTGACGGTGCTGGCGCCGCAGGAAGACGAAGCCCTGCTGCGCGAGGCCGGCTTCAGCGATATCGAGGTGTTCCATGTGGGAGGGGTGTTCCGGGGCTGGATCTGCCGCGCCTGAATAGGGGGAATGGTTGTGGTTGGGCCGAAACTCGCGCATCATCCTGTTTTCACAGCATAAAGACAGGAGACATCCATGCGCGCAGGCCTGGCCGCCATATCCCTATCGATCGCATCCATGCTGCCCGCAGCCGCGCATGCGGCGCCACCCACCGACCTGGTCCTGTTCGACGGCGCGCCGCGCCAGGGCGTGACCGTATCGGTGGTCGCTCCCAGGACCGAACACGTCCTGCGGGGCGAGCGCGTCGATGCCGCCATAGGCCTGCGCGCGAGGCTTTCGGGCAGCGCGATCAGGCTGGTGCGCAGCGAAGGGCCGCGCGGCAGCGGGGCCTTGACACTGCGCTGGAATGACATCTGGAAGAGCGGCGTGCGCCTTTCCGGCCCGTCGTTCGACCTTCGCCCTTACCTGCCGGCGGGTACGCTGGCCTTCGACCTCAAGGTCGATGCGCTGGACAAGGGCGGGATCCTGTTCCGGGTCGGTTGCGGCAGCGACTGCGAGCGCCATGTCTCCTGGGTCCTGCCGGGACGCGCCGCCCAGGGCAAGGGCTGGCAGCGCATCGTGCTGTCGATGTCGTGCTTCGCGCGCGACGGCGACGATTTTGGCGCCGTGACGCGGCCGTTCCTGCTCGAAGGCACCGGCAGCGGACAGGTCGCCATCGCCAATGTGGCGTTCGCGCAGGGCGGCAAGCCCAATATGCCATGCCCCGACTGGCGCACGGTGGCGGTCACGCCCGACACCCTCAACGAATCGTGGTCCACTTCATGGTGGCTGCCGCGCCATCGGCAGAAGCTGGAGGAGGCCAGGCAAATGGTCGCCGAAGGCCGCAGCCCGCAACTGGTCTTCATCGGCGATTCGATCACCCAGGGTTGGGAAAAGGAGGGTGCGCAGGTGTGGCAGCAGCATTACGCGCGCCACGATGCGCTGGCGCTGGGCTTCGGCGGCGATCGCACCGAGAACGTGCTGTGGCGCCTGCGGAACGGCGAGGTGGACGGCATCGACCCGAAGGTGGCGGTGCTCCTGATCGGCACCAACAACACGGGGCATCGGCGCGACTTCCCCGCCATCACCGCAGGCGGCATCGAACGCAATCTCGAGGAGCTCAAGCAGCGCCTGCCGCGCACGCGGATCCTGCTGCTGGCGATCTTCCCGCGCGATGCGGCGGCCGACGGCCCGCTGCGCCGCCTCAACGATCAGGTCAACGCGCGCCTGCCGGCGCTGGCCGACGGGCGTCGCGTGTTCTTCATGGATGTGAACAAGGCATTCCTGGAGGCTGACGGCAGCCTGCCGGCGAGCGTGATGCCGGACTGGCTTCATCCCAACGAAGCCGGCTACGCCATCTGGGCCAAGGCTATGCAGCCGGAGCTGGATCGCCTGATGGCGCTGCCGCGCCTGTAGGCATGCCCAGCCCTGTGTCGGCCGCGCGCCGGTTCGCAACCCCGAACGGCACGTGTACCATCGGGATCGTGCCGCCTGGGCCGGAGGTGAGGTGGGTGAGCTGGTCGTCGAAGAAGATGTGCGGCTTGAACACCGACAGCACGCGGCTCTTGTCCATCCCGCCCAAAAAGAAGGTCTCGTCGGCGGAGACGCCCCAGCTGCCCAGGGTTGTGACGACGCGTTCGTGCGCGGGCGCGCTGCGCGCCGTGATGATGGCGATGCGCACGATGCGGCGGTAGCCAGGGTCGTCGCGCTCGGTCTCTTTTTCGAGTTGCTGGAGCATGGCCAGCTTGCGGAACATCCCGGCCAGCGGCCCGGGCTGGTGCGGGCGCGCCATGTGCAGCGTCTCGTGGGCGTGGAATTCGCCCAGGCCGTCGCGCTTGAAGACCGTCTCGGACTCGTCGTCGGCCAGCACGCCGTCGAAGTCGAAGGCCACCCGCAGCTCGATGTCGTCTGCACTTTCGTCCCGAACTTCGGCGCTGCGCGAAGGCAGCACCAGGCCGGCCGGATAGTCGACGTCGATCGCGCTCTTGACGTCTTCCTCGTTCGCGCTCAGGAACAGCGCGGCGTTAAAGGCCGGCAGGTAGGGATAGGGCGATTTTCCGGTCATGAACACCGCGCGCGAGATATCGAGGCCGTAGTGGGCGATCGAGCGCATTACGCGCAACCCCGTCTCGGGCGAGTTGCGCGAGAACAGGACGACTTCGACCGGCGCCTGCTGCGGAAAGCACTTGTTGATGCTGAGGAAGCGCCGGATGAAGGGAAAGGCCACCCCGCGTGCAAGCACGACGTCGCGCTGGCGCTCCTGGTAGGCGCGGTACTCGTCGGGGCCATGTTCGAGATAGACCTGGTGCGATTCGGACAGGTCGAACAGCGCGCTGGAGGCGACGCCGATCACGAGTTTTTCTTCGATGGGAAACGGCATTCAGGCGTCCTGTCGGTCGGATTGTTCAATCAAGCTATCGTAGACTCGGCGCGCCTCCGGCGGCAGCGCCAGCACGGCGCGCACGAACAGGGGCTGGCCGCCCCTGGCCAGCATTTGCAGCTTGGCCAGCCGGTCGGCGTCCTGCAGCAGGGTCGGCAGGGCGCCGGCGTCGCCCAGGTGCGCGATAGCGTGGCCGATCGGTGGCGGCAGTTCCCAGGCGTCGGCGATACGGGCCGAGATCAGGCGCGCCGCCGCCACCAGGCGCGAGCCGAAGGCGTCGCCGTCGGGCAGGGCGCCCGGCGGCAACAGCTGCTCGACCACGCGGAAGGCGACCACCAGCCCGACATTGTGCAGCAGGCCCGCCAGGTATGCCTCAAAGGGATCGGCTTTGTTTCGGGGCGCCAGCAGGCCGGCCGCCTGCGCGCACAGTTCGGACTGGCGCCACAGTGGCGGTGCGATCAATCGCGCCAGCGGGCCGGCCTGCTGGCTGATGATCGGGCGGAAGGCGACCCGCGCCAGCAGCATGCGCAGGCCGTTCTGGCCGAGTAGCAGCACCGCCCCTTCGAGATTGCGGATCGGGGACGCGGGCTGGTAGTAGGGGCTGTTGACCTCGCGGATCACCTCGGCGACCAGCACCGGATCCTGGGCCACCTGGCGCGCCAGCGCACCGGCGCCGGTGTCGTCCTCGCGCAGGCTGCGCAGCAGTTGCGGAATCACGGCGGGCACCCGCGGCACCAGCGCCGCCGCGTCGTGCGGATCGCGCGCCAGGCGTGCCAGCTCATCGAGCACGGGACCGTCGGGGGCGGGCTTGCCTAGCACGTGCGGGCCGGCCAGCCAGTGGAAAAAAGCGAGATCGAGGTCGAGGTCCGGCAGTGAGGCATCCTCGGCGGCGGGACGGTTGCCGGCGCCGCCGAATGGAGCGGCGGCGGGATGTCCCGCTTCGCGTGTGCCGAACAGGCGGGCGAGCCAGCGTTTCATGGGCATGCGAAGTTCAGGGGCGAGGGCATTTGTCCATTCTACCGTGAATGACAAACGGCCCGGCTGCCGCTCGCGCGGCGCCGGGCCGTTGGCTGTTTCACCTCTTACTGGCCGTTGTTCGAGCCGGTAGTGGTGTGACCGGTATTGGTCGGGGTGGAGGCACTGCCGGTGGCGTTGGCCGGGCCGGTGTTCTGCACGTCGTTCGGGCTGATGCCCATTTGCGCGTCGACGGTCGGGTTGCCGGTCGAGCCGGCCTGGGCGGCGCCAACCGAGGACGAGCCGCTGGTGGTGCCGGTGGTGTCGGTGGTGTTACATGCGGCCAGGGCAAAGGCCATCATGCTGCCCAGCAAAACAGTCTGGAGCTTTTTCATCGTGGTTCTCCTTGATTGGTAAGTAAGGGCATCATGCGAGGTCAGCCATACGCATGAAATAGGAAGAGAACGTCAATACCTGTAGGACCAGGCTCACCTATTGTGAACCTGGCCGCAAAGGTACTCAGGCCGGGTCACCGGCTGACCGGGGTATCGGTGGTCTGCTCGTTATTGCTGGTGGTGCCCGATGCGGCATTCACGCCGCTGGCGCCGTTGGCGCCGGCGTTCCAGCTATTGGTGCCACCGGTGGTGCTTGGCGTTTGCACGCCGCTGCCGATGGTCGAACCGGTGGCGCTGGCGCCGCTCATCGAATCGGTGGTGTCGGTGGTGTTGCAGGCAGCCAGGCCAAAAGCCATCATGCCAGCGAGAACTGCGCTTTGAACGGTGCGTTTCATGGTGTTCTCCTTGGGTTCTTGAGTGGTTTCATTTTCGCAACGGAATGAGTCTGCGAGAATAGGAACACGTCGGTTACCCGTGTAGGATTTCACCTTGGTAAGGCGTCAGTAACGGCGTCAGGCGGTTTCAATTTCTTGGGCCAGCCAGTCGAGCAGCTCCGGCGCCGGCAAGGGCCGGCTGAAATAATATCCCTGTACCTTATCGCAGCGCTGGTTGCGCACCACGTCCAGTTGCGAGCGGGTCTCGATGCCCTCGGCCACGGTGGTCATGCCCAGGCTCTGGGCCACCTTCACCGTCGCCTCGATCAGCACGCGGTGGTGGAAGCTGGTGTCGGCCTGGCACACGAAGGAGCGGTCGATCTTGACCGTGTCCACCGGCAGCAGGTGCAGGCTCGACAGCGACGAATAGCCGGTGCCGAAGTCGTCCAGCGCGAGCTTGACGCCGAGCCCCTTCAGCTCGTGCAGGCGTACTTGCGTGTCCTGGTCCTGGGCCGCGAGGCTTTCGGTGACTTCGAGCTGCAAGCTGGCGGGCGGCATGCCGCTCGTGCGCAGCACGGCGGCGACGCTGTCGATCCAGCCGGGCTGGCCGAGCTGGGCGCGCGACAGGTTCACCGCCATCAGGCGCGGCGCCGCTTCGTGCAGGCGCGCCTGCCAGTCCATGAAATCGCGGCAGGCGCGCGCCAGCACGAAGTCGCCCAGCGCGCCGATCAGGCCGCACTCTTCGGCCACCTGGATGAACTCGATCGGCGGCACGACGCCGCGCTGCGGATGGCGCCAGCGCACCAGCGCCTCGACGCCTGCCGCGCGGTCGACGCCGCCGTCCGGCAGCAGGCGCACCACCGGCTGGTAGACCACGAACAGCTGTTCTTCGGCCAGCGCCTGGCGCAGGTCGGCCTCGATGTCGGCGCGGCGCGCGGCGCGCTCGCGCATGCTGGCCTCGAACACCGCGTGGCGATTGCCGCCGGCGCGCTTGGCCTCGACCATGGCGATGCCGGCGTCGCGCAGCAGGCTGTCGGCGTCGTGCTCATCGTGCACATCGAGCGCTGCCGCGTCCGGCCCCCAGGCCAGGCCCAGGCTGGCGCTGCACACGATCTCGTGGCCGCCGATCACATATGGATGGGCGAGGGCGTCCAGCAGGCGCAGCGCGACCCGTTCGGCGTCGGAGCGTGCGCGCAGGCCGTCCAGCACCACCACGAATTCGTCGCCGCCGATGCGCGCGGCCAGCTGGCCGCTGCGGGCGGCGGGCTCGAACCCGCTGGCGGGCGGACGCAGGGCGCCGCGCAGGCGGTCGGCCATGTGCATCAGCAGCTGGTCGCCGCCGGCCTGGCCCAGGCTGTCGTTGAGCTGGCGGAAGCGGTCGCAGTTCAGGGTGAGCACTGCGAAGCCGTGCCCGTCCTGCGGCCGCGCGAGCAGGCGCTGCAGCTCTTCGCGCACCGCCTCGCGGTTGGGCATGCGGGTCAGGCTGTCGGTGCGGGCGGCGTTGCGCAGGCGCCGCGACAACATCTCCTGCTCGCGCTGGACTTCGAAGGTGGCGTCGGCCACGGTCGCCATCAGGCGTTCGGGGTCGAGCTTGGTCAGGTTGAGCGACAGCACCTGCAGCGAGCCGCTGGCGGCATGCTGCACGCCGACCGGCAGGCGCAGGCCTTCGCAGATCATGCCGGATGGTTCGATGAAGGCCTCGACCATCGCCGGCAGCTGGGGCGCGACCGGCGCCAGCACGTCGAACAGGTTGTCCAGCCCGGCGTCGGTGGCGAGCGGCATCAGCAGGCTCGAGGCCATCGGATTGAGCATCTCGACCGTGCCGTCGAGCGTCGTCTGGGCCAGGCCGATCGGGGCCCGGTACAGGAACTGCACCAGCGTTTCATACGCATCGACCGGCTCATGCTGCATGGGCGTTCTCCTGGTGGCGGGCGATGGCGTCCTGTGGTTTGCCGAGATCGCGCAGGATCAGGCAGTAGGCGGCGCCGTCGGCCTCGCCGGGTAGCGTTTCGCACTCCGGCAGCGGGGCGACCAGCGTGCTGCCCCAGAACACGGCGCCGTCGGCGCGCTGGCGGCGGCCCTCGTCGAGCGACCAGCCGCTGGCGTCGGCTTCGCGCAGGCGGTCCTGGCGGTATTCGGGCGCGACCGCGTCCGGCGGGTAGAAGATCGTGAACGGCCGGCCGATTGCATCGGGACCGAAGCCGGTGACGCGCTTGACGCTCGCGTTCCAGTCGCAGAGCCGGCCCTGCAGGTCGAGGCTCACCAGGGCGTAATCCTGGACCCCGGTGAGGATGGCGTTGAGCCAGGCGTCGTTCTGGCGCAGCCGGCGCTCGCGCCGTACCTGTTCGGTGATGTCGTCGATCACGGCCATGACGCGTTCGGGATCGAGCTTGAGCAGGGTGAGTGCGAGGATCTGCGGCGCGCGCTTGCCACTTCCGCCAGCTTCCAGGTAGAGGTGCAGGCCGTCGCAGATCTTGCCATAGGGCTCGCCATGCTGGGCGGTGCGCGCACGCAGTTCGGGCGCCACCTTTTCCAGGGCCGTGAACAGGTTGTCCAGGCCGCCGTCCTGCGACAGCGGCATCAGGAGCTGGGCCGCTACCGGATTGAGCATGGTGACGTCGCCCTGGGCGTTGGTCTGCACCAGGCCGACAGGCGCCAGGTACAGGAATTGGATCAGCGCCTCGTGCTCGGCGCCGAAGTCGTTGGCCTCCCTGCTCATCGGAGGCTCACCGCGGCTGGCGCTGGACCAGCACGTAGCGGTGGCTTCCGCCCGGGTTCGACAGCAGGCGCAACGCGACCTTGACCGGACGCATGCGCAAGGTCAGGACGTAGTCGATGGTGTCGTCCAGCACGCTATTGTCTTCCTGGGCGTCCTCGAAACGCTGGGCCACCATGAAATTGTTCATGCACGGCGCGACGTTGGTGAACAGGGGCTGGCCCAGCACCCGTTGGGGCGACAGGCCGGCCGCCTGGGATTCGAAGGCATTGTAGACCGTGACGCTGGTGTCGGCGCCGAAGCCAATGACGCCGAATTCGAGCGCGTCGAACTGCTCCGGCGTGCATTGGTCCAGGCGCGCAGCCAGGTCGGGCGCGTCGAAGGAGAAGGGCGTTACGGTCATGGTCTCGGATGCCGGGACGCGGCTATTGAATGTAAGTAACAGATGTTGGCATGTGAAAAGGCGCGGTGTCAATCGTGTGCGCCTTTCCACTTCACATTTTTCAATGTGCGTGCCGTTCAGACACGTCGCGCGCCTACAAATCGACCAGGTTCTCGAATCCGCCGAAGAACATGCGCTTGCCGTCGAAAGGCACGCCACCCGGCTTCATCATATCGGCCAGGCGCGGGTCCTGCATCACTTTCTCCATCACGGCGTCGCGGTGGCTGCGCGATTCATACACCGCCCAGGCCAGGATGACGGTCTCGCCGTCTTCCAGCTTGACGCTTTGCGGGAACGAGGTGTGCTCGCCCGGCTTGACGTCGTCCGCGATCCATTCGCGGTATTCGAGCGCGCCATGTTCGCGCCAGACCTGGCCGGCCAGGGTAGCCTGGGCGCGGTACTCGTCGATCTTCGATGTTGGCAAGGGAAGGACAAAACCGTCTACATACGCCATGATGATCTCCTGATGTGAGGTGATGCACGAAGTGATGTGTGAGGTATTGCTGAAAGGTGTAGCTGGAAGGTATAGCAGAAAATATGCGCGCGCCGCACCCGTCCCGGCCGGCAGACCACTGGCCGGGAACTGGTGAGACTACCACATGGCCTACCACAAGGGGTTGTGCGCGGGCGGCGGTGGCGGCGCGGCGGCTGGCGCAGGGGCAGGCGCGATCGGCGGCAAGGCCTCGATGGCCGGCCGCTCGTCGAACGGCGAGGCGTCGGGCGGCACTTCCTGGCTGCCGGGCGGCAAGTCCAGCGGCTGCTCCACGGGCGCCTGCTCGATGTCGATCGTGCGCGTCTCGCCCGCATCGATGAATTCCGGGTAGATCCAGTCGTCGCCGTCGTGCACCACGTCCTCCGGCGGCGTGCGCTGCACGGGCGGCACCTTGGCCAGCGCCACCCGCATGTAGTCGATCCAGATCGGCATGGCTAGCGTCGAGCCGAATTCGCGCCCGCCCAGCGAACGCGGTTCGTCATAGCCCATCCACGACACCGCCACCACATTGCCCGCATAGCCGGCGAACCAGCCGTCGACGGCGTCGTTGGTGGTGCCGGTCTTGCCGGCCAGGTCTTGCCGTCCGAGCTGCCTGGTGGCGCCGGCGGCGGTGCCGAAGCGGGCCACGTCGCGCAGCATGCTGTCGACCACGAAGGCGTTGCGCGCCGTGACCGCGCGGCTGGCTTCGTCCTTCGCCGACGGCGGCCTGGCCTCGAGGATGACGGCGCCGTTGCCGTCCTGGATCCTGGCGATCAGGTAGGGCTTGACCCGGTAGCCGCCGTTGGCGAACACCGCATACCCGCCGGCCAGCTGCAGCGGCGTAACGGCGCCGGTGCCGAGCGCCATCGTATAGTTCTTCGGATGGCGCGCCAGGTCGAAGCCGAAGTGCTCCAGGTACTGGTGGGCGAAATCGACCGATACCGCGCGCAGCACGCGCACCGTCGGCACGTTCTTCGATTTCACCAGCGCCTGGCGCAGCGTGACTTCGCCGTCGAACACGCCGTCGTCGTTCTGCGGCGTCCATGGCGTCTCGAGCGTGGCGCCGGGCAGCTCGATCGGCTGGTCCAGGATGCGGGTGGTCGGCGAATAGCCTTTTTCCAGCGCCGCCGAGTACACGAAGGGCTTGATGCTCGATCCCGGCTGGCGCCAGGCCTGGGTCACGTGATTGAACTTCTGCAGGTTGTAGTCGAAGCCGCCCACCAGCGCGTGGTAGGCGCCGGTATCGGCGTCGATCGCGACAAACGCGGCGGCCACTTGCGGCACCTGGGTGATGGCCCAGTCGCCGTCCTTGCCTTTCGTGATGCGGATGATGGCGCCCGGGGTGATCCTGACGTTTTCGCGTGCCTTGGCGGACAAGGCATTGGCCGCGAACTTGAGTCCGGCGCCACGGATGGTGATGTCTTCGCCGGAGAGGGTATCGACCAGCACTTCCTGCGGGCTCGCCTTGAGCACGACGGCCGGCAGCAGTCCGTCGCTGCTCGGGCGCTTCTGCAGCGCATCGACGATCGCCTCCTCGCGTTCTTCGGCGTCGGACGGCAGCTCGACGCGCGCTTCCGGGCCACGATAACCATGGCGCCCGTCATACGCCAGCACGTTGCGCCGCACCGAGTCGTAGGCGGCGTTCTGCTCGGCCGCCAGGATGGTGGTGGTGACGGTGATCCCGCGCGTGTACGATTCTTCGCCGAACTGCTGGTAGACCGTTTGACGCGCAAGTTCGGCCACGTATTCGGCGCGGGTGTCGAACGATTGGCCGGCGTCGCGCTTGACGCGCAGCGGTTCGGCCAGGGCCTGCCGGTACCGGGCCTCGTCGATTTCGCCCAGTTCCAGCAGGCGCTTGAGGATGGAGTGCTGGCGCGCCTGCGCGCGCTTGGGGTTGGACACCGGATTGGTGCGCGCCGGGTTCTGGGGCAGGCCGGCCAGCATCGCGGTCTCGGCCAGCGTGAGCTGGTCGAGCGTCTTGCCGTAATAGCTGCGCGCCGCACTCGAGAAGCCATAGGAGCGCTGGCCCAGGTAGATCTGGTTCATGTACAGCTCGAGGATCTGGTCCTTGGTGAGCGAGTCCTCGATCTTGTAGGCCAGCGCGATCTCGGTGAACTTGCGCGCGAGGGTCTTCTCGTTGGTGAGGAAGAAGTTGCGCGCCACCTGCATCGTGATGGTCGACGCGCCTTGCCGGAAGCCGCCGCGCAGGTTGGCGCGCGCTGCGCCCAGCGCGCGGATAAAGTCGATGCCGCCGTGTTCATAGAAGCGCGTGTCCTCGATCGCGAGCACGGCGGACTTCATCATGGCCGGGATCTTCGCTATCGGCACGAAGTCGCGGTGCTCGACGCCGAACTGGCCGATCAGCACATTGTCGGCCGTGTAGATCCGCAGCGGGATCTTGGGCCGGTAGTCGGTCACGGCGTCGATCGGCGGCACCTTGGGAAGGATCGCCGTCGTCACGTAGACCACGGCGCCGGCGATCGGCAGCAGGATCGCGGTCGAAGCGACAAGGATGAAGGCATGCAGGCGCTTCATGCCGAACAGGGTTTTGGTGGACTGCTTGTTGGTATCGCTCACTGCTGGACTTTCGCGGTGCGGCCCTGAGGTGGGCCAGGAGCGCCCGATTATAATCCGCTTTCAATATGCACTTTCTTTCCGTTCGTGCATGTGCGATATTCTCGCTTTGGGCCCGCCGGCGGCACGGCGGGCCGCATCAGCAACGAAGGAAATCCATGCCATTCGATTCGAAACCGGCCGGCTTCAAGCCGTACATCCCCGCCACCGCCCAGCTGCCCGAAATGACCCCGCGCGCCCTGATCATGGGCGTCATCCTGGGCATGATCTTTGGCGCGTCCTCTCTCTACCTGGTGCTCAAGGTCGGGCTGACAGTCAGCGCTTCGATCCCGGTGGCGGTGATCGCGATCACCCTGTTCGGCATGGCGAAGAAGCTCGGCGCGCGCGAATCGACGATTCTCGAGAACAGCGTGGCGCAAACGGCCGGCTCGGCCGGCGAATCGCTGGCCTTCGGCCTGGGCGTGACCATGCCGGCCATCATGATCCTCGGTTTCGACCTCGAGATCTCGCGCGTGATGCTGGTCGGCGTGCTGGGCGGCCTGCTCGGCATCCTGATGATGATCCCGCTGCGCCGCACGCTGATCGTCGACCAGCACCGCGAACTCAAATACCCGGAAGGCACGGCCTGCGCCGAGGTGCTCAAGGCCGCCGCTACCGACGTCTCGCGGGAAGCCGCGGGCGAAGTGCGCGACCCGGCGACCGCGGAAGGCAGCGACGCCATGAAGACGGCGAAACGGCGCGCGATGCTGATCTTCGGCGGCTTCGGCATCGGCATCCTGTATAAAACCCTGAGCGTGTCGTTCAAGGGCTGGCGCGACACCATCAACTTCGAGTTCGGCGCGCCGCTCAAGACCGGCAGCATCGGCGCCGAGATATCGCCCGAGCTGGTGGGCGTCGGCTACATCATCGGCCCGCGCATCGCCTACACGATGGCGGCCGGCGGCGTGCTGGCCTCGCTGATGCTGGTCCCGATGATCAAGTTTTTCGGCGAGCTGGCGACCGTGCCGCTGTCGCCGGCCACGATCCCGATCAGCGACATGACGGGCGACGACATCCGCGCCTCGTACATCCTGTACATCGGCGCCGGCGCGGTGGCGGCCGGCGGCCTGATCTCGCTGGCACGCTCGCTGCCGACGATCTGGAACGGCCTGCGCGGCGGCCTGGCCGGCGTGCGGCAAGGTTCGAAGGGCGACGAGTCGCTGCGCACCGACCGCGACATCCCGATGAAGTGGGTCGTGATCGGCTGCCTGGCCATCATCGCCATCATCTCGCTGGCTACGCCGCTGCACATGAACGTGCTGGGCGCGGTGCTGATCCTGGTGTTCGGTTTCCTGTTCGCCACCGTGTCCTCGCGCCTGACCGGCGAGATCGGCTCGTCGTCGAACCCGATCTCGGGCATGGCGGTGGCGACCCTGCTGTTCACCTGCCTGATCTTCCTGGTGATGGGCTGGACCGGCGGCCAGTACTACGTGACCGCGCTGTCGGTCGGCGCCATCGTCTGCATCGCCGCCAGCAATGCCGGCACCACCTCGCAAGACCTCAAGACCGGCTACCTGGTCGGCTCCACCCCGCGCATGCAGCAGTATGCGATCCTGTGCGGCGCCTTCGCCTCGGCCCTGATCCTGGGACCGATCCTGCTCAAGCTGAACGAAGCCGGCACCGTCTACGTGCCGGCGGCCCAGGTGGCGCCCGGCCTCACGGTCGATGCCGCGACGCTGAGCGATTCCGGGCAGCTGCAAGGCCCGCAGGCCAAGGACGATCCGAACACCTACAAGGTCTGGCACAAGACGGATACCGTGGGCGGCCCGGCCGGCAAGTACTTCGTCGACGCGGCGGGCAAGGCGGTGTACCTGGTCGACCCGGGCATCAACGGCCACCACAGCACGCGTCCGGACGGCACCGAGGTGAAGAAGTACGACGCGCCCAAGGCGGTGCTGATGTCCTACATCATCAAGGGCATCCTGGACCAGGAACTGCCGTGGACCCTGGTGCTGTTCGGCGTGATGATCGCGATCGTGCTGGAGATGGCGGGCATCGCCTCGCTGGCGTTCTCGGTCGGCGTCTATCTGCCGCTGGTGGCGACCCTGCCGATCGCGATCGGCGGCACCGTGCGCTGGCTGGCCGATCGCCGCAACAACAAGCTGCCGCAGAACGCCCATCTGAACGAAGAAGAGCGCCAGGCGGCGGGCGACCGCAGCGCGGGCGTGCTGCTGGCGTCGGGCTATATTGCCGGCGGCGCGCTGGCGGGCATCATCATCGCCATCACGGCCGGTATCTTCACCGACTTCGACGCTGCGATCGGCGCCTGGGCCAAGGTGTCGAATCCGTTCTTCGAAGGGGCGAGCGCGAACTGGCTCAGCATGATTCCGTATGGCGCCATCGTGCTGCTGCTGTGGTGGGTGGCGCGCGAAAAGGTCAGGAAGACCTAAGCGCAAACGACAACGCCGGCTTTGAGCCGGCGTTGTCGTTTTATGTGCGTGTGGTGCGTGTTGCGGTTGGACGCGTGGACGGGGAACCCGTCCACCCTACATGTGGAGGAACGTAGGGTGGACGGCTCTGCCGTCCACGCGTCCAGTAAGCGGTGGATCAGACGTAGGCCAGGTCGTGCTGGCGAATGGCGCTGTCGATCCAGTCGTCGGTACCGCTGAAGCGGTAGCCGAGTTCTTTTGCGCGGCCGGTGTCGAGCATCAGCGGCGTCACCAGGTCGAACGGCGACGGCGTGCCGGCGGTGAGCTTGCGCATGCGTGCCGGCGCATTCAGCGCCGCTCCCACGCGGCCGTGCAGCTCGTAGGCCGACAGCGCCCCATCGGCCGCGGCGTTTACCGGCCCGGTAAACGCCTGGGCGCCGGCCCAGACCAGGAAGTCGGCCGCTTCGCGCGCCTCCAGGAAGGACGTGCGTGCCTTGGCGCTGGTGTATTGCAGGGCGGCGCCCTGGCGCACCAGGTCCACATAATGCGCCAGGCGGCCGGTGAAATCGTCCGGGCCGCCCAGCACGTGGCCCAGGCGCACGGTTACCACCGGCATGCTGCCGGCGCGGTACAGATAAGCCTCGGCCTGGACCTTGCCGGCGACATAGCTGTCGATGGCGCGCGCCGGATCGTGCCATGGGTAGGCGGTATCGATCGGCTGTGCGTCGACGTGCAGCGATTCTTCGTCGAAGGCTTGCGACTGCGGTTCCAGCGCGCGGTAGACGTCGATGGTCGAGGTCATGACATAGCGGCCGACGTTGCCACCGAAGACGCGGCTCGAGATGGCGGCGTCCAGCGGTGAATAGCACATCTGGTCGTAGACGATGTCGAACTTCACACCGGCAAAGGCGGCGCGCATGGCGTGCTCGTTGCGGCGGTCGACGCGCACCCGCGTGATGCGATCGCCGAAGGGGTCCGGCGCGTAGCCGCGGGTGGCGATGGTGACGTGGTGGCCGGCCCGGACCAGGCGCTGCACCAGCAGCTTGCCGAAAAACCGGGTCCCACCGATCACGAGAATATTCTTGGGCATGGCGCTTCCTTGTGTGATCACCACTATTTTCCTAGGGGAAGTACAATCCATCAAACGAGAAAAAGACATGCCAATGAATAAGAAAAACTTAGCCATGGACGCAAAATGAAGGCTTTACGCAGCCTTTCGGGCCTGATTGACTTCGAGTGCGCCGCGCGCTGGGGTAGTTTCAAGCTGGCCGCGCACGAGTTGCACAAGACCCCGGCCGCGGTCAGCCTCCAGGTCAAGCAGCTGGAAGAAACCATCGGGTTTGCCCTGTTTGTGCGGCATCCGCGCCACATCGCGCTGACGGAAAAGGGGCAGGAGCTGGCGATCGCCACCGCCCGCATGCTGGGCGAGTTGCGCGCCAAGGTCACGGCCTTGCAGAGCGGCGACGAAGAGGCGGTGCTGCGCATCGCCACCACCCACTCGTTCGCGATCAAGTGGCTGGTGCCGCGCATGCACCGTTTTACGAAACTGTATCCGGAGCTCGACATCCGGCTCGACTCGAACGATGCCCCGGTCGATCTGCACGCCGACAGCACCGACGTCGCGATCCGCTACGGCTCGGTAGCGGACGGCGATCCGACGGTGCTGTTTCGTGAGCGACTGGTGCCGGCTTACAGTCCCGAGCTGCTCGCGCCAGGCCAGGCCGCGCTGACCCTGGCCGACCTGGACGAGCACCGTCTACTGATCGTGCATTCGCCCGAGGCCTGGCTGCAGCTGCTCAATGAAAATCGCGCGCTCAAGGGCGACTACGATTTCTCGCGCGCCTACAGCCATTGGGGCGTGCTGGTGCAGGCGGCGGTGGCGGGGCAGGGCGTGGCCCTGGTGCCGTACGGGATCGCGTTCCAGGACATCGCCGCCGGCGCCCTGCGCCTGATCCCCTGCCGCAGCGTGCCGTTCGCGAACGGCTACCGCTTTCTCGCCAATCCGCACAAGGAGCATATGCTCAAGGTGCGGCGCTTCCGCGAATGGATGGTGGCCGAAATGGCGGCCATGAGCGCGCACCTCGATTACCGCTAGACGGTGCGACGGCGGCGCAAATGCGAGAAGGGCGGCCCGCGGGCCGCCCTTCTCGTTGCAGGGTCAAGCGATTACTTCACGCCGTGCATCAGCTTCTGGATCACTGGCGCCAGGATCACCAGCAGAATGCCGCCGCCGAGCAGCGACCACAGGCCGAAGTTGTAGCCGTCCAGGGCCGAAGCCACGGTCATGCCGGTCTCGCCCGAAACGTGCGAGGCGAAGATGCCCGACAGGTTGTTGCCGATACCGGTCGACAGGAACCAGCCGCCCATGCCAAGGCCAACCAGGCGGGTAGGGGCCAGCTTGGTCACCATCGACAGGCCGATCGGCGACAGGCACAGCTCACCGACCGACTGGATCACGTACACCGCGAACAGGGTCCAGAACGGGATCATGCCCTTGTCGTCGACCAGCGACGACAGCGCGAATACCAGCAGGCCGAACGCCACGCCGTTGAAGATCAGGCCAAGGCCGAACTTGCGCGGGATCGATGGGTTTGCGTTACGCTTGCCGAGCCAGACCCAGATCGCGGCGATGATCGGCGCGAACACGATGATGGCCACCGAGTTCACCGACTGGAACCAGGCCACCGGGTATTCCCAGCCGCCCAGGTTACGATCGACGATATTGTTGGCGAGGAAGGTGAACGAGCTGCCTGCCTGTTCGAAGAAGCACCAGAACAGGATATTGAAGAAGAAGATGATCATCATCGCCCAGGTCTTGTCGCGCGAGACCTTGCCTTCGCGGATGCCTTCAATGATCAGCATCGCGGCCAGACCGACGAACAGGATGGTCAGCAGCACCTGCAGGTTGGCGGCGCCAGCTTGCAGCAGCAGGTACATGATCGGGATCACGACCAGCGCGCCGACAATCGTCATCACCAGGCGCTTCGGACTGGCCAGGTCGCCGATCGGGGCGCCGATGCCCTGGAGGGACTTGCGGCCGACATAGAACCAGAACAGCGAGATCAGCATGCCGATGCCCGAGGCCAGGAACACGATCTTGTACGATGGCATGGCCGTAGTGCCGAACACTTTCTCTGCCAGCAGCTGGGTCACGACCGGCGCGAACAGCGCGCCGACGTTGATGCCCATGTAGAAGATGGTGAAGCCCGAGTCGCGACGGGTATCGTTCAGCGCGTACAGCTGGCCGACCATGGCCGAGATGTTCGGCTTGAACATGCCATTGCCGACGATGATGGTCGCCAGGCCGAGCTTGAAGATGTCCTGGTTCGGGATCGAAATCATGAACAGGCCGGCCGCCATGAAGATGGCGCCAACCAGAATCGAACGTTGGTAGCCGATGACGCGGTCGGCTACCCAGCCGCCGAAGACAGCGCCGGCATACACCAGCGCGAGGTAGGAACCGTAGGTCAGGTTGGCGTCGGCCTGGCCGACCGCGTCGCCGCCGTAGAACTGGGAGACGATGTAAAGGACGAGTGCCCAACGAATGCCGTAGAAAGCGAAGCGCTCCCAGAATTCGGTCATGAACAACATCCACAGCGGTGCTGGGTGGCCCATGATCTGCTTGAATTCTGGAAGAGGTCCTTTGGCGGGTGTAGTAGCTGCACCGCTCATGCGGTTCCTCCCGAAGAAAATGTAATGACAGAGTAATAGTTATATGGAGCCATTCGACGGGCGAACATTCCAATAGGCACGCATTCTAGTGCATATTCTTCATCACAAGAAGAATTTTTCCGGATGTGTTAATGCGGTTCGAAGATGGTGCACCGCACCCTATTCTGGGGCACGCATGCACCGCCAGATTGGCGTATATTGCTTGTCAGGATGGTCTTTACAACGCCATCCGTACCATCGAATAACCGAGGATAGCCAGACCATGACCCATGAAGTAGTCGATACACTCGTTTCACCCGAAAGCCTGCAACTGGTCGACACTCTCATTTCACCGCAAGGGCGGCTCGAAGTGCTGTCGAAGGCAGAAGTCGCCAAGCTGCTCGAAACCGGCAAGGCCGGCCTGTATGACGTATTCCGCAAGTGCGCGCTGGCCGTGCTCAATACCGGTAGCGACATCGACGATGGCAAGGAGCTGCTCGAACGCTATGCGTCGTTCGAGATCAACATCATGCAGCGCGAGCGCGGCATCAAGCTCGACATCCGCAACGCGCCAGGCAATGCCTTCGTCGACGGCAAGATGATCCGCGGCATCCACGAGCACCTGTTCTCGGTGCTGCGCGATATCGTGTTCGTCAATTTCGACGTCACCGACAACCCCAAATTCGACCTCACCCGCAGCGAGGGCATCACCGATGCCGTGTTCCACATCCTGCGCAACGCCAACGTGCTGCAGCCGCAGCGCAATCCGAACCTGGTGGTGTGCTGGGGCGGCCACTCGATCAGCCGCATCGAATACAACTACACCAAGAAGGTCGGCTATGCGCTGGGCCTGCGCGAGATGGATATCTGCACCGGTTGCGGACCGGGCGCCATGAAAGGCCCGATGAAGGGCGCCACCATCGGCCACTCCAAGCAGCGCCTCGGCAGCGGGCGTTACCTGGGCATCTCGGAGCCGGGCATCATCGCGGCCGAATCGCCGAACCCGATCGTCAACGACCTGGTGATCATGCCGGACATCGAGAAACGCCTGGAGGCCTTCGTGCGCACCGGCCACGGCATCGTCGTGTTCCCGGGCGGCGCCGGCACCGCCGAAGAGATCCTGTACATCCTGGGCATCCTGCTCCATCCGGACAATGCCGAGATCCCGTTCCCGCTGGTGTTCACGGGCCCGGCCTCCGCGCGCGACTATTTCACCCAGATCGACGCTTTTCTCGGCGTGACCCTGGGCGCGGAGGCGCAGCGGCGTTACCAGATCATCATCGACGACCCGGATGCCGTGGCGCGCGCGATGCAGGCCGGCGTGCAAGAGGTACGCGCCTTCCGCAAGGCCAATAGCGACGCCTATTACTACAATTGGCGGCTCAAGATCGACCACGAGTTCCAGAAGCCGTTCAAGCCGACGCATGAAAACATGCGTGGTCTCGACCTGCATCGCGGGATCCCGACGCACTTGCTGGCTGCGAACCTGCGGCGTGCGTTCTCGGGCGTGGTGGCGGGGAATGTGAAGGAAGAGGGGATACGCGCGATCGAACAGTACGGCAAGTACGAGATCAGTGGCGAGGCGGAGATCATGGGGCCGATGGATGCGCTGCTGGCCTCGTTCGTCGAGCAGAGCCGCATGAAGTTGCCGGGCAAGGCGTATACGCCTTGCTATACGATCGTCCAGTAACGCGTCACCGGGCTACGTCATCTCGCACGTCGTCCCCGCGCAGGCGGGGACCCAAGTCTTTCGCGTCGTCGATACGTTCGGCGTCACGTTAATGCATGCAAGCTTGGGTTCCCGCCTGCGCGGGAACGACGTGCGAAAGGTGCGGGCCGTGGTGTGACGTCCCCGGGCGACCGCCCGAATAAAAAAGGCCGCCTTCCGGCGGCCTTCTCACTTCAAGACTCAGTCTTCCTTGCGCAGATGCGGGAACAGCAGCACGTCGCGGATGTTCGGCGAGTCGGTGATCAGCATCATCAGGCGGTCGATGCCGATGCCGCAGCCGCCGGCCGGCGGCATGCCGTATTCCAGCGCGCGGATGTAGTCGGCGTCGTAGAACATCGCCTCGTCGTCGCCCGCATCCTTGGCGGCCACCTGGGCCAGGAAGCGTGCGGCCTGGTCTTCGGGGTCGTTCAGCTCCGAGAAACCGTTGGCGATCTCGCGGCCGACCATGAACAGCTCGAAACGCTCGGTCACGCCTTCACGGGTGTCCGAGGCACGCGCCAGCGGCGAGACTTCGGCCGGGTAGTCGACGATGAAGGTCGGCTCCCACAGCAGCGCTTCGGCGGTCTCTTCGAACAGCGCCAGTTGCAGCGCGCCCAGGCCGGCGGTGGCGAACGGCTTGACGCCGAATTTCGTTTTCAGCTCGGTCTTGATGAACTCGGCGTCGTTCAGCTGCTCGGGCGTATAGCCCGGCGCGTACTTGTCGATCGCTTCGACGATGGTCAGGCGCTGGAACGGCTTCGACAGGTCCAGCTCGCGGCCGCCGTAGCTCAGCACGGCGCTGCCCTGGGCGTCGATCGCGGCCTGGCGGATCACCTGCTCGGTGAAGTCCATGATCCACTTGTAGTCGGTGTAGGCCGCATAGAATTCCATCATCGTGAATTCCGGGTTGTGACGGACCGACACGCCTTCGTTGCGGAAGTTGCGGTTGATCTCGAACACGCGGTCGAAACCGCCCACCACCAGGCGCTTCAGGTACAGTTCCGGTGCGATGCGCAGGTACATTTCCATGTCCAGCGCATTGTGGTGGGTGATGAAAGGCTTGGCCGCGGCGCCGCCCGGGATCGGGTGCAGCATCGGGGTCTCGACTTCCATGAAGCCGTTCTTTTCCATGAAGCGGCGCATCGACGACATCGCGGCGGTACGCGCCTTGAAGGTGCGGCGCGTCTCTTCGTTCATGATCAGGTCGACGTAGCGCTGGCGGTACTTGGTCTCCTGGTCGGCCAGGCCATGGAATTTGTCCGGCAGCGGACGGATCGCCTTGGTGATCAGGCGCAGCGCCGTCACCTTGACGGTCAGTTCGTCGGTCTTGGTCTTGAACAGCGTGCCCTCGACGCCCAGGATGTCGCCCAGGTCGTAGCTGCGCAGTGCGTCCATGGCTTCCTCGCCGGCGTTGTCGAGGGCGATGTAGACCTGGATGCGGCCCGATGCCGCCGGGCCGGAACTGTCCTGCAGAGTGGCGAAAGCGGCTTTCTTGCCCGCTTCGCGGCGCAGCATCATGCGGCCGGCCAGCACGACGGCGACCGGTTCGGCTTCCAGCTCTTCGCGGGTCTTGCCGTTATAGGTTTCGACCAGGTCGGCGGCCTTGTGCTGCGGGACGAAGTCGTTCGGGAAGGCGATGCCTTTCTCGCGGATCGCACCCAGCTTGGCGCGGCGCTCGGCCATGATCTTGTTTTCGTCGGCGGCCTGCAGCGGGGCCTGTTCTTGGTTTTCGGTGGTCATATTGTGTGATTCTAGTCTTGGTGGATTCAGGCCAGCAGGGTCTCAACGTCCAGCTGCGTGAAATCGTTGACGATGGCGATGACGTTGTCGAACTCGGCGAAGGCCTCGGCCGGCAGGGTGGTGGTGAGCACCACCGCGCGCATGCCGGCGCGGCGCGCCGCTTCCACGCCCAGCGGCGCGTCCTCGAACACGATGCACTGGGCCGGCATCGTCTCGCAGCGGTCGGCCGCCTTCAGGAAAACGTCCGGATGAGGCTTGCCGCGCGGGACGTCGACCGTGCCGACCACCACCGCGTCAAAGCGCCGGTGCAGGTCCATTTCGTCGAGGATGAAGCTGGCGCTGCCTGGCGAGGCCGAGGTGGCCACCGCCAGTTTCCAGCCACGGGCGGCGCCAGCCTCGATAAAGGCGTCGAAGCCGGGCAGGGTGCTGCGGTGCGGGGCATACAGCTCGCGGTACAGCACTTCCTTCTCGTGGTTCAGCGTCGCCAGCTCGTCGGCGGTGAGCTCTTGACCGAGATAGTGGCGCAGGATTTCCTTGCCCTGGCGGCCGGCCGTGTCGCGGAAGAAGGCATCGGGCTCGATGACCTGCCCGCGTCGCGCGAAGAAGGTGATCCACGCCTGGGTGTGGAAGTCCATATTGTCGACGATGGTGCCATCCATGTCGAAGATCAGCGCGCGGGCGGGTGTGGTCATCGGGTCTCTACCTTGTTAAACGTTCTGCTTGAGGGATGCGGAGATGAAGTCGTCCAGATCGCCGTCGAGCACGTTCTTGGTATTGCCCGTTTCGAAGCCGGTGCGCAAGTCCTTGATGCGCGACTGATCGAGCACGTAGGAGCGGATCTGGTGGCCCCAGCCGACGTCGGTCTTGGAGTCTTCCAGTTTCTGCTGCTCGCTCATGCGGTTACGCAGTTCGAGCTCGTACAGCTTCGCACGCAGCATGTCCCAGGCCTCGGCCTTGTTGCGGTGCTGCGATCGGTCATTCTGGCACTGGACCACGATACCCGATGGACCGTGCGTCAGGCGCACCGCAGAATCGGTCTTGTTGATGTGCTGACCGCCGGCGCCCGAGGCGCGGTAGGTGTCGATGCGCACGTCGGCCGGGTTGATCTCGATCTCGATCGAGTCGTCCACTTCCGGATACACGAACAGCG
The DNA here is from genome assembly GCF_034045165.1 of Massilia sp. CFBP9026. Lineage (NCBI taxonomy): Bacteria > Pseudomonadati > Pseudomonadota > Betaproteobacteria > Burkholderiales > Oxalobacteraceae > Massilia > Massilia sp. CFBP9026. The sequence continues at coordinate 287,605 of NZ_JAXCWH010000007.1, forward strand.
AGGTGAACGAGGTATGGCGGCCGTTGGCCGAGTCGAACGGCGACTTGCGCACCAGGCGGTGCACGCCGGTCTCGGTGCGCAGGTGGCCATAGGCGTACTCGCCGTCGACCTTGATGGTGGCGGTCTTGATGCCCGCGACCTCGCCCTCGGACTGTTCGAGGATCTCGGCCTTGAAGCCCTTGCGTTCGCAGTAGCGCAGGTATTGACGCAGCAGCATCGAAGCCCAGTCCTGGGCTTCGGTGCCGCCGGCGCCGGCCTGGATGTCGATGAAGCAGCTGGCATGGTCCATCGGATTGCTGAACATGCGGCGAAATTCCATCGCCTCGATGATCTTCTGGACGGCTTCGAGATCGGAGGATACCGCTTCGATGGTGTCGTCGTCGCCTTCCTCGCGCGCCATGTCGAACAGGTCGCGCGCGTCGGCCAGGTCGGCCTTGGCCTTCTCGAGCACGTGCACGACGCCTTCCAGCGCCTTCTTCTCTTTGCCCATTTCCTGGGCTTTCTTCTGGTCGTTCCAGATGGAAGGGTCTTCCATCTCCTGGTTGACCTGTTCTAGTTTCTCCGACTTCTTATCGAAGTCAAAGATACCTCCGAAGTTCGGCCTCACGACCGGTCAGGTCGTTCAGCAGGGCGGAAATGGCGTTAATGCGTTCGGCTTCCATGGTCTCGGCAGTCTCATTAGTTGGTTGAATCGAACCGGGGATTATACCCGACCACTGAGCTGACGACGCCGTATGGATTGCCACGCCAGTAGCCACTGCCGTATCATCGGCCCCGTCTAGTTTCCCGGATTCCCCATGAACCGCCTTTTGCGTTATCAAATCAGCATCGCCTTCGTGCCGCTGCTGCTCATCCTCCCCGTCCACGCCGCCCAGGCCCCGAGCGGTTCGACCGCCGTGCTGGCCGTGCTCGAGACGTCCGACCTGCATTCGAACGTGGTCGGCTACGACTACTACAAGCTGGCGCCGGATGCGTCGATCGGCTTCGACCGCACCGCCACGCTCATCCGCCAGGCGCGCAAGGAATTCGCCAACACGCTGCTGCTCGACAATGGCGACACGATCCAGGGCACGGCCTTCGCCGACTACCAGGCGCTGGTGAAGCCGCCGAGCTGCGAGCAGGTGCTGGGCATCTATAAAATCATGAACGCGCTCGGCTACGAGGGCGGCACGATGGGCAACCACGAGTTCAACTACGGCCTGCCGTTCCTGAACCAGATCACCGGCAGCAGCTTCAAGGTCAAGGATGTCGCGCCGCAGGCCAAGCCCTGCGCCGGACCGAACTTCCCGATCGTGCTGGCTAATATCCACAGCCTGCAGACCAACCAGCCGCTGTTCGCGCCCTACAAGATCATCGACAAGAAGATCGTCGCCACCGGCAAGGACGGCAAACGGGTCGAGAGCACCGTCAAGGTGGGCATCATCGGCTTCACGCCACCCGAGATCATGGCCTGGGACAAGCGCTGGCTCGAGGGCCGCGTCAAGCCGGTCGACATCAAGGCCAGCGCCGAGCGCTACATCCCCGAGATGCGCAAGAAGGGCGCCGAGCTGGTGGTGATGCTGGGCCATTCGGGCCTCGACGACGCTGCCTATTCGCCGAAGATGGAACACACCAACTGGCACCTGGCCAAGGTGCCGGGCGTCGACGTGGTGCTGATGGGCCATTCGCACCAGCTGTTCCCGAACAAGGACAGCAGCGTGCCCCAGTTCAACCTGCCGGGCGTGGACAAGGTGCGCGGGTTGGTGCATGGCGTGCCGGCCGTGATGCCGAGCCAGTGGGGCAAGCATCTGGGCGTGGTCCAGCTTCACCTGAAGTCCGACGGCAAGCGCTGGACGGTCGAGAAGGACAAGACCGTGGTCGAGGCGCGTTCGACCCAGACCGCGCCGAAGACCTTCGTCGAGCCGGATCCTGAAGTGACGGCGCTGGTGCGCGCCGAGCACGAGGCGACTATCGCCTACGTCAAGACGCCGGTCGGCCGTTCGGCTTTCCGTATGACGACCTACTTCGCCGACGTTGGCGATCCGTCGGCGCTGGAAGTGGTCAACCGCGCCCAGGCCGAATACGTCAGCAAGTACGTCCAGGCCAACCTGCCGCAGTACGCGAAGCTGCCGGTGCTGTCGGTGACGGCGCCATTCAAGGCCGGCTTCCCGACCGTGGCCGATTACACCGACGTGCCGGCCGGCGACCTGGCCTTGAACAACGCGGCCGACCTGTACCTGTTCCCGAACTCGCTGTATGCGGTGAAGGTCGATGGCGCGGGCCTGAAGGCATGGCTGGAGACGGCGGCGGGGCGCTTCAATACCATCGATCCGGCGAAGACCGAGGCACAGGAGCTGGTCAACAGCCGCTTCCCGAGTTTTAACTTCGACACCATCACCTCGCGCGACGTGAGCTACGAGATCGACGTGACACGCGCGCCGGGTGACCGCATCCGCAAGCTGTCCTACCAAGGCAAGCCGGTCGAGGCCAAGCAGGAATTCCTGGTGGCGACCAATAACTACCGCGCCAGCGGCGGCGGTGATTTCCCGGGGCTGGACGGCAGCAATGTGGTGCTGGCTTCGCCCGATAATAACCGCGACATCCTGATCGACTACATCCGCAGCGCCAAGGAGTTGAGCCGCAAGGCCCAGGGCGCGGCGCGCAGCTGGCGCTTCGCGCAAGTCAAGACTGCCGGGCCGGTGGTATTCCACTCGGCGCCTGACCTGGTCGGACTGGCGCAAGAGGCGGGGATCGACAACGTCAGCCAGTTGAAGGCCGACGACGGTAGTGGCAAGGGCACCGCGCTGTATGCGGTGGACCTGTCGAAGTAAATCGTTATCCCTCGCACGTCGTCCCCGCGGAGGCGGGGACCCAAGTTTTCCAGCTTACCGACTGCTTCAAACGCAGCCACTACGCCGATGACTTGGGTCCCCGCCTTCGCGGGGACGACGTATTTGATGCAGCTGCTTCGTTCAATGCAGCTGCTTTTTCTCCGCCTGCACCAGCACGAACGGGCTCACCACCGACGCCCACAAGACCTCATCCGCCTCCAGCCAGCCCTGTGCCTGCGCATCGCTGACCTTGGCCACGCTGCCCTCGTTCATCCAGCGCGCGACGCTCTCGCGGTCGTCGTGGGCCACGCGCAGGGCGACGTCGATCAGGTCCAGCGCTTCGCTGACCCAGATCACCGAGCCGCTGGCGAAGTGGCGTTCCAACTCGCTCCATTTGACACGGCCGGTCTCGCGGTTGATCTTGTCGTGCAGTTCGGTGTCGTTCTCGGGTTTGGTTTTCATGTGCTTCGTGAATCTGTTCAAAGAATCTCGACCGCAGGATGCGGCGAACCCGCCCATGTTAACCGATAGGTCTGCGCCTTGCGCACATTGCCGACCAGCGCCGGCCGAAAGCAGGCCAGGCAGGTGCCGCCCGGATGCCGCACGCTGGGATAGATGACGCCCATCGATCCGCCGTCGAGCAGTTCGTTCGCCAGCGCCTGCGAGGCCACGTAGCTGGCCGGGTCGAGACAGTCCTCGTAGGCGACGACGCCGCGCACGTCATGGAAGCTGGCGCTGAAGTCGGCCAGCAGGCACTGGTAGGTGACGCTGTCGTCGAAGCGGTCGATCTCCGCGTATTCCACCGTCTTGTGGAAGATGACCTCGGCCAGCGAGGTCGCGGCGTCGAAGCCGCAATACCAGGCGCCACGGTCGCCGTCGTTGAAGCGGCTGCCCTCGGGCCGTGCATAGGTGAAAGCGGCATTGATGATGCGGAAGTTGGGCACGCCGAACACCAGCTCATCGACGCCGATGCCCGGCAACAGCCCGGACTCGCCGCGCAGGCGGTCGTTGGTGGCGTTATCGAGGTCGAACAGGTCGCGCAGCACGTCGTCGCCCTCGGCCAGCGGCGCCAGCACCGAGTCTTCCATGTCGGCGAAGCGCGAGGGGATCAGGCGACAGGTGTCGTTCTGGCGCAGGGGCGTCAGCCGTGGCCGCAGATTACCCATCGATCACAGTCCGCCACGGCGGGCGTCGAGCAGGCGGCGCACGCTCTGCATCGCGAGCAGGCCGCCGCCGAGCATGAAGGCGAGCGGCGTGCGGCCGGCAAAGATGGGGTTGGTATTGGTCAGCTGCACCCATTCGTCGGCCAGCTTGTCGCCATACAGGATGTGCAGGCTTTTATAGATGCCGAGCAGGTAGGAAATGCGGGTGATGCGGTCGACTTCAAGCAGCCGGTCGGGGTTCTTCTTCCAGTCGTAGAAGGCCGAGGACGACAGGCCGCCGAGCAGTTCGCGTGCATCCTCGTCGCGCAGGTTCCAGGCGGCCGCCAGCCGGAAGAAACCCTTCAGGGCCGATTGCGACAAGCGTTCGCGCTCGGCCCGCGAATTGAGGTCCACCAGGGTCGCCGGCTCGAAGCGGCTCTTGGGATAGGCGTAGGCAAGATTCATGATCCCTCCGATTCAGGAGTATTTATACTCCGATTCAGTATCGCATGCAAGGAGCGGTTGTCAAGCCGGCCGCTGCGTGACAGAATCGCGCGATTGCCAAACAGCAAAGTTTTTGCCTCTTAACGAATGCGCCTCAGCTCGCTATCCTTGATCGTCGTGTGTCTCGTGGCCGCCATAGCCGCCGGCCGCGCGCGGGTGTCGCACGACGACTTGCGCAACCAGGTGATGGCGCACGAACGCGCCTTCGCCGCCACGATGGCGGCCCGCGATTTCGAGGGCTTTGGGCGCTACCTGTCGCAAGAGGCGGTGTTCATGGCAGGTAGCGACGCCCAGCGCGGCAAGGATGCCGTATTGTCTGCCTGGCGCCGCTACTACGACGGCCAGCAGCCGCCGTTCTCGTGGGAGCCGGAGCAGGTAGAAGTGGTCGAGTCGGGCACGCTGGCCTACAGCACCGGTCCGATCCGCGATGCGTCCGGGCGCCGAGTCGGCACTTTCAATTCAGTATGGCGGCTAGAAGCGCCGGGGCGCTGGGCGGTCGTGTTCGATCGCGGGTGCGACTGCAGGAGCCAGCCGCAATGACAAGACATCATGCGCCGTGCGGCGCCGCGGCCGTGACGGGAAACACCCGGTCGTACGCCAGGTTGAACAGAAAGCCATACACCAGATAGAAGGTGACGATGGCCAGGTCCATCAGTAACGCCGCCCACAGGCCGATCCCCAGGTACCAGGCGATCAGCGGGATCAGCATCGCGACCAGCCCCGCCTCGAACAGGAAAGTGTGCGCGACCCGGATCGCCATCGTCTTGTCGACGCTGCCGCGCAGGCGCAGCATGGCCCGGTCGAATCCCATATTGAACACGAAGTTCCAGACGGTGGCGATGGTCGCGGAGGCGACGCCGATCACGCCCATGTGGTCGACCGGCTGGTCGAACACGGCGGCCGATCCCGGGATGAAAATGGCAAGGGCGACGGCTTCGAACAGGAGCGCGTGCCGAACGCGGTCGCGGAAAGTGCGCATATAAAACAACCTCTGTGCTGACGTGGGGGCCGCATCATGGCACACACGATAAATATATGCACAGAGGAAAAACCGAGGCATCATGCTTCAAATATGAAACACACCAACTGGGATGACTTGCGCCTGCTGCTGTTGATCGTGCAGGAAGGCGCCTTGCGCAGCGCGGCGCGCAAGGCCGGGCTGAGCCCGGCGACGCTGTCGCGCCGCCTCGACGACCTCGAAGGAGCGCTTGGGCAAAAGGTGGTCGAGCGCTACCAGGGCGGCTGCGTGCCGACCGCGTTCGGCGCCGGCATCATCGCCTGGGCCGGCCAGATGGGCGAGATCGCGCTGGAAATCGAGCGCACCCGCGACCGGCAGGATGCGCATGCCGCCTCGGGCATCGTGCGCATCAATACCGATGAGTGGCTGTCGTACTTCCTGACCACCCGCTTCGCGCGCTTCCATGACAAGTACCCCAACGTCGAGGTCGAGATCGTGACCTCGCACCGGCCTTACAGCCTGGCGCAGCGCGAAGCGGACATCGCGATCAGGCCTTTCCGGCCCGAACAGCTCGACCTGGTCACACGCCGCCTCGGCGCCTTGTCTTTCGGCCTGTACTGCAGCCGCGAGGTGGCGGCGCGCCATGCGGACGCGCTGGCGCGGCGCGACTGGGCCAGCCTGCCATTCGTCGGTTTCGACGAGCCGCGCGCTGAGTTCCAGTCCGACCGCTGGCTGCGCGCTCTGCCCGGTGCGCCGGCGCCGTGGATGCGCTGCAGTTACGGGCTCGGGATCCTGGATGGCGTGGCGCACGGCGCCGGCCTCGGCGTGCTGGCGACCTTCCTGGCCACCGACCAGCAAAACCTGGTCGCCGCAATCCCCCATATCCCTGAACTGGACCAGGATATCTGGCTGTCGATGCACAGCGGCCTGCGCAAGAGCGCGCGCATCCGGGCGGTGGTGGATTTCATGGGAGAAGTGTTCAGCGAATATCGCCAGCGCGGCGGCTGATCGATCGCTGAGACTGCCCGGGGCGGCGCGATGGCGCACCGGCCGACCCGGGAATTGCATCGGCACGCGGGCGCGTGCCGGGATGAGGCTTAGTCCTTGCCGATACCGCTGGCCAGTGCCGCATCGGCGCCGGCGCCGGCGCTGAGCATCCAGCCGGTCATCAGGAGGTAGAACATCAGCAGCGTGAACAGCACCGACACGCGGCGCGCGTTGATGCCTTCGAACAGTGGCTTCTTGTTATAGGCGACGCCGACGAAGTAGGCGCCGAACACGGTGGCCATATAGTGCACCGCGCCGAAAGTCTCGCCCAGCTCGCCCTTGCGTGGATGGTCGACCAGCAGGTGCGACAGGATCACCAGGATCAGGTACGGCACCGAGGCGGCCAGCGGCGGCAGGTACAGGCCGAAGCGCTCGACGAAGTCGCGGATCGCCGGGCGCTTGCGCGCCAGCAGGGGCAGGAACAGGTTGTGGATCAGGCCGCTGATGACGATGACCTTCAGCAGTACCGCCTTGTGCAGGCTTTCCTCGCCAAAGCCCAGGTTGTGCAGATTGGTCTCGGCCTGGCGGTTATTCTGCAGGAACCATTCCGGCGACTGGATGTTCAGGATACGCTGGAACCAGCTGATCTCTTCCAGCGCGGCCAGGGCCACGAGGCCGGTCAGGCCCGCCAGCACCAGTACGCCGAGATTGAAGCCCTCGGTCTTGTAGCGGTCGATCGCGACGTAGCCGAGCAGGCCGGACGTGAGCGAGAATGCCAGGAACTGCATCCATTCGACGATGCCGTCCTCCACCAGCAGGCGCGCCAGTTCATGCGGATTGTTTGCCCAGATCAGGGCCAGCAGCAGGCAGAACGTGTTGATGATGGTGGCCGAGATGATCACCGGATGCTTATACCATTTGTTATCTACCACTAAATTACTCCTTCAAAGACGAAAAATGTTCGGCCACCAGCGGCTGCAGTCCTGGGGCTGGCCCCGGCGCCGGAACCGGATCGGGTTCGGGTTCCAGCCGGCGATCGGAAACGCGGCGTCCGGTGCGGCGCAGCGCAGCGGCCAGCAGGGCGGCGACGGCCCAGGCCCACAGCAGCGGGTCGATCAGGGCATCCCACAGGTTGCCGGTGGGCAGGCGCAACAGCGCGAAGAGGGCGAGGGCGCCCAGCAGGCTCGCCGCCGGCCCGCGCGCATGGCCGCGCACGATGAGGAACACGCAGACGATGGCGGCGGCGATGCCGAGCAGCGGCGCGGCGGCCTGGCCGAAGCCGGCAAAATAAAAGCCGCGCGCCAGGAAACCGACGGCATCCAGATACAGCAGGGCGCCGCTGACGACCAGCACGCCGGCCAGCGCCTGCGGCATGACCTGGCTGCGGCGGATGCCGTTCCAGCGCTCGGCCAGGCGCAGCAGGCAGCAGCCGACCAACAGCCCGCTCGGGTACTGGAAGGCCAGGCCCAGCCACCAGGCCGGCGACAGTTCGCCCGGCAGGGCCATCGCCGCCAGCGACAGCGCCAGCACCGCGGCCAGCGCCACGCGCGACATCGGGGCCGACCGGCGCCACAGCGCGCACAGCAGGGTGGCGAGGACGATGGCCCAGCCCAGGCGCCCGTAGAGGATTTGCAGCGAGAGATCCGGCAGGTTCATCAAATCGTTCCTCCGGCGTTGATGCGATAGCGGTGGTGGGCGATCGCCTGGCGTTGCCAGGTATAGGTCACGTGCAGTTCGTCGCCGACCTGCTGTAGCGTCGGATACGAAAATTCGTCGCCGGCCTTGCCCTTGGCGATATCGGCCACCGTGCGCCAGCTGCGCATATCGTCGGAAATCGACAGGCGCAGCACGCTGCGCGCCGAGGCATCGTCGGCGGCGTGGTTGTGCAGCATCAGGAACTGGCCGCTGGACAGCCGGATGGCCGCCATCGAGGTATTGTGGTTGGGCAGGTCGAGCGCCGGCAGGTCGTGCCAGCTGGCGCCACCGTCGGTGCTGGCCGCGTGCTGCATGCGGCGCGCCTCGCTGTCGTCGCGCAGCAGCGCGCGCACCTCGGTCTTCGACACCGCCACGATGGCCGGTTGCAGGGTCGACGTGCTCTGGCCGATGCGCGCCAGCGAGGTCGGGTTGCCCTGGGCATCGAACGCCATCAGCATCGGGTATTTGTTGCCGATCTCAAAATAGACGGGCAGCCACCAGCCGCCGTCGCTGAGCGCCAGCGGAGACGTGCGCACCAGCGCGCTGGTATTGAACAGCGGCGAAGTCGGCAGCACGCGGCGGACGCGGAAGCTGGCGCCCTGGTCGGTCGAGACGATGTGGGCGATGCGCGACGCCGCCCAGCCGCCCAGGCCGGTGGCGACGACGTACAGGTGGATCTTGCCGTCGCGGTCGGTCCAGGCGACCGGATTGCCGATGCGGCGCACGCCGAAGCCGAGCGCGGCACCCAGCGACTCACGGCTGGCGACCATCCACGGTGCGCTCCAGGCGCCATTGGCCCAGGTCGAGGCGTACACCTTGACGTCGGGGCCGCTCTCGCGGCTGCCGGCCCACCAGAAGGCCAGCATGCGGTTGCCCGGCAGCGGCGTCATCGAGCTGGCGTGGGCCGACGGCATGCCGTGCGGCGCCGGAATATGGGTGCTCGACAGTTCGGTGAGCGTGACCGGGCCGCCGCGCGTGGCGCCGGCCAGGCTCGGCTGGGCGGCGGCGTGGGCGCTGCGCATCCAGCGCAGGCCCTCGGCGCCGAGCATGAGCAGCACGAGGAGCACACAGCCGAGCAAGACGAGATTGCGGGGGCGCGGCTGAGGGATCTGGGGATTCTCCATTCGCTTCCAGTAGAGGGAACCCAGCAGTTGCGACCTGCACCGGCGGGCTCTGACAGTGAACGTCCCGGAAGCGATGATGTCGCTGCGGGATTGCTGGCGCCAAATGGCCTGTCAGCAAAGGCGCTATCGTACCGGAAAGCCACGCAAAACACATCAGGCAGAGGCGATATCGGGCCGAAATTGATGCCGAATGGGGCGTCATTACGCCCTCTAGGCCGCCATCAGGGGGCAGATCATGGCAAGCTTGCCAAGTTATCGGCAATTTCTCGATAACAAGCCCGCAACTTCGCCCGCATCTCCGCGTACACTTGCGTTTTCGACAGCCAAGGCTTTGCAGCATGCGTACTTTACCCGTACTACTCATCCTGATCCTTGTCTTGCTTGGGTCCGGATGTGCGAACCAAAATCCCTATTTTGACTCTAGCAAGCCGCACCACCGGCCCGAAGGCTTTGCTAATAACTACCCAAATAATCCCGCCTACCAGCGGCCGAAACTCGGCTTCTTCGAGGGCTGGGCGGCGCGCATCAGGAACTGGACAGAAGACGAAGCCGTGCGCGCTCCGAGCGCGCCGATTCCGACCTTGGCGCCCGATCTGGCCTTCATCCATGCCAACCGTGATACCCCGGCGCTGACCTGGATCGGCCATGCGACCTTCCTGTTCCAGACCGGGACCGGCGTGAACCTGCTGTTCGATCCGGTGTTCGACGAACGCGCTTCGCCGCTGTCCTTCGCCGGCCCGAAACGGCACCAGCCGCCTGGCGTGGCGATCGCCGACCTGCCGCGCATCGACGTCGTCCTGATCAGCCACTCGCACTACGACCACCTGTCGCGCGACTCGCTGCGCCAGTTGTACCGCCAGGCCGGCGGCCCGCCACTGCTGGTGGCGCCGCTCGGCGTCGACCTCTGGCTGGAAAAGAACGTCACCGGCGGCGACCGCTCGCGCATCGTCAAGCTCGATTGGTGGGACAAGACCGTCTACCAGGGTCTCGAACTGCACCTGCTGCCGGTGCACCACTGGTCGGCGCGCTCGCTGTGGGACCGCAACGAGACCCTGTGGGGTGGCTTCGCGGTGACGCGGCCGGGGCATTCCTTCTTCTTCTCGGGCGACCTCGGGTATTCGAAGGACATCCAGGACATCGCAGCGCGCTTCGACGGCTTTGACCTGGCCGCGATCGGCATTGGCGCCTACCAGCCGGTCTGGTACCGCAATTCCCACGTCAGCCCGGACGAAGCGGTGCGCATCCACCGCGAACTGCGCGTCAGGCGCAGCGTCGGCATGCACTGGGGGACGTATCCGATGGGGCAGGAGCGCCTCGACCAGGCCGCGATCGACCTGGCCACCGCCCGCAAGGTGCAGGGCGTGGCCGATGATGCATTCTTCGTGATGAAGATCGGGGAGACGTATCGCGCGCCGGCTCCCCGATAGCGATCACGTTTGTGGCGCGCGCAGGGTCAGCTTGAGGATCTCGCCAGGCTGCCATAGCCGCATGCGCGGCCCCCAGCCGCCGGCGCCGCGGCTGATCACCAGCTGCATATCGCCTTCGCGGTGTACCCCGACCAGGTGCGGGAATTCGCGCTTGACCAGGTAGTTGAAGGGCCAGATCTGGCCGCCGTGGGTATGCCCGGACAGCATCAGGCTCACGCCCTCGCGCGCCGCGCGCTCGACCAGGCCGGGCGCCGGGATGTGGGCCAGCAGGATGGTGGCGCCCTCGGCGCGATTGGGGATCGTCCGTGCCAGTCCGGCGTAGATATCGCCGCCGTGCATGGCGCGGCCGATGTCGTCCAGGCCCGCCAGGTGCAGGCCGGGCGCGATCTCGACCCGCTCGTCGCGCAGCCATTTCACGCCGCCGGCGGAAAATTCCGCGATCGTGCCGCCGGCGTCGCCGTAGTATTCGTGGTTGCCCGTCACCGCCCACACGCCCAATGGCGCGCGCAGGCGGCGCAGCACCGGCGCCAGCTGGTCGTCGTTGATCGGCTCGTCCTCGACCTGGTCGCCCAGCATCACGACAGCCGCCGGTTCCAGTGCATTGATCTGGTCGACGCGCTTGCCGAGCCAGGCGGCGCGGCGCTGGGCGCCCAGGTGGGTGTCGCTGATCGCGACCAGGGTCATGCCGTCGAGCTCCTGGGGCAGGCCGGCCAGCGGCAGTTCATATTCCACGATCGCCGGCGCCCGCACCGCCTGGAAGATGGCGAAGGCGCTAACCGACACGCCGGCGATGGCGCCGGCTGCCAGGATCCTGGGCGCCCAATTGCGCAGCCACAGCCCGAAACCGGTGACCAGGTCGGCCAGCAGCAGGTATTGCGTCATGACGAACAGGATGCCGAGCCAGGTCATGGCGAACTGGCCCGGCCACCAGCGCCAGTCGAGGGCGGCGTCGCCCAGGCGCACGCCGAGCAGGTAGACGGCCCAGACCACGACCGCGCCCAGCCACCACCAGCGTGCTTTGACTCGCGTGCGAATCGGTGCCAGCGCATATAGACGGTGCGCCACGTAGAAATGCATCAGCGTGCCGATGCCATTGAGGATGAGTGAAAACATGCGTACTTACACCGATCGAGGCCGGCGAGGGTAGTCCAGAACCGGGCAATCATAGCGGGTATGCACTCTACATGTCGCCGGGAATTATCCTGAAATTCATGCGGGGTTATACTGCGTCATCCCAGTCATCCAACATCTTTCAGTGACAGAACTGTTCAATGCAATCGCGCGCAACCTGATCCTTCCTCCCGCCAGCCCGCTCTTGTTGATCGCAATTGGCCTGCTGCTGCGCCGCCGCTGGCGGCGTGCCGGCAGCATCGTTGCTGGCTTCTCTCTGGTGCTGCTGGTCTTCTTGTCGAGCAATGCCGGCGCGCGCTTCCTGGTCGCGCCGCTGGAAGCGATGGCCACGCCACTGCGCGATACCGGAAGCGCCGGCGCGCAGGCGATCGTGGTGCTGGCGGCTGGCCGCGTGCGAGCGGCGCCGGAATACGGTGACGTCGACATCCCCGACCATCTCGCGCTGGCGCGCCTGCGCTACGCGGCCCACCTGCATCGGCGCACCGGACTGCCCATTCTGGTCAGCGGCGGCGCGCCACGTCCAGGTGCCACGATCCTTGCCGATGCAATGGCCAGCGCGCTGCGCGAGGATTTCGGGGTGCCGGTGCGCTGGGTCGAGAGACGTTCGCGCAATACGGCCGAGAATGCCGCCTTCAGCGCGGCGCTGCTTGGCTCGGAGAAGGTCGAGCGGGTGCTGCTGGTGACCGATGCGATGCACATGGAACGTGCGCGTACCGTGTTCCAGCGCACCGGCCTGCAGGTGACGGACGCGCCGACCATGTTCTTCGGCGAGCAGGCGCGCGGCCTGGCTGCCTGGGTGCCGAGTGCCGAGGGGATGCGCCGTTCGTGGTATGCCTCGTACGAGCTGATCGGGCTTGCCTGGTATCGCCTGAAATCAGGAGCTACGTCCTAGGCGGCTTCCGCATGCTCCACCAGCAGCTGCACCTTGGTCACGCCATTGTATTCATTGGCATCGAGCCTGAACGCCACCCGCGCGCGCTCGGGCAGGCTGTCGGGGTGGCCGAACCAGATCGCATCGTAGCGGCGGCCGTTCTTCTCCAGCAGCAGCTTGAGATGGCGTTCCTTCAGGACGCGCTGGCTGACCACACGGAACTCGTCGCAGAACACCGGCGGTGCGAAGCCCTGGCCCCACACCTGGCCATCCATCAGTTCAATGAACTGGGTCGAGTAAAACTCATCTTCCAGCGGCCCGTCGGTCTCGACGATGCGCTCGAGCTGGGCTTCGGTCAGCCAGGCCTGGCCGACCGCCTCGAAAGCCTGGCAAAAACTGTCGAAGGCGTCGTAGCGGATCGACAGGCCGGCCGCCATCGCGTGGCCGCCGAACTTGTCGATCAAACCAGGCACGCGCTTGGACACCAGGTCGAGCGCGTCGCGCAAATGAAAGCCAGGGATCGAGCGGCCCGAGCCCTTGATCCAGCCGTCGCCGGCCGGGGCGAAGGTGATCGTCGGCCGATAGAATTTTTCCTTCAGGCGCGAGGCGACGATGCCGATCACGCCCTGGTGCCAGCCTTCGTCGAACACGGCGATGGTGCTGGCGCTGGTCGGCTCGAAGCTGTCGAGGTGCAGCAGGGCGGTGTCCTGCATCTCGGCCTCGATCTCGCGCCGCTTGAGGTTGATCTCGTTGAGCTGCTGGGCGATGGCCCAGGCGCGGCCCTCGTCGTCGGTGGTCAGGCACTCGATGCCGAGCGCCATGTCCTCCAGACGGCCGGCGGCGTTCAGGCGCGGACCGACGGCAAAGCCCAGGTCGAACGGCGAGGCGCAGCGCGCTTCGCGGCCGGCCACGCGGAACAGGGCGGCCACGCCCGCATGCATGCGGCCCGCGCGCATGCGCTTGAGGCCTTGCGCGACGAGGATGCGGTTGTTGGCGTCGAGCTTGACCACGTCGGCCACGGTGCCCAGCGCCACCAGGTCGAGCAGGCTGTCCAGCTTGGGCTGGGTCTGGGCGTCGAACACGCCGCGTCGGCGCATCTCGGCGCGCAGCGCCAGCAGCACATAGAACACGACGCCGACGCCGGCCAGGTTTTTACTCGGGAAGCCGCATTCGGGCTGGTTCGGGTTGACGATCACGCGCGCCGGCGGCAGGGTGTCGCCCGGCAGGTGGTGGTCGGTGACGACGACTTCGATGCCCAGCCGGTTGGCCTCGAGCACGCCCTCCATGCTGGCGATGCCGTTGTCGACCGTGACGATGATGTCGGGGTTCTTTTCGCGCGCCGTGATCTCGACGATGCCGGGCGTGAGGCCGTAGCCATGCACGACGCGGTTGGGCACGAAGTAGTCGACCTCGGCGCCCATCGCGCGCAGGCCGCGCAGGGCGACCGCGCAAGCGGTGGCGCCGTCGCAGTCGTAGTCGGCGACGATCGTCATGCGCTTGCCGGCCTGAACGGCGTCGGCCAGGAACACGGCGGCGGTGTCGATGTGCTTCAGGCCCGAGGGCGGCGACAGCGCCGTCAGCTCGCTCGAGAGTTCGCGCACGTGCTCCAGGCCGCGCGCGGCATAGATGCGCGCCAGCACCGGGTGGACGCCATCCTGGCGCAGCAGTTCCGAGATGCGGAACGGGCAGGGGCGGGTGGAAATGCGGGTCTTTTGGGTCAAGTCAGTGAATCCAGTGTCGGGCGGCGCCAGAATTTGCGCTGCGCCATCGCGGTCGTCGTGTAGCCGGCAAGGCCTTCGCGGCTGCTCAGGACCAGGCGCAGCTCGCGCACGCGGCCATCCTTGAGGGCAGCAAGGAGCGGCGCGAACAGTGCGTCTTCAAGGTGCTGCATGCCCTGCAGCCAGCCGTGCCAGTCGGCGGCCAGCGCGGCCTCGCCCAGGTTGCCGGCGACCAGCAGGCCACCCTGCGCCAGGACGTCATCCAGGCGATCGAGCGAAGGCAGGCGCTGCTGGCCGAGGGCGGCCAGCCAGCCGGGGACGGCGTAGCTGGCCATGTTCTTCACAGGCTGCTGTGCCTGCACACTGGCGCCCCCGCTCGCACCCCACAGCCAGAACGCGTTCACCACCGGCAGCCGCTTCGCCTCGCGCGCGGCGTTCACGGGGTGCGCGTGCCAGGCCATCTGCACTTCGTTCTGCAGGCGCCGGTAGGCTTGCGCCTGAGCGCCCTTGGGCATGAAGTCGGTCAGGTCCATATTGGCGACGGTGTCCGGGCTGGCGGTGTCGAAACCGGTCCAGTCGTCGGCGCGCAGGAACCAGGTGTGGGCGTCGCCATAGCGCAGTTCGTGGCCGATCTCTTCGCACAGCGTGCTCGCGGCGTCGAACAGCGCGCGGCCGTCCGCGTCGTCCAGGCTGACCTGGCGCGTATCGGCCATCATCAGGTGGCTGCGCGCGATCTGGATGTGGGCCGGCGTGACGATATGCCAGCGGCCGGCGCCCGGATCGAGATTGAGCCCGCGCATGGCGGCGACGGCGAACGGGGTGCGGCCATCGTCGGCCAGGCCGAGCTCCCGCGCCAGCCAGGTTTCATGCGGCAGGGCGTGGACGGTGTCGGCTTTGGGCGCGCGCCTGGCGCTCGACGTGCGCGACAGCAGCGCGGCCAGGGCCGGAGCCTGCAGGGCGCGGACCATGTCGGGGGCGAATTCGGGGAGCGGGAGGGCGAACGGCAGGACAAGCGTAATATGAGCCATCCCGCTATTTTAGGCCAAAATCGGCCGACCGGCGGGTTCGATCTTGGTTTGCCGGACGGCGTTTGCACATGGGTTTTTGATAATCCGCGCCACAAAAGTGGTTTGTCTGGCAAACTGCCGGGTTGGCGAAGCCAAAAGAACAAGAACCGACAGGATTGTATGAGCATCACCCATAAACTTCCGTACGAATGGCAGATCGGCCTGCGCTATACCCGCGCCGGCAAGCGCAGCGGCCGTAACAGTTTTATTTCGTTCATCTCGATGGCCTCGGTGGCCGGCATCGCCCTCGGCGTGGCCGCCCTGATCGTGGTTCTGTCGGTGATGAATGGCTTCCAGAAGGAAGTCACCAACCGCATGCTGTCGATGCTGGCCCACGTCGAGATCTTCGATGCGCGCGGCGCAATGCCGGACTGGCGCGCAACTAGCGCCGCGGCGCTGCGCCATCCCGAGGTGCGCGCCGCCGCGCCTTTCCTCGATGCGCAATCGATGCTGCTGGTCGATGGCGTCATGAAGCCGGCCCTGCTGCGTGGGGTCGAGCCGACCGAAGAAGCCAGGGTGTCCGACATCGTCCAGCAGATGAAGGAAGGCAGCTTCGATTCGCTGCGTCCCGGTTCCTATAACGTCGTACTGGGCCGCGCGCTCGCGAAGTCGCTCGGGGTCGGAGTGGGCGACCGCGTGTCGCTGCTGGTGGCCAGCAGCGGCATCCTGGGCGGCGCCGCCTCGCCCGGCGAAAATCCCTTGCCGCGCTCGCGCGCGCTGAACGTGTCGGGCATCTTCGAGGCCGGTCACTTCGAATTCGATTCCACGCTGGCCCTGATGAACATCGCCGACGCCGAGACCGCGACCGGGGCCACGGCGCCGCTCGGCCTGCGCCTGCGCCTGGCCGACCTGCAGCAGGCGCCGCGCGTGGCCTACGAGCTGCAGCAGTCGATGGCGGGCGACCTGATCATGCGCGACTGGACCCGCGTGAACACCGTATGGTTCGCCGCCGTGCAGTCGCAAAAGAACATGATGTTCATTATCCTGACCATGATCGTGGCGGTGGCCGCCTTCAACCTGGTCTCGACCCTGGTCATGACGGTCAAGGACAAGCAGGCCGACATCGCCATCCTGCGCACGCTGGGCGCTTCGCCGCGCGGCATCATGAAGATCTTCATCGTGCAGGGCACGCTGGTGGGCATGCTGGGCGGCCTGCTCGGCGTCGGACTTGGCGTGCTGGTGGCGCTGAACGTCGACGTGATCGTGCCGGCCATCGAACGCCTGCTCGGCGTGCACTTCCTGTCGCAAGAGGTCTACCTGATCAGCGAGATGCCGTCCGAGCTGCGTTGGAACGACGTCGGCTGGATCGGCGGCGTGGCCGTAGTGCTGTCCTTCCTGGCCACGATCTACCCAAGCTGGGCGGCTTCGCGCGTCAAGCCGGCCGAGGCGCTGCGGTATGAATGAGCGCGGCGCGATGGCACACTCCGGTTCACATTTTCGATTCAGGAACGCATGAGCATCATCCACAAACTGCCATATGAGTGGCAGGTCGGCCTGCGCTATACGCGCGCCGGCAAGCGCAGCGGGCGCAGCAGCTTCATCTCCTTCATTTCGTTGATCTCGGTGGCCGGCATCGCCCTCGGCGTCGCGGCCCTGATCATCGTGCTGTCGGTGATGAACGGCTTTCAAAAGCAGGTCACCGACCGCATGCTGTCGGTGCTGGCGCATATCGAGGTATTCGACGATTCCGGCAGCATGCCCGACTGGCGCGCGTCCGCAAAAGAAGCGCTGCGCAATCCGAACGTGCTGGGCGCCGCGCCGTTCGTAGAAACTCAGGGCCTGCTGGTGCGCGACGGCGTGATGCGCCCGTCGATCGTGCGCGGCGTGCTGCCGGGCGAGGAAGACAATGTATCGACCGTGGCGCGCCAGGTGCGCGCCGGCAGTTTCGACGCATTGAAGCCGGGCCAGTTCAACATCGTGCTGGGCTATGCGCTGGCGCGCGCGCTTGGCGTCGGCCTGGGCGACAAGGTGACGATGGTGCTGGCCCAGGGCCAGGTGACGCCGGCCGGCATGGTGCCGCGCACGCGCAGCTTCACCGTCGCCGGCATCTTCGAGGCCGGCCATTTCGATTTCGATGCGGCGCTGTCCTTCATCCACGTCGAAGATGCCCAGCGCCTGGAGCGGTTGCCGGCGCCGTCGGGCCTGCGCCTGCGCATCGCCAATATGCGCGAGGCGCCGGAAGTGGCCGAACAGCTCAAGGGCCAGATGACTGGAGACTTGACGGTACGCGACTGGCCCAAGCTCAATGCCAACTGGTACGCTGCCGTACAGACCGAAAAAAAGATGATGTTCATTATCCTCACCCTGATCATCGCGGTGGCCGCCTTCAACCTGGTCTCGAGCCTGGTGATGACGGTGACCGAGAAGCAGGCCGATATCGCGATCCTGCGCACGCTGGGATCGTCGCCGCAATCGATCATGAAGATCTTCATGGTGCAGGGCGGGGTGATCGGCGTGCTCGGGACGCTGGCCGGCGTCGGCATGGGGGTGATGGTGAGCCTGAACATCGATGTCATCGTTCCGTTCATCGAACGTTTGCTGGGAGTGGAGTTCTTGTCCAAAGATATATATTTGATCAGTACCGTGCCGTCCGACCTGCATGGGCCGGACGTCGCGATCATCGGCGTCATCTCGGTGCTGCTGGCGTTTGCCGCCACCGTGTATCCTAGCTGGGCCGCCTCGCGCGTGAAACCGGCGGAGGCGCTGCGTTATGAGTGATGCATTCAACGGCGCCCCGGTGCTCGCCTGCCGCGGCCTCGGTAAAACCTTCAAGCAGGGCGACGCCAATGTGCGCGTGATCGACGGCATCGATTTCGCCGTCCACCGCGGCGAGCGGGTCGCCATCGTCGGCGCCTCCGGCTCCGGCAAATCGACCCTGCTGCACCTGCTGGGCGGCCTGGATACGCCGAGCAGCGGCTCGGTGACCCTGCACGGCGAGGATTTCGCCAACCTGTCCGAGGCGCGCCGCGGCGAGCTACGCAACACGGCGCTGGGCTTCGTCTACCAGTTCCACCACCTGCTGCCGGAATTCACGGCGCTCGACAACGTCATGATGCCGCTCTTGATCCGGCGCGAACCGCGGCCGGTTGCGATGGAGCGTGCGCAGGCGATCCTGGAACGGGTGGGCCTGGGCAAGCGCGTAGTGCATCGTCCGGGCGAACTGTCGGGCGGCGAGCGCCAGCGGGTGGCGCTGGCGCGCGCGCTGGTCACCCAGCCGGCATGCGTGCTGGCCGACGAACCGACCGGCAACCTCGATCACACCACGGCGCAGATCATCTTCGACCTGATGCTGGAACTGTCGCGCACCCTCGGCACCGCCTTCGTGATCGTCACCCACGACATGGAACTGGCGCGCCGCTGCGACCGCGTGCTGCGCATGACCGAGCACGGCCTGCAGCCGGCGGAAGGCTGAGCGATGTGGATCGATACCCACGTCCACCTCGATGCGCGCGAATACGGCGGCGACGGCGCCGGCGTGGCGCTGAAGGCGCGCGAGGCGGGGGTGTCGATGATCGTGATCGTGGCGGTCGAGCGGGGCAATTTCGACGCCGTCGCCGGGCTGGCGCACGGCAGCCCGAACGCCTGCTATGCGCTCGGCATACACCCGATCTGCGTGCCGCAGGCGCAGGACGAAGACCTGGTTTATATGCGCACCCGGGTGGAGCAGGCGATGAGCGACCCGCGATTCGTGGGCATCGGCGAGATCGGCCTGGATTTCTTCCTCCCGGAGCTGCTTGACCCCGCCATGCGCGACAAGCAGGAGAGGTTCTTCCGCGAACAGCTGCGCATCGCGCGCGACTTCGGCCTGCCGGTCTTGACGCACGTGCGGCGCTCGCAGGACCAGGTGCTCAAGCACCTGCGCCAGATTCGCCCGCCAGGGGGGATCGCCCATGCATTCAACGGTAGTTTCCAGCAGGCGCAGAATTTCATTGAGCTTGGATTCCATCTTGGATTTGGCGGAAATATGACCTTCACGCGTGCGCTGCAGATCCGGCGCCTGGCGGCCGAGCTGCCGTTGTCGTCCATCGTGCTGGAGACCGACTCGCCCGACATCGCTCCGAGCTGGATTCATCCGGGATGCAACAGTCCCGATCAACTCCCCGGTATCGGCGCCACCCTGGCCGAACTACGCGGGATCGGCGTGGACGAGGTGCGCGAAGCCGCTTACCGCGCCTCGCTGGCAGCGATTCCCCGCCTGGCGGCGCTGTGTCCTTGACACGAAAGCCACGAGTATCGTTTTTCGCCGTAGTTCACTCGTCAATTGTGAGCGCGAGCAAACCGTAATTGATACCGCCGTGCCAAGATTCTGTTTCGACGAGTTGCGCTGACTTCAGCGATCACCGGACAGGAGACACACTTGGACAGCGCGAGCGAATTCCTGCGCATGCTGCAGCACGAGAAATCGCTGACGACGGCCCATCGGGCCATCCGGTTGCGCCTGGGCCACGCCGACCACCTCGCCGATGAAGTCCTGCTGCCGCAGCGGGTCAGCGGCAGCGAGTCGGTCTGCGGCAGCCTCGAGTACATCGTCACCTGCGTCGCCTCGACTCCGCGCCTGCCGCTCAAGGAGCTGATCGCGCTGCCGGCCGAAATCCAGTTCGTCACCGACCGCGGCCAGTTGCGCAGCGCCTGCGGCATCGTCGCCGAGGCCCGCGCTGGCGACTATGACGGCGGCCTGGGTGTTTACCAGTTGGTGATCCGCGACGCGCTGGCGATCATGGAAAAGCGCGTCAACAGCCGCGTGTTCCGCTACCAGAACGAACTCGAGATCGTGCAGGTGCTGTTCGACGAATGGCGTCAATCAAATGGCGTGCTGGCCAGCGCCTTCGAGTACGAACTCGATCCGCTGTTCGACATGCGCCAGTTCCCGCCGCGCGAACAGACGATGCAATACAACGAGTCCGACGCCGCCTTCGTGCGACGCTTGTTGCGCCGGCGTGGCGTGGCCTGGACCTTCCGCCCCGGGCATGCGCGCACTCGCACGCTCGAGGTCGAGCGCGACACCTCGCCGGTGCACACGCTGGTGCTGTTCGCCGATTCCAACTCGCTGCCGCGCAACGGCGCCGGCACCGTGCGCTACCACCGCGGCGGCGCCAGCGAAGAACGCGACACCATCGTCTCCTGGAGCGCCGCGCGCCGCCTGCAGGCGGGCAGCACCACGCGCCACAGCTGGGACTACCGCAACCCGCTCGGCACCCAGTTCATGACCGCCACCGCGCGCAGCATGGCCGATCAGGGCCGCAGCGGCAACCAGCTCGCCGCCAGCCTCGACGACTACCAGGTCGAGATGCCGCATGCCGGCAACGACGTCGAGGACCACTGGCGCCTTGGGCAGGTGCGCATGAACCGGCACGAATTCGAGACCAAGTGTTTCCATGGCGAAGGCGGGGTTCGCGACCTGCGCGCCGGCGAATGGTTCACCCTCAGCGGCCACCCCGAGATCGACACCCATCCGGCGCCCGAGCGCGACTTTACCATCACCGCGCTGAACGTCGAGGCCGAGAACAACCTGCCGGCCGACGTCTCGGCGCGCGTGCGACGCCTGATGGGCGCCTGGATGGACGACGCGGCCTTTCCCGACAACCCGCCATCGCTCGACGCGGTGCGGGTGCGGGTGAGCTTCGATGCGGTCCGGCGCGGCATTCCGCTGGTACCCAGCTTCGATCCGCGGGTCGACCTGCCGCATCCGCAGCTGCAAAGCGCGATCGTCACCGGCCCGCCCGGCGAGGAGGTGCATTGCGATGCGCTGGGCCGGGTCAAGATCCGCTTTCCCGGCATGCGCACGGGCGACCACCGCCATGCGCACGGCGCCGGCGCCTCCGACACGCCGGCCGATTCGGCCTGGGTACGGGTGGCGTCCAACTGGGCCGGGGCTGGACCGGGCAGCCAGCAGCAGGCCGGCGCGATCGGCCTGCCGCGCGTCGGCACCGAGGTACTGGTGGCCTTCATGGGCGGCGACCCGGACCGGCCGGTGATCCTGTCGCAGCTGTATAACCAGCGCGCGCAGCCGCCGGCGCTGAGCCGGGCAGGGGAGTTGCCGGGTAATCGGTATCTGTCGGGGATGCGCAGCCGCGAGATCGGGGGCGCGCGCGGCGGCCAGCTGCTGTTCGACGACACGCCTGGCCAGATCGCGGTGCAGCTGGCCAGCGAACATGCGGCGTCGGAGCTGAACCTCGGCTGGCTGTCCGAGCCGCGCGCGAACGGACAGGCTGGCCCGCGCGGCGAAGGCGCTGAACTGCGCAGCGACAAGGCGGTAGCGCTGCGTGGCGGCGAAGGCATCCTGCTCAGCGCGGGCGGCAAGCAGATTGATGCCGGCGCCCAGCTCGAGCGCGCCAGCCTGGTCGGCATCGTGGAAACGATGCACGGCGTGCTGGATACGCTCGGGCGGCTGGCGGGCGACCATGGCGAGAGCGAAGAAGCCAAGCCGCGCCTGGACGCGCTCGCCGAACGCCTGCGCCATTGGCACGACGGCTCGAACGTCGCGCCTGGTTCAGGGACGGGGGGCGAGCCGCTGGTGGCCGTGAACGCCCCGGCCGGCGTGGTGGTCGCGAGCGACGACAGTATCGCCCTCGGCGCCCAGACCAAGATCGACATCGTCTCGACCGGCGACGCCGAACTGGCGACCGGCCGCAGCCTGTTCCTGCGGGCCTCGCGCGCGCTCAGCATGTTCGCCTATGAATTGGGCATGAAGCTGATTGCCGCCCGTGGCGACATCGTGGTGGAAACCCACCGCGGCGACATCGAGATCAAGTCGTCCAGCCGCATCCGCCTGATCGCCGCCACCGGCATCGAGCTCGAAGCGCCGTCGGTGAAGGTGGTGTCGCAGGGCACCCAGACCGATTGGGACGGCGGCACCATCACGCACCAGAGCAGCGGCAAGCACGTGGTCAGGGCGGCGTCGGTGGAGCACCTGTCTCCCGGCGGCGGCACGCCCGCCGGCCTGCGCCTGCCGGCGACCGAACTGGAAACGGACGAGCGGGTGGTGGTGCTCGATCGCCAGACGAACCTGCCTGCACGTGGCAAGCGCTACGTCGCCCGCCACGAAGACGGCACCCGCATCCAGGGCGTCACCGACGACGATGGACGCACCAGCATCCTGAGTAGCTACGCCATGGGCGACATCGAAATCCGCCTGTTGCCCGACGACGAACCAGACGATCCCGGTGCGGGCCGGGCATGAAGGAGCCGACCCGTCCAATTCCCCAGCCAACTGTCGACACCGATGGAAGCCTGGTGGCGTATACGGTCGCGACGCCGACGGCCTTCAAGGTGAGGGCCAGGGTCACTATTGGGTCGCGCAAGGTGATTCCGGTGATACTCGTTCCCGGCATCATGGGATCCAATCTTCGAGCCCGTGCCAACATGAAAGCCCGGAAGGACGACGTTCTCGCACCCGGTGAGCCGGCATGGAGACCACCGAACGGCGTTGTTGAAGGTTTTTGGGAGGCGCGAAAATGGGCTGAGCGCTCACCGTCCGAGCGGCAGCGCATTCTGGACGCAAGCATCCTTGAAGTCGATCCAGATGGCCAGCTGGCCTTTGCCCCCAGCAATGTCGATCCTCGGATGCTACGTGAGCGAGGGTGGGGAGAGGTGCACGCCGGTTCCTATGGTGCCCTCCTGATAGACCTGCAGAGACATCTTGACAAGACTTTCCAGGTATCTCCACGTGGCGATCGGGAGATCCGTCATTTCTGGCTAAGGGTGATGCAGTCCCAAGCGGCATCCTGGGGTGTACGTAGTATCGAGAAAGTGACTGAAGCCGAACTTGAAAAATACGCAGGGTACCAGTATCCAGTTTATGCGTTCGGCTATAACTGGCTCGAATCATGCGAGAAATCGGCGCGCCGATTGCGAACACGTATCGATCAGATTAAGAAATTCTGGACCGAGCGAAAACATGAATGTGGAAAGGTGATCCTGATAACGCACTCCATGGGAGGACTGGTCGCGCGTGCCTGTGCGCGACTGAGTTCGCCTGGTGACGGTAGCGCGCCGGATATCGCGGGAATTGTCCATGCCGCCATGCCAGCGCTCGGCGCTCCTGTCACTTACCGGCGCATTGCATGCGGCACGGAAGGAGGGCGTTATACAAACGGGCTCGGGGACAATCTCAAGGCAGGAGCCGTGACGGACATTGCCGGCGAAAGTGCGGCAGATACGACGCCTGTTATGGCACTTTCTCCAGGGGTGCTTCAGTTGTTGCCAAACCACCTTTATCCGAAGCCTTGGCTCCACATTAGGACGATTCGATCAGTCAATCGACGCGACGACGTCCGTGATTTTCTTTCACTCCCGGATGGCAGTCCATACGATCTCTATCGCGACATGAAGTCCTGGTATCGCATGATCGACCCTGATCTCGCGGATCCGGCCAGGCGTTTCGAGGATTCCGAGCGTAGCGTCGTTGATGGCATATCGGACGCCATTCGAGACGCTGAATACTTTCATACCGAACTGCTTACTTTATCAGATGGTAAAAATGGGCAGACGCCTTACTATCACCCGAATACCTATGCCTTCCACGGTGCAGACAAGTCTCTAAAGGCATACGGCCAGATTCGTTGGGTCGCACGGGAGCCCTCGGTGAGTCCTGCAGCGCTTACGCCGTCAAGTATTCGAAAGGGAAACCTCAAGTCAATCACCGATCAAGGTGCCCGTGAGGTACGCATCGGTCAGGACTTGCAGCTGCGTTTTTCGGTATGGCCTGAAGATGCACACGGAGATGAAACGGTACCGGTGCAATCCGGCGCCGGCCCCACAGCACATATACGGAAGATGTTCGCGCCGGCAGGACTGCGCCATCAAGATAGCCTTCAGCCCGAGACAATGCGCCTCCTGATACGGCATCTTATCGTCAAGATCGTACAGGACGTCCAATGAAGCGGATTCGCGGCCGGCGTGTCCGTTGGGTATGTTGGCTCACGGCGGTAGCGTTGGCCCTAACGTCGTTTCTTGCGAATTCGGTGCAAACGGTGCATGACAAGCAAAAGGTGGCAAGAATGACGGAAAAAATGAGAACAGTTTGCGTTGGCCGTTATTTGATCGATCTGCCTGCTGATGCGCCGGTGAAAATCAGGTACGGCTCGGTCGGCGGCTTGGATATCGACAGTACCACCGTCGAGTCGGATGACGAGTTCGCCGAGCGCTTACGTCAGACTGAACTCGAAATGACGGAAGCAATCAATAGGGAGGGCCGCCCAAGTCTGGAATCCAGCAAGGAAATTGCCGTGAACACTGGTCAAGGAAAGACCTTTATTTACAATCGACGGCGCACAAAGGTACTGGAAAACCACGAATTTGTCTTTAGCGAAAATGTCGCTCTCCTCAGCATGCTGCGGTTTCCAAACCTAAGCGTTACTGGTGAAATTGAATGGGTGGCACCTCGCAACATTCCCAGAATAACGAGCATTCTGAATTTCATTCGACCGCTCGGCGAGGGAGAGATTCCTCGTGAGAGCGGTTTCTGCATTGGACACGCCATTGTCCTGGATCCCTATGATCACGATAACCGCGAAAGCGCGGTCATGTTCGCTGGGCTGCCGGGCCATCCGGATGTGAATATCGTTCTTTCTTCCATGGCGGGAACGCGTCCCGCGCCAGGTTTGCTTGAGCGAAATGCCAAAGCTGCGGCGCGCGAACCCCTTTTTATGCGGCTGGCGTTCAGTAATTTGCGCGAGCATAAGCGCGCCATTAATGGCCTCGATGGAGAAGAGCTGGTGATGCGCATACGTGAGCCAAGTTTTACCACGGGCTACTCGTTCCAGTGGGAAGCCACAGGAAGGCTGGATGATGTCTATGCACCGACGTTGAAGCTGGAGCTTGAGTCTGGGGTGAATCCGGTTGCCGGAGGGAAGCCTCTGCAGTCGACGCTGTCCGAAGAGGCCATGTTCGAACTATGGGAGAGCATCGTCAACAGCATCCGGTTACGACCTTATCAGGAGGAGATGGGTGCGTCGCCCGAGGAGACACGCGTCGCACTAGGCGCAAGTGCCCTCGCGGGAGAAGTCTGTCCACAGACCGGTTGGTGGCAATGTGCAGACGGCGGCACTGGAGTCACTGTCTTCGGCGGCCAACGTCAGTTCGTCAAACAGGGACAATATATGCCGCAGGCACTGCTTCTACCCCAGCAGACGATGTGGCAGCGGTTACGGGGCGTGCAGCCGAGTTATGAGAGCAAGAATTCGACGCTGTGGGCGTTGGTAGACAAGCGAAGTAGTACTCGGGTCTCGCATCAGAGCGGGCTTGAGCAAGCCATGGCGTCTCCAGAGTTTGTCGGCCTCCCGGCGGCAACACGCCCTATGGGAAGTTTCGAAGTGCCGATTGGCAGCATCGTAAAAACAGGCGCCGCTTGCCCGGCCAGCGGATGGTGGCGATGTGAAGATAGCCATGCGCTTGATGGTACCCGCTGGTTTGCCGCCGGAAGCTTGCTGCCTGCGGCGACTTTTCGAGCCCTTCTCGGCGGGCGGAGCGGTGGACATCCCGAACTGATTCATCGGCGCAGCGCCTGGCAGCTGGTGCGCCATGTAGAAGCCGATCCAATCTCTCGCGTCATACCGGATGAGTCTAAACCGAAAAATCAGGGAGATACGTCAACGGCGTAAGTGGTGGCGCTCAACATTGAACATTAAAGCCAGTAATTGTCTACGAGAAGATGACTGGAGGTGAGAGTTGGCAAATACCCGTCGCTTGTCAGGACGTTCGGTCGGCGCGCTTGTAGCAATCGCATTCGCCGGGCTAACCGCTGGATGGGCAGTTGGCGAAGCTCACGATCGTCGTCGCCTGATGGGCGAAGATCAGCAGGAGGTCGCACGGATACACGCGCACATGAAGCCGATGTGTGTTGGCAGATTCGTGATCGACCTGCCTTCGCAGGCCGAGACTGAGTTGACGATGGCGAACGTCGACGGCCTGAGCATTGTCACCGGCATGGAATCACTCGCGGATTTTCAAACGCGGCTGGCCGATCGCGAGGCGGATATCCGGGCCATTCCAGACCGGTCGAGTGGCGATCGAAATCTGGAGGCCGTGACTTCGATCAGGACAGCCAATGGCCTGTCCGGGAAAATTTTTGTGCATGGCAGAGTGGTTAGCGAGGGAACGCAGGCAAATGGCCTTGAGATTGAACGCTACCGGTACGAAAGAGTCGCTGTAGATGCGCTCTTACACGGCAATGGTGTCAGTATCGACCTCACAGCAAATAATTATGAGCCAGCACGAGCGGATAAAGTCGCACAACTAGTCACGCTACTCGTACCTAATCCCGAAAACCGGATTCCGTCCGTGACGGGATTTTGCCTCGATTACGCCTATTTCAAAGGGTTGCTTTTGCCTGATCAAGGAGAACGCATCACGATGCGCGCTCGTCTGACGAGCCATCCCGATATTGAATTCATGTTGATGCTGGCAGCCGGTACTGAACCTGATGCCAAAGGTCTGCTTGCGCGGACCGCGGAATCCCAGCGCCGAATGACATTCGCGGATAGAGCCCGTCTGACAACGCTGCGTGCTGGCCGACGTGTGATCGGAGGCCGTGTTGGCGAAGAGGTAGCCGAGCGCGTCGTGGAAAGCGACATACTTGTCCTGCATAGCTTCTGGTGGGAGGTCAACGGATCAGTGGACGACGTCTCGAACCCTTATCTTTCGTTCACAATGAACACAGGACTAAGCGGCCAAAGGCCTGTGCCTGCGTCCTTGTCGGATTCCACGGCAGTATTGCTGTGGGATCGAATATCGTCCAGTATCCGCGTTCTGGCGAGCGGAAGCAGCCCTGACGCCCGAGGCACCGAAACATAAGCTCCCTCAGCCATGCGTAGCGCGATCCTCGCGTTCGCCACCGGCGCGGCCGGTCTCCAGCTTCAATCGACGCTGCCGCCCGCCAGCGTGATGCTTGCCTGCGCAGCCACGACGATCGTGGCCTGCCTCCTGCTGCGCGGCCTGCCCCGAACGATCACAACCGGCCTCCTGCTCGGCTTCTGCTGGGCCGCCTTCATCGCCCACCTGGCACTGAGCCAGGCCTTGCCCCACGACGACGAAGGCCGCGACATTACCGTCACCGGCGCCATCGCCAGCCTTCCGCATCGCTTCGACGGCGGCGTGCGCTTCCAGTTCGACGTCGCGCATACGGAAACCCGTAACGCCACCGTCCCGCCAAGGATCGTCCTGTCCTGGTACGGCGCCACCGCCGCCGACCCTGCCTTCATCCACCCCGGCGAACGCTGGCGCCTGGTCGTGCGCCTGCAGCGCCCCCATGGCAACGCCAACCCCCACGGCTTCGACTACGAAGCCTGGCTGCTGGAGCAGGGCGTACGCGCCACCGGTTACGTGCGTCCCGCCGGCAGCCGCAACGAATGCCTCGACGACTGGACCCCCGGCGCCAGCTACGCGATCGAACGCGCGCGCGGATACCTGCGCACGCGCATCCTGACCATCCTCGAAGGCGAGCCTTACGCGGGCGTGATCGTGGCCCTGGTCATTGGCGACCAGCGCGGCATCGACCAGGACGACTGGGACGTCTTCAACCGCACCGGCATCAGTCACCTGGTGTCGATCTCCGGCCTGCACATCACGATGGTGGCGGGCCTCGCGGCCTGGATCGTCGCCAGCCTGTGGCGCCGCTCGTTCTGGACCGACGCCCAGCTGCCGCTGCGCCTTCCGGCCCAGAAGGCCGCCGCGTTGGCGGGAGCGACCGTGGCGCTGATGTACGTGCTGCTGGCCGGCTTCGGCGTGCCGGCCCAGCGCACCTTCTATATGCTGGCCGTGGTGGCGGCCGCGGTCTGGTGCGGCCGCATCGCATCCAGTTCGCACGTGCTGTGCCTGGCGCTGGGCATCGTCGTGCTGCTCGATCCCTGGGCCATGCTGTGGCCCGGCTTCTGGTTGTCCTTCGGCGCAGTCGCCGCCATCCTGTACGCCTGCAGCGGACGGCTCGGCGAACGGACGCGCGGCTGGCGCGTGGGACTGCTGGTGGGCGCGCGCACCCAGTGGGCCGTCACCATCGGCCTGGCGCCGCTCACGCTGCTGTTGTTCGGCCAGATTTCCCTGGTCAGTCCATTGGCCAACGCGGTGGCGATCCCCGTCATCAGCCTGTTCGTGACGCCGCTGGCCCTGGTCGGCAGCATCCTGCCGTCGCCGCTGGCCGCCCTGGTCCTGGGCGTGGCCCACCTGGCGATCGAATGGCTAGCCTGGCCCCTGCAGCGGCTGGCAGCGCCGGCGCTGGCGGTATGGACCGCGCCGGCGCCGACGCCCTGGATCCTCGCGCTGGCGCTCTTTGGCACCGCATGGATGCTGGCGCCGCGCGGCTGGCCGCAGCGCTGGGCGGGCCTTGCGGCCTGGACCCCGCTGCTGACGCAACTGCCGGCGGCGCCGCCGCCCGGCGCGTTCACCGTCACCGCCTTCGACGTCGGCCAGGGCATGGCGCTGCTGGTCGAAACCGGGCGCCACCGCCTGCTGTACGATACCGGCCCGCAGTACGCGCCCGGCGCCAGCGGCGCTACCCGCGTCATCCTCCCTTACCTGCGCGGGCGCGGCATCGGGCGGCTGGACACCCTGGTGGTGTCGCACAGCGACCTGGATCACGTCGGCGGCGCCAACGCCGTGCTGGAGACGCTGGAGGTGGGAGAGGTGAGGTCGTCGCTGCCGTCCGCTCACCCCTTGCTGCGGATGGCTCCGCGCCGGCAGCGCTGCCTGGCCGGCCAGGGCTGGGAGTGGGACGGCGTGCGCTTCGAGATGCTGGCGCCCGACGCCGCCAGCTACGCCAATCCGCGCCTGAAAGCCAATGCGCGCAGCTGTGTGCTGCGGGTGAGCGCCAGCGGCAAGGCGATCCTGCTGGCCGGCGACATCGAGGCGGCGCAAGAGGCCGCGCTGCTGCGCACGGACGCCGCACGATTGCGGGCCGACGTGCTGCTGGCTCCGCACCACGGTAGCGGCACCTCGTCGACCGCATCCTTCCTGCAGGCGGTGGGGCCGTCGCTGGGCATTTTCCAGGTCGGCCATCGCAATCGTTACCGACACCCCAAGGGTGAGGTCTACGAGCGTTACGCCGAGCACGGGATCGGGCGCCTGCGGACCGACGAGCGCGGCGCCGTCACGCTGCGCTTCGGCTCCGAGCTGCAGGTCGAGACCCATCGCGAAACGCATGCGCGCTACTGGCACGGCCGCTGACGTCGTGCGGGCTCACGCCTGCGGCAAGGTGATCGTCACCCGCAGCCCGCCGTCCTCGCGGTTGCGCGCCACGATCTCCCCACCGTGGGCCTGCACCACGCGCTGGGCGATCGCCAGGCCCAGGCCGTGGCCGTCGACGCCCGTGCGCGAGGCGCCGGCGCGGAAGAAGGGCTGGAACACCGCCGCCAGGTCGGCCGGCGGGATGCCTGGCCCGCGATCGAGCACGTCGATGCGCGCCAGGCCCTGGTCGGCGCTCAGCGCGACGGTCACGATGCCGCCCTGGGCGCCGTGCTTGGCGGCGTTGCGCACCACGTTTTCCAGGGCGCTCCACAGCAGGTCGGGGTCGCCGGTCACGCCGACGGTGCCGTCGGCCTCGATCAGGATCCGGGTCGACTCGGCCGCCTCGAAGCGGGCGTCGGCCACGATGCCGTCCGCCAGCTCGGTCAGGTCGACCGGCTCGCGCCGCAGCGCGTCGGGCATGGCCTCCAGGCGGGACAGGGTCAGCAGCTCGCCGACCAGCTTGTCCATGCGGTTGCTTTCGCGCTCGATGCGTTCGAGCGTGCTCGCGAACTTGTCCGGCTGCTGGTGCGCCAGCCCGACCGCCGCCTGCATGCGCGCCAGCGGCGAACGCAGCTCGTGCGAGACGTCGTGCAGCAGCCGGCGCTGGCCATCCATCAGGGCGCGCAGGCGGCCGCTCATGCGGTCGAAGTCGCGTCCCAGGTCGGAGAGTTCGTCGCCGCCCTTGGTGGCGCGGCCGAAGCGCGGCGCCAGGTCGCCGGCGGCCGCCGCCTCGAAGGCGCTGCGCAGGGCGCGGATCGGACGCGAGAAATACCATGCCAGCAGGGCCGCGAACAGCAGGCTGGCCACGACGGCGGCGCCGATCACGACGGTCTGGCCGATACGGCGGCGTGCGCCGGGGTCGAGCGCCGGCGTCAGCGGGTCTGGCGGGCCGCCGCGCATCCCCTCCGGTCGGCCCGACTGGCGCGGGACGAAGGCCAGATAGCGCTCGCCGCCGGGCCCGACCAGGTACCGTGCGCCGCGCCAGGCGCCGCGCTGTTCACCGTTGCCGAGCTGGCGCTCGGCTTCCTTCGGCAGCTCGGCCGGCACCGGGCGCCCGAGCAGGTCGCGCCGCGCCGCGTCGAGCACGTACAGCTGCGGGCGCCGCAGGTCGGCCAGCAGGCCGCGCAGCGCCGCTTCTCCGCCGTGGCGCAGGGTGGCGGCCGCCGCGTCGAGGGCGACCGCGGCCGGCGGGCCGGAATCGAGGCTCGAGCTGGCCTTCTGGCGCGCCTGGTCGCGTAGCCAGAAGGCGCCGCCGATGGCGATGGTGGCCGTCAGCTGCGCCAGCAGAATGCAAAGGAAGAACTTCCAGAACAGCCGCCCCATGCTACTCCTTGATCAATTGGT
The DNA here is from genome assembly GCF_034045165.1 of Massilia sp. CFBP9026. Taxonomy (NCBI): domain Bacteria; kingdom Pseudomonadati; phylum Pseudomonadota; class Betaproteobacteria; order Burkholderiales; family Oxalobacteraceae; genus Massilia; species Massilia sp. CFBP9026. The sequence continues at coordinate 318,600 of NZ_JAXCWH010000007.1, forward strand.
AGCCCTGGCGATAGATGGTCTGCAGGCAGGAACGGCCGTCCGCCAGCGGTCCCAGCTTGTGGCGCAGGCTGCTCAGGTGGACATCGATATTGCGGTCGAAGCGCGCCAGCGGCCGCCCCAGGCCTTGTTCCGACAGCTCGTTCTTGCTCACTGGCTTGCCGGCATTCCGCGCCAGTACCTCCAGCAGGTTGAATTCGGTGCTGGTCAGGTCCAGCGGCGCGCCGTCCCAGGTCGCGCGCCGCCCCTCGGGATGCATGGTCAGCTTGCCGACCGTGAGGGCCGCGCCTGGAATGCTTTCCGGCTGGGCGTGGGTGCGGCGCAGGATGGCGCGCACCCGCGCCGTCAGTTCGCGCGGCGTGCAGGGCTTGGCCACGTAGTCGTCGGCGCCCAGTTCGAGGCCGAGGATGCGGTCGGCGTCGTCGCCGCGCGCGGTCAGCATCAAGACCGGGATGCGGCTGGCGGCGCGGATCTGCCGCAGGGCGTCGATGCCGCTGGTGCCGGGCATCATGACGTCGAGGATGGCGATGGCGTGGCGGCCGCTGAGCGCTTCGCGCGCGCCATCGTCGCCGTTGTGGACGCAGGTGACCCTGAAGCCTTCCTGTTCGAGGTATTCGGCGAACATGCCGACCAGTTCGACGTCGTCGTCGATAAGCAATACATGGTTCATGGCGACAGGATAGCGCAGTCGCGCGCCGCGGTCTTTTCCGCATGGCGCGGCTTTACCCGGATTTACCTCGCTTAGGCGCGCTTTACACCTGTGCGCCACACAATGGCCGCGTTCAACACCACAGGAGGACCCCCGATGACATTGCCAACCACATTCACTGCCTTGCGCGCCGCCGCCGCGCTATGCGCCTGCCTGCTGGCCGCGCCCGCCGTCCTGGCGCAAGCGATGCCGCCTGCCGACGGTCCGGATGCCGGACCGGGCTTCGAGCAGCTTGACGCCCGCGCCGGAGGTCCGTTCGGCGGCTTTGGCGAAGGCATGCGCGGCGGCCCGCCGTTCCTGCGTGGCCTCGACCTGAGCGAGGAACAGCAGGACCGTGTGTTCGCCATCCTGCACGCCCAGGCGCCGAAGCGGCGCGCACTCGACAAGGCCGAGCGCAAGGCATTCCAGGCGCTGCGCGACCTGGCGCGCGCGCCGCAACTGGACGAAGCGCGTGCTTCCGCCAGCGCCCAGGCTCTGGGCCAGGCAATCGCCGACCAGGAGTTGCTGCGGCTGCAGACCGGCGCCCAGATCAAGGCGGTGCTCACACCCGCGCAGCGCGCGCAACTCGGCGCGCCGCGCGGCGAGGGGCGCGAGGGCCGGGGTGACAAGGCAGGCGCGCGTGCGAAACAGCGCGAGTCCGGCCAATGAGCGCACTGGCGGCCACGCGGGCCGTACCCGAGGACAACGACGATCACCACCTTGGCCTGGAGGCCGACCTCGCGCGCCTGCTGGCGCGTCCGGTCACGCGCCGCCAGTCGCTGCGCTGGCTGGGCGCAGGCGTCGGCACGGCGGTGATGCCGCTGGCCGGTTGCGGCGGGGGTAGCGCCGACGATGGCTACGGCATCTCGACCTCGACCACCACGACCGGCAGCGGCACGAGTGGCGGCACGGTCGGGGGCGACGCGGTTTGTTCCGTCATCCCCGAGGAGACCGGCGGCCCCTATCCGGGCGACGGCACCAACCGCAATGCTAATGGCGTGGCCAATGCCCTGACCCTGTCGGGAATCGTGCGCGGCGATATACGCGCCAGCGTGGGCGGCGCCAGCGGCGTGGCCCAGGGCGTGCCGCTGGTCATCCGCCTGAAGATCGAGAATGTGCTTCAGGGTTGCGCGGCGGCGGGCGGGGCGGCCGTCTACCTGTGGCACTGCACGCGCGAAGGCGGCTACTCGATGTACTCGAACGGCATCGTGGACGAGAACTACCTGCGCGGCGTGCAGGAATCCGACAGCGACGGCTGGGTCACGTTCACGACCATCTTCCCGGGCTGCTACGACGGTCGCATGCCGCACGTGCACTTCGAGGTCTATCCGAGCCTGGCCAAGACGAACAGCGCGGCGAACCGGATCAAGACCTCGCAGTTCGCCTTCCCGCTGGCGACACTCATTGATGCCTATGCCAGCAGCGGCTACGCCAGCAGCGTGCGCAACCTGGGGCGCATCAGCTACGCGACGGACAACGTCTTTGCGGACGGCACGGCGCTGCAGATGGCGAGCGTAACAGGCAATGCGGTGCAGGGCTATACCGCCGAGCTGCTTGTAGGCGTTTCCTTCTAAAGGAGGACCGCCGGGCGGCGCTGGACATTACAATGGGCCGCTCCTGCACTCGATCGCGCCCGCCCCATGTCCAGACCCCTGCTTCATTTTGCCCATGGCAACAGCTACCCGGCCGGCACCTACAACCGCCTGCTGGCGCAGCTGCGCGAGCACTACGACGTGCGCACCCTGGACATGCACGGCCACGATCCGCGCCATCCGGTCGCCGACGGCTGGGGCGCGCTGGTCGACGAACTGGTCGAGCACCTCGAGGGCTATGGCCGGCCGGCGATCCTGGTCGGCCATTCGCTGGGCGGGATGCTGTGCATGCTGGCGGCAAAGCGCCGCCCCGACCTGGCGCGCTGCGTGGTGATGCTCGATTCTCCGGTGGTGGCGGGCTGGCGCGCGCTGGGCTGGCGCCTGGCCAAGCTGGCCGGCTGGGGTGAGCGCCTGTCGCCGGCGCGCTTCGCCCGCAAGCGCCGCGAGCTGTGGCCGAGCCGCGAAGCCGCTTTCCAGCACTTCAACGCCAAGCCGATCTTCCAGGCCTGGGCCCCGGGCGCATTGGACGACTACCTGGAACACGGCCTGGCGCCGCATCCGGAGGGCGTGACCCTGCGTTTCCGGCGCGACGTGGAATCGGCCATCTACCAGACGCTCCCGCACCATATGGACGCCGTGATCCGCGAACCGTTTCCGGTGCCGGTGGGCTTCATCGCCGGCACCCGCTCGGAAGAGATGCGCCAGGCCGGCATGGACGGCACCCGCAAGCTGGTGGGCGAGAACCTGGTGATGATCGAGGGCGGCCACCTGTACCCGCTCGAAAAGCCGCAGGAGACGGCGCGCCTCACGCAGACGATGATCGAGCGGCTGCTGGCCGCACCGATGCGGCCTTAGCAACCTTACTGGCGGTCCATCGGCTTGGCCTGGTTGTCGAAAGAGTCGCGCGCGTCGCGCGCACCGACGGTCTTGACGGTGCGGTCGCCGCCGCCTTTTTTCGGAATCCGCGAGCCAGTCAGGGTTTCGTCGTCGACCTTGGCCGCGATGGCCGGCGCGGCCGCGGGCGTCGGCTGGTCGGTAGTGGGCGCGGTCGTGCAGGCGGCGAGGGTGAGGACGAACACGCCGATCAGGGCCTTGGGCAGATGCTGCATGTGGATCTCCATCGAATAGGGTGACTTATGGTATTCACAATTACAGTTGTTCGCAATGAATATTGACAGGGTGGTCAGCTGCGACCATCACCGGCGCCGCCATTTCGCGTAAAATCGCGGGATTTTCTCCCTGCTGGAAACCGACAATGACTATCAAGAGCGACAAATGGATCCGCCGCATGGCGGAAAGCACCGGCATGATCGAGCCGTTCGAGCCGCAGCAGGTACGGGAGCAGGACGGCCGCCGCATCATCTCCTTCGGCACCTCCTCGTACGGCTATGACATCCGCTGCGCCGACGAATTCAAGGTGTTCACCAACATCAACAGCACCATCGTCGACCCGAAGAACTTCGATTCGAACTCCTTCGTCGACGTCAAGAGCGACGTCTGCATCATCCCGCCGAACTCGTTCGCGCTGGCGCGCACCATCGAGTACTTCCGCATCCCGCGCAACGTGCTCACCGTCTGCCTGGGCAAGTCGACCTATGCACGCTGCGGCATCATCGTCAACGTGACGCCGTTCGAGCCGGAATGGGAAGGCTATGTGACCCTGGAGTTCTCGAACACGACCCCGCTGCCGGCCAAGATCTATGCGGGCGAAGGCTGCGCCCAGGTGCTGTTCTTCGAAAGCGACGAAGTCTGCGAAACCTCGTACAAGGACCGTGGCGGCAAGTACCAGGGCCAGCACGGCGTGACCCTGCCGAAGACCTGACCGGCTTTCAGTCGTCCTGGCGCGCCCGGTGTCCCGGGGGCGCCAGGTGGCCCAGTTTGTCCGGATTGCGCATCACATAGATGGCCTTGATGCGCCCGTCGTCGATTTCGAGCGCCATCGTCTGCAGCATGGCGTCGGGTTCGAGCGTGATCCGCCCCGGCAGGCCGTCGATGCTGGCCGACTGCAGCAGCTCGGCCGCGTCCCACGCCGCCTTGACCTTCTGCGCCAGCAGGAAGCGCAGCACCTTCTCCTGCCCGAAGATCGGATTCATGGTGGCCTGGCGCTTGCCGCCGCCGTCCCCATAGAACACCACGTCGCTCGACAGCAAGCGGGTGAGCTGGGCCACGTCGCCGCTGCGCGAGGCGGCGAAGAAGGCGGCGGCGATCTCTTTCTGACGGTCCTGCGGCACCGGGAAGCGCGGTCGTGCGCCGGCCAGGTGGGCGCGCGCGCGGCTGGCCAACTGGCGGCAGGCCGCCGGCTCGCGACCGATCGCCTCGGCCACCTCGTCGAAGTCCATGTCGAACACATCGTGCAGCAAGAAGGCGGCGCGCTCCAGCGGCGACAGGCGTTCCATCGCCAGCATCAGGGGCAGGGTGATGTCGTCGTCCTCGTCATCGGCGGGGTCGATGTAGGGTTCCGGCAGCCAGGGACCGATGTATTCCTCGCGCTTGACGCGCGCCGACTTGAGCACGTCCAGGCACAGGCGCGTCACGGTACGCACCAGGAAGGCTTCCGGTTCGCGCACCGCCTCCTGGTCGGCGCCGTGCCAGCGCAGCCAGGCGTCCTGCACCACGTCCTCGGCCTCGGCCACCGAACCGAGCATGCGGTAGGCGATGCGCTGCAGGCGCGGGCGGCGGGCGGTGAAGAAGGCGGCGGAGTCGATGTCGGAAGTATCCATGGGCGAAAATGATACGCGAAAAAAAAGGCCCGGATTCGATCCGGGCCTCTCTCGGCGGGCAGAGGCTGCAGCCCCGGCCCCCGGTTCGGTTTACGCGTCCTGCATCACGCAATCGACGAAGTAGCCGCGCTTGCCGTCGACTTCACGCTTGACCAGGCCGTGGACGTCGGTCTCGAAGCCCGGGAAGCGTTCGTTGAAGTCGCGCGCGAAGCGCAGGTAGTCGACGATCACGCGATTGAAACGCTCGCCCGGGATCAAGAGCGGAATGCCCGGCGGGTAAGGCGTCAGCAGGATCGCGGTGATGCGGCCTTCCAGCTCATCGATCGCCACGCGCTCGATCTTGCGGTGCGCCATATTGGCGAAGGCGTCCGACGGCTTCATGGCCGGGATCATGTCCGACAAATACATCTCGGTGGTCAGGCGGGCCACGTCGCGCGATTTGTAGAAGGTGTGGATCTCGGTGCACAGGTCGCGCAGGCCGTGCGTCTCGTAGCGCGGGTTGGCCGAGGCGAACTGCGGCATCGCGCGCCACATCGGGGCGTTGCGGTCGTAGTCGTCCTTGAACTGCTGCAGCGCCGTCACCAGCGTGTTCCAGCGGCCCTTGGTGATGCCGATGGTGAACATGATGAAGAACGAGTACAGGCCGCACTTCTCGATGATGACGCCGTGTTCGGCCAGGTACTTGGTGACGATCGAGGCCGGGATGCCGGTCTCGCCGAACTGGCCCGACAGGTCCAGGCCCGGGGTCACGATGGTGGCCTTGATCGGGTCGAGCATATTGAAGCCCGGCGCCAGCTTGCCGAAGCCGTGCCAGTTCTCTTCGGCGCGGATCATCCAGTCGTCCTGGGTGCCGATGCCTTCTTCCGAGAATTTATCCGGACCCCAGACCTGGAACCACCAGTCGTCGCCGAAGTCCTCGTCGACCTTCTTCATCGCGCGGCGGAAGTCCAGCGCTTCCAGGATCGATTCCTCGACCAGGGCAGTGCCGCCCGGCGCTTCCATCATGGCCGCCGCGACGTCGCACGAGGCGATGATCGAATACTGCGGCGAGGTCGAGGTGTGCATCAGGTAGGCCTCGTTGAAGGCATCCTGGTCGAGCTTGACCGATTCGGATTCGCGCACCAGCACCTGCGAAGCCTGCGACAGGCCGGCCAGCAGCTTGTGGGTCGACTGGGTCGAGAAGATCATCGACTCTTTCGCGCGCGGACGGTTCTGGCCGATCGCGTGCATGTTCTTGTAGAAGTCGTGGAAGGTGGCGTGCGGCAGCCAGGCTTCGTCGAAGTGCAGGGTGTCGATCTTCCCGTCCAGCATTTCGCGCAGGGTCTCGACGTTGTACACCACGCCGTCGTAGGTCGACTGGGTGATGGTGAGGATGCGCGGCTTCTTGTTGACGGCGTCGCGCGCGAACGGATTCGCCTCGATCTTGCGGGCGATCGATTCGGGCGTGAACTCTTCGAGCGGGATCGGTCCGATGATGCCCAGGTGATTCCGGGTCGGCATCAGGAACACGGGGATCGCGCCGCACATGATGATCGAGTGCAGGATCGACTTGTGGCAGTTGCGGTCCACGACGACGATGTCGCCCGGCGCCACGGTCGAGTGCCACACCATCTTGTTCGAGGTCGAGGTGCCGTTGGTCACGAAGTAGCAGTGGTCGGCGCTGTAGATGCGCGCGGCGTTGCGCTCGGACTTGGCCACCGGGCCGGTATGGTCGAGCAGCTGACCGAGTTCCTCGACCGCGTTGCAGACGTCGGCGCGCAGCATGTTCTCGCCAAAGAACTGGTGGAACATCTGGCCGATCGGCGACTTCAGGAAAGCCACGCCGCCCGAATGGCCCGGGCAGTGCCACGAATACGAGCCGTCGTAGGCGTAGTTGACCAGCGCGCGGAAGAATGGCGGCGCCAGGCTGTCGAGGTAGGCCTTGGCCTCGCGGATGATGTGGCGCGCCACGAATTCCGGGGTGTCCTCGAACATGTGGATGAAGCCGTGCAGCTCCTTCAGGATGTCGTTCGGGATGTGGCGGCTGGTGCGCGTCTCGCCATAGATATAGATCGGGATATTGGCGTTCTTGTGACGGATTTCCTTCACGAAGGCGCGCAGGCCGGTCAGTGCGAAATCGGTCTCTTCGAGCGAGCCGCCGCCGAATTCCTCGTCGTCGATCGACAGGACGAAGGCCGATGCGCGCGATTGCTGCTGGGCGAACTGGGACAGGTCGCCATAGCTGGTCACACCGACGACCTCCATGCCTTCCTGTTCCATCGCGGCCGCCAGGGCGCGAATGCCGAGACCGGAGGTATTCTCCGAGCGGAAATCCTCATCGATGATGACGATAGGGAAACGAAATTTCATGGACAGCTCCAAAACGAAGCGCCGTGGAGGCGGCAGGTCCTCGCCGGAACGTTCCGGAAGGTCTGGCCGCCGCGCACGGCACCGTAGAAAAATGAGAAGCGGATTTTCGCAGAAAACACGGGTCCCGGTGCAAGTTTTTTTGCTAGGTTAGCCACTGTTCCGGAAGGGTGGCGCACTCTAGTCGCATTCAGCCATCCATTCGGCGTCCGGCGCGCCGGATGCCCTCGGTCAACAGCGCGGCAGCGAGAGCGCCGATGAGCGGGATCGGTGACAGCGCCGTGACATTGCCATGCATGAAGGCGAACAGTCCCAGCGTGATGCCGAAGGCCGCCACGGCCCCGGTGAGCGTGAGCAGCCAGGTGCGGCGCGCCAGCAGCGTGACGGCGGCCAGCGAGATCGCGATCTGCTGGGCCACCGAGGCGGCGGCCCATTGGCGCTGGCGGTGCAGGGCTTCGTCCGAGCGGCGGGTCGATTCGCCCGACGCCGCTTCCCAGCGCTCGGCTTCCTTGCGGATGACGTCTTTTTCTTCCCGGTAGCGCTCCGCTTCGTCGCGGTAGCGCACGCCGTCGACGCCGGGCAGCGTTGCGGCCAGCTCGGCCAGGTTCTGGCGGCTCGACTTGGCCTGGTAGTGGCTCCAGGCGTTGGCGGCGCTGGTCTTTTCCATCGCCGCCTGGGTCTTGTACAGACTGGCGTCGTTATGCGACGACGTGCCCAGGAAGGCGAACAGGGTGCCGAGCGTGGCCAGCACCGCGATCAATACCGCGACGCGGCCGGCGAAGCCGTCGCCGCCGCGCGAACCGGGTGGGCGTGCCGACTCGTTCATGGCAGCGCCTCGCCGCGTGCATAGCTCACGAAGGCGTAGTCGAAGCCATTGGCCTCGCTGCGGTGGCTGTCGCGCGCGGTTTCGCGCCACACGGCCGCGTCGATCGGCGGAAAGAAGGTGTCGCAGGCGAAGACGTGGTCGATGTGGGTGACGATCATGGCGTCGGCGAGGTTCATGGCCTGGGCGAACACCTGGGCGCCGCCGATGATGCTGGCCGGCGCGCCGCCGAGCATGGCGATGGCCGCATCCAGCGACGTCGCGCGCTCGGCGCCTTCGTGCGACCAGTCGGCGTTGCGGGTAATGACGATGTTGCGCCGTCCGGGCAGGACGCGGCCGATCGAGTCGAAGGTCTTTCGGCCCATGATCACCGGCTTGCCGAGCGTGACGCGCTTGAAGTGGGCGAAATCCTCGGGCAGGTGCCAGGGCATCTTGTTGTCGATGCCGATGCCGCCCTTGGCGTCGATGGCGACCACCAGGGTCAGGCGAGGGACGTTGCTCATACGGCCACCGGCGCCTTGATCGCTGGATGCGGATCGTAGCCCGTGATCTCGAAGTCCTCGAAGCGATAGTCGAACAGCGAATCGGGCTTGCGCTTGATCTCGAGGCGCGGCAGTGCGCGGGTATCGCGCGACAGCTGCAGCTCGACCTGTTCCATATGGTTCGAATAGAGGTGGCAGTCGCCGCCGGTCCAGACGAAGTCGCCCACCTCGAGTCCGGCCTGCTGCGCCATCATGTGGGTCAGGATCGCGTACGAAGCGATGTTGAAGGGCACGCCCAGGAAGATGTCGGCGCTGCGCTGGTACAGCTGGCAGGACAGTTTGCCGTCGGCCACGTAGAACTGGAATAGCGCATGGCAGGGCGGCAGCTTCATTTGAGGCACGTCGCCCACGTTCCAGGCCGAGACAATCATGCGGCGCGAATCGGGCGTAGTGCGGATCTGTTCGAGCACCTGCGATATCTGGTCGATGTGTTCGCCGGACGGCGTCGGCCAGTTGCGCCACTGATAGCCGTAGATTGGGCCCAGGTTGCCTTCGGCATCGGCCCACTCGTCCCAGATGGACACGCCGTTGTCCTTCAGGTAGGCGATATTCGTCGAGCCCTGCAGGAACCAGATCAGTTCATGGATGATCGACTTCAGGTGCACCTTCTTGGTGGTCAGGAGCGGGAAGCCTTCCTGCAGGTTGAAGCGCATCTGATGGCCGAACACCGAACGGGTGCCGGTGCCGGTGCGGTCGGTCTTGATGGCGCCATGCTCTTTCACATGGCGCATGAATTCGAGATATTGGCGCATTGCGTTACGTGGTTGAAGAATCTGTCATTTTAGCATTCGCCGTCAGTGCCGCGGCGAATCGCCGCAGTGCTTCTCGCACTGAGTCATCGGACATCGACAGCAGGTTGTCGCCGACGTAGATCTCGATGACGCTCGACGCCGGCAGGGCGCCATGGACGGCGCGGTTGAACATCCAGATGCCTTGCTCGCGCGCCAGCGCATCGCGCACTGCCAGCGCGCGCTCGCGTTCCACCGGCAGGTGAAGATGCAGCATATTCGACTGCGGTGCGACTGGGTTGACGCGCAGTTCGGGATAGGCACGCAATGCCTCATACAGGAAGCGGGTGCGCTCGAAATACGCGGGCATCGCCGCCAGCCGCGCGTCGAACCCCATGGCCGCCGCCACGATATAGGGCGAGCGATGGATGACGTTGCCGCCCTGGCGCCGGAACCATTCGGCGCTGCGGTCCACGAAGGCGCGGCTGCCGAGCAGCATGGCGCCACCCAGCCCGCCGATGCCCTTGTACAGCGACACGTAAACGGAATCGAAGCCGGACGCGATCTCGGCGGCATTGCGGCCATACCCGGCCGCCGCTTCCCACAGGCGCGCGCCATCCATGTGCAGGTGGATGCCGCGGGTGCGGCAATGGCGCTTGATCGCTTCCAGCTCGTCCCAGTCCGTGAGTTGGCCGCCGATCTCGCGCATCGGGATCTCGAGGCCGACGGCGCCGAGGCGGTCCGGCACCGCCGCCAGGTCGGCCTCGATCCAGGGACGGTGACGGTCGCCGACCGACAGCGCCTGGAAATGGTCCAGCAACTGGTAGTTGGAACGTTCGTGAACGAAGATGTGCGAGGTCGGATGCAGGGCCACCAGGCGGCTGCCCCGATCTTCAGCCCCGAGGCGCAGCGCCGTGACCTGGGCCATGGTGCCGCTGATGCAGAACACGGCGGCCTCGAAGCCCAGCAGGGCGGCGACCTTGCGTTCGAAGTCCTGGATCAGGGCGCCGTTGCCGTAGACGTCGTGGTCGACGTCGTGTTCCTCGCACCAGGCGGCCATGGCGGCGAACAGTTCGGCCGGGCGCGGCTGGCGGTGGCCGGGGAAGACGGTATGGCAGCGGCGCTGCAGGTCGGTGTCAGGCAAAGCGGGCTCCTGGAAGGCGAGCCCGCTACTCTATCAGTTCTCGATCAGCGCGCGGCGCTTGGGCGCCGTCAGCGCGCCGGGCTCGCGCTCGTCCGCCAGGCGGAAGCGGCGCACCGAACGCGCCAGCGCGTCGGCCTGTTCGTGCATGGCCTGGGCGGCGGCGCTGGCTTCTTCGACCAGGGCGGCGTTCTGCTGGGTCACGGTGTCCATCTCGACCACCGAGCGGTTGATCTCCTCGATGCCCTGCGTCTGTTCCTGGCTGGCGCTGCTGATTTCGGAAATGACGTCGGTCACGCGCTGCACGCTGTCCAGCACTTCCTGCATCGTGACGCCGGCTTCTGCGACCAGCTGGCTGCCGGCGTTGACTTCGCTGTTGGAGGCGTCGATCAGGACCTTGATCTCCTTGGCGGCGGCCGCCGAGCGCTGGGCCAGGTTGCGCACTTCGCTCGCGACGACCGCGAAGCCGCGGCCCTGTTCGCCGGCGCGGGCCGCTTCCACGGCCGCGTTCAGCGCCAGGATATTGGTCTGGAACGCGATGCCGTCGATGACGCTGGTGATGTCCGAAATCTTGCGCGAGGCTTGGGAAATCGAGTCCATGCGCGCTACCACCTGCGACACCGTGCTGCCACCTTTCTGGGCAACCTCGGAGGCGCTGCGGGCCAGCTGGTCGGCCTGGCGCGCATTGTCGGCGTTCTGGCGCACGGTCGTGGTCAGCTGGTCCATCGACGAGGCGGTGGTGGCCAGGCTGGCCGCTTGCTCCTCGGTGCGGCTGCACAGGTCCAGGTTGCCGGTCGAGATTTCCTGCGAGGCGGTGGCGATGTGCTCGGCGCCGTCGCGCACCTGGCCGACCACGCCCGACAAGCGCGCGCCGATCTCGTTGATGGCGCCCACGAGGCGGCCGATCTCGTCGTCACGGCGTGCGGTGGCCGACGCGGTCAGGTCGCCGTCGGCGATGCGGGTGGCGACCGCCTGCACCTCGGCCAGCGGACGGGTGACGGTGGCGCGCACCAGGAAGTACAGCACGGTAGCCAGCACGGCCAGCGCCGCCAGGCCGAACACGATGAAGCGGTTGCGCAGCTCGGTCGCGGCGGCGGTGATCTCGTCACGGTAGGTGCCGCCGGCGATGACCCAGTTCCAGTCCTTCATCTCTGCATAGGCCGCGAACTTCTCGCGGGCGCGCAGCTCACCCGGGTTCTGCCAGTCGTAGCTGATGGTGCCTTCCTTCTTCTCCAGCATCTCCTTGATGAAGGCATGGCCGTCGGCCGACTGGCTGTCGAGGATGTTCTCGCCTTCCTTGTTCGGGTGGACGATCAGGTCGCCATAGGTCTTCGGCGCCGCCGACAGCACGAAGAAGTAGCCGGTATCGCCGACCTTGACGGCGCGGATGCGCTCCTTGAGCGCGGCAACGTCGGCCGTGATGTCGACCCCGACGTAGAGGGCGCCCACGACCTTGCCGGCCGCGTCGCGCACCGGCTCGTACTGGGTGATGAACTGTTTGCCGAACAGCGTGGTCAGGCCGACATAAGTGCGGCCGGCGCGCAGCGCCGGGTAGGCCGGCGAGGCCTTGTCGAGCGCGGTGCCCACCGCGCGCTCGCCGTTTTCCTTCTTGACCGAGGTCGTTACGCGCACGAAGTCCTCGCCGGCGGCGGCGAAGATGGTGGCGTTGCCGCCGGTGCGTTCGGTGAATGCGTCAGGGGCGCTGAAATCGAGGTTGAGCGCATGGCCGGCCACGCTCAGGGTCGGCACCTGGCGCCCGCCGATATCGACGGTGGTCGCCTCGTCGAGCGCGAAGTCGCCAGGCAGGCCGGCGCGGAAGATGCGGCCGAAGCTGACCGCCTGGCTACTGACGGTCTTGTTGAACAGCTCGACGGTGCTGGTGACGCCGTGCAGCTCGTTCCTCACGCTGTCGATGGCGCGCCGTTCCAGCATGCCGGAGGTCAGGACGGTGATGGTCGCGATCAGGGCGGCAATGATGGCGCCGGCCAGCAGGAAGGTGACTGCGCTGATGCGCGTGCCGACATTCCAGCTCGCTGGACTAAATTTACGGTTGCTCATGTATTGTGAGGAAAAATAGAGGGATATAACCCGCGATCATACCTCGCAAACTTTTCGTGCCGCAACATTTAGTGAGTTTTGGAATGCTACCTGGTGTCCCCGGTACAACAGCTTGGTGGGTTGCTACGTAATACTACGGATTGTAGTTTCAAGCCGTGTCTTTACGCAGCCACCGGCGCATGGGTCTGGAACTGCAGCGCCGCCAGGTTGGCATACACACCCCGCAGCGCGATCAGCTCGGCGTGGGTGCCGGATTCGACGATCCGGCCCTCGTCCAGCACGATGATGCGGTCGGCCCGCTGCACCGTCGCCAGGCGGTGGGCGATGATGATGGTGGTGCGGCCGACCATCGCGGCCTCCAGCGCGCGCTGCACCAGGCGTTCGGATTCGGCGTCCAGGGCGCTGGTGGCTTCGTCCAGCAGCAGCAGCGGCGGGTTCTTGAGCAGGGCGCGTGCGATCGCGATGCGCTGGCGCTGGCCGCCCGACAGGCGCACCCCGCGCTCGCCCAGGAATGAGGTATAACCCTGCGGCAGGCGCTCGATGAAATCGTGGGCCGCGGCCATTTTGGCCGCCGCGATCACCTCGTCGTCGCTGGCATCCGGGCGGCCGTAGCGGATGTTTTCCATGGCGTCGAGCGAAAAGATCACCGTATCTTGCGGCACGATGCCGACCGCGCCGCGCAGCGACTGCAGCGCCAGGTCGCGCACGTCGACGCCGTCGAGGCGGATGGCGCCGGCCTGCGGATCGTAGAAGCGCAGCAGCAGCTGGAACAGGGTGGTCTTGCCGGCGCCGGAAGGGCCGACCACGGCCACCGTTTCGCCGGGGCGGATATCGAGCGCCAGGTGCGACAGGGCGGCTTCGTCAAGGCGCGACGGATAGGCGAAGGTCACGTCGTCGAGCGTCACGCGGGCGCCGTTCTCGGTGCGTGCAGGCAGGGCCTTGGGCTGCAGCGGATCCTGGATCTCGGATTGCGCGCCGAGCAGCTCGAGCAGGCGTTCGGTGGCGCCGGCGGCGCGCTGGGCGTCGCCCATCACTTCCGACAGGGCGCCGACCGAGCCGGCCACGATGCCGGCGTACAGGATGAACTGGCCCAGGTCGCCGCCGGTCATGGTTCCTTCGAGCACGGCGTGGGCGCCGAGCCACAGCACGAACACGATGGCGCCGAATATCAGCACGATGGCCAGCATGGTCAGCGTGGAGCGGGCGCGGATGCGGCGCATGGCAGTGGTGAAGGCGCCTTCGACTTCCTTGCCGAAGCGGCCCGATTCATGGCCTTCGCGGGTAAACGCCTGCACGGTCGGCATCGCGTTCAGGATCTCGCCGGCCACCGCCGAGGCGTCGGCGATGCGGTCCTGCGAATCGCGCGACAGCTTGCGCACGCGGCGGCCGAACAGCACGATCGGCAGCACCACCAGCACCAGGAGGCCCAGGATGATGGAGGTCAGGCGCGGGCTGGTCACGAACAGCATCACCAGGCCGCCGAAGAACAGCAGCGTATTGCGCAGCGCCAGCGAGATGCTGGTGCCGACCACGGTCTGGATCAGGGTGGTGTCGGTGGTCAGGCGCGACAGCACTTCGCCGGTGCGGGTGGTCTCGAAGAACTCGGGACTCTGGCGCACCACATGGCCGTAGACTGCGCTCCTGATATCGGCAGTGACGCGCTCGCCCAGCCAGGACACCATGTAGAAGCGGGCGGCGGTGGCCACCGCCAGCACTGCGGCCACGCCGAACAGGGCCAGGAAGGTGGCGTTGATGTGTTCCAGGCTGCCGCCTTCGATGGCGGCGCCGGCGGCAGCGGTTGCAGAAGCCGCGCCGGCCGCGCCGAAGCCCAGGTCGATCATCTGCTTGAAGGCCGCGGGGATCGCCAGGGTGGCGCCGGCCGCGAACAGCAGGGCGATGCCGGCCAGCAGGAACTGGCGGCGGTAGGGACGCAGGAAAGGACTCAAGCCCCTGAGGGTGGCCAGGCTGCTCTTGCGGGATGTTTCTGGGTCGGTCTTGCCGGTATTACGGGTGGTCATCGTGTTTTGGTGTTTCGGTCGTTCTTATTATCGTTGTCTGGTCAAAGCTTCATGGGCTGCACGTAGCCGGTCATCTCGAGGTAGCCGCGGCCCACCCGGCGGCCGTCCTGCATGATTGTGACCGCGCCTTCCCAGTACACGGCGCCGGTCGAGCGGCGCGAATCGAGTTCCTGGTCCTGCTGCAGCGGCACCACCTGCCAGCGCTCGGTCCCCGTGGTGATCGTGGTCGCGATCGGATACGTGGCGCCGGTGCGCGGCGACTTCCAGTGCGTCTGAGGCGCGAACCCGATCTGCTCGGGCGCGAAGTGCACCACCTTGCCGGCCTTGTCGCGCCGGGTGGCGTGCGCCCATAGTTTACCACCTTGGCGGTCGCGGATCTGGAAAGCCATCAGGGCGCCGCCGTCGTCGAGGTTGGCGCCGACCCAATCCCAGCCCACGGCGTCCGGCTGCAGCGCCTCGCTCGACCATTCGTGGTCGAGCCATGCGTTGCCGGTCACCTGGGTGGCGGCCATGCCGGCGCGGCCGACCGTGCCCGACACGTCGAGGTGCGGTTCGCTGTAGTAGTAGCTCGCATGCTGGGCGCTGGGGCCCTTGCGCGAATACCCGCCCTGGCCCTGCACCAGCACCGGCTGCGTCGGCTTCAGGCGCAGTTCGAGCGTCAGCTGGTTGGAGCGGATGGTGACGCGGTAGACGCCGTTCGCGTCACGCACCATGCGCCAGTCGTCCAGTTTCAGGTCGGTGTTGCCGGGCCGGGCCCAGGCCATGCTGAAGCCTTCGCGCGCGCTGCGCTCGTCGTGGACCAGGCGGCCGACCTGGGGATCGGACAGGGCCGCGTGGCCGATCACCAGCTGGCGCGGCGCGAAGTGGCTCGGGTTGGCGTTGTCGGCGCCGGTGCGGCTGCGAAAGAACGTGACCTGGAAGCCGAGCGGGCGCTTGTCGGGCGTCTCGACCCAGCCGGTGACGTACCACCACTCGGTGCGAAATTCCGGATGGGCGCCGTAATCTCGCGGGAACGACAGGCCGGCGCCAGGGGTGACGGGCGCATAGACGGGCGGCGCAGCATGGGCAGACAACGACAGCAACACCAGCAGGCACAAAATAAAACGCATTACCAATCCTCTCTGACCGCGCGCACCGGACCGCCGGACAAAGCCTGGCGTCCCGAAACGAGCGCAGTAGCAACCGATGCCGTGACCAATACCGCGGCCACGCTGCCAAGCAGGGGCCAGGGCAGGTGCAAACCCATGGTCCAGTGGAAGGACTGCGGGTTGATCACGTATACCAGGATCAGGCTGATCACCAGCCCGAGCGCGAAGCCGGCGACGACGCCGAGGCTCGTGAGCAGTCCGCCTTCGAAGGCGAGCAGATGCAAGACCTGGCGCCGGGTGACGCCGACGTGGCGCAGCATACCGAATTCTCGCGCCCTTGCCAAAGTCTGGGCCGAAAAACTTGCCGCGATGCCCGACAGGCCGATGGCGATCGCGATCGCTTCGAGCAGGTAAGTGACGGCGAAACTGCGGTCGAAGATCTTGAGGCTCATGGCGCGGATGTCGCCGGGCCGCATCATGTTCAGCGACGCGCCGAATGGCAGCGCGCGCAGGCTGCCTTCCAGCGTGGCGGCGTCCACGCCACGCACGGTCCACAAGGCGGCGTCGGTGACCTCGCGCTCGCCCGTCAGCCGCTGGTAGTCCTGTAGCTGGATCACGACCGAACCGCCTTGATTGGCATAGTCGCGCCAGGCGCCGGCGACGAAGAACTCCACTTGCGCGCCGCCCAGCGGCAGGCGCAGGCGCTGGCCGACGCGGGCGCCGTACAGGTCGAGCACCGCTTCCGACACCCAGGCCGGCCTGCTGCCTGCCGGGATCGCTGCGGACTCTCCGACCAGGTACAGAACGCGCGCCGGGTCGCTCGCGTCGATGTCGCGGGCGATGACGACGATCGGCGGCCGTTCGGGCGACAGGGACACGCGCCGGGTGCGCAGGAACTGCACTTTCTCGACGCCGGGCAGATTGGTCAATGCGGCCTGCTGCGCGCCGCTCAGGAAACCGGTGCCGCCGGCATCGACCGTGCGTACGTACAGGTCGGCCGGCAGGATGTGCCCCATCCAGTCGTCGACCGAGACCCGGAAGCTCGACACCATGATCCCCATCGCCACCATCAGGCTGAAGCTGGCCAGGATGCCTCCCAGGGCAATCGAGGCCTGGCCCGGCGCATTGGCCAGACGCGCCAGCGACAGCGCCAGCACCGGGGATCCGCTGCTACGCCGCGCCAGCAGCGATTCAAGCGCGCGGAAGGTCAGCGCCGCGAAGCGCGGCATCAGGCCGATGCCGCCCACCAGCAGCAGGGCGATCGCGAGGTAGCCGAACAAGGGCAGTTCGAACACCGGCGGCGCGAACGAGAAGACGGCGGCCAGCGCCAGGCACACGAAAGAGGGCCAGATCCGCGCCAGGCGCGTGAGCGGCGCTTCGTCGGCCCCGGACTTGATGGCCACCGCCGGCCGTGCGCGCGCCGCCTCCCAGGCCGGCGCCAGGCAGCCGAGCAAGGCAACGCCCAGACCCAGCGCGAAGAACACGATGGCGGCGCCGGGCGTGAACGCCACCTGCGGGCGGATGCCGGGGAAGTAACCGGCGCCGAGGTCGCCGCCAAAGAAATGCAGTGCGGCCGCCGCCAGCGCATAGCCGGCGCCGATGCCGAGCAGCGCGCCGAGCACGCCCAGGCTACCCCCTTCGAGCAGCACCTGGCGCAGCAACTGGCCCCGTTCGAGGCCCAGCACCCGCAGCAGCGCGAACTGGCTGCGCCGGCGCATCACCGACAGCGCCTGCGTCGAAAACACGAGGAAGGCGCCGGTGAACAACGCCACCAGCGCCAGCACGGTCAGGTTGACGCGGTAGGCGCGGCTCATGTTCGCGGTGCGGCTTTCCTGGTCGGCGTCGTTCGGCTGGCCGACCGTAAAGCGGCCCGGCCAGGTGCGATCGAGTTGGGCGGCGAGATCGCGCTGGAAGGCGGCGAGGTCGACTCCATCGCGCAATTTGAGGTCGACCCGCGACAGCTGGCCCAGGCGGTTGAGGCGCCACTGGGCGGCGCCGATGTCCATCACCGCCAGGCGCTGGCCGGCGCGGGCGCGCTGCACCGGCCCGGCCACGCGCAGGGCGATTTCTCCGGTGCCGGCCCGCAGCACCAGGGTGTCGCCGCGCCGTTTATCGAGCCAGGCCTCGGCTGCCGGCGACAGGAACAGCGCGTCGTCGGCCAGAATGTCGAGGCGGCGGCCCTCGTCCGTCACCCCGAGCAGGTCGGGCGAGATGGCGCCGGCGCGAAAAGGGTCGATGCCGACGATGCGCAGCGGACCGTCGGCCCCGGGCACGCCGGCCTGGACGTCGAGGATGGGCGAGGCCAGCGCCACCTCGGGATGCTCGGCCAGGAAGGGGTAAACGGATTCGTCGAACAGCGGCTCGCGGCCCTGCACCTGGATGTCGGCCTGGCCCGACAGGCTCTTGACGGCGGCCGAGAATTCGTTGAAGGCGGCGGCGTTGATCAGGTGGATGGCGAAACCCATCGCCACGCCGACGGCGATTGCCGCGATGGCGACCAGGGCCCGCACCGGATGCGCGCGCCACTCGCCGAGCAGCAGCCAACGCGACAGCTGGCTCAGGCCGGGCATTCCACCGCCAATGTTTCGGCCTGGCGCCGCACCTTGATCCGCGCCGCCTCCTTGGCGTCGCCGCGCGTGCGCGCGAGGTCTTCCTCGAGCCACTGGCGCTGCAGGCGTAGCTTGTCGCAGCGCTTGCGCAGCGCCAGCGCCGCGCGCCGGGCGCGTTCGCCGTCGCGTTCCTCGCGCAGTGTCTGCTCGGCGCGTTCTTTATCGATCTCGAGGACCATGTCGCGCGCGCGGGCCATGCGCGCCTGTGTTTCGGGATCGGGTGGCGGCGCGGCGCGCAGCGCCAGTTCTGCGCCGGCGCCCGGACAGGGGCGGTCGGCGTAGGTCACGCGCCCGCCCTCATGGCATTTATAGATGGCGGCGGCGGCCTGGCCCTGGCACAGGATGCAGGCCGTGGCGATCGAGAGCAAGCGGTGCATGCGCGACTCCTGGTCATAGTATCTTCCCAGGATTCATGATGCCGAGCGGGTCGAGCGCGGCTTTGATGGCACGCATCATGCCAAGTTCGACCGGCGACTTGTAGCGCGCCAGTTCTTCGCGCTTGAGCATGCCGATACCGTGTTCGGCCGAGATCGAGCCGCCGCAATCCGCCACCAGGTCGTGCACGATGCGATTCACGGCCGCCTGGTGTCCCAGGAAGGCCTCGTGCGATTCCCCGGCCGGCGGCGCTACGTTGTAGTGCAGGTTGCCGTCGCCCAGGTGGCCGAAGGTGACCGGCTGGCAGCGGGGAAAAGCCGCCTGCAGCGCGGCGTCGGCGCGCGCGATGAAGTCGGGGATGCGCGATACCGCCAGCGAAATATCGTGCTTGATGTTCTTGCCGGCCGCCGCCTGCGCCAGCGGAATGTGCTCGCGCAGCCGCCACAGGTCCAGCGCCTGCCTGTTCGACGTCGCCACCACGGCGTCGAGGGCGACGCCGGCCTCCAGCGCCTCTCCGATGCTCGATTCCAGCAGCCCGTGGGCGTGTGCATCCGATTCATTGCTCGAGAGCTCGACCAAGGCGTATTGCGGATGGCGATCCGCGAACGGCCTTGGCAGGTCGGGAAACTGTGCCGCAACCAGTTCCAGGCAGAACGCGGACATCAGCTCGAAGCCGGTCAGCGCCGCCCCGCAGCGCGCCTGCAGAAGGCCGAGCAGTTCGACTGCCTGGCGCGGCGAATCGAGGGCGACCAGGGCGGTGAGCGCGGCGCGCGGCGCCGGATACAGTTTCAGTACCGCCGCCGTGATCACGCCCAGCGTGCCCTCGGCGCCGATGAAGAGTTCGCGCAGCGCATAGCCGGTATTGTCCTTGCGCAGCCCGCGCAAGCCATCCCAGACCTCGCCCTGGGCGTTGACGACTTCCAGGCCCAGGCATAGTTCGCGGGTATTGCCGTAGCGCAGGACGGCGGTGCCGCCGGCATTGGTCGACAGGTTGCCGCCGATCGTGCAACTGCCCTCGGCCGCCAGCGACAGCGGATACAGCATCCCGGCCTCGCCCGCCGCGGCCTGCACGTCGGCCAGGATGCAGCCGGCGTCTACCGTCATGGTGCGGTTCAGGGGATCGATGGATCGGATGCGATTGACGCGCCGCAGCGACAGCACGATGGCGGCGCCCGAGGTGTCGGGCACGCTGCCCATGACGAGCCCGGTGCGCCCGCCTTGCGGGACGATGGGCACGCGCGCCGCTGCGCAGGCGGCGACGATGGCGGCCACTTGTGCGGTATCCAGGGGGAGTACAACCGCCAGGCCGCGCCCGCTGTAACGGCCGCGCCAATCCGCCATGAACGGCGCCATCGTCGCTGCATCGGTAATGACGTGGGCGTCGCCGACGATCGCGCGGCAGCGCGCCAATAAACCCTCAGCCATGCGGCACTTTGACCTTGTCCAGCAACTCCTTGGCCAGGCGCTGCGCCTCTTTCTTGTACGGGCGCAGATAGAGCAGGGCGCAGAAGTAATACACCACGACCAGGGCGATCTCGCCGATGGCCATATGGCGCGAGGCCGCGCTCTGGTCGGCCCAGGCGCGCACCACGCCTTCGGCAAAATAGATCAGGATCAGCATCGACGACCATTGCAGGGTGTACAGGTCGCGCTTGATGACGCCGCGCAGCGGCAGCAACAGGGGCAAGGCCTTCAGCGCGAGCAGCCAGCTACCGGGCTGCAGGGGCGCCACGAAGGCTTCCCAGGCGACCAGCCAGCCGATCAGCCAGATCAGGCTGGCGATCGCCCCCATGTGAAAGACTTTTTTCCCTGTTCCCATCAGCGGCTTCCCTGCAGTTTCAGGGCCGCCTCTGCCAGGCGGCGACCGAGCGCAATCGTCAGCGTACGCTCTTCTTCGGTGACGGGGCGCTTGCCATCGACGCCGGCCCAGTGGGTCGCGCCGTAGGGGCTGCCGCCGCTGGCGGTGTTCATCAATTCGGGATGGGTATAGGGCAGGCCCATCACCATCATCCCGTGGTGCAGCAAGGGGATCATCATCGACAGCAGGGTTGCCTCCTGGCCGCCATGCAGGCTGCCGGTGGAGGCGAAGACCACGGCCGGCTTGCCGGACAGTGTGCCATTGACCCATTCGGTCGCGGTACCGTCGAGGAAGTACTTCATGCTGGCGGCCATATTGCCGAAGCGCGTAGGCGAGCCCAGCGCCAGGCCGGCGCATTCGCGCAGGTCGTCATGGTCGACGTAGGGCGAGCCCTGGTCGGGAATCCCGGGCGCGGTCGCTTCGGCTACCGACGAGACCGGCGGTACGGTGCGCAGCCGGGCCTCGGCTCCCGGCACGCTGTCGATGCCCTGGGCAATCAGCTCGGCCAGCTTGCGCGTGGCGCCATGGCGCGAATAGTAGAGGACGAGGATGCTCAGAGGGGTCGTGTTCATCCTTGGTATTATAGTGCGGTTTGTTGAACGCTTTGTGCATTGAAATGGTTGCGACGATGACGAAACCGGTGAATCCAACACCATGCTGAACAAGACAGTAGAAGGGTTGTCGCGTGCCGGCGGTGAGTTCGTCAATGGCAGCGACGAGCGCGGCCTGACCTGGCCCGAGGCGCGCGACCTGGTGCGCTTTGCCGTGCGTCGCCTGCGCGAAGAGCGCCTGCCGCAGGTGGCGGGTAGCCTGACTTTCACCACGACGCTGGCCCTGGTGCCGCTGCTGACCATCGTGCTGGCCATCTTCACGATGTTCCCGGCCTTCGGCCAGGTGCGCGAGATGATCGACGCCTGGTTCGTCCAGAACCTGATGCCCAAGGCGATCGCCAGCACCATCAGCGGCAACCTGACCCAGTTCGCCGACAAGGCCAAGGGCCTGTCGGCCCTCGGCGCGGTGGTGCTGCTATTCACCACGGCCGCCACGATGAGCCTGATCGAGCGCGTGTTCAACCAGATCTGGAGCGTGCGCCAGCCGCGCCCGCTGCCCCAGCGCCTGCTGGTCTACTGGGCCTTGCTGACCCTGGGTCCGCTGCTGTTCGGCCTGTCGATCAGCTTTACCTCGCAGCTGGTGGACGTGACGGGCGGCCTGGAACGCGACGCGTCCCTGCTCGGCACGCTGTTCTTCACCCTGGCCTCGGTGGCGGTCACCACCGCCGGCTATACCTTGCTGTACGTCGTGGTGCCGAACCGCAAGGTGGCCTGGCGCGACGCCTTCTGGGGCGCACTGGCGGCGGCGATCGCCTTTGAGATCGCCAAGCGCGGCTTCGGCCTGTTCATCCGCCAGTTCCCGACCTACGCCATCATCTATGGTGCGCTGGCTGCGCTGCCCTTATTCCTGGTCTGGATCTATGTGACCTGGATGATCACGCTGGTCGGCGCGATCCTGAGCGCGGCGCTGCCGGTGGTCAAGCATGAGCGCTGGTGGTACCAGCCGGCGCCCGGCGGCGCCTTCGTCGATGCGATGTCGGTGCTCAAGGTGTTGCACGGCAGCGCCAAGCTGAGCGGCAACGCGCTGGTGGCCGGCAGCACGATCCGAGACCATACCCGGATCGGGTACGACGAACTCGGGCGCCTGCTGGACCGGATGGTGGCCGAGGGCTGGGTCGGGCGGGTGCAGGACGACGCTCCGGCACGGGCCCGCTGGCGCTTCAATCGCGGCGGCAACCAGGAGAACTGGGTCTTGCTGGCCGATCCGGGGAGCTTGCGCCTGGCCGACGTCTACAAGCTGTTTGTGTTCGATTGCGCGGCGGCCGAGGCGATGCAGCGCGAAGACGGCGTTGCGGACACGCCGCTGGCGCTCGACGTCGGCGACCTGGCGCGCCAGGTCGAGGAGGCGGTCGAGGCCGGCCTCGAACAGACGCTGGCGGCGCACTTCGGCGATCCCGAGGAAGCCGTGATGGCGGACATCGAAGCACGCGCGACGAGCTGAAAGTTCAGCGAGGCGGACGACTAAGCGGCCTCATCCTTTTAACTGAACCTCGCGGGCTCTGCGGCCAAGCGTAGCAGGGCGTCGAGCACCGCGTCGGGCGCTTCGCTCATCATCGCGTGGCCGGCGTCCACGCCGACGACCGTGGCATGCTTGATCCCGCCGGTCAGCAACTGCGCCGAGCGCGGCGGCGTCATCATGTCCTTCTTGCCCTGCACGAATAGCGTCGGGCAGGCGACCGAGGCCGCCGCGGCCTCGCCGTTGGCATATGCGTTGCAGGCGGAGAAATCCGTGTGGAACAGGCCATTCGCGCCGCGCGCCGCCATGCGCTGCATCAGGCGCCGCGCCGTGTTGATCACCGAGGCGCCCGGGCCTGCGGTCGAGGGGCCGGGCAGCCAGGAGGCATGCGACCAGGCGGCGACCATGTCGATGGCCGCGTCCTGCTTGGTGCGCGCTGCATCCAGCAGCGTATCCGACACCCGCATCGGGTAGGTGGCGCCCAGCAGGGCCAGTCCGCTCATGCGCTGCGGCGCGACGTGGGCTGCCTCCAGCGCGATCAGCGAACCCATGCTGTGCCCGGCCAGCAACGCACGACTGACGCCGGCCGCATCGAGCACGGCGATCACCCAGGCGGCCATGGCCTCGACCGTGGACAAGGGCGGTCCACCGCTGCGACCGTGTCCCGGCAGATCCGGCGCCAGCACTGCGTAGCCGCGGTGGGCGAGGGCGCGGCTCTGCAAGGCCCACACCGAATGGTCGTTCTGGGCGCCGTGGATCAGCACGACGACCGGCAGGCCTGGGTCGAAGGCCTTGCCGCCGGTGTAGCAATAGACTTGATGGCCATTGACGTCGAGCAGCATCTCAAGCCCCCTTCGCGGCCAGCTTCAGGCCGCGCTTGAGATCGTCGATCAGGTCGTCGGGGTCCTCCAGCCCGACCGACAGGCGCAGCGTACCTTCCTTGACGCCGCTTGCCGCCAGGTGCGCGGCCGGCACGCGGAAATGGGTGGTCGACGCCGGGTGGATCACGAGCGATTTGGCGTCGCCCACGTTCGCCAGGTGCGAGAACACCTGTAAACCGTCGGCGAAACGGCGGCCGGCAGCGCGGTCGCCTTTCAGCTCGAAGGTGAAGACGGCGCCGCAGCCCTTCGGCAGGATGCGCTGCGCCAGTGCATGGTCCGGATGGCTGTCAAGTTCCGGATAGGACACCGACGCCACCATCGGCTGCGCGGCGAGGAACTCGACCACGCGCCGGGTATTGCCGACGTGGCGCTCCATGCGCAGGCCGAGCGTCTCGATGCCCTGCAGGATAGCGAAGGCGTTGTGCGGGCTCATTGCCGCGCCGAAATCGCGCAAGCCTTCGCGCCGCGCGCGCAGGGCGAAGGCGCCGACGGTCGACTCTTCGCTGAACACCATGCCATGAAAGCCCTCGTAGGGCTCGCACAGGGTGGCGAAGCGCCCGCTGCGCTCATGCGCCGCCTGCCAGTCGAAGGTGCCGCCATCGACCAGCAGGCCGCCGATCGCGGTGCCGTGGCCGCACAGGAACTTGGTGGCCGAGTGGAACAGCAGGTCGGCGCCGAGGTCGAAGGGGCGCTGCAGCCAGGGCGTGGTGAAGGTCGCGTCGACCATCAGCGGCAGGTCGTGCGCGTGCGCGAGTTCCGAGACCGCCGGGATGTCGAGCACGTCGAGGCCCGGATTGCCCAGCGTTTCTCCGAACAGCAGCTTGGTCGACGGCCGGATCGCGGCGCGCCAGGCATCGAGGTCGCGCGGATCGACGAAGGTGGTCTCGACGCCGAACCTGCGCAGGGTATGGGCCAGCAGGTTGTGCGAGCCGCCGTACAGGGCGCGCGAGGCCACGATATGGTCGCCGGCGCCCACCAGCGTCGTCAAGCCCAGGTGCATGGCCGCCTGGCCGCTGGCGGTGGCGATGCCGGCCACGCCGCCTTCGAGCGCGGCGATGCGCTCTTCCAGCACCGCATTGGTCGGATTCGAGATGCGCGAATACACATGGCCAGCCTGTTCCATATTAAAGAGCGTGGCGCCGTGGTCGGAATCGCGGAAAGCGAACGAGGACGTGAAATGGATGGGCGTGGCGCGCGCGCCGGTGCTGGGATCGGGGGCGCTGCCCGCGTGCAGGGACAGGGTGTCGAAGCCGGGAGGTCGGGGAGCGCTCATGGTGGACTCGTATCAGTGAGGATGGCGCATCCTAGCAGTTATGGGTCTTTGCGCAATCTGCGCTGCACCATCTTGAACCTGAGCTTGCACCATGATACAGCGCAACGCTGGATTTTTTGGCGAGCATAGGCTACAGTCGGTGTTATGCCTTATACAAATTTATCCAGTATCAGCAATATTGACGAAGCGGGGGTGGCGAACATGAAAGTTTCGGAAATCCTGCAAGTGAAGGGCAATATCCTGTACACCGTAACGCCTGACCAGCCGTTGGTCGACGCGGTGACCACGATGTCCGAGAACGATATCGGTTCGCTGGTGGTGATGGAGTACGGCGACCTGGTCGGCATGCTGACCTTCCGCGAAGTGCTCAATGCGCTGCACGCGAACGGCGGCGCGGTTGGTGCCGGCACCGTGCGCCGCCACATGAACGACAGCCCGATCACCGTGACCCCGGACACCGAGGTCAACGAGGTGCGCCGCATCATGCTCGAGAAGCACGCGCGCTACCTGCCGGTGATGGACGCCCGCACGCTGCTGGGCGTGATCTCGTTCTACGACGTCGCGCGCGCCGTGCTGGAAGCGCAAAGCTTCGAGAATCGCATGCTCAAGGCGTATATCCGCGATTGGCCGGCGGAGCAGAACGCGCCGGATTAAACGTCCGCAGCAGACGCACGTCGTTCCCGCCCTCGCCGGGCGCCTTGGCGGGAACCTAAGTGTATATGCGCTGACGCAACGGCGAATCGTATCGACGACTCGTATGAATTAGGTTCCCGCCTTCGCGGGAACGACGTTGGTTGATGCGCCGACGACGATGCCGATCACGACATCGGTTACGCCGCGCGCGTCATCGGATTCCCCGCCAGCCACTCCAGCAGCGCTTCCGGCGACAGCGGCCGCGCATACAGGAAGCCCTGCGCCAGCGGGCAGCCGAGCTGGCGCAGGATCTGCGCCTGGCGTTCGTCCTCGACCCCTTCGGCGATCACCGACAATCCCAGGTTGCGGCCCAGTTGCACCACCATCTGCGCGATGCTGCTGCCGCGCGCCGATCCCGTGATCTCGGTGACGAAGGTGCGGTCGATCTTGAGGCGGTCCACCTGCAGCCGCTGCAGATGCGAGAGCGACGAAAAGCCGGTGCCGAAATCGTCGATCGCGATCGACACGCCAGTGCGCTTGACCTGGGCCAGCTTCTCGACCAGCAGCGCCGGTTCTTCCATCGCCATCGATTCCGTGATCTCCAGCTCGATGTAGTCGGGTGGCGCGCCCGTGTCGAGCAGCGCGCGGCGCAGCATGTCGACGAAGTGCGGATGCCTGAACTGCACCTGCGAGACGTTCACCGACATCGTGAAGTCGCGGTGGCCCGCCGCGCGCAGGCGCATCAGTTCGGCGCAGGCCTGGCGCAGCACCCATTCACCGATCTCGACGATCAGGCCCGAGTATTCGGCGATCGGGATGAAGCGGTCGGGCGGCACCATGCGGCCGTCTTCCAGGCGCCAGCGCAGCAGCGCCTCGGCGCCGAACGGGCGATTGGTGGCCAGGTCGACCTGCGGTTGATAGTGCAGGAACAGCTGGCCGCGCTGGAAGCCGCTGCGCAGCGCGTGCATCATGCGCACCCGCTCGCGGATCTCGACGCCCATGCTGCGCGAAAAATAGAAGTGGCCGGCGCGCTGCTGCGACTTGGCGCGCTTGAGCGCGATGTCGGCATCCTTGAGGGCGTCGGCGCCGCTACCGTCGTGCTCCGGCAGGCGCACCAGGCCGAGCGTCGCCGAGACTTGCACGTCCTGGCCGTCGATGCGGAACGATTCGCGGAACAGCGCTTGCACCTGGGCCGGCTGCACCGCGTCGGCGTCGCCCAGCACGCAGAAGATGTCGCCGCCGATGCGGCCGATGTCCAGGCCAGGCGCCAGGCGCGACTTCAGGCGCTGGCCGACCGCCACCAGCAGCAGGTCGCCGAAATGGTGGCCGAGGGCGTCGTTGGTTTCGGCAAAATGGTCGAGGTCGACCAGGGCCAGCACCGAGGCCGTGCGGCGCGGGCCGGCCAGGATGGCGTCGAGCAGCTCGACCACGCGCGTGCGGTTCGGCAGGCCGGTGAGCGGGTCATGGAAGGCCGACTTGTTCAGGCTGGTGACCAGCTCGCAGTTGTCGAGGCATACCGCGACCATGCCGCAGAACACCTTCAGCAGGCGCCGCTCCACCTCGTCGATCGGACGCTCGAGCGGGATGCAGGCGACGAAATCGCGTCCCGCCTTGCCCGGGAAGTACATATTCAGCAGGCCGTCCTCGGCGCCGCACTGGCGCTGGAGCAGGGTGCGCTCGGCGGCGACCGCGAAATGGCCGCTCAGTTCACGGCCGTCGAGGTTGCGGCAGGCGCCAGCGGCGGCCACCGCGCGCAGGGTCTCGGGGCGGCCATGGCCGCTGTCGCGGGTGCACAGCACGCCCTCTGGCGGCTGGCCGACCAGGCGCCCGGCCTGGGCCAGGATGCCGGTCGCCACGTCGCGCACGCCGTGCAGGGCCATCAGCTCGGCGCAGGCGGCGACGATGCGCTCCATGCCGATGCGGTTGGCCTCGAGCGCGCGGATCTGCTGGTAGGAGCGGATCGCGGCGGCCACCGTCGTATACAGCTTGGTGCGGGTCAGCTCGGACTTGGTGCGGTAATCGTTGATGTCGTAGCCGCGGATGGCTTCCATCTCGGGCGCATAGCCGGGCTGGCCGGTGCGCAGGATGATGCGGACGTCGTGCAGGCCCAGTTCGTCGCGGATGCGGCGCACCAGCAGCAGGCCGGCGTCGGCGCGTTCCATCACCACGTCCAGCAGGATGACGGCGATATCGTGTTCACGCGCCAGCAGCTCGAAGGCTTCGCTGGCGGAATAAGCGTGCAGGAAGACCAGCGGGCGGCCCTGCATCTCGACGTTGCCGAGAGCGAAGGTAGTGGTCGAGTGCACATCGGCATCGTCATCGACCACCAGGATGCGCCATGCTGGACTCGGGGATGCGGCGGCGGCGGCTTCGTCGGCAAAGACGAGGTCGTCAATAACGCTGTCATCCTTCAGTTGTCCCGAGGGCGTAATCGATGCTGGCATGTGCTACGTCTCCAGGTTGGCTCGGCATGGATAACTTCAGTATATATGCAATTGTAAAAAGGCAAGGGCACGAACCGGCCCGTCGGTAAAAAATATATCTTGCTGGAAACATATTTGCGACAGTCGATCGAACGATGTTCGTTTCTGCTTGCCAGATCGCCTGTTAAAATGGTAATTCGATCAATCCGAACTCATCATTCCCATGTCCGGCAATACATTTGGCAAGCTGTTTTCCGTCACCACTTTCGGCGAATCGCACGGTCCCGCGATCGGCTGCGTCATCGACGGCTGCCCGCCCGGCATGACCCTCTCCGAGGCCGACATCCAGCCCGAGCTGGATCGCCGCAAGCCCGGCACCTCGCGCCACGTCACCCAGCGCCAGGAGGCGGACCGGGTCGAGATCCTGTCCGGCGTCTACCAGGGTGTCACCACCGGCACCCCGATCGCGCTCCTGATCCGCAACGAAGACCAGCGCAGCAAGGACTACGGCAATATCGCCGAAAGCTTCCGTCCCGGCCATGCCGACTATACCTACTGGCATAAATACGGCGTGCGCGACCCGCGCGGCGGCGGCCGTTCGTCGGCGCGCCTGACCGCGCCGGTGGTCGGCGCCGGCGCCGTCGCCAAGAAGTGGCTGCGCGAGAAATACGGCACCGAACTGATGGGTTATATGAGCGCGCTGGGCGATATCGCCGTGCCCTTCGAAGGCTGGGAGCACGTGCACGCAAATCCCTTCTTCGCCGCCACTGGCGACGCGGCCCTGCTGCAGCGCATGGAAGAGGCGATGGACCAGCTGCGCCGCGACGGCGACTCGATCGGCGCGCGCATCGACGTGGTGGCGCGCGGCGTGCCGGTCGGCCTGGGCCAGCCGATCTACGACAAGCTCGACGCCGACATCGCCTACGCGATGATGGGGATTAACGCGGTCAAGGGCGTGGAAATCGGCGCCGGCTTCGCCTCGGTGGCGCAGCGCGGTTCGGAACATGGCGACGAGCTGACCCTCGAGGGCTTCGTCGGCAACCATGCAGGTGGGGTGCTGGGCGGGATCTCGACCGGCCAGGACATCACGGTGTCGCTGGCGATCAAGCCGACGTCCTCGATCCGCGTGCCGCGCCGCTCGATCGACAAGGCCGGCAATCCGGCGACGGTCGAAACCTTCGGCCGCCACGATCCCTGCGTGGGCATCCGGGCGACGCCGATCGCGGAAGCGATGCTGGCGCTGGTGCTGATCGATCACGCGCTGATGAACCGGGCGCAGTGCGGCGACGTGCAGGTTGCGACGCCGAAGCTGAAATAAGATTGCGGCCAACGGCACTCGTTGGCCCATGATCCGTCGTTCCCGCGCAGGCGGGAACCCAAGTGTGCACGCGCTGCCACCAGAGCGGGCGATCGTAGCTGCGCTAGAGACTTGGGTTCCCGCCTGCGCGGGAACGACGGGCGACGGCTAGCGGGGATCGAAAAGCCGCAGGACTACACTCCCGTCAAACCCGCGTCACGATCGCTTCCATCTGATGCCTGCGCTCGACGGTGCGCACCACCAACCCGCGCAGGTCGTTCAGCAGCGAGAACTCGGTCTGGCTCAGGACCACTTGCGGGAAGCTGTCGTCCCAGTCGCCATAGATGAAGCCCGCCGGCTGCCCGTGGGCGCACAGTGGAATGATCACGAAGCAGCGCGCCTCGGCCAGCGTGCCTTTCCACCAGCCCGGCAGTTTGGTCGCGAACTTGGTGTCGTGCGCATTCTCGATGAAGATCACGCGGTCGCTTCCCAGCGCCGCGTGGAACACGTCCGGTTCGTAGGCGTCGTCGAACGCCAGGTTCGGCAGCATCGCCTTGACGTCCTCGCCCAGTCCCAGGCGGGCCGAATAGCGGCCTTCGCGCCGATTCCGAAGAAAGGCAAACGAGCGCGTGAACGACAGGCCCTTGTGCATCGTCTCGAGGGCCATCGAGATCATCTGGCCGGCAGTGGCGGTGGCGCCGACGTCGCGCATGTCGGCCACGCCGCTCATCAGGATCTTGTTGCCGGCGATGCGCTTCCTGGTGGCGGCGGCCTGTTGCGCGCGTTTCTCGGCCGGCTTGGCCAGCGGCGCGATCGACAGGTCGGATGCCGCTTCCACCTTGGCCTTGTCGATCGAGGCCAGGATGCCGCTCGCCGGAAGGCCCAGCATCGGCGCGAAGCTCTCGGCCAGTTGCGCGACCTTTTCGGCGCCGGCCGCGTCGTCGGCCCACAGGGCGTCGGCGGCCTGGGTCGACATGCTGCCCAGCGCGGCCAGCCAGTCCTCGTGGGCAAAGCCCTCGAAGCGCTCGCCCGGTTCGACCCGGCGCATGCCGGCCACCAGGTTGCGCGGCAGGCCCCAGTGGGCGGCGGTGGCGCGCCCGACTTCTTCCAGCGACAGGCCGAGCACTTCATGGGCCGCGCTTTCTTCGCGGCCTTCGCCGGCGGCCTCGCGCATTTTGGCCCAGCGCTCCGGCATGTAGAAGGTCAGCATCATGCGGCCCAGCGAATGCAGGATCGAGCACACCACGGCTTCTTCGGGGTCGCGCGAGCGCGAGTCGGCCGCCAGCTGCTGCGCCACCATCCCGGCCAGCACCGCCTTTTCCATCTCGACGTGGGCGGCCTCGGTGTCCGGGCTGCTGCGGCTCAGTTCCTCGATCAGTTTCAGCCCCAGCGCCAGGTGGCCGATCGACTCGGTGCCCAGCACCAGCACCGCCTTGGAGATGGTGTTGACGTGCTGGCCGAAGGCCGCATACATGCTGCTATTGGCCAGGCGCAGCACCTTTTGGGTCAGCACCGGGTCGGACAGCACCGTCTGCGTCATCGAGAAGTCGCGTTCGTCCTCGCCGCGCATCGAGGCCAGGATGGCGCTGATGGCCTTGGTGAAGCCCGGCATGTCGCCCTGGCGCCGGATGCGCTCCCACAGCAGGGCGAGGGTGGCTTGCGACTTCGCCGAGTGCGGGGTGATGGCTTGTGTGGTCATGATTTTCCTGTCCGGTGATCGGCAGGCAGAAGAGCGGTATAGAGATTTTCCTTGAGGGCTGTGACGGCCACGTTGGCCGGCATCGGCTTGCCCGTCAGGTAGCCCTGGACGTAATGGCAGCCCTGATCGTCCAGCCAGGCCAGCTGCTCCTCGGTCTCGACGCCTTCGGCCACCACCGACAGCGAGAGGTGCCCGGCCAGGTCGAGTATCGCGTTGCAGATGGCCGCGTCCTTGGTCGACGACGGCAAGTCCTTCACGAAGGCGCGGTCGATCTTGAGCACCGAGATCGGGAAGCGCTTGAGGTAGGCCAGCGACGAATAGCCGGTGCCGAAATCGTCGATCGCGATGCGCGCATGGCGCTCCACCATGCGCGCCAGGATGTCTTCGGCGTGCGTCGGGTCGATCATCAGCGTGCCCTCGGTGATCTCGAGCACCAGCTGGCGGCCGTCGAGGCCGGACAGCGCCAGCGCGTCGTCCAGCACCGTCAGGAAGCGGTCGCTGCGGAACTGGCGCGGGCTGATGTTGACCGAGATATACAGCTCGCGCCCGGCCACTTCCTGGAACTGGCGGATCTGCATGCAGGCTGCCTTCAGGGCCCAGGCCCCGAGCAGGTTGATCAGGCCGTTGCTCTCGGCGATCGGGATGAAGCGCACCGGCGGCACCATGCCCAGGGTCGGATGCTTCCAGCGCATCAGTGTCTCGAAGCCCTCGATGATGCGGCTGCGCGCATTCACGATCGGCTGGTAGTAGAGCAGGAATTCGCCCTCGCGCACCGCATTGAACATGGCCGCTTCGAGCGAGATGTCGTGTTGGGGCGGGCCCTGGTCGCCGGGGCTGTAGACCACGGCGCGGCCCTTGCCGGTTTCCTTGGCGCGCGACAGGGCGGCGTCGGCCAGCGTCACCAGGCGCACCTCGTCTTCGGCGTGGTCCGGGTAGACCGCCACGCCGATCGAGGCGCCCAGGTAGATCGTGTGGCCGCCGGCCTCGAATGGCGACTGCAGGGTGGCCAGCAGGCGGCCGGTGACAAGCTTGATCTGCGGCTCGGTGAAAGTCCCCGGCAGCACCGCCACGAATTCGTCGCCGCCGACCCGGGCCAGGGTGTCGCTGTCGCGCAGGGTGCGGCGCAGGCGCACGGCCGCCATCTGCAGCACGGTGTCGCCCAGCGGATGACCCAGGCCGTCGTTGACCTTTTTAAAGCCGTCCAGGCCGATGGCGGCGACCGAGAAACCGTGGCCCGAGCGGCGCGCATTGGCGATCACCATCCGGATACGGTCCGACAGCAGCACGCGGTTGGGCAGCTCGGTCAGGGCGTCGTGGGTCGCCATGTGGCGCAGGCGCTCTTCGGTCGCATGCTGGACCGACATGTCGCGGCCGATCACCAGCAGCGGCGCCGCGTCGCCGGTGGCCAGCCGCGCGATCCTGAGCTCGAACCAGATATCGCGCTCGCCCGAGCGGAAGCGGGTCTCGACCAGCACCGCCTCGTGGCCGGCGGCGGCGGCGGCCAGCGCATTGCGCAAGGCCGGCTGGTCGATCTCGTGCACCAGCGACAGGAGCGAGCAGCCGGCTTCGTAGCCCGACAGGCCCCGTGCTCGCGTGCCGGCCGCGTGGATCGCACCATCGGGCGCGACGCGGAACACGGCGTCGCCGGCCGTCTCCAGCAAGCCGTCGAGCAGCGCCGCTGGCAGCACCGCCGCCTGCACGGGAGCGGCGGCCGGCTGAGGCGGGGGCACGGCGGAAGAACTGGTGTGCATGTTGTCCAGGAGCTTTCTTGCTTTATTGTTGCGGCACGTGCACGTCATGCCAATGTCACATGTGAATCCGTGCAAGTCTACCAAACCAGGGATGACTCTATCACTGAAAAATTCCGCAAATCATTAGAAAGCACAAGTCATGCGATGATTCCAACCTTTGTTGAGCCAGAGCAGCCTGCTTGCCCGGCAAGCATGTTGGCGCTAACCTCCTTGCTGGACGGTCAAGTTTGTCACGCTATATTGTCGCTTATTCTTGATTGTAACGACATAATAAAGTGCAATTATGATGCCGCAATGCAACATTTTACCGCATTTTGAAAACGCGCAGATTTGAAGGAGGCATGATGGACCGATTCGCCACCCACGAGGTCGAGAACCAGGCGCCGCCATTTACCGGCATCAATCTGTACACCTGCGATCCGGCGCTGCAGGAAGCGCTGCTGCGCGAGGGCGGCGGCTGGGCGGCGCCGCAACTTGACGCGCTCGGTACGCGGCTCGGCAGCGCCGAGGTCCAGGAGCTGGCGCGCCTGGCCAATGCCCATGGTCCGACGCTGGCAAGCTTCGACCGCGCCGGGCGTCGCATCGACGAGCCCGAATTCCACCCGGCCTGGCATGCCTTGATGACGCTGATGATTGGCGCCGGCGCCCATAGCGCGCCCTGGAGCGATCCGCGTCCCGGCGCCCAGGTGGCGCGGGCGGCGCAATACCTGCTGTTCGGCCAGGCCGAAAACGGCGCCCAGTGTCCGGTGACGATGACCTATGCCGCGGTGCCGGCCCTGCGCCGGGCGCCGGAGCTGGCGGCGGCATGGCTGCCGAAGATCCTGTCGCGCGACTACGACCCCCGGCCCTTGCCTGTGGCGCACAAGCGCGGCGCCCTGGTCGGCATGGGCATGACCGAGAAGCAGGGCGGTTCCGACGTGCGCGCCAACACCACGCGCGCCACGCTGCTGGGAGCGGACGAGCTACGCGACGAAGGGCCAGCGGGCGAGGGCGCCTGGCGCATCGTCGGCCACAAATGGTTTTATTCGGT
This sequence comes from Massilia sp. CFBP9026, assembly GCF_034045165.1. Classification (NCBI taxonomy): domain Bacteria; kingdom Pseudomonadati; phylum Pseudomonadota; class Betaproteobacteria; order Burkholderiales; family Oxalobacteraceae; genus Massilia; species Massilia sp. CFBP9026. Next base: position 352,237 of record NZ_JAXCWH010000007.1, read on the forward strand.
GCCGCAGGCCGACGCCCACCTGGTGCTGGCCCGCTGCGACGAGTCGGCCGACGTCCCTGGCGCGGGCGGTCTGAGCTGCTTCCTGGTGCCGCGTTTTCTCGCCGACGGCCGGCGCAATGCGGTGCGGGTGCAGCGCCTGAAGGACAAGCTCGGCAACCGCTCGAACGCCTCGTCCGAGGTCGAGTTCTGCGGCGCGCTCGGCTGGATGATCGGCGAGCCGGGGCGCGGCATCCCGACCATCCTCGAGATGGGTGGCCACACCCGCCTCGATTGCGTGCTGGGTAGCGCCGGCATCATGCGCGCCGCGCTGTGCCATGCGCTGCACCATGCGCGCGGGCGCATGGCCTTCGGCCGGCCGCTGGCCGGGCAGCCGCTGATGCAAAACGTGCTGGCCGACCTGGCGCTGGAATCCGAGGCCGCCACCGCCTTTGCCCTGCGCCTGGCGCGCTGTTTCGACGAGGGAGACGAGCCGTTGCAGGCGCTGCTGGGCCGCATTCTGACGGCGGCCGGCAAGTACTGGATCTGCAAGCGCGGCCCCGGCTTCGGGGCCGAGGCGATGGAAGTCATGGGCGGCAACGGTTACGTGGAGGACGGCCCGCTGGCGCGCCTGTATCGTGAGCTGCCGGTCAATTCGATCTGGGAAGGCTCGGGCAATGTGATGTGCCTGGACCTGCTGCGCGCGCTCGGCAAATCTCCAGGGGAGGCGCGGGCGGCGCTGGCGGCCGAGCTGGCGCCGGCGGCGGGGCTGGACGAGCGCTTCGCGGATCATGTGGCGTCGCTGCTGGACGGGCTGGCGGGGCGCTTGCACGACGAAGCCGGCGCGCGGCTGCTGGCCGAGCAGATCGTGGTGGCGGTGCAGGCCGCGCTGTTGCTGCGCCATGCGCCGCGGTACGTGGGAGAGGCGTTCTTGCTCTCGCGCATCTTGCAGCCGGTGGGCGGGGCGTACGGACGGTTGCCCGCCGCTGTCGACTTCGAGGCGATCCTGGCGCGCGCCCTCGTGTCATGATTATCATTTATTTCACGTACAGACCGGGACAAACGGCCGCGTGGCTGGGATAATGCGCGCTTGCATGCTACACACAGAACTTTCGAATCCCGCCATGAAACAAGACCCGCGCTTCCCGAACCTCTATATCCTGAACCACCCGCTGATCCAGCACAAGCTGTCGCATATGCGCGAGCACGACACCTCGACCCGCACCTTCCGCGAACTGCTGCGCGAGATCACGTTGCTGATGGGATACGAGATCACGCGCGACCTGCCGCTGACGACGCGCTCGATCAAGACCCCGCTGGTGACCATCGATGCGCCGGTGATCGCAGGCAAGAAGCTGGCCGTTGTGCCGATCCTGCGCGCCGGCATCGGCATGAGCGACGGCCTGCTGGAGCTGGTGCCGTCGGCGCGCGTCGGCCATATCGGCGTGTTCCGCGACCCCGAAACCCACGAGCCGGTCGAGTACATGGTGCGCCTGCCGGATACCGTCGACCGTACTTTCATCCTGTGCGATCCGATGGTGGCCACCGGTAACTCGGCGGTGCACGCGATCGACGTGCTCAAGAAGCGCGGCGTGCCGGACGAGCAGATCCTGTTCCTGGCCCTGGTGGCGGCGCCGGAAGGCGTGCAGGTGGTCCAGGACGCGCATCCGAACGTCAAGCTGTACGTCGCTTCGCTCGACTCGCACCTGGACGATCATGCCTACATCATCCCGGGCCTGGGCGATGCGGGCGACCGCATCTTCGGCACCAAGTAAGCGCCGACGATGGCACCCGTGCAGCCGGCCGACCAGCAGTTCTTCGCGCGCCTCGCCGAACTCAACGAGAAGTTCGCGGCGCGCTTGCCGTCGACCCTGGAACGTCTGGCGGCGCTATCGCAGCAACTGGAACACGCCGGCGATCCGGGCTTCGACGTCGCGCCGGCGGCGAACGAAGTGCAGGCCATGCTGCACACGCTGGCCGGCTCGGCGGCCACCTTTGGCTTTCGCGGTTTGGGCAACCATGCACGCCTGCTGGAGCAACGGCTACGGGTGCTGCGCGCCTTCGATGTCGTGGCCGCCACGGAGTGGCAAGCCTGGCGCGCGGAACTTGACGAATATATCCGCACCGCGCATCGCGATCCAAAATCGCTGACCTGAGCCATTGCAGGGACGCCCAGTCGCGCGCGGCGCTACGCAAGCCGCATGCGCAAACGTGCGGCAGAGCGGAATTTGATTCATCGCAAACATTTGGTCGGGTCTTGCGCCTATATTTTCCCTCGTACGGGATAAAAACACGCGCTCCCCTATTTATTGAATTTGAGAATCGTTGCAGCCAGGCGGTTTTTTTATTTAACGAAGAGGGTGCGCTTCGGATTTATTCGGTATAATACGGGATCGTTGGGTTCGAGGTAGTAGTGCAGTCTGTCTGTCATTTCTTTCTTGCTTCTTCAAACGATCTGAAACGGGCGCAAGCCCAACTAACCGAAATAGGAAATTGTAATGGCAACTGGCATCGTTAAATGGTTCAATGACTCGAAGGGCTTCGGCTTCATCACCCCTGATGAAGGCGGCGAAGATCTGTTCGCGCACTTCTCGGCTATCCAGAGCACCGGCTTCAAGTCGCTGCAGGAGAACCAGCGCGTTTCGTTCGACGTGACCACCGGCCCTAAGGGCAAGCAAGCCTCGAACATCCAGCCTCTGTAATAGCCTAAGGGCTTTACGAGACGAAAATCCCCGGAATTGCCGGGGATTTTTTTTGCCTGTACTTCCCGTGGCTTCCCGTGGCTCCCCGTGCGGGCCGCACGGTTGGCGTCAGGAAGGCCGCCAGTAGTCCGGCGCGGCGTAGCTGCGGCGCAGGAAATCCACGAAGGCGCGGATGCGCAGCGGCAGGTGGCGGCGCTGGGCGAACACGGCGTGGATGTCGTTGCCGGGCGCCGCGAACTCGTCCAGCACGGTTACCAGTTCGCCGCTCGCGATCTGGCCGGCCACTTCCCACATCGAGCGCCAGGCCAGGCCCTTGCCGGCCAGCGCCCAGGCATGCAGCACGGCGCCGTCGTTGCACACCATATTCCCGCCCACTTTCAGTGTCACCGGCTTGCCATGATCCATGAAGGTCCAGCCGCGCTGGCTGCCTTCGCTGCTGATCGGCAGGCAGTTGTGGCGCGTCAGGTCGGCCAGCTGGCGCGGCTGTCCGTGGCGCTTGAGATAGGCGGGCGATGCCACCACCACGCGCCGGTTATCGGCCAGCTTGACGCCGACCAGGTTCGAGTCGTCGAGGCTGGCGATGCGGATGGCCACGTCCACGCCCTCGGCCACCAGGTCGATCACGCGGTCGGAGAGGTTCAGGTTGATGGTCACGTCGCGGTGTTCGGCCAGGAACGAGGGCAGCAGCGGCGCCAGGTGCAGGCGGCCGAAGCCGGCCGGCGCCGACACCGTCAGGTGGCCCGAAGCGCGCATACTGTGCTCGGAAATGGCCGACTCGGCGTCGCCCACCTCGGCCAGGATGCGCTGGCAATCCTCGAGGAAGGCCGTGCCCTCGTCGGTCAGCACCAGCCGCCGCGTCGTGCGTTGCAGCAGCTTGACCCCGAGCCGGGCCTCGAGCGCGTCGAGGCGGCGGCCGATCATGGCCGGCGCAATGCCCTCGGCGCGCGCTGCGGCGGACAGGCTGCCGCGCGCGACGACCTCGACGAAGGTCGCCATCTGCGTGAATTTGCCCATATTTGTTTACCTGTTCCCGCCTCTTATTTGATACAAAAACACACGGATGATGTGAGATTTTGTATGGTTTAGCGCTATTCAAGTGAATATACTTGATGCAAAGACAAACGCCAAGGAGCGCCCGTCGTGGGCAGGGCGTCGCACGGATTCTTCATCAAACTCAGGAGCGCATATGTCCCTCATCATCCCCGCCGGCATGCAGATCACGGGCGAGATCAAACCCGGCTACGAGAACATCCTGGTCCCGGAGGCGCTTGCGCTGGTGGCGCAGCTGGCGCGCGCCTTCGCGCCGCGGCGCCAGGAATTGCTGGCCGCGCGCGCAGAGCGGGCGCGACAGCTCGACGCCGGCGAGCGTCCGGATTTCCTTCCCGAGACTGCTCACATCCGCGACGGCGACTGGACGATCGCGCCGATCCCGCCGGCGCTGGCCTGCCGGCGCGTGGAGATCACCGGCCCGGTCGAGCGCAAGATGGTGATCAATGCGCTCAATTCCGGCGCCGACAGCTATATGACCGACTTTGAGGATTCGAATACCCCGAACTGGGACAACCAGATCCAGGGCCAGGTCAATCTGGTCGATGCGGTTCGCAAAACCATTTCGCTGGAACAGAACGGCAAGTCCTACCGGCTCAATGACAAGGTGGCGACCCTGATCGTGCGGCCGCGCGGCTGGCACCTGGACGAAAAGCACGTGCTGGTCGACGGCCAGCGCGTCTCGGGCGGCATCGTCGATTTCGCGCTGTTCATGTTCCACAACGCGAAGGAATTGCTGGCGCGCGGCGCCGGCCCGTATTTCTATCTGCCGAAGCTGGAATCGCACCTGGAAGCACGCCTGTGGAACGACGTCTTCGTGATGACCCAGGATGCGCTGGGCCTGCCGCAGGGCACGATCAAGGCCACGGTGCTGATCGAAACCATTCTTGCCGCCTTCGAGATGGACGAAATCCTGTACGAGTTGCGCGACCATAGCGCCGGCCTGAACGCCGGCCGCTGGGATTACATCTTCTCGTGCATCAAGAAGTTCAAGCATGACCGCGACTTCTGCCTGGCCGACCGCGCCAAGGTGACGATGACGGCGCCGTTCATGCGCGCCTATGCGCTGCTGCTGCTCAAGACCTGCCACGCGCGCGGCGCGCCGGCCATGGGCGGCATGTCGGCCCTCATTCCGATCAAGAACGATCCCGAGAAAAATGAGATCGCGATGGGCGGCGTGCGCACCGACAAGGCGCGCGATGCCACCGACGGCTATGACGGCGGCTGGGTCGCCCACCCCGGCCTGGTCGGGCTGGCGATGGAAGAATTCACCAAGGTGCTGGGCGACCGGCCGAACCAGTTCGAGAAGCAGCGCCCGGACGTCGAGGTGACGGCCGCGCAATTGCTCGACTTCCAGCCCGAGACGCCGATCACCGAGGCCGGCCTGCGTTACAACATCAATGTCGGCATCCACTACCTGGGCGCCTGGCTGGCCGGGAATGGCTGCGTGCCGATCCACAACCTGATGGAAGACGCGGCGACCGCCGAAATCAGCCGCTCGCAGGTGTGGCAGTGGATTCGCTCGCCGAAAGGTGTGCTCGACGATGGCCGCAAGGTCACGGCAGACATGGTGCGGGAGATGATTCCCGAAGAACTGGAAAAAGTGAAGGTGGTGGCGGCGGACGGGACGCATGCGAGCTACGAGCGCGCCGCCGTCATCTTCGAGGAGATGTCGACGTCGGATGACTTCGCCGAGTTCCTGACCTTGCCGCTGTACGAAGAGATTTGATCTGCCTCGTGGACGGTCCGGCCGTCCACGAGGCACGCATTAGACCTTATTCTTCCGATCAGAAGGTATTCTTCCACTCGCGCAGCGCAGCAAAGGCGTCGACCGGCGCCCCGCCCGGCATGAGGCGCCCGGCCTCGACCAGGCTTTGCACGATGCGCGCCTCGTCATGGCGCAGGAAGGGATTGGTCGCCCGCTCGAGGCCGACCGTCGACGGAATGGTCGGCAGTCCGGCCTCGCGCTGCGCGCCATCGGCCCGCACCCGCGCATCGAGCGCGGCGTTGCCCGGTTCCACCGCCTGGGCGAAACGCAGATTCGACAGCGTGTATTCATGCGCGCAATACACCAGCGTATCGTCCGGCAGCGCCGCGAGCTTGCCGAGCGATGCCATCATCTGCGGCGGCGTGCCTTCGAACAGCCGCCCGCAGCCGGCGCCGAACAGCGTGTCGCCGCAAAACAGCCAATTCGCGCCCGGCTCGCTTCGCACATAGGCGATATGACCCAGCGTGTGACCCGGCACGTCCAATACGTCCAGCGCGAGATCCAGCCCCGGCACGCCGATCCGTTCACCCTCGCCGAGCGGATGCGTCACCAGCGCGATGCCGTCATTACGCGGCCCGAATACGGGTACGTCCCAGTCCTGGAGCAAGCCCGGCACACCCCCGATATGGTCAGCATGATGATGGGTGAGTAAAATGGCGGTCAGGCGCAGCTTGTGCGCGGCCAGGGCGGCCTTGACCGGGGCGGCATCGCCCGGGTCGACGATGGCGGCGTTGCTGCCGTCGTGAATGAGCCAGAGATAATTGTCTTTAAAGGCAGGAAGCGTCAATATCGCGAGCTGAGCCGCGAGTTGAGTGCGCAGAGGAATCGTCATGGTGAACCGTGGGTCAAAGAGGTGGCATGGATAGCGCATCCGAAAAATCCATTATAGCGCTCGACAACTGGCTGCAATCGCCGGCGGGCGCCTACGTGCGCGCGTTCGAGCAGGCTTGCCTGGACGAGCTCACGGTGGATATCTTCGGCTTCAATGCGCTGCAGATCGGCGTGCCCCAGCTCGATGCGCTGGCGGCCAGCCGCATGCCCAATAAATGGCAGGCGGCCACGCGCACCTCGCATGCGGACGAACTCGCGTTTGCCGCGGGCGGCAAGCAGATCGCGGTCGCGGTCGACTTCGAGGAACTGCCGTTCGCCACCAGCAGCATCGACCTGGTGGTGCTGCCGCACGTGCTGGAGTTCGCGGCCGAGCCGCACCAGGTCTTGCGCGAAGTCGAGCGGGTCTTGATTCCGGAAGGGCAGGTGATCATCTGCGGCTTCAATCCGGCCAGCCTGTGGGGCATGCGCCAGGGCTTCCGGCGCGTCACGCAGAGCGACTACCTGCCCGAGTCCGGCGAATTCATTTCTTTGCCGCGCCTGAAAGACTGGCTAAAATTGTTGAATCTGGGCGTGACACGCAGCCATTTCGGCTGCTACGCCCCGCCGTGCCGTACGGCCCACTGGCTCAGCCGCTTCTCGATGATGGAATCGGCGGGCGGGCGCTGGTGGCCGTATCTCGGCGCGGTCTACGTGGTGCATGCGATCAAGCGGGTCAAGGGCATGCACATTATCGGTCCCGCATGGAACAAGAAAGCGAGCAAGCGGCCGGCGGCAGTGCCGGCAGCGAACAGGAATGAGCGAACAACAAACGAATGAAGCGAGCGCGACGCAGGTCGAGATCTTTACCGACGGCGCATGCAAGGGCAATCCCGGCACGGGTGGCTGGGGTGCGCTGCTGGTCTCGAACGGCCACGAGAAAGAAATCTTCGGCGGCGAGCCGAACACCACCAATAACCGCATGGAATTGCGCGCCGTGATCGAGGCGCTCGGCGTCCTGAACCGTCCGTGCAAGATCGTGCTGCATACCGACAGCCAGTACGTACAGAAGGGGATCTCGGAATGGATCCACGGCTGGAAGGCGCGCGGCTGGAAGACGGCGGCGAAGGAGCCGGTCAAGAACGACGATCTGTGGAAGGCGCTCGACCAGGCGCAACAGCAGCACGCCGTCGAATGGCGCTGGGTGCGCGGCCACAATGGCCATCCGGGCAACGAGCGGGCCGACGTGCTGGCCAATCGCGGCGCGGCCTCGGTCCGGCGCTGAGTCTTTGACCGCCGGAAGGCAGGGGCGGGCTTTGTTATACTCTGGTCCGCTTCAACTCAGTTTCAATTTATTTAGTAGAACACCATGCGCCAGATCGTCCTCGATACCGAAACCACCGGCCTGAATCCTCGCACGGGCGACCGCGTCATCGAGGTCGGCTGCGTTGAAATCTTCAACCGTAAACTGACCGGTAATAATTTTCACCGCTACATCAATCCCGAGCGCGAGTCGGACGAGGCGGCGCTGGCCGTCCACGGCCTGACCACCGAGTTCTTGAGCGACAAGCCGAAGTTCCACGAGATCGCCGAAGAATTGCGCGAGTTCGTACAGGGCGCCGAAGTCATCATCCATAACGCGCCGTTCGATCTGGGCTTCCTGAACCATGAATTCACCCGCATCGGCATGCGGCCCTTCGTCGAGCATTGCAACGGCGTGATCGACACCCTGGTGAACGCCAAGGAGCTGCATCCGGGCAAGCGCAATTCGCTGGACGCGCTGTGCGACCGCTACGAGATCTCGAACGCGCACCGCAAGCTGCACGGCGCGCTGCTCGACTCGGAGCTGCTGGCCGACGTCTACCTGGCCATGACCCGCGGCCAGAACTCGCTGACGATGGACGTCCAAGTCGAGGCCGCGAACATCGGCGACGCGCTCGAAGTGGTGCCGTTGGGCGAGATCATCGTGGTCGCGGCCAGCGGCGACGAACTGGCGGCGCACGACGAGGTGCTGGCCGGCCTCGACAAGAACGTGAAAGGCAGCTGCGTGTGGAGGAATTATTCTCCGCAGGGATGACGAGGCAGTGATTCTGTGCCATAATACGCCTCGCTTCGGGAGGTTAGCTCAGGGGTAGAGCACTGCATTCACACTGCAGGGGTCGCAAGTTCGAAACTTGCACTTCCCACCAGAATTCACAAGGGCCAGCAGCAATGCTGGCCTTCTTGTTTTCGGCAAGCGCGGCAGGTATCGCTGCCTCGCCGTGTTTCATTCCAGATCACGGCATCGGTACAAATAAGTTGGTCAATTGCCATTTGGAATAATCAAGACTTTATGGCATAATACGGCCTCGTTGGGAGGTTAGCTCAGGGGTAGAGCACTGCATTCACACTGCAGGGGTCGCAAGTTCGAAACTTGCACTTCCCACCAACAGGATTCCTTCGAAGCGCCCGCATGATGCGGGCGTTTCGCATTTCAGGCGCCGTTTTCACTGCCGCCCTGTATATCAAGGCTGCGTTCCACGCGCCTGCGCAACCTCCTGCTTGAGCTCCTCGGTAATCGTCCACGCATACAGGGTCTTGTCGCGCACCCGCACGATTCTCTCCGGCGGCCATTGCGCGCCCATGTGAAAATCGTGCGACACGACGCGCGCACCGACCCGCAACTGCCGCCACAGCTGCGGCATCAGCTGCAGGTTCACTTCGAACAGCAGGTACAGCATGACCACGGTGGCCGGGCTGAAATCGGTCTTGAACAGGTCGGCCTGGCGAAAGCGCACGCGGTCCTGCACGCCGGCCGAGCGCGCATTGGCATTCGCTTCCCGGATGCGTTCGGGATCGAGGTCGATGCCCACGCCGCGCGCGCCATACCGGCGCGCGGCCGAGATCACGATGCGGCCGTCGCCGCAGCCGAGGTCATACACCACGTCGTCGCGCCCGACCTGGGCCATCGACAGCATGCGGTCGACGATGTCCTGCGGCGTCGTCACATACGGCACCTTGGGCAAGGGTCGCTGCGCGAACGCGGGCAGGGTCGTCGCCGGGGCCAGCGCCAGGCCGGCCAGCGCGGCGGCGCCGTGCAACAGGGTGCGGCGCTCATGCACGATGGGTGGGGCGGTCGGTCGGTCGTCGGACAAGGCTTTTCCTCCTGAAGCTGGCGTTGAGCAGGGGTGCAAGCGTACCCGATATCGCCCGCCAGGTCGTGTACACTGGCTCCGATCGGCATGCCGCGTGCCGGCAAGAACACAATAAGAACGGAACAACACCGATGGTGAACGGGTATTACGAACCCCTGCTGGTCTTCGTGTCGATCCTGGTGGCCATCCTGGCCTCGTACACGGCGCTCAGCCTGGCGATGCGGGTGCGCCAGGCCCAGGGCCGCGCGCCATATTTATGGATCGCGGGCGGCGCGCTGGCGATGGGCAGCGGCATCTGGGCCATGCACTTCATCGGCATGCTGGCCTTCCGCCTGCCGATGCCGGTCGGCTACGACCCCCTGATCACCTTCGCCTCCTGGCTGCTGCCCGTGGTCGCCTCCGGCCTGGCGCTGTGGCATGTGCGGCACCGCGCCTTCCGGCGCCGCCAGCTGGCCTTGAGCGCCGCCCTGATGGGCGCGGGGATCAACGCCATGCACTACACCGGGATGGCCGGCATGCGCATGGACCCGGCCATCACCTACACCCCCTGGCTGTTCGCGCTGTCGGTTGCGATCGCGATCGGCGCCTCGGCGCTGGCGTTGCAGCTCGCCCTGCGCCTTCACGACGATGGCCAGGAGCGCGGCCGCTCGCGGCGCGCCGTGCAGCTCGCGGCCAGCGTCATCATGGGTGGCGCCATCGCCGGCATGCACTATACCGGCATGGCCGCCGCCCACTTCGAGGCCGGCAGCGTGTGCCGCGCGGCGCTTGGCGGCGTCGACCAGGATCACCTGGCGGCGCTGGTGACGGTGGCCACCGTGGCCCTGCTCAGCATCGCGCTGCTGGCCACCATCTTCGATGCGCGCCTGGAGGCGCGCAACCGTACGATCGCCGAATCGCTGCAGGCGGCGGCCGAGCGCCAGCAACTGTATCTCGACGAGCAGCGCGCCCGTGTCGAGGCCGAGAACGTCAGCCAGATGAAGGACGAGTTCCTCGCGACCTTGTCGCACGAGCTGCGCACGCCACTCAACGCCATGCTCGGCTGGTCGCAACTGCTGTTGCAGGGCCATCGCGACGGCGCCATGCTGCGCCGCGGTCTGGAGACCATCGAACGCAATGCGCGCGCCCAGTCGCAGCTGATCGAAGACATGCTCGACATGAGCCGCCTGCTGGCCGGCAAGGTGCGGATCGACGCCGCGCCGATCCAGCCGCAGGACTTCGTCAACGCGGCGCTCGAGACGGCGCGTCCGGCGGCGCTGGCGCGCAGCATCGGCCTGAACGCCAGCATCGACCACGGCGCCGGCCCAGTGCGCGGCGACCTGGCGCGCATGCAGCAGGTGATGTCGAACCTGATCTCGAACGCCATCAAGTTTTCCGAGCCGGGCGGCGTGGTGACGGTCACGCTGCGGCGGGATGGAGAGGCCGACGAGCGCGCGGTGGCGATCGACGTGGCCGATACCGGCGCCGGCATCGCGCCCGAGTTCCTGCCCTATGTGTTCGACCGCTTCCGCCAGGCCGATTCCTCGTCGGCGCGGCGCCACGGCGGCCTGGGGCTGGGCCTGGCGATCGCGCGCCAGCTGGTCGAGCTGCAGGGCGGCGCGATCAGCGTGGCCAGCCGCGGCGAAGGGCAGGGCGCCACCTTCACCCTGCACTTGCCGCTGGCGGCGCCCGGCGCGGTGCCGGTGGCGCGGGTCGAGCCCCTTGCCGGCCTGCCGCTGGCGGCACCCGAGATGGCCGGGATGACGGTGCTGGTGATCGACGATGAACTGGATTCACTGGAACTGGTGCAGCAGGTGCTGGCCGCCAGCGATGCAACGATCCTGACCGCAACCGGCGCGCGCGAGGCGCTGCGCCTGGTCGAGATGCGCCGGCCCGACCTCGTCATCAGCGACATCGGCATGCCGCTGGTCGATGGTTTCGAAATGATTCGGCGCATACGGTCGATGCCGGATCGCGAGACGGCGGGCGTGCCCGCCATCGCCCTGACCGCGTTCTCGCGGCGCGAAGACCAGCAGCGTGCGCTGGAGGCGGGATTCGACGACTACCTGGCCAAGCCGGTGGCGCCGGCCACGCTGCTGCAGACGGTGGCGGCGATCGTCGCCCGCCGCAACCTGCTGCGTTCCCTGTAACGCCCAGTAACCTGCCGCGTTCGCAGTAGGGTGGGAGGCTATGCCTCCCACGCGTTCAGTTCACGTTTGCATCCTCATCACCCCGTGACACCCGGCAGCACCAGGTCGAGCTCCAGGCCGCCTTCCGGACGGCGCAGGCTGGCCACGATATAGCCGCGGTTGCGGCCCGCTTCCTTGCCCTTGTAGAGCGCGCGGTCGGCCAGCGCGATTGCCTGTTCCCAGTCGGGTTGGACCGTGGCTTCGGGGCCTGCAACGTCGCCGTCCGGCGCGAACGGCAGCGAGACCGCGCCGGCGGTGGCGCTGACCCTGAGCGTGGTGCCGTCGTCCAGCACGATCGGCGTGGCGGCGATCGCATCGAGGATGCGGCCGACCAGCAGCGGGCGCTGGTCCTGGGTCACGCCCTGGGAATACACCAGGAATTCCTCGCCGCCCCAGCGCAGCACCATGTCCGATTCGCGCATCGCCGCGCGCAGGCGCTTGCCGACCTCGACCAGCACCGCGTCGCCCGCCGCGTGGCCATATTCGTCGTTGATGCGCTTGAAGTGGTCGATGTCGAGCAGCGTGAAGCAGTCGGCCGAGCCCAGGCGCGGCGCCGCCTCCCCGGTGCGGCTGCGCATGCGGTCGAGGAAGGAGCGCCGGTTGAACAGGCCGGTGAGCGGGTCGTGCGCCGATCGATAAGCCAGTTCGTCGTTCAGTTCGGCCAGGCGGCGGCCGGTGAGCACCGATTTTCGGTACATCCACAGCACGCCGGCGCACAGGAACAACGCCACCGACGCACCCAGCGAGGCGGCGGTCTGGAGCACGCTGCGGTGGCGCAGCTCGGTGTCCTTCACGGCGTTTTCCTGGCGCAGGGCATCGATCTGGGCGGCGCGCTCGCGCGCCTTGAACTGTTCTTGCAGCGCCGAGATCGCCTTGTTGCGTTCATCGAGCGACAGCTCCTGGGTGACGCTTTCGCGCTCGCGCGTGGTGGCGAGCGCTTCGCGGAAGCGTCCGGCGCCTTCCAGCGCCTGGCTCTTCTCGCCCAGCAGGCGGGCGACGCTCGACATGGCGCCGGCCTTGCGCATCGCGGCGATCACCGCGTCCACATGCTGCATCCCTTCGCGCTGGCGGCCCTGGCCGAACAGGGCGAAGCCGAGGTTGGCCTTCGCCATTTGCAGGCTGATCCGGTCTTCGCTGCGCTCGGCCGGCGCCAGGGCGGCGCGCGCCGCTTCCTCGGCCTGCCGGTAGCGCCCCGCCTTCAGGTGGGCGTCAGCGATATTGCCAAGCACATTCGCTTCGAGTGAGATGAGCTGATGGGTATGGGCAAGGTCGAGCGCGTGCGCGAAGGCTTGCTGGGCGGCCTCGAGCTCGTCCTGCGCCACCAGGGCCCGGCCCTCGAAATAGTGGGCCGCCGCCTCGGTGCGCGGCGGCAGTCGGGACAGGCCGGTACGGATTTCGCGCAGCGTCTCGAGCGCCTTGGCAGGATCGTGCGCGTTGACGTACATGCGCGCCATCGCCAGCCGGATGTCAGCTTCGCGCGGGCTCCACAGGCCGGGATGGCGCTGCACCATGTCCAGCGCGCGCAAAAAATGGTGCAGCGCGCGGTCGTACTGGCCGACCGCGCTGTAGGCCATGCCGTGCAGCCCCTCGGCGGTGGCAGTGAATTCGAGGCTGTCGAGCTTGCGGTAACGCGTCCCAAGGGCGGTGAGCTGGCCAAGGGCCTTGGCCGGATCGTTGTTCTCGATCATGCGCAATACCCGCGCCAGGCTGCCCAGTGCCAGATTGAGCGGATCGCGTTCGGCCTGGGCCAGGCCGATGATAAGCTCGTTGGTCTCGAAGGCCTCGCGAAAGTTTCCGCCATCGGCCTGTATCCGCCGCAACAGGCGCAGGTAGTGGATGCGCACCGGATAGGGTGCTCCGGCGATCAGCTTCGGGCCTTCCTGCACCAGGACCGTGCGCGCCTGCGCATTGTTTTGCTCGGCCATCGCCGCGATTTCATCCAGTCGTGCTTCCGGAAGCTGGGCCGCCGGCGCCGGGGCGGCGAGCGCCGCCAGCAGCGCGCCGCTTGCGAGCAGCGGCATAAATCGGGTCGGGCGTCCATCGGAGACTGTCATTGGGGCGGGATCGTGGGCGACAAAGCGCGGGTGGGGCAGGAGGGTCGGCCCATTATCGAATGTTGATTTGAGGAAATCAAGCACAGCCGTCCGGGCTGAGATGTTTACGCAACGGCCGCGTTTCCGTAGCAGGAATTTCCTGCCGGCACGTAAATTGCAGAAGATTTGTCGGATTGCTTTGATTCGTAACAGCATTCTGGTTATATTTGCACGTCTGCAAAAAGTTGACGGTTTGCAGGTGTAGCGAAAGCGGTTTCATGTCAGGCATGCCGGCCCAACAGGCAGGATCTCGAGAGCGTGCCCGCACGACCTGCGGGCACGGCGTATTGACAAGACGCGGGACCACATACATATTTGATTGGAGAACACGTAGTGAGTATTTTTAGAACCAAGAATCTGGATGCCATGCTGGCCGCCAGCGCCAAGCCGGGCGGACTCAAAAAGGTGCTCGGCCCGACCGACCTGATCCTGCTCGGTATTGGCGCCATCGTCGGCACCGGTATTTTCGTGCTCACCGGCACGGGCGCCGTCACAGCCGGCCCTGCGCTGACCCTCTCCTTCATCGTGGCCGCCATGGCCTGCTGCTTCGCCGCCCTGTGTTACGCCGAGTTCGCCTCGACCGTGCCGGTTGCCGGTTCGATCTATACCTATAGCTACGCCACCCTGGGCGAATTCGTCGCCTGGATGATCGGCTGGGACCTGCTGCTCGAGTACGGCCTGGCCACCTCGACCGTCGCGGTCGGCTGGTCCGGCTATTTCCAGTCGCTGATGTCGGGCTTCGGCCTGGTGCTGCCGGACGCGCTGACCGCGGCGCCTGGCGCCCGCCCCGGCGTCGAGACCCTGTTCAACCTGCCGGCCTTCCTGATCATGATCGCGCTGACCGCGATGCTGTCGCTGGGCATGCGCGAATCGGCGCGCATCAACAACGTCATGGTCATCATCAAGACCGGCGTCGTGCTGCTGTTCATCGCCGTCGGCGTCGGCCATGTGCGCCCGGAGAACTGGGAACCGTTCATGCCATACGGCATGGGTGGCGTGATGAGCGCCGCCGCGCTGGTGTTCTTCGCCTTCATCGGCTTCGACGCCGTCACCTCGGCTGCCGAGGAAGTCAAGAATCCGAAGCGTGACCTGCCGATCGGCATCATCGGTTCGCTGGTGGTCTGCACCATCCTGTACGTCGTGGTCGCGGCGATCATGACCGGCATCGTGCCGCACCTGGACTTCAAGGGCGTCGATCACCCGGTCTCGCTGGCGCTGCAGGTGGCGGGCGAGAACTGGGTCGCCGGCTTCGTCGACTTGGCCGCGATCCTGGGCATGAGCACCGTGATCCTGGTGATGGCCTATGGCCAGACCCGCATCCTGTTCGCCATGTCGCGCGACGGCCTGTTGCCGGCCAAGCTGTCGAAGGTGCATCCGAAATACGGTACGCCATTCTTCGCCACCTGGCTGGTGGGCATCATCTTCGGCCTGATCGCCGCCGTGGTGCCGCTGACCGTGCTGGCCGAACTGGTCAATATCGGCACGCTGGCCGCCTTCACCCTGGTCTCGATCGCCGTCATCGTGCTGCGCAAGAAGCGTCCGGACCTGCCGCGCGCTTTCCGCTGCCCTGGCGTACCGTATATTCCGGGCCTGGCGATCGTGTTCTGCCTGGTGCTGATGTCGTTCCTGAGTTGGCATACCTGGCTGGCATTCGCCATCTGGCTGGCGATCGGCGCCGCCGTCTACTTCGGCTATGCACGCCAGCGCTCGCTGCTGAACAACCCGCAGCAATAAGCTGTTCTCGCGGCAGGCCTATCGGGTCTGCCGCGTGGCCTTCGGCCGGCGACGGCGCTTCATGTTAATCTGCCATCTTTGACGCAGCCTGTGCGTCCTTGAAACGGAGATGTCTCATGAGCGCCATCGTGCTCGGCCAGGGCGATGCCCTCCTGATCGTCGACCTGCAGGTCGACTTCCTTCCCGGCGGCAACCTTGGCGTCCCCCACGGCGACCAGGTCATCGCGCCGGTCAACCGCCTCATCGACCTGTACCGGACGCGCGCGCTGCCGATCTATGCCTCGCGCGACTGGCATCCCGAACTGCATTGCTCTTTCGCCGACCAGGGCGGACCGTGGCCGCCGCATTGCGTGGCCGGGACCGAAGGGGCGGGCTTTTCTTCCGACCTGAACCTGCCGGACGACGTCATCGTCGTGTCCAAGGCCGATACCATCGAGGTGGATGCGTATTCCGCCTTCAACGGCACGGGGCTGGGGCAGGCCATGCGTGCGCGCGGCATCCGCCGCGTGGCCGTGTGCGGCCTGGCCACCGACTACTGCGTGCTCAATACGGTGCTCGACGGGCTCAAGGAAGACATCGAGATCCTGATCGTGGCCGAGGCCGCGCGTGCGGTCGACGTCGCGCCCGGCGATGGGGACCGCGCCATGACCCGCATGCTGCGCGCGGGCGCGGAGCCGGTGCGGCTGTCGGGCGCTGGGCTGGTGGCCGATGTGGAGCTCGGCGCGCGTCTCTGATTACCCACTGAGCGCGCCCCGTCGGCGCGTGGGGACGCTGGCGCACGGTCCGCCTTCGATTACCGGCCTACAGTCGCCTTTCCACCAGCTGCGAAAGGACACCGGCATGACCAGCACCGTAGGAGATTTTCTGCTCGACCGACTCGGGCAATGGGGCGTGCACCGCGTCTATGGCTATCCGGGCGACGGCATCAACGGCATCCTGGCCGCTTTCGGGCGCCAGGACGCGATCGAGTTCGTCCAGTGCCGCCACGAAGAGATGTCGGCCTTCATGGCCTGCGGCCACGCCAAGTTCACGAACGAGGTAGGGGTGTGCCTGGCGACCTCCGGTCCCGGCGCCATCCACCTGCTCAACGGCCTGTACGACGCCAAGCTCGATCACCAGCCGGTGGTCGCGATCGTCGGCCAGCAGCAGCGCTCCGCGCTCGGCGCCCACTACCAGCAGGAAGTCGACCTGGTTACGCTGTTCAAGGACGTGGCGGGGGAGTTCGTGCAGATGGCGACCGATGCGTCGCAGGTGCGTCACCTGGTCGACCGCGCGCTGCGCATCGCCAAGGCCCGTCGCTGCGTGACCTGCATCATCATCCCGAACGATTTGCAGGAGGAAGACGCGGTGCCGCATCCGCCGCGTGAACACGGCAACACCTTCTCGGGCGTGGGCGCGGCGCTCGAAGCGGCGGTGCCGCCGTCCGAGGCCTTGCGCGCAGCGGCCGACATCCTCAATGCCGGCGAGAAGGTGGCGATCCTGACCGGCGCCGGGGCGCACGGCGCGCTGGACGAGCTGGTCGAGGTGGCCGAGCTGCTCGGCGCCGGCATCGCCAAGGCCTTGCTCGGCAAGGCTGTCGTGCCGGATGACCTGCCGTTCTGCACCGGCACCATCGGCATGATCGGCACCCAGGCCAGCGACACGATGATGAAGGAATGCGACACGCTGCTGATGATCGGTTCGAGCTTCCCGTATGCCGAATTCTTGCCGCAGGAGGGCACCGCGAAGGCGGTGCAGATAGACGTCGACGCCACCATGCTCGGCCTGCGCTATCCGATGGACGTGAACCTCGCGGGCGACGCGCGTGCGACCTTGCTCGCCCTGATTCCGCTCTTGCGACGCAAGGAGGAGCGCGGCTGGCGCGCGCGCATCGAGTCGAACGTGGCCGAGAGCTGGCGCGTGCTGGATGAGCGGGCGCGCCTGCCGGGCAAACCAATCAATCCGCAGCGCGCCTTCAGCGAACTGTCTCCGCGGCTGCCGGATGATGTGATCCTGGCCGGCGACTCGGGCTCGGTCTCGGCCTGGTATGCGCTGCACCTGAGATTGCGGCGCGGGATGATGGCGTCGCTGTCGGGCGGCCTGGCGACGATGGGTTCGGCCGTGCCGTATGCGATGGCGGCCAAGATGGCGCATCCGGGCCGGCCGGTGATCGCGCTCGCCGGCGATGGTGCGATGCAGATGAACGGCATGAACGGCCTGATCACGATCGCGCGCCACTGGCGCGACTGGGCCAATCCCACATTGGTGGTGCTGGTGCTGAACAATCGCGACCTCAATTTTGTGACCTGGGAACAGCGCGGGATGGGGGGCGAGCCGAAATATGCGCCATCGCAGGAACTGCCCGATTTCTCGTATGCGGAATATGGGCGCATGCTCGGCCTGGAAGGCGAAAGGGTCGACGATCCGGAAGAGTTGGGGCCGGCCTGGGATCGTGCGCTGGCGGCAGGCCGGCCCTTCGTGCTCGAAGTGGTGGCCGATGCGAATATCCCGCCTTTCCCGCCGCATATCGTCGATGCCCAGGCCGAGAAATACCGGGAGGCGCAACAGAAGGGCGACCCGGAAGCGGCAGACGTCGAGCGCGGCATGCGCCAGCAGGGTAGTGGCGCATCGACGTAAGCAAATTGGCAAGCGATTGCTGCGCTGCGAGATATAATTTTGTAATCCCTCTCTTACATACTCACAGCGCGCCAACCGATTTGCGCAACATGGTCCAGCTTGGATAATGTCGGTAATCGTCCATAGGACACTTCACGATGCTAGACATGACACCAATGTTGTTAGCCGACGCACCACGCGTCGCGACCGCGCCCCTTGCCACCGCAGAAGGCGCGAAGGATCTGTATTTTTCGCTGTACGCCGATCCGTCGGCGATGCCGGAGCAGGCCAGGGACTTCGTGGCTGGCCAGATCGCGGTCGCGCGCGAGCTGCCGTCCGACCTGCCGGCGCGCCTGGACCAGCTGCAGGCCTGGATCGAAGAACGCACCGAGATCGTCGGCCAGCAATACCGCGACTACCTCGCCGCGCGCAAGAACGGCGCGCCGCGCCGCTACTTCTCGTGCCGCGCGCACGCGCTGTACTTCATCAAGGGCGTGGCGCCGACCAAGCTGGTCGACGGCGCCTGGCTGTATGGCCTGACGCGCCAGTGGGACGACGTCGCCTTCCATCCGTTGATCAAGACCTATCTCGAAGAGCTGGGCGACGGCCTGCCCGACAAGAACCACGTCACCCTGTACCGCAAGCTGCTGGCCACCCACGGCTGCGAGAGCTGGGAAGACCTGGGCGACGACCACTTCCTGCAAGGCGCGCTGCAACTGGCGCTGGGTCATCACGCCGAGCACTTCCTGCCCGAAGTCGTCGGCTACAACCTGGGCTACGAACAGCTGCCGTTGCACCTGCTGATCACGTCCTATGAGCTCAATGAACTGGGCATCGATCCGTATTACTTCACCCTGCACGTGACGGTCGATAACGCCGCCAGCGGCCATGCGCGCAAGGCGGTGCAGGCGGTGCACGACCTGATGCCGAAGGTCGGCGACCGCGACGCCTTCTGGCAGCGCGTGGTCGATGGCTACCGCCTGAACGAACTGGGCGCCAGCACGACCTCGGTGATCGGCGAATTCGACCTGCAGTCGGAGCTGGTCGGCATCCTGGCCGCCAAGAGCGGCGTGGGCAAGAACATGCACTCGGATTACTGCCGCGTCGCCGGCCGCTCGGTCAACGACTGGCTGACCGACCCGGCGCAGATCCCGGCCTTCCTGGCCGCGCTCGAAGGGGCCGGCTGGATCAAGCGCGGCGAGGACGTCGAGCATAGCCGCTTCTGGCGCCTGGTCGAAGGCGAGCGGGCCGAGATGTTCGGCGTGTTCAATGCCTATGAATTGCAGGTGCTGCGCGACTGGATTACCTCCACCGCCGACGGCAAGCCGGCCAGCGCCCAGCGCGTGCTGACCGCGCGCGCGCGCCAGCGTACCCTCGACCAGCTGGGGCAGGGCGCGGAACGCGAAATGGCGCATCCGGTGCGGGGCCTGATCCGCCGCCACGCCAACCTGGACGATGCCGACGCCCATAACGAGCTGCGCCTGCTGGAACAGCAGGTGGCGGCGGCCAACGGCAAGCAGGAGGCGATGCAGATGCTGGGCCGCCTGCTGTCGCCGGAGATTCACCATACGGCGGTGGGCCTGATGGCAACCCGCATGTACACGCAACTGTTCGACGCCTGACCCGCCTGCACGGCGACAAACGGCCGGCATGCGATAGAGAGCGCGTGCCGGCTGTGGCTTTCATAATAATGACTATCAAGGGAAACACACGTGCAAATCCTCGAACAACGCTTCCTGCGCGGACCGAACGTCCACGCCGACTCGCCATGCCTGCTGTCGGTGGTCGACCTGCAGGATTTATACGGCAAGTCCACGAAGGATCTGCCCGGCTTTAACCACGCGCTGCTCGAGCTGCTGCCATCGCTGCATGGCGAGCGCCTGCCCGTCGGCCAGCCTGGCGGCTTCGCCCAGCGCCTGCGCGAAGGCACGTATCTCGGCCGCGTGATCGAACACGTGATGCTGGAACTGCAAACCCTGGCCGGCGCGCCGGCCAGTTTCGGCCGCACGAGGCCGGTGAACGGCCATCCTGGCCAATTCCGCATCGTATGCGCCTACAGCTGCGAAAAGCTGGCCGAGCCGGCCTTCGACCTGGCGCTCGACCTGGTCGGCGCGCTGGCTCGCGGCGCGGGCTTCGAACTCGCTGTGCGCCTTGAAGAACTGCGCGAGATCGCCGCGCGCTACGCGATCGGCACCAGCACCGCCGCGGTGATCACGGCGGCGCAGGAGCGCGGCATCCCGGTGCAGCGCATCACCGACGACGCCAACCTGTTCCTGCTCGGCTGGGGCGTCAGGCAAAAGCGGCTGCAGGCCACGACCACTGGCGACACCAGCTTCATCGCGGTGAAGATCGCCAGCGACAAGCAGCTGACCAAGGCGCTGCTGAAGGAGGCCGGCGTGCCGGTGCCGGAGGGCGACGTGGTCACCACCGTGGAGTCGGCCCAGCGCGTGGCGCGCCGCCTGAACGGGCCGGTGACCCTGAAACCGCTGGACGGCAACCAGGGCAAGGGCGTGACGGTCGATTGCACCACGCCGGACGACGTCGCGCGCGCTTTCGAGTTCGCGCGCCAGTACGGGCGCCGCGTCATCGTCGAACGCCATGTGACGGGCTGCGATTATCGCGTGCTGGTCGCCGGCGGGCGCGTGGCCGCGGCCTCGCGCCGCCGTCCGGCCCATGTGGTGGGTGACGGCGTCAAGACCATCCGCGAGCTGGTCGAGATCGAGAACGCCGATCCGGCGCGCGGCGCCGGCCATGCGACGATCCTGACCCGGATCTCCCTCGACGACCATGCGGCCGACATGCTGTCGCGCCAGGGCTTCGAGTTCGACAGCGTGCCCCCAAGCGGCGTGGTGGCCGAGTTGCGCGGCAACGCCAACCTGTCGACCGGCGGCACCGCCGAAGACGTGACCGACCTGCTGCCTGATTCGACGCGCCTGCTGTGCGTACGCGCTGCCGCCAAGATCGGCCTGGACGTGGCCGGCATCGACATCGTGTGCGAGGACATCGGCCAGCCGCTGGCGGCGCAGCGCGGGGCGGTCATCGAAGTCAATGCGGCGCCAGGCATCCGCATGCACCAATATCCAAGTGCGGGCGAGGCGCGCGATGCCGGCGAGGCGATCGTCGACGGCCTGATGGGCGCGTCGACCGGCCGCATTCCCGTGATCGCGCTGACCGGCACCAACGGCAAGACCACCACCACCTTGCTGGTCGCGCATGCGGCGCGCATGGCTGGCCGGGTGACGGGCGTGACCACCACCGAGGGCGTCTTCATCGACGGCAAGCAGGTAGTAAAAGGCGACTGCACCGGCTACTGGTCGGCGCGCACGGTGCTGCATGCGCCGGAAGTGGAGATCGCAGTGCTGGAAACGGCGCGCGGCGGCATCCTCAAGCGCGGCCTGGCATACGACCGCTGCGACGTGGCGGTGGTGCTGAACATCGCGGCCGACCACCTGGGCCTGGACGGCGTCGACACGGTCGAGGACCTGGCGCAGGTGAAGGCGGTGGTGGCGCAATCGGCCTCGAGGGCGGTGGTGCTCAACGCCGAAGACGCGCTGTGCGTGCAGATGGCGCGCCGCGTGAAACCCGGCGCCGAAGTATTGTTCTTCTCGATGGACGCCGAAAACCCGGTCCTGCTCAAGCACCTGGAAGACGGCGGCCGCGGCGCCTACCTGCAAGATGGCGCCGTCGTGATCGCCGACGGCCATATCCAGCAGGCGGTGATCAAGGTCGAGAGCATGCCGGTGGCCTTTGGCGGCCTGGCCCGCTTCAACATCGCCAATGCGCTGGCAGCGGCAGCGGCCTTGATGGCATCCGACTTCAGCCACCTGCAGATCGCCGCCGGCCTGTCCACGTTTGTGTCGAACGGCCGCACCAACCCCCTGCGCACGAATATGTTCGACGTGCGCGGCGTGACGGTGATCGTCGACTACGCCCACAACCCAGCCGCCTACGCCGCCATGGCCGACATGGCGCGCGGCATGCTGCCAGGTCAACTGGTCGGCATCGTGACCGCCCCCGGCGACCGCCGCGACAGCGACCTGCGCGAAGTCGGCAAGGTATGCGGCGCCCGCTTCGACGAGCTGGTAGTCTACGAATCCCAAAGCCGCGGCCGCGCCGTGGGCGAGGCCGTGGACCTGATCCTGAGCGGCGCCGAAGAAGCGGTGGGTCTGACCGACACCCTGCACCGCGAACTGGAAGTCGGCAACGCCATCCGCCTGGGCCTGAGCCTGTGCGAGCCTGGCGACGTCCTGGTCTTCGCCTGCGGCTCGTCGCTCCAGGTCTTCGTCGACGCCATCCGCGCCACCGACCCCGAAAGCGCCGACCTGATCGCCGCCCAAACCACCTAACCCCGCCCCCCCCTCAATGAGGGTCAGAGTAAAATTATTGGGCAATTTCTCAAATTCGCCCTCTAATTAATTAGGGTCGGAGTCGAATTGTTGGCCAATAGCTTGGCGGATAACTGGGGTCAGAGTCGAATTAACGACTCATCCGTTAAAGTTGTCAAACAATTCGACTCTGACCCTCATTATTTTTTATTCCCTAGCGTTCATTCTCACGCCATCGCGGTAGGCTACGCAGAATTCGCTTATCTCGCTCGTCCTCTTTTCTTAGAAACCGATAATCCCCGGTAAAAGTGGCGCCTAAATTAATTAGGGTCAGAGTCGAATTATTGAGCAATTGCCCAAATTCGTGGCTCAATTAAATAGGGTCGGAGTCGAGTTACTGACCAATTGCTCTGCAGATAACTAGGGTCAGAGTCGATTTAACGGCTCATCAGCAAAAGTTGTCAAAGAATTCGACTCTGACCCTAATTGGGAGGGGGGCCGGGAGGGCCGGGGGGTTAGATGGTGGTGGCTTCGATGCGGCGGGCGAGGTCGGGGCGGGTGGGGCGGAGGGCTTCGGTTAGCTCGGAGATCGAGGTGCCGCAGCCGAAGACCAGGACGTCGCCGGGACGGCAGATCGACAGGCCCAGGCGGATCGCGCGGTGGACGTCCAGTTCCACTTGCAGCTGGTCGGCGTCGATCTTGCCGAGGCGGGCGCCGCGTGCCAGCAGGGTGGCGGTTTCGCCGGTGGGGCGGCCGCGGTTTTCGGATTCGTAGATCACCAGTTCGTCGAAGCCGGCGGCGCAGGTGCGGCCGATGTCGACCAGGTCGGCATCGCGGCGGTCGCCCGGGGCGGCGACGACACCGACCAGGCGGCCCGGGGTCATCGAGCGCGCCATCTCGGCCAGGGCGGCGTAGGCCGCGCAGTTGTGGGCGTAGTCGACCACCACCGTCACGCCGTCCACGTCGAACAGGTTCGAACGCAGCGGATTGTGCTTGCTGTCCGAGACGAAGCCGCGCAGGCCATCCGCGATTTCGTGGTTGGCGAAGCCGCAGGCGGTCAGGGCTGCCGCCGCCGCCATCGCATTGGCGATGTTGTAGCGCGCGCGGCCGCCCAGCGAGCAGGGCATCTCGTGCACGTCCATCAGCGCTTCGTGGCGCAGGCCGCTCGCGATCACGATCGTCGAATCCTGCAGGTAGACTCCGCGCCCGCCGTACTCCACATGGCGCAGCAGCACCGGATCCTCGGCATCCAGCGCGAAATAGATGATTTCCACGCCGTCGGCGAGCTCCGCCCCCATCCGCACGCAGTACATGTCCTCGGCATTGAGCACCACCGCGCGCGAAGCGCGCTTGGCCACCACCGCTTTCACTTTGGCCAGGTCGTCGATGGTGTCGATGCCATCCAGTCCCAGGTGGTCGGCCGAGACGTTCAGCACCACCGACACGTCGCAGCGGTCATAGGCCAGGCCGCGCTTGAGGATGCCGCCGCGCGCCGTCTCCAGCACCGCGAAGTCGACGTCCGGTGCGCCCAGCACGCTGCGCGCCGAATGGTAGCCGGTGCAGTCGCCTTCATAGGCCAGCTGGCCGTTCAGGTAGACGCCGCTGGTGGTGGTCACGCCGGTGCGCAGGCCCGCCATGCGCACGGTGTGCTCGATCAAGAGGCTGGTGGTGGTCTTGCCGTTGGTGCCGGTGACCGCCACCACGGGAATGCGTCCATTGCAGCCGCCGAACAGCGCTTCGACGATGGCGTCGCCGGCGTCGCGCGGCGTGCCGCGGCTCGGGTACTGGTGCATGCGGATGCCCGGCGCCGCGTTGACTTCGATGATGCCGCCACGCTGGGCGCGCAGCGGCAGCGCGATGTCTTCGCAGATGATGTCGATGCCGGCCACGTCCAGGCCGATGGTGCGCGCGGCGCGGATGCAGATGTCGCGGGTCTCGTCGGGCAGCAGGTCGGTCACGTCTTCGGCAGTGCCGCCGGTCGACAGGTTGGCATTGCCGCGCAGGTCGGCGCTGACGCCGTCGTCGAGCACTGTGTCGAGATCATATCCCTGCCTGGCCAGCGTCTCGTTGGCCAGTGCGTCGAGCGGAATCTTCGTGAGGATGTTGGTGTGGCCGTCGCCACGCGCCGGATTGCGGTTCTCGGTCTCGACCAGCGCGCGGATGGTCGACCTGCCATCGCCCGTGACATGTGGCGGACGGCGCCACGAGGCGGCCGCGATCCTGCCACCCGTGACCAGCACGCGGTAGTCGCGGCCGCGCAGGTATTCCTCGACGATCACGCGCCGGCCGTGCTTGCGCGCGAACTCGAAGGCGCGCGCAACAGCGTCCGCACCCACGCAATCGACCGTCACGCCCTTGCCTTGGTTGGCATCCAGCGGCTTGATCGCCACCGGCCGGCCGAGCCGGCGCGCAATGCGCTGGGCCGCTTCCACCGTGGTGACGACGTCGCCTTCCGGCACCGGCACGCCGGCCCCGTCCAGCAAGGTCTTGGTCAGCTGCTTGTCGCTGGCGATGCCCACCGCGATCGAGTTGGTGGCGCCGGTGATCGTCGCCTGGAGCCGCTTCTGGCGGCTGCCCCAGCCCAGCTGGAACAGGTTGGCCGATTCGGTCAGGCGCAGGGCCGGGATGCCGCGCCTTAGTGCGGCGTTGACGACGGCGCCGGTGCTGGTGCCGATTGCATGGTGCTCGGCGACGTCGCGCAATTCGGCGACGGCCGCGTCGAGGTCGAAGGCCAGGTCGTGCGCCAGCGCCTCGAGCAGGGCGATCGCGGTGCGCAGCGCTTCCTCGGCCACTTGTTCGATCGCATAGCCGCACACCACGCGGCGGCGCTCGGGCTGTCCCAGCACCGGCAGGGTGGCGCCGTGTTCACCCGGCGCGCCGGCCAGCCGCTGCAATTCCATCACGACCGGCTCGAGTGCGTCGACCAGCAGCGCGTCGTCGGCCAGGCGCACCGCGGCTTCCGCCGGCAGCGCCGGCAGCAGCTCGAGCAGGCGCGCGGAAAATCCGCGGCCCTTGGCGCCGACGTTGTCGACCAGCGCCATCAGGCAGGGATTGGCGGCGTACAGATTGGGCCCGCGCAGCAGGCGTTTTTCCTTGATTCTCATGACAGTGTGGTCCGTTTGGTGACGTTTTCCAGGAAGTCCAGCAGCTGGGGCGGCACGCGCTTCCCGGTCTGCTCATCTCCAACAGGCAGTGAATATTTGCTCCCGGCAGGCAGCAGGTGCAGGCGGACGTCGATCAGCTCGGGCGTGGTGCGGTCCTTGATCTCGGCCACATTGGTGCTCATCGAGCGGCCGTCGACCACGGTCACCGCGCCTTCGCCCAGGACCTCGATGCCGACCCCGCGCTCGATGATCAGCGCCGTGTCTTCGTCGATGCCGATCCCCTGCAGGTACGGGTTCTGGGCCACGACCGACAACAGGCGCGACAGGCGCTGGCGTTCCGAGAAGTGCTGGTCGACCACCACGCGGTGCAGGAATCCGAGACCGGCGCCCAGGCTCACCGAGCCCTTCTCGGGCAGCAGGTCGGTGCGGCCTTGCGCCAGCATATGGCCCGACATGGCCGAGGCCCCGGCGCTGGTGCCGCCGATCGTGGCGCCGCGCACCTTGAGGGCGGTGTGCATCTCGGCGTCCATGGCGGTGCCGCCGATCAGGGCCAGCAGACGTTTCTGGTCGCCGCCGGTCATGAAGATGCCGGTGGCCTCGGCCACCTTGCGCACGAAGTCGTCGCTATTGGCGTCTTCGCGGCTGGTGATCTCGAGGTGTGCGCGTTCTTTCACCCCCAGCGTGCCGAACACGCCGTCATAGATCTGCCACATCTCGTCGGCGATCTGGCTGGCCGCCGTGATCACGACGATGCGCGCATCGCTGCCGCCGGCCAGTTCGACGAAACGCGACAGGATTTCCATATCGTGCTTGCGGTCTTCGCCGCCGCCGATGATGACCAGGTGGCCGTTCTTCTGCATGATCTGTTCGCTCATCGTTGCACCATTCTCGAGTAAGGCATGTCGCTGTTGCTGCAGGCGCCGGCCTCGAGACGGCTGACGGCGATCAGCCCGACCTTGATCTCCGGCGCGAACAGGTCGACCCCGCGTTGCAAGGCCTGGTCGAGCGGCATGCCGTCTTCGATCCAGCCGTAGACCGTGCGCGCCAGCAGGTGACGCACGATGTGCTCGCCGATGCCGCTGGCCGTCACCGCGCCTGCCGGACCGGCAAAGAAGCCGCTACCGACGATCGGGGTGTCGCCGACGCGCCCGAGCAGCGCCGGCGCCGAGCCGCCGGTGGAGCAGGCCACCGCGAAGTGGCCGTCGGCGCCGCGCACCACGGCGCCCACGGTGTCGCAAGCCACGCCGTCGGGCAGGTTGATTGGGGTGTTGTAGTTCCAGAAGCGGTCGAACAGGCGGCTGTTCAGGCCTGGCATGGCCGGTACCGAACCGGCCAGCTGCGTCATGATCTTGCGGTGTTCGGCGCGCTGGCGCTCCGACACCGGGGCGCTCTCAGGCATGCCGATCGCACGCGCGAAGCGCGCGGCGCCGTCGCCGGCCAGCATCCAGTGCGGCGTGTCGGCCACCGCGCGCGCCAGCCGCACCGGGTTCTTCACCGATTGCACGCAGGCGATCGCGCCAAGGCGGCCGCGGGTATCCATGATCGAGGCATCCATCTCGACGGTGGCGCCGTCGAGGCCCAGCACCGAACCGCTGCCGGCGTTGAAGCGGCCATCGTCTTCGAGGGTAGTTACCGCGCCGACGGCGGCGTCCAGCGCGTCGCCATTGACCTCCAGCTGCGCCAGTGCGCGGCGCGCGGCGAGAACGCAGCCATCTTCGTTCGCGCGCGACGCGCCGGCGCCACCGTGTACCACGACGGCGCCAGCTTGTTGGGGCTTGCTCATCTCGTCCAATCCTTTTGCATTATTGTTATCTTGAGCGGTCGCGCAACTCCGTGTGCGACCAGCAGACATTATGCAAAAGCAACGGCCTGAGCCATATCGGTAGCGCCGCCGTGTGTGTGTAAGAGGCCGCTTACAGGGGCAATCAAATCTGGTAACATACCGCCCCTTCAATATAAAGGTTCCTATGGCGTACGCTTGCGGCGTTGACTTCGGCACGTCCAACTCCACTGTCGGCTGGCTCCGCCCAGGCACGACCCACTCCGCCCCCACCGCGCTCCTGACGCTCGAGGATGGCAAGTCAACCTTGCCGTCGGTGGTGTTCTTCAATGCCGACGACGAGCGGGTCAGCTATGGCCGCGCGGCGCTGGCCGAATACCTCGAGGGCTACGAAGGCCGTCTCATGCGATCGCTCAAGAGCCTGCTCGGCACCAGCCTGATCGACGGCCAGACCGAAGTCGCCGGCCGCGCGCTGCCATTCCGCGCGCTGCTGTCGCAGTTCATCGGCGAGGTGAAACGCCGCGCCGAGCATCAAGCCGGCGCGCCGTTCGAGCGCGCGGTGTTCGGC
Source organism: Massilia sp. CFBP9026 (assembly GCF_034045165.1). Classification (NCBI taxonomy): domain Bacteria; kingdom Pseudomonadati; phylum Pseudomonadota; class Betaproteobacteria; order Burkholderiales; family Oxalobacteraceae; genus Massilia; species Massilia sp. CFBP9026. The sequence continues at coordinate 380,035 of NZ_JAXCWH010000007.1, forward strand.
CGCCCGGTCTTCTTCATCGACGACGACCCGCAGGCCGACCAGCTGGCCGAAGACACGCTGCGCGAGATCGCGCTGGCGGTGGGCTTCAAGGACATCGGCTTCCAGTACGAGCCGATCGCCGCCGCCTTCGACTACGAAGCGCGGATCGATTGCGAAGAACTGGTCCTGATCGCCGACATCGGCGGCGGCACCTCGGACTTCTCGCTGCTGCGTCTCGGCCCGCAGCGCGCCGGCCGCAGCGACCGGCGCGACGACATCCTGGCCAACGGCGGCGTGCACATCGGCGGCACCGATTTCGACAAGTACCTGAGCCTGGCCAGCGTGATGCCGCTGCTCGGCTACGGCAGCAACCTGCGCTCGGGCGCGGCGATCCCGTCCAGTTATTACTTCAACCTGGCGACCTGGCACACGATCAACCAGGCCTACACGCGCAAGAGCGTGACGCAGCTGGCCGACCTGGCGCGCGATGCGAGCGAACCGGCTAAAATCGCCCGCTTGCAGAACCTGATCGACGAGCGCGCCGGCCACTGGCTGGCGATCCAGGTGGAGGGCGCCAAGATCGCGCTGTCCGACGCCGATATGGTGCGCCTGCAGCTCGATCGCCTGTCGCCGCCCGAGACGCTCGACGTCGCCCGCGCGCAGTTCGAGGCGGCCATCGCCGGCCTGGTCGACCAGGTGGCGGCCACGGTGAGTAAACTGTTCGCGGATGCCGGCGTGAAGCCGGAAGACGTGGATACGGTATTCTTCACGGGTGGATCGAGCGGCGTCGGCCTGCTGCGCGAGCGCATCGGCGCCATGGTGCCGGGTGCGCGCCGCGTGGAGGGCGACCTGTTCGGCAGCATCGGCACGGGCCTGGCGCTGGACGCGCTGCGCCGCTTCGGTTGAAAAGCGCTGGGGCAGCGCAGAAACAATACAGGAAAGAGCGATGAGTGTTTACGATCGACCGCTGGTGATGCTCGACTTCGAGACCACCGGCCTGTCGCCCGAGATGGGCGACCGCATCACCGAAGTGGCGGCGCTGCGCATCGTCGGCGGCGAAGTAACGGAGCGCTACGTGTCGCTGGTGAACTGCGGCGTGCGGGTGCCAAGCTTCATCACCCAGCTGACCGGGATCACGCAAGCGATGGTCGACGGCGCGCCGCCGGCGCACCAGGTGGTGCCTGAGCTGCTCGACTTCATCGGCGGCGACGTGCTGTCGGCCCACAATGCCAGCTTCGACGAGAAGTTCCTCAAGGCCGAAGGCGCGCGCTACGGCCGCACCACCGCGCACACCGGGCTGGTGTGTTCGCTGAAGCTGTCGCGCCGCCTGTTCCCGGGACTGGCAAGCTACAAGCTGGGCCTGCTCTCGGACCAGCTCGGCATCGAGTTCCGCGGCACCGCCCACCGGGCCGAGGCCGACGCCCAGGTCGCTGCCGACGTGCTGCTGCACGCCGCGCGCCACCTTGGCCGCACCTGCGGCATCGAGCAGGTCGAACCGGCGCTGCTGGTCTCGATCAACAAGGTGGCGGCCGCCAAGATCCCCGCCTTCCTCGACAAGTATGCGGCCACCGTGCGCGAACGCCGCGCCGCGGCTGCCGCCGCCGTTCCAGCCTGAGGCTTTCGAGCCAACTGTGGCGGCGCGCGCGCCGCTGACCGTCCGATTGTGCGGTCGCAAATCCCGAATCCCTCGCTCTCCTTAAAATTTTAACAACGGGATCAAGAGCCGAACAGTGACCGCCGAGAGGATTTCGATGAGCGAGGATGCCGCCCGACAGGGCACCGCCACCTACGAGTGGTTCCAGCGCGCCGCCAGCGGCGGCAATCCCTACGCCCAGTTCAACCTGGCCCAGCTGTATCTGCGTGGCGACGGCGTCGCGCCCGACGAAGCGAAAGCTGCCGCCTGGATGGCGCGCGCCGCCCAGCAGGGGCTGGCCTATGCCCAGAACCACCTGGGCGCCATGTACTACAACGGCCGCGGCGTGTGCCGCGATCACGGGCGCGCGGCGCACTGGTTCCGGTGCGCCGCGGAGCAGGGCGATCGCTCGGCCCAGCACAATCTCGGTCTCCTGTACCGCAAGGGCCGCGGCGTGCCGCACTCGCACCAGGCGGCGCTCGGCTGGTTCTACCGGGCCGCCGAGCAAGGCATGGCGCGCGCCCAGACCCAGCTCGCGCAAGGCTATCTGCACGGCCTGGGCGTCAACGTCAGCCACCCGCTGGCGATGGCCTGGTTCCGCAAGGCCGCGATGCAGGGCCACGTGCCGGCGCAGGTGCAGCTGGCGCAAATGTACGCGCGCGGGCAGGGCGTGGCGGCAAGTCCCAGCCAGGCCCTGTACTGGTTCCGCCACGCGGCCGGGGCGGGCGACCCCACCGCCCAGCGCCAGCTTGGCCTGGCCTATGCCGAAGGCCGCGGCGCCGGCCCCGATCCGGCGCTGGCCATCCAGTGGCTCGAACGCGCGGCGGCCGGCGGCGAGCGCGAAGCGCTCTACGTGCTGGGCGGCCTGCTGTCCGGCGGCGGCATGGCGCGCGACAGCGCACGTGCTCTGCGCTGCTATATGCAGGCCGCCGCGCAGGGCCATGTGCAGGCCCAGTACCGGGTAGCGCGCATGCTGGCTGGCGGTTGCGGCGTGCAGCGCGATCCGGCGCGCGCACTGGAGTTCTACCTGCAGGCCGCCGAGGGCGGCGCCGCCAATGCCCAGTTCGCGCTGGGCCTGCTCTATGCCAAGGGCCAGGGCGTGCCGCGCGACCCGGCCCAGGCCGCCGCCTGGTACCGGCGCGCCGCCCAGCAGGGCGATCCCAGCGCCCAGAACAACCTGGGCGCCATGTATGCCTGCGGCGAAGGCGTGCCGCGCGACGACATCCTGGCCGCCCACTGGTACCGCCTCGCGGCCCGCCAGCAGCACGCGCCGGCCCAGCACAACCTGGGCGGGCTGTACGCCGCCGGGCGCGGCGTCGCCAGGAATCCGGTGCGCGCCTGCATGTGGGCCTGGCTGGCGCGCCAGGGCCGTGGCCTCGACAAGGCCGCGCCGGCCGACGTCGCGTTGGCCGCCAGCACGGCGGCCAACGATTACACCGCCTTGCTGAGCCCGGCCGAACGCAGTCGGGCGCGCACCCTGGCGGAGCGCTGGCTGGCGTCGAAGACGAGTCCGCGCCGGCTGCTCGGGCGTACCGGCGCATGAGCCCGGTCTCGCATCGCGGCATCTTGCACTGGGCTCTTGCCTGGTTACGGCAGTGCTTGCTTGCCTTCGCCGCATCCCGGCATGCATGTCACAGGGCCCGTCAAGACGTGCAAGGCCGCCAGCGGCGCGGCGGGCAGCCGGCCATACTCAAGCATGTCATTTCGCGCTATGATGCCCTGCGGCCACAAGCCGCTACCATCATTCAACAGCCCGAGAAGAATATGCACATGAGACTCGCCACGCTCGCCGCCGTCCTGGCCGCTGCTTTCGCCGCGCCAGCGATGGGGCAGAGCTGCTCGCCAGCCGGCCCTTCGCTGACCTATCCCGCGTCGAAGAAAGTCGACCAGACCGACAACTACCACGGCACCGTGGTGGCCGACCCCTATCGCTGGCTCGAGGACGCGAACAGCGCCGAGACCAAATCCTGGGTCGACGCCCAGAACAAGGTCACCCAGGCCTACCTGGCGCAGATCCCGCAGCGCGAAGCGATCCGCCAGCGTCTCACCGAGCTCTGGAACTACGAGCGCTACAGCGTCCCGGGCAAGGAAGGCGGCCGTTACTTCTACACGCGCAACGATGGCTTGCAGAACCAGGCCGTGCTGTACACGCTCAAGAACCTGAACGACCAGCCACGCATGCTGCTCGACCCGAACACCCTGGCCGCCGACGGCACCGTCGCCCTGGCCGGCGCCGCAGTGAGCCCCGACGGCAAGCTGCTGGCCTACAGCATCGCCGCATCCGGCTCCGACTGGAACGAGATCAAGGTGCGCGACATCGACACCGGCAAGGACCTGGCCGACCACATCAAGTGGGTCAAGTTCTCGAGCACCGCCTGGACCAAGGATGGCAAGGGCTTCTTCTACAGCCGCTACGACGAGCCGAAAGAGGCGACCAAGCTGGCCGACGTCAACTACTTCCAGAAGCTGTACTTCCACCGCATCGGCACGCCGCAAAGCGCCGACACCCTGGTGTACGACCGCGCCGACCAGAAGGAGTGGGGCTTCGGCGGCCAGACCACCGACGACGGCCGTTACCTGATCATCACCACCACCAAGGGCACCGCGCCGAAGTACCGCGTCTCGTACAAGGACCTGTCCAGGCCCGATGCCAAGGTGGTCGACCTGATCGACAATTTCGACGCCGGCTATGACTTCATCGACAACGTCGGCACCGTGTTCTACTTCAGCACCGACCGCAACGCGCCGAAAAAACGCATCATCGCCATCGATGTGAGCAAGCCATCCGAGAATAACTGGAAGGAAGTCGTCGCCGAGAGCGCCGACACCCTGGCCGGCGCCGACATCGTCAACAACCAGCTCGTACTCGAATACCTGAAGGATGCGAAGAGCGTCGTGCGTGTGGTGTCGCTCGAAGGCAAGCCGGTGCGCGAGATCGCGTTGCCGGGCATCGGCACCGTCGGCGGCCTGTCGGGCAAGCGCGGCGATAGCGAGACCTTCTATTCGTTCACCAGCTTTACCAACCCGACCACGATCTACCGCCTGAACCTCAAGAATGGCGAGAGCACCGTGTTCCGCCAGCCGAAGGTCGCCTTCAACCCGGCCGACTATGAAACCCGCCAGCAGTTCTACACGAGCCGCGACGGCACCAAGGTGCCGATGTTTATCGTCTCGAAAAAGGGCATCAAGCTGGATGGCTCGAATCCGACCTATCTGTACGGTTATGGCGGCTTCAATATCTCGCTGACCCCGAGCTTCTCGCCGGCCAACCTGGCCTGGATGGAAATGGGCGGCGTCTATGTGCTGGCCAACCTGCGCGGCGGCGGCGAATACGGCGAAGCCTGGCACCAGGCCGGCACCAAGCTGCAGAAACAGAATGTGTTCGACGACTTCATCGGCGCGGCCGAGTGGCTGGTACAGAACAAGGTCACGTCGCCGAAGAAACTGGCGATCGGCGGCGGCAGCAATGGCGGCCTGCTGGTCGGCGCGGCCACCACCCAGCGCCCGGACCTGTTCGCGGCGGCGATCCCGAGCGTGGGCGTGATGGACATGCTGCGCTTCCATAAGTTCACTATCGGCTGGGCATGGACTTCGGACTACGGTTCGTCGGAAAACCCTGACGAGTTCAAGGCCCTGGTCAAGTACTCGCCGCTGCACAACCTGAAGGCTGGCACCTGCTATCCAGCAACCATGGTCACCACGGCCGACCATGACGACCGCGTGGTGCCGGCGCACAGCTTCAAGTACGCCGCCGCGGCCCAGGCTGCCCAGGCCGGCGCCGCGCCGATCCTGATCCGCATCGACACCAAGGCGGGCCATGGCGCCGGCAAGCCGACCGGCAAGCAGATCGAGGAAGTCGCCGATCGCTGGGGCTTCCTGTCGCGCGAACTGCATATGGGCGATGCGGCCAAGATGGTTGGCGGCACGCACTGAAGCTTCATGTAGAAGTTGCCTGACTGGTAGGGTGGACGGCTTCGCCGTCCGCGCGTTCAATGTCACCGCGTGTGACGGCGACTCATTCGTGGGTCGAACGCGTGGATGGCAGAGCCATCCACGCTACCTGTGCACTACCACCAATACGGCTTTCGCCTCGGTCTTGCCCGTGTTGCGAATCACATGGTTCTGATCGGCCGGATACCTCGCCGTCGCTCCGTGCCGCACCTTCCTCTTCTCGTTCCCCACTTCCAGCTCGACCGCGCCGGTAATCACCGTCAGGTGCTCGCCAGTGCCCGGGTCGTGGGCCTGCGAGGCCAGCTCTCCCCCAGGCGCCAGGGTCAGCTCATACCATTCATACTTGCCGGCCAGGTCCATCGGCCCCAGGATGCGCAGGGAATAGCCGGCATGGGCGCCGGGCAGGGTGGGGATTTCGTGGGCATCGACCACCCGGATCAATTCCGCCGTGCGCACCTCGGACGACAGCAGTTCGCCGATCTGCACGCCCAGCGCATTGGCCAGGCGCCAGGTGATGGCGATGGTGGGATTGGCCTTCTCGCGCTCGATCTGGGATAGCATCGACTTCGACACCCCGGCGATACGCGACAGGTCTTCCAGCGTCAGGCCACGCGCCAGCCGCAGGCGTTGTAGTGTGGCGCCAACTTCTGGTGGGGCATTGTTTGTTAGAGTGGTACTCATTTTCCGTTGGGTGCCTGTCTGCGTATTGCCTAAGTCAAATTATTTATAAGTATATGTCGAGCCGCTTGCCAAGTTCATTGGCTGGGCGTAATATTCGATATATTGAATTTATGTTCGAGATAGCGAACTTGTTCTCTACATCGAACGAGCCAACGGTACAACATCCGCCGACCGCCGGTCAAGCCGCCGGTCTCGCCACACCACAGGGAACAGGGGAACACCATGAGCGATCAAGCTTTCTACAGCAGCCTGCAGCAAAAACTCGCGACCTTGAAGGACGAGGGCCTGTTCAAGCCCGAGCGCGTGCTGGCCTCGCGCCAGGGCGCCGAAGTGGTCGCGCAGGATGGCCGTACCCTGATCAATATGTGCGCCAATAACTACCTGGGCCTGTCCGGCGACGTCGAGACCCAGAAAGCCGCCGCCGCCGCCCTCGAGAAGTATGGTTATGGCCTGTCGTCGGTGCGCTTCATCTGCGGCACCCAGACCGTGCACAAGGAACTCGAAAGCGCATTGTCGAACTTCCTGGGCACCGAAGACACCATCCTGTACGCGGCCGCCTTCGACGCCAATGGCGGTGTGTTCGAACCGCTGTTCGACGAGAACGACGCCATCATCTCGGACGCGCTGAACCACGCCTCGATCATCGACGGCGTGCGCCTGTGCAAGGCCGCGCGCTACCGCTATGCCAACAACGATATGGCCGACCTCGAGAAGCAGCTGATCGCGGCCACCGAAGCCGGCAAGCGCCACAAGATCATCGTCACCGACGGCGTGTTCTCGATGGACGGCACCATCGCCCAGCTGGACAAGATCGTCGAGCTGGCCGAAAAGTATGGCGCCCTGACCATGATCGACGAATCGCACGCCTCCGGCTTCATGGGCGCGACCGGCCGCGGCACCCACGAGCATTGCGGCGTGATCGGCAAGATCGACATCATCACCGGCACCCTGGGCAAGGCCCTGGGCGGCGCGATGGGCGGTTTCACCTCCGGCAAGAAGGAAGTGATCGAGACGCTGCGCCAGAAGTCGCGTCCCTACCTGTTCTCGAACACGCTGGCGCCAATGATCGCCGGCGCCTCGCTGGCGGTACTGGAGCGCATCTCGAAATCGACCGAGCTGCGCGACCGCCTGCACGAAAACACCGCCTACTTCCGCAAGGAGATCGAGCGCATCGGCTTCACCATCAAGCCGGGCACCCACCCGGTGGTGCCGGTGATGCTGTTCGAGGCGCCGGTCGCGCAGAAATTCGCGGCGCGCATGTTCGACCTGGGCGTGCTGCTGTCGGGCTTCTTCTATCCGGTGGTGCCGATGGGCCAGGCGCGCGTGCGCGTGCAGCTGTCGGCGGCCCACACCCGCGAGCAGCTCGACACCGTGCTGAAGGCCTTCGAACAAGCCGGCAAAGAGCTGGGCATCATCAAGAACTAATATACATAGAAGCAAGGAATCGACAGCATGGAACGCATCCTCATCATCGGCGCCAATGGCCAGATCGGCAGTGAACTGGTTAGCGCATTGGCCGACAAGCACGGCGCGCAGAACGTGATCGCCTCGGACATCGGCGACAAGAACCTGTACGGCGCCGCGCGCTACACCGTCCTGAATGTGCTGGACAAGGACAGCCTCGCGCGCCTGGTGGCGGATGAAGGCATCACCCAGGTCTACCAGCTGGCCGCCATGCTGTCGGCCACCGGCGAAAAAGCGCCGCTCAAGGCCTGGAGCCTGAATATGGACGGCCTGCTGAACATCCTCGAGATCGCACGCGAACGCGGCGAAGCGGGCAAGCCATTGAAGGTGTTCTGGCCGTCGTCGATCGCCGCCTTCGGCCCGACCACCCCGAGCGAGAACACGCCGCAGTTCACGATCATGGACCCGACCACGATCTACGGCATCAGCAAGCTGGCCGGCGAGCGCCTGTGCGAGTACTATCACAGCAAGTATGGCGTCGACGTACGCAGCATCCGCTATCCGGGCATCATCTCGTATAAATCGCCTCCGGGCGGCGGCACCACCGACTACGCCATCGCGATCTTCCACGCGGCCCTGCGCGGCGAGACCTACGAATGCTTCCTCGGGCCGGAAACGACTCTGCCGATGATCTACATGCCGGACGCGATCCGCGCCACCATCGAGCTGATGGAAGCCCCAGGCGAACAGGTCGTCATCCGTTCGTCGTACAACGTGGCTGGCGTGTCGTTCAACCCGCGCGAACTGGCCGCCGCCATCTCGAAGGCGCTGCCGGCTTTCCGCATCGACTACAAGCCGGACAGCCGCCAGCAGATCGCCGACTCCTGGCCGAAGAGCCTCGACGACAGCCGCGCCACCGCCGACTGGGGCTGGAAATCGCGCATCGGCGTCGACGAGATGGTCGATTCGATGCTGAAGAATATCGATGTCGGCCTGGGCGTGGCAGCATAAGCCGGCCACGACACCGGAACCTTCAACGGCCTGCCGCCTCGACGCGCCAGGCCGATTCGCATAATAAGAACTGACACAGTGAGACAAGCATGGACATGAGCGTTTTCGATTTATTCAAGATCGGCATCGGCCCGTCGAGTTCCCACACCGTGGGCCCGATGGTGGCGGCGCGCCGCTTCCTGCTCGAGAGCGGAATGCTGGAACAGGCGGTTGGCGTCGAAGCCCACCTGTATGGTTCGCTGGCGCTGACCGGCGTCGGCCACGCCACCGACAAGGCCGTGATCCTCGGCCTGATGGGCGAAACTCCGCAGGGCGTCGACCCGACCGCGGTCGAGGACAAGCTGGCCGAAGCCGAATTCGACGGCGTGCTGCACCTGCTGGGCACGAAACCGGTGCCGTTCAGCGCGAAAACCAACCTGGTCTGGCACAAGGCCTCGACCCTGCCGGAACACCCGAACGGCATGCGCTTCGTGCTCCATCTGCAGGACGGCAGCATCATCGAGCGCATCTATTATTCGGTCGGCGGCGGCTTCATCACCGCGGCCGGCGAGAGCCAGGCGCGCGCGGCCGAGACGCTTGCGGCGCCGGTCCCGTACCCGTTCGACACCATGGCCCAGCTGCTCGAGCATGGCCGGCGCCATGGCCTGAGCATCCCGCACATGCTGCGCGCCAACGAGCGCACGCGCCTGAGTGACGAAGAACTGGACGCAGGCCTGGACAATATCTGGCGCGTGATGCGCGAGTGTATCTGTCACGGCCTGGTGACCGACGGCCGCCTGCCGGGTGGCCTGAACGTGCGCCGCCGTGCGGCCGGCCTGTGGAAGCAAGCGCAGCAATCGCAGCAGCAACCGCTGAACGCCTTGCCGCATGACGCGGTGCAGCAGGTGAGCCTGTACGCAATGGCGGTCAACGAAGAAAATGCGGCCGGCGGCCGGGTCGTCACCGCGCCGACCAATGGCGCGGCCGGCATCATCCCGGCGGTGTTGCGCTACTACGCCGAGGACTGCCGGCCGATCGATCCACAGCGCGGCGTGCGTGATTTCCTGCTGGCATCGAGCGCGATCGGCATGCTGTGCAAGAAAAACGCCTCGATCTCGGGCGCCGAAGTCGGCTGCCAGGGCGAGGTGGGCGTGGCCTGCGCAATGGCGGCGGCCGGCCTGGTGGCGGCGCTTGGCGGCAGTAACGAACAGATCGAGAACGCGGCCGAGATCGGCATCGAGCACCACCTGGGCATGACCTGCGACCCGATCGGCGGCCTGGTGCAGATTCCCTGCATCGAGCGCAATGGCATGGGCGCGATCAAGGCGATCACCGCCGCCTCGCTGGCGCTCAAGGGCGACGGCACCCATTTCGTTAGCCTGGACAGCGCGATCGAGACGATGCGCCAGACCGGCGCCGACATGCAGGTCAAATACAAGGAGACCTCGCTCGGCGGGCTGGCGATTCATGTGGTGACGGTGAATCACGCCGCTTGCTGAAAGGGGCGTGGCTGCTCGGCGGGCTTGGGTTCCCGCCAAGGCGCCCGGCGAGGGCGGGAACGACGGTTCTTGGATTGGTGGGTCAAAGCCCGGCTGCCCGGGGATTCATTGTTGGCAGATGCCCGTCATTCCCGCGCAGGCGGGAATCCAAGTGCGCACCCCACTGCACCCAATTTTATTCACCCAAACAACTTTTTTGCAGCACAGCATACATTTTCGTCCGGTCCCACTATAATAAAGTTTCAATGTGAGCCAACCGGATCTTCAAACTGTATGCATTATGTGTCCACCCGCGCGACCAGCGCGTCCGCAGCACGCAATCCCCAGCAATTCTCCGACATCCTGCTAGGCGGCCTGGCCCCGGACGGCGGCCTCTACCTGCCGGCCGAGTACCCGCAGGTGACCGGCGCCGAGCTCGATGCATGGCGCAAGCTGTCCTACGCCGAACTGGCCTATGAAATCCTGCGCAAGTTTGCCACCGATATTCCCGACGCCGACCTGAAGGCCCTGACCGCGCGCACCTATACGCCGGAGGTCTACCGCAACGCCCGCGCCGACGAATCGAACGCGGACATCACCCCGCTGCGCGTGCTGGAAGACGGCGCGCAGGGCAAGCTGGTGCTGCAGGCGCTGTCGAACGGCCCGACCCTGGCCTTCAAGGACATGGCGATGCAGTTGCTGGGCAATTTGTTCGAATACGCGCTGGCCAAGAACAATGATGAACTAAATATCTTCGGCGCCACCTCGGGCGACACCGGCAGCGCCGCCGAGTACGCGATGCGCGGCAAGCGTGGCGTGCGCGTGTTCATGCTGTCGCCGCACAAGAAGATGAGTGCCTTCCAGACCGCCCAGATGTTCAGCCTGCAGGACCCGAACATCTTCAATATCGCGGTGGAGGGTGTGTTCGACGATTGCCAGGACCTGGTCAAGGCAGTCTCGAACGACCTCGAATTCAAGGCGCGCCAGAAGATCGGCACCGTCAATTCGATCAACTGGGCGCGCGTCGTGGCCCAGGTGGTGTACTACTTCCGCGGCTACCTGGCGGCCACCACCAGCAACGACCAGAAAGTGTCGTTCACCGTCCCGTCGGGGAATTTCGGCAATATCTGCGCCGGCCACATCGCCCGCATGATGGGCCTGCCGATCGACAAGCTGGTGGCCGCCACCAACGAGAACGACGTGTTGGACGAGTTCTTCCGCACCGGCGTCTATCGCGTGAGGAAGCCGGCCGAGACCTTCCATACCAGCAGCCCGTCGATGGACATTTCCAAGGCCTCGAACTTCGAACGCTTCGTGTATGAGCTGGTGGGCCGCGACGCCGATCGCACCCATGCGCTGTTCCGCAAGGTCGACACCCATGGCGGCTTCGACCTGTCCGGCGCGCCGGGCAGCGATGGCGACGAGTTCAAGTCGGTTGCCAGATTCGGCTTCCTGTCGGGCCGCTCGACCCATGCCGACCGGCTGGCCACGATCCGCGACGTCGCCGACGACTACGGCATCACGATCGACACCCATACCGCCGACGGCATCAAGGTCGCGCGCGAACACCTGCAGCCGGGCGTGCCGATGATCGTGCTCGAGACCGCGCTGGCGGCCAAGTTCAACGAAACCATTTTGGAAGCGCTGGGCCAGGACGCCGAGCGTCCCGCCGGCTTCGAGGACATCGAGTCGCTGCCGCAGCGCTTCGTGGTCTTGCCGGCCGACGTCGACCGCATGAAGGCCTATATCGCCGAACACACGGGGCTGTGATGAACGCACCGGTACCCAAAGCCCCCATGCTGTCGGTGCGCGAAGCGCTCGACTTCCTGCTGGAAGCCGCACGGCCCGTCGAGCAGGTGGAGACCATCCCGACCCTCGAAGCCAACGGCCGCGTGCTGGCGGCAGACCAGTTGGCGACGATCGACGTGCCGTCGGCCGACAATACGCAGATGGACGGCTACGCCGTGCGCGCGGAGGATTGCGGGAGCGGCAGCGCTACCCTGAAGGTGAGCCAGCGCATCCCGGCCGGCAGCGTCGGCCAGCAACTGGAACCCGGCACCGCGGCGCGCATCTTTACCGGCGCGCTGATACCACCTGGTGCCGATGCGGTCGTGATGCAGGAGCAGGCCGAGGCGGTCGGCGACAGCGTCACCATCCACCATGCGCCGCGCGCCGGCGAATGGATCCGCCGCAAGGGCGAAGACATCAGCGCCGGCGCGGTGATCCTGCCGGCGGGCAGCCGCCTGCGCAGCCAGGAGTTGGGTTTGGCCGCCTCGGTCGGACTGGCCAGCCTGCCAGTGCGGCGGCGCCTGCGCGTGGCCGTGTTTTTCACCGGCGACGAGTTGACCATGCCGGGCGACGTGCCGCCCGAAGGGCTCAAGCCAGGTGCGATCTACAACTCGAACCGGTTCACCCTGCGTGGCCTGCTGGAGAATTTCGGTTGCGAGATCAGCGACTTCGGCATCGTGCCCGATTCGCTGGACGCGACCCGCGCCACCTTGCGCGAGGCGGCGCGCGAGAACGACCTGATCATCACCTCGGGTGGCGTCTCGGTGGGCGAGGAAGACCACATCAAGCCCGCCGTGGAAGCGGAAGGGCGCCTGTCGATGTGGCAGATCGCCGTCAAGCCGGGCAAGCCGCTGGCGTTCGGCGAAGTGCTCCGTGACGGCGGTTCCGCGTTCTTTTTGGGCTTGCCCGGCAACCCGGTGTCGAGCTTCGTCACCTTCCTGCTGTTCGTGCGGCCCTTCCTGCTGCGCCTGCAGGGCGTGACGGGCCAGGTCGAGCCGCAGGGATACACCGTGCGCGCCGATTTCGAGCTGCCGAAGGGCGACCGCCGCAACGAGTTCCTGCGCGCGCGCCTGAATGCAGGTGGGGGACTGGACCTGTTCCCGAACCAGAGTTCGGGCGTGCTCACCTCGACGGTATGGGGCGATGGCCTGGTCGACAACCCGGCGGGCAATCGTATTGCCGCGGGCGACCTGGTGCGCTTCATCCCGTTCGCCGAACTACAGTACTAGGAAGACATGAAGATCAGTTTGAAATACTTCGCCGCGCTGCGCGAAGCAGTGGGTACCGGGCAGGAACAGCTGGAATTGTCGCCGGAAGTCACGACAGTGGGCCAGGTGCGCGAATTGCTGCGCGCACGCGGCGGCGTGTGGGCCGAGGCCCTGGCGCCGGAACGCGCGGTGCGTATGGCCCATAACCAGGTCATGTGCGGCGCCGATACGCCAGTCCTTGAGGGCGCCGAAGTGGCGTTCTTCCCGCCGGTCACCGGCGGTTGAAAGAGGCCGGCCCGGGTTCAGCCGGGGCCGGCTTTTTCATCACAAGGCCGCAATCGACTCCTCGGCCAAGGCCATCAATTTCGCGCAATTGCTGTTCCGCGCCGCGAAATCCTTCCACGCCGTATTGCGCGCCACCGACTGCCAGCCGCGCAGGGCGTCGGGATTGAGGTCGACCACGCGCGCGCCGACGCCGCGATAGACCGACACCACCTCCGCATCGTCGATGCGCGCCATCTTCATCGCGAACTGTTCCAGGTCGGCGCCGACCTTGAGGATGGCTTCCTGCTGCGGCTTGGCCAGGCGCTCGAACACGGTACGCGACATCAGCAGCGGCTCGAACATGAACCAGTACGAGCCGCCGCGCGCCGTGGTCAGCGAGCGCGCCGTCTCCTGCAGGCGGAAGGAAATGAGGGACGTCGACGACGTCAGGGCCGCGTCGAGCGCGCCGCTGCGCATGGCGTTATGGATTTCGTTGGACGGCAGGCTGACGACGGTTGCGCCGGCATCCTGCAGCAGCATGTCCATTTCGCGCGAGCCGCCGCGCACCTTCAGGCCGCGCACGTCCTCGGGCGTGACGATCGGGGCGCCGCGCGAGGCGACCCCGCCGGCCTGCCAGATCCAGCTGACGATCACCAGGCCTTGCTCGTTCAGGATGCGCGACAGCTCGCGCCCGACCGGGGCGTTCTTCCAGCCATAGCCCTGATCGTAGGACGTGACCAGCGCCGGCATCAGCCCGATATTCGCTTCCGGCGCCTCGCTGCCCGCATACGACAGCGGCACCAGGGCCATGTCGAGCGAGCCGCTGCGCAGCGCGCCGAACTGGGCGTTGGGCTGCATCAGGCTCGACCCGGGGTGGATCGAGAACTTCAGGCCGCCGCGCGTGCGCTTCTCGACTTCGGCCGCGAACATGCGGCACAGCCGGTCGCGAAAATCGCCCTGGGCGATGCTGCCGCCGGGGAACTGGTGCGAGATCCTGAGATTGCTGGCCTGCGCCCAGGCGGACTGCATCCATAAGGGACTGGTCGCGATCGCGCCCAGCATTGCCCTGCGGGTCGTGAACGACCGGTTGATTACCGACATATACATCCTCCAAGATGTTTTAACGGACTGCCGGGTGAATCGTGGCTAACCTCGTCGAGCGGGCACCATCGTTCACATTGGCGTGTACAAGAATATTCCTGCTACACCGCATGTCAAGCGGAATATTGCAGCTATGACAAAGGCATGCAGTTAAGGTACACCGATGCCAACGCGGCAGTATCCCGCAGGCCGGTGGCACCGGCCTTGACCCAACTTGGAGAATATTGGGCTTAGCGTCGATTGTCGGTGATCGCCTGGCTGGCCGCACGCCAGCGCGCGGCGACGAAGATGGCGGCCGCGGCAAGCGACCACAGCAGGGTCGGGCCCCAGGTGTGGGCCAGGCTGTCGCCGCGCATCAGGTCGATTGCGCACAGCAGCAGGAACATGGTGCCGGCGGCCAGCAGGTACTGGCCGATCCAGTGGAATACAGGACGAGATGCAGGACGCATGAAACGGATTCCTTTCAACGGCGGTCGAGATAACGGCGCAGGATGCCGGCCAGCGCCAGCGGCTGGTCGATCATCAGGAAGTGGCGCGACGGCGCGATCGGCGCCACCTCGACCGAGGCAATTCCTTCGACCAGCATCCGGTAGTGCTCGACCTTGTCGTTCACCGTCAGCGCATCCTGAGCTGCATCGTACTGGTAAAACGGCGCCACGACCAGCACCGGGGCAGTGATTTTGGACAGGCCGGGACGCAGGTCGAGCGCCAGCAGGTCGGCCACGTAGGCGCCCACCGCCTCGCGATCGCTGCGCAGCAGCAGCGGCGTGATGTCGTCGGCCTTGCCGATGTCGAGCACGCCCTGGCCGCGCATGTACTGGCGCTGCTGAGCGGCGTAGGCCTCCGGCTGGCTACTTGCCATGCGGCTGCGCACATTGATCGCCGCTTGCGGGCGCTGCTGCGGCGGCATGTTCTCGGTGCCGGGGAACACCGGCAGGCCGTCCAGCGCCACCACGCCGCCGATGCCGTTGCCGAGGTCCTGGGCCACGGCATAGGCGAGCGTGCCGCCCAGGCTGTGGTCGATGATCACGGGCTTGTCCAGCTTGCGTTCGGCGATCAGGCCGCGTAGCGCGGCGCGGGCCCCCTCGAACGGCGACCAGTCGGGCGATCCGCTTGGCGCCGGACGGCCATCGAAGCCGGGCAGGGTAACCACGTACAGCGTGAACTCGTCCTTGAACTGGCGGATCGTCTCCTGCCATACCCAGGGGCCGCTGGCCAGGCCGGGGACCAGGATCACGGGCCGGCCGCGGCTGCCGTGGCGTTCGACCAGCAGGCCGCCGGATTCGAAGCGCTCGGCCGGTTCGATGGTGGCGGCGAAGCGGTTCGCGGCCGGCGCAGTCGGGGACGTCGCCTGTACTTGGGCCTGGGCGATGGAAGCGGCGCCGGCAAGCATTGCGGCGAGTGCAAACAACAGGGAAGCTTTTTTCATGCGGTCTCCTGATCGGGGGAAAAGATGGCTTCGACCGGCAGGCCGAACAACCGTGAAATGGCGAAGGCGAGCGGCAGGCTGGGGTCGTAGCGCCCGGTCTCGATCGCGTTGATGCTCTGGCGCGACACGTCCAGGCGCTCGGCCAGGTCGGCCTGGCTCCAGCCGTGTTCGGCGCGCAGCTCGCGGATGCGGTTCTTCATCGCTGGCGCAGCGCCCGCACCGTGCAGACCAGGGCGGTGGTCGCCCCAAGCACCATCCAGACCGCGAACATCGACAGGCGCGGATAGCCGGCGGTCTCTAGGAAGCCGTAGCTGAAGGTGAGCCCGGCGGTGAGCGCGGCGGCCAGCGCGAACGATTCGAGCAGGAAGCGGCGCGCGTATTCATCGACCCGGTCCAGGTGGCGCGCGATGGCCCACAGCATCAGGCAGAATCCCAGCATCGGCGACAGCAGGACGACGGTGCGCAGCACGCCTTCTTCCATCGGCCGGCCGTACAGGATCGACGCGACCAGCAGCGCCGCGTACACCGCGAAGGAGATGCCCAGTTCGCGCAGGTAAGCCTTGCCGACCCGCTTTTCATATGTGTTCGTCTTCATGGTCCAGCCCTCGTGGAGTAAAGGATGCTTTACATCGTAGGCGTGGTGGAGCGTCGTGTCAAGCATCCTTTACATCGTCTTTCGCTGCCCGAACTCGACTACAATGCTGCTCCTTCCTTGCCTACCTCGCATCTTCATGAGCCAGTCTTCCAAATCCTCCAAGCGTGTCGCCGTGATCGGCGGCGGCCCCGCCGGGCTGATGGCGGCCGAGGTGCTGGCGCAGGGTGGCGCGCAGGTCGACGTCTACGATGCGATGGCCAGCGTGGGCCGCAAGTTCCTGCTGGCGGGGAAGGGTGGCATGAATATCACGCATTCCGAGCCTTATCCCGATTTCGTGGGGCGTTATGGCGCGCGGCAGGACGAGGTGGCGCGCTGGCTGGAAGGCTTCGGCGCCGACGCCGTGCGCGCCTGGATCCACGAGCTCGGCATCGAGACCTTTGTCGGCACCTCTGGCCGCGTGTTCCCGCTAGAGATGAAGGCGGCGCCGCTGCTGCGCGCCTGGCTGCACCGCCTGCGCGAGTCCGGCGTGCGCTTTCACATGCGCCATCGCTGGCTCGGCTGGCAGGATGGCGCGCTGCGCCTGGCGACGCCGGAGGGCGAGCGGCTGGTCGAGGCCGACGCCACGATCCTGGCGCTGGGCGGCGCCAGCTGGGCGCGGCTCGGCTCGGACGGCGCCTGGCAGCCGCTGCTGGCCGAGCGCGGGGTTGCGCTCTCTCCGCTGGCGCCCGCCAACTGCGGCTTCGATGTCGGCTGGAGCGAGCATTTCAGCAGCCGCTATGCCGGCGCGCCCCTGCTCACGGTGGCCGCCGGTTGCCAGGGCCAGGATGGCGACATCGCCTGGCGCAAGGGCCAGTTCGTCATCACCGCGGGCGGCGTCGAGGGCAGCCTGGTGTACGCGCTGTCGGCGCCGCTGCGCGACGCGATCGCGCGCGATGGTGTCGCCACCCTCTGGCTCGACCTGGCCCCGGACCACGACGCAGACAGGGTATTCGACGAAGTGACGCGCCCGCGCGGTTCGCGCTCGATGTCCAGCCATCTGCAAAGCCGGCTCGGCATCAAGGGCGTCAAGGCCGGGCTGCTGCACGAGTGCCTGTCGCGCGACGAGTACGCCGACCCCGCGCGCCTGGCCGCGGGCATCAAGCGCCTGCCGCTCAAGTTGCTGCGTACGCGCCCGATCGACGAGGCGATCAGCAGCGCCGGCGGCGTGCGCTTCGATGCGCTGGCGGATCGCACCGCGATGCTGGCCGCGCTGCCCGGCGTCTTCGCGGCGGGCGAGATGGTGGACTGGGAAGCGCCGACCGGCGGTTATCTGCTGACCGCCTGCTTCGCCAGCGGGCGTGCTGCAGGACGCGATGCGCTGGCCTGGCTTGCTGCCTGAGCGGCGCTAGTCCAGCGGCCGGAAGGCGTAGGCCTGGCCGCTTTGCGTGACCTGGCCGATGCCGGGGAAATCAAGGTGGGCGCCGGCCACCAGGTAGCCGCCGCCAGCCGCCCGTTTCAACACCTCCATCCGCGTCGAACGAGCCCAGGCCTGGTCTTCGTCGAGTTCCCAGGTGATCTCGGGCCGGCCGAACTGGACGAATGGCGCGTGCACGATATCGCCCCAGAACAGCAGCCGCCCGGCCTTGCTGCGCACCTCGTACATCGTGTGGCCGGTCGAGTGCCCGGCGGCCCTGACTGCCCTGACGTGGTCGCTGATCGCGAAGTCGTGATCGATCGGGACGATGCGGTTGCGCAGCACGGCGAGCCGGCCGGTGATCGTGGCGATTTCTTCCCTTGGCACGTAGATCTGCTGCGCATTCGGAAAGCCGTCGGTGCCTTCGGCGGTGATCAGACCGTTAACGTGGTCGCGGTGGGTGTGGGTGATCGCCACCTGCGTGATGCTGTCCTTGTCGATGCCGGCTTCCTTCATCGCTTCAGGCAGCAGGCCCATCGACGGGGCCCAGGTGTCGGCCGCGCCGGTGTCGATCAGGATTGCCCTGGATTTCTCAATCACGACATAGGCATTCACCGACAGCCGCAGCTTGCCGTCGGCCAGCGGCATGCCCGGCGGCAGGGCGCCCAGCGCCTCGCCGTTTACTTGCCGCAGGCGCGCCGGCGGCATGTCGACATGGCCGTCGCGCAGGGCGACGATCTTGAGTTCGCCAAATTGCCATGACACGTAGTTGCGGCCGGCGGCAAGGCGTTTCATGGTCGGTGCGGACTGGGCAAAGACCGTCTGCGGCAGCGACGCGACCGCGATGCCGGCGCCGAACAGCGCCAGCAGCTGCCTGCGCCGGGCCTCGGGCACGGTGGCAGGGGGGGATTCGCAAGGTGTTACGCGCATACACTTCTCCTCGTCGAGGCCGCCATTGCGGCAAGTGCGGAAGAATTTATCTCCTGTACAGGAATCGTGCAAATCGGCCTCAACCGTGCGGAGTTTTAGGCAAGTATTGAACGCCAACGGTGCGCATGCCGTTCGTGGATTGGCGTAGGCTGGATCGTTCTTCTCGCAGCCTTGCCAAGGAGCGGACGATGTCCAGCACGCCTACCGAGCCGAGCGAACAGGAAGCCGTGCGCATCCCTGTCGTCGAGGAGCAGCTCGCGGTCGGCACCCGCGTGGTCGATACCGGCCGCGGCGTGCGCGTCCACAAGACCGTCACCGAACATCCCGTCACCATCGACGAGCGGCTGCTGCGCGAGGAGCTGCGGGTCCGGCACGTCCCGGTCGACCGCATCGTCGGCGCCGGCGAGGCGCCAGGCCAGCACTACGAGGGCGACACCCTGGTCATTCCCGTGCTCGAAGAGGTGCTGGTGGTCGAGCGCAAGGTCCGCATCAAGGAAGAACTGCACATCACCCGGGTCCGGCACGAGGAGCGTCACCTCGATACCGTTTCGCTCAAGGCGGAACGGGTCGAGGTCGAGCGTTTCGACGAGGCCGGCGATTCGGGCGCCTGAGGTCATCACCCAAAGGAGACTCATCATGCACCATACGCTAGTCGCGGTTTTCGACAACCGCACCGACGCGCAAAGCGCGTACGACCAGCTGCTGTCTGCCGGTTTCAGCCGCGAGAGCGTGCGGCTGTCCGAGGCCAATGCCGCTGCCGGCAGCGCCACGACTGCCGAAGGCAAGGGGAAAGGCATCAAGCACTTCTTCCAGGACCTGTTCGGCGACGCGCACGAGCACCACGCGAGCCGCTACGAGGGCGTGCTCGCTCGTGGCCAGCACGTGGTGACACTGAGCGCCGATTCGCTGCCCGACGTCGAGCGCGCCGCCGACGTCGTCGAAGCCTTCGGACCGGTCGACATCGACGAGCATTCGGATGGCGTCGCCACGCCGGGCGCGCTGCTGACGGGCGGCGCCGGTTCGAGGCAGGGCACGACGCCGGGAGGAACTTTGTCGGCCCAGTCGGCGTCCGGCCTGCGCCAGGGCGCAACTGCGGGCGCGGCAATGCAGCGCGACACCTCGGCCAGCGCGACCATCCCGGTGGTCGAAGAGCAGCTGCGGGTCGGCAAGCGCGAAGTCCAGCGTGGCGGCATGCGCATCTTCTCGCGTATCGTCGAAACCCCGGTGCACGAAACCATCGGCCTGCGCGAAGAACACGTCGACGTCCAGCGGCGCAAGGTCGACCAGCCGATCAGCCCGAGCGACGCCGCCGCGTTCAGGGAGCAGACCATCGAGATGCGAGAGAGCGCCGAGGAAGCCGTGGTCGAGAAATCGGCCCGCATCACCGAGGAGGTCTCGATCGGCAAGCAGGTCAGCGAACGCCAGCAGCAGATCGACGATACGGTGCGCCACACCGAGGTGGACGTGGAGCGCCTCGGCGCCGCCATGAGCGACGACGACATCTATTATCGCGAGCACTTCAAGCTGACTTATGGCGCGAGCGGCGGCGCGTACGACGATTACGCGCCGGCCTATCTCTACGGGTCGCAGATCGCGGGCAGCGGCAAGTATATGGGCCGCCAGTGGGACGAGATCGAACCCGAGCTGCGCACCGACTGGGACTCTCGCCACAGCGGCGTGTCGACTTGGGAAAAAATGAAGTCGGCCGTGCGTCACGGGTGGGATCGCATGACGGGTAGACACGGCGCCTGAGCCGGGCCGGCAGGTGATATTCAGTGAGCAATGGGGGCCGGGCGGCGCGGTAATATGGGCTTTTGTCGCCTGGCCATCCCATGAAATCCTTACGTGTACTGACACTCGCCGCGCTGCTGGCGTTCTTCAATGCGGCCGCAATGGCCGCGATGCAGTGCGGCGAACCTTGCCACACGCTGGTGCGCGACGCCCACGTGCTCGAGGGGCAAGGCAAGTACCAGGAGGCGCTGGACAAGTACCGGGCGGCCGAAAAGGCCGATCCGCAAGCCTCGCTGCCGGTGTCGCTGCAGGCTGGCCTGATCTTCAAACTGTCCAGTGTGGCCCCGAAGGACGAGGTGGCGCAGGCGCGCCAGACGGCGCGCGCGCTGGCCGAGCGCGCGACCACGCTTGCCGCCGACGATCCGATCGCGCACGAGGTCTTGCGGATGCTGGACGACGACGGCGTGTCGCCCCTGCACACGCCGAATCCTCGCGCCGCGAAACTGCTGGCCGAAGGCTCGGCCCTGTTCGCGCAGCGCAAGCCGAAGGAGGCCCTGCTCAAGTACGAAGCCGCGATGCAGGCCGATCCCAAGGCGTCGAGCGCTTGGGTGGGCGCCGCGGACTGTTACTTCGTGCAGGGCGACTGGCCGCGCGCGGAAGGCTTGTTCCGGCGCGCCACCGAGATCGAGCCGCATAATGCGCAGGCGTGGCGCTTCCTGTCGGATGCGTTGCTGGCGCAGGGTCAGCGCGCGCCGGCCGAAGCAGCCTTGTATGCGTCGATCGCGGCCGATCCCTCGCAGCGCCCGAGCTGGGGCAAGCTTGCCAGGCTGCGGGCCGCCGCCGGCCTGCCACTGAAGTCGCTGGCGTTCAGGCGCGGCGTGCGCGTGACGCAGGAGGCGGATGGCAAATTCATGGTCCATATCGACGAGTCGGCCGCCGGCCAGGCCGACACCCCGAACTACGCCATGCGGCTCCTGCTTGGCATCAGCGAGTCCAACCAGCGCCAGTCGGAGAATGCCGCCAGCAAGTCGCCGTACGAGATCGAACTGGGCGCCTGGCGCACCGCCCTGAAGGTCATGGACGAGACCAAGGCGCTCGATGGCCAAGGTGTGACCGACCCCGCCTTGCTGCAGATGCAGGCGCTGGCGAAGGATGGGCAGCTGGAGCCGGCGATCCTGCTGCTGATGTTCCGCCAGTCCTATCGGCCGGCGCTGAACGCCTGGCTGGCCGCCAATCCGGGCGGCGTCAAAGGGTTCATCGACCGCTACGGCCTGCAGCCGTGACTGGATGGCAGGAAGCGAACGGCTGCGCACGGCCCCTTTGGGTATAGTGCAGCCATGCCTTCACCCGCCAACTATCCCACGACGCCCGACGGACGGTATTTCGTCGTCTCGGGCCGCCTTTGGCGAACCAGCAATCCCGATCTGGCGCCGGACGAACGCCAGCAGCTGGTCGACCGGCTCATGAAGGCGCGCCGGGATGTCAGCGCCGCCCTGAAGGCGCGCGACGGCAATGCCGAGCGGACCGCGCGCCAGGCGGTCGACGAGGCCAAGCGCGCGCTTGGCGAGCGCGGACCGGTGTGGTGGACCGATGGCGCGCCGGATTTCAATCGGCGGATGGTGGCCAATACGCCGTATGCGGCCTGGTTTGCCGCGCTACAGGCCTGAGCATTCGGGCTAGTCGCTGACCTTGCCCCGTAGCGCCTTGGTCTGGCTGCTGCGCGCCTTGGAGTCCAGCCGCCGTAGCTGGGAGCCCCGCGTCGGTCGGGTTGGACGGCGCGTCACCGGCACGACCGACGCCTTGTCGATCAGTTCCTGCAGCCGGCGCAGGGCGTCTTCCTTGTTCTGTTCCAGGCTGCGCGACTGCTGCGCCTTGAGTACCAGCACGCATTCCTGCGTGATGCGCGCGTCGCTCGAGGCCAGCATGCGCTCCTTGACGTGCTGCGGCAGCGACGAGGCGCCGATGTCGAAACGCGCGTGGACGGCGCACGAGACCTTGTTGACGTTCTGGCCACCGGGACCCTGGGCCCGGATTGCGCTGAATTCGACTTCGAGAGGATTGATGACGGCCATGGCGCCATTGTAAACCGGACGCCGGCCTGCACGGAACGCGAAGATGTTAGACAATAGTCGGTTCCGCCTCATCTTTTCCGATACTCATGACCATTTCAGCATCCTTGTCAGGCGCACGACGCGCCGACATCAACCTGCGGCCGTTCGGCGTCGCATTCGTATTGATCGTGCTCGGCGCCTGGTACCTGACGCAGGTCGTCGGCCCGCGCCAGGCCGCGCTCTACATCGTCGGCGCGCTGCTCGGCGTGGCCCTGTACCACGCGGCGTTCGGCTTCACCTCGGCCTGGCGCGTGTTCATCGCCGACGGCCGTGGCGCCGGCCTGCGCGCGCAAATGCTGATGCTGGCGGTCGGCGTCGTGCTGTTTTTCCCGGCGCTCGCCGGCGGCACGCTGTTCGGCAATCCGGTCACTGGCCTGGTGCAGCCGGCCGGCACGTCCGTCATCGTCGGCGCCTTCATCTTCGGCATCGGCATGCAGTTGGGCGGCGGTTGCGCCTCGGGCACGCTGTACACGGTCGGAGGCGGCAGCACGCGCATGATCGTCACGCTGATCTTCTTTATCGTCGGCTCGCTGATCGGCACCGCCCATATGCCGTTCTGGACCGCGATGCCGCAACTGCCACCGCTGTCGGCGGTGAAGGAACTGGGCCTGGCGCCGGCGCTGGCGCTGAACCTGGTCGTGTTCGCGCTGATCGCGGCCGTCACGGTCGTTGTCGAGAAACGCCGCCACGGCCGCCTGGTCACTGGGCAGTCGCAACCGACCGGCGGCGCGCGCTGGCTGCGCGGTCCGTGGCCGCTGGTGGCCGGCGCGCTGGCGCTGGTCGTGCTCAACTTCGCCACCCTGGCCCTGTCGGGCCGCCCATGGGGCGTGACCTCGGCCTTCGCGCTGTGGGGCGCCAAGGCGGCATCCGTGGTCGGCATCGACGTCGCCAGCTGGACATACTGGTCGAGCGGCGCCAACGCCGCCGCGCTGGCCGCGCCAGTCTGGAAGGACGTGACCTCGGTGATGGACATCGGGATCGTGCTCGGCGCGATGCTGGCGGCGGCGCTGGCCGGCCGCTACGCGCCGGTGTGGAGGCTGCCAGTGCGTTCGCTGATCGCGGCGGTCGTCGGCGGACTGCTGCTCGGCTATGGCGCACGCCTGGCCTATGGCTGCAATATTGGCGCCTATTTCAGCGGAATTGTCTCGGGCAGTCTGCACGGTTGGCTGTGGCTGGTCGTGGCATTCCTCGGCAACGTGGCCGGCACCCGCCTGCGGCCGATGTTCGGGCTGGAAGTGGAACGGTTGAGGCCGACCGCCTGCTGAAAAACCGTGATGAAGGTCGGCGATGGGCCGGAGCGAGTTTTCGTGAATATTGCGCTGCACCGCATGTGTAGAATGCATGGCAACGTCGTATAACGAAGGTAATCCAATGATCGGTGCGCGCCTTTTTGCGATGTGCTCGGTGGTTCTCGTGACGGCATGCGGTGGCGGCGGGCGCGACACCTCGCCTGACTCACCCTCGGTCCCTGCGCCCTCGATCGCACTGGCCTCTTCAGCGACCTCGGTGATGCCGAACGGCGCGGCGGTCGAGATTACGCCGACGCTGACCGGTGTCACAGGTCCGCTCACCTGGTCTGTGACGCCGACGGCCAGTATTGGCACCACCTTGTACACGCTTCCGGACAAGCAGATCGCTGCATACTCCGCTCCCTGGGACTTGACGGCGGACAAGGTGACGATCACGGCCAGCGCAGGCGGCATCTCGAGTTCGGTCGAGCTGAGTGTAAAGCCATCGCCCGTGCCCGTGCCCTGGGTCACCCTGCCGGTTACGTGGCAGCTTGTCTTTGGTGACCCACCCACGCTCGCCGGTGCGCGCCCCGTCGATTCCGTCCTCGATCAGTCCGGCAAACTGTACCTCGCCTATTCATCACCCGTGTCGGAAATCAAGAAGGTGGCGGCTGACGGCAGCATCGCGACCCACGCGCAGGTGAACGAACCGATTTCACTGGCCTACGCGCCAGACGGGGTGTTATACGTCGTGGACAGGGTTGGCGCCCTTGCTTACGCGATCCGCCGGATCGCAGCGGACGGGACGGTATCCACGTTGACGCAAACCGCGCCTTACGATGCAGCAACAGGAGCGATCGATGGTTCCTCTGGTGTCGCCACCGCATATACATTGCGCCTCGCAGTCGCGCCAAGCGGCGCCATTTATGCGACCGATGGATCGAAGGTTCGCAAGATCGCCCCGGACGGCACGTTTTCGACGTTGGCAGGAGGTGGGTGCGAGGCTGGCATTCCGCCGGGATCAGGCTGTGTCGAGCGGAGGAACCCGGTCGATGGCCTTGGCGTGCAGGCACGATTCATGGGGCCGGATGACATCGTGGTCGACAGCGCGGGAAATCTGTACGTTAACGACGTCATGCTGATCCGGAAGATCACCCCTGCAGGCGCGGTCACGACGCTTGCCGGCCGAACGAACTGGATCTTTGATTTTCTCAATGATATCGATGGCACGGGCAATGCTGCCTTCTTCGCTGGTGGTGGCCCGATGGCGATCGATGCTGCGGGCAACCTCTACAAGCTTGGGTCCAGGGGTGTGCTGAGAAAGATCACTCCATCCGGCGTTGCAAGCACGGTGACTACCTCTCTGGGCCTAACTGGGGCGCAACCTCAGAACCGTATTGTGGCCCTCCATGCTGTTAGTCCCGGCGTCGTGGTGCTGCAGTCTTACGCTCAGCTGAGCAAGGTCCGGGTTGATTGAGCGGCTGATATCTCGCCGCAGATCGGTAAGGACAAGTATCTCAGTATTTGGTCTGTTTTCGCACAGTCTCGGCCATTGCGCTTGGCACAGCATTGCCCCGCGGTCGGGAATTTGCAGAGGGCATGAAGGATCGGATCCGACGGGAGCGGTCGGGGACAAACAGCGTCGCAACGTTCACTTCATGTCTTCTTCCTATGATGATGTGCTGGGCCAATATCGGCCGTTCTGCCTAGGGCCGCTGTCGACCCAAAGCAGACATTGCCGCGACCATCTGAGCGTTCAGAGGGTGTTAATGCTCATTTCTGCGTGGCGTTATGCCTAAGGGCTTCCACAAACAATGC